>CAWCWZ010000052.1:0-16321 GCA_963799395.1 uncultured Actinomycetes bacterium
TCGAGCAACGCGAGCACGTGACCCTGGCGCCCGGCTCGGCTGCCGCCGAGCCGGGCGCCGAGCGGCTGGCGCAGGTGGTCGGCGCGCCGCTGGCGGTCGCCGCGCAGGCGCCCGCGACCCCCTCGACCTCTGCGCCCGCGCCCGAGCCCGAGACCGCCTCACCGGTCGTCGGCGCAGCCGGAGCGGCGTTCGTACCCGCGGCACTCTCCGGGTCGCCGGGCGCGAACGCGTCGCCGGCTGCCTCATCGTCGAGCACGCCGGTGCCGGCGGCGGCGTCGTCCCTGAAGGCTCACGAGGCGGTGGCGCAGGCCCTGGCGTGTCCGATCTGCCGCTCGCTGCTCGAGCAGTGCGACTACGAGGGGGCGACCGTGTTCGTCTGCCGCGCGTGCGCCGGGCGCCTGGTCACGACGCCGCAGGTCCAGCGCATCCTGGCGCGGCGCGAGATGCGCTTCGACGACCGCCAGCAGCATCTGGCCGACTACGTCATCGCGAGCGGCGACCAGTTGCGCCGCGACTTCGCCCGGCGCAGAGCCGCCTCGCAGACGACGCTGATCGCCTGTCCGCGGTGCGGACGCACCATGATGCGCCGCCATTTCAACTACGACCAGGCGGTCGAGGTCGACTACTGCAGCGTCTGCGATCTCTTCTGGTTCGACAGGGACGAGCTCGAGGTCCTGCAGGCGATCGTGGAGCGCCAGGCGCCGTAGGGCCGTCCCCGCCTGGGCGGTGCGGTCCGCCGCTCGGACCGGTAGAATGGCCGCCATGGGTCAGCATGGCAACGCCGGCGAGCGAGTCCCTCGCTCCCTTTTCGTCACGAACGACTTTCCGCCGCGCGTCGGCGGCGCCCAGACCTACTACTGGAACATGATCCAGACGCTCGACCCGGGCGAGGTGGTGATCGTCGCGCCCGCCCACCGCGACGCGGCCGCCTTCGATGCCACCCACCCCTACACGGTCATCCGCACGGCGCGATCGGCGGTCACGCCCACCTCGGCGGTCGAGCGCCTGTGCGAACGACTCATCCGCGAGCACGACCTCGAGCTGCTCCAGCTCGGTCACCCGCTGCCGGCCGGTCTGCTCGGACCCTGGCTGCGGCGCACCGCGCGTGTGCCCTATGTCGTCTTCCTCGGCGGCGCCGAGATCACCGTTCCCGGCGCCGTTCCGGGCGTCGCCCGTCTGCTCCGGCTGGTGCTGGCCGAGTCGTCGCTGCTGTTCACGGTGAGCCGGTACACCGCCGACCAGGCAGTGCGCCTGTCGGGGGGCGTCGCCCGCGCCGAGGTCCTGCGGCCGGCGCTCGAGATCGAGCGCTACGCGCAGGCCGGGGCGGCCGACGCGGTGGCGGCCCGGGCCGCGCTCGGCCTCGACGACGCCCCGCTCGTGGTCTGTGTCGGCCGGCTCGTGCCGCGCAAGGGGCAGGACATGCTGATCGCGGCGCTCGCCGGTCTCGACGGGGCGTTTCCCGACGCGCGGCTCGCCCTCGTGGGCGGCGGCCGCCTGGCCGATTCGCTGCGCCGGCGGGCCGCCGCGGCCGGCCTTTCCGAGCGCGTCCTTCTGCCCGGCGAGGTTCCGGCCGACGAGCTGCGCCTCTGGCTGCAGGCGGCCGACGTCTTCGCCGGCCCCTCGCGGACGCGGCACCGCGGTCTCGAGGTCGAGGGCTTCGGCATCGTCTATGCCGAGGCGGCTCTCGTCGGCCTGCCGGTGATCGCCGGCCGTTCCGGCGGGGCGGCTGAGGCTGTGGTCGAGGGTGAGACCGGCTACGTGGTCGACGCCCACACTCCCGCCGAGCTCACGGCGGTGCTCGGCCGCATGCTGGCGATGAGCTCCGAGGAGCGGCGCCGGATGGGCGCCCGCGGCCGCCGTCTCGCGCTGTCGCGTCACGCGCCCGAGGTGGCGGCCGCCCGCTACCACGATCTGCTGCGGCGCGCCGTCGCCCACCCCCGTGCCTGACGACCCGGAACCGCTGGCTCCCACCGCGGCCGACGAGGAGGTCCTCGAGCTCTTCGAAGAGCCCCTCGTCGCCCCGCCCGAAAAGCTGCGCGCTTTTCTTACACGGCCCCGCATGTTCCTCGGCTTCGCCCTCAGCGTCATGGTCACGGTGCTCATCACGCGCCTGTTCAGCCTGCACCTGCGCCACAACCTCGGGGTCGTGCGCAGCCAGGCTCACGAGCCCGAGTTCCTCGCCTACGCCGTCCTGTGCGTGCTGGTCTACCTGATCGCCGACACCGTGACGCTCGTGGTGCTGACGCGCGTGCTCAAGGCGAGCGTGCGCCTCAAACCCCTCGTGCTGCTGTCGCTGCGCGCCAACTTCGTCGGCGGCACGACGTCGTTCGGCGGTGTCGAGATCCCCTACCAGGCGTTTTCGCTGCGGCGTCAGGGGCTCACCCTGCCCGAGGCGACGTCCGTCATCCTGGTGAAGGGCGTGGTGCACACCTCGGTCCTCGTGCTCGTCGCCCTGACCGCGCTCATCCCCGCCACCGGTTCGACGATCACGCCCCTGCAGCGCTGGTTCGTGGTCGTCGCCGTGGTGCTCACGGCGATCGCCTGGCTGATAGGCTCGCTGTGGGTGCGACGACCGATCGGCGTAGAACAGCTCCCCGAGCGGTTTCACAAGACGATCCACGCCGGTCGCGAGGCCTTCACCGAGTTCCACCGCGCCGGCTGGCGGGTCTGGCTGGGCGTCGTCGTCTCGCAGATCGTCTACTGGACGGCGATGTTCGCCATCATCCCGCTGATCCTGATCGGCCTGGGCTGGCACGGCCGGCCCTTCTCGATCATCACCGGTCAGGCCGTGCTGCAGGTGATCATGCCGCTGTCGCCGCTGGCCGGAGGCGCCGGGGTGGCCGAGCTCGGTTATCTCGCCCTGATCGGACCGGTGGCCGCCGAGACCATCCGCGTGCCCAGCCTGATCCTGTGGCGCGTGGCCACCTGGCTCATCCCGGTCGCGGTCGGCGGCCTCTCGTTCCTGGTCAAGGGCGGCGTTCCCGAGGCGGCGGCGGGCCGGGCTGCGCAAGCAGCCCGGCCCGCCGCCGCCTCCCCACAACTCGAGGAGGTCGGCGATGGTGAGTAGGTCCCGCACGGCGAGCATCGCCCTGGTCGGGCTTCCGGCGGCCTTCGCGCTCGGCTGCATCCCCAGCGCCCGGCTGATCAGCTCGCTGGCGGGCGCCGGCGATATCGAGCAGACCGGCGACCGCAAGCCGGGCGCCTCCAACGTCGCCCACACCCTGGGCTGGAAGGCCGGCGTGGCGACGCTCGCCATCGACCTCGTCAAGGGGTCGGCCCCGACGGCGATCGGGCGCCTCGCCGGCGCCGGGCCCGACCTGAGCGGCGCGCTCGCCGTCACGCCGGTCGTCGCCCACATCGCCGTGGTCCGCGGGCGCGGCGCCGCCGCCGCCCTGGGCGCCGCGCTGGCTCTCGACCCGGCCGCCACCGGGATCGTGCTGCCGGCGGTGGTCGGTGGCGCCCTCGCCAAGCGGGCCGCGCTGGGCGCCATGGTCGCGGCCCTGGCCCTGCCGCTCACGAGCCTCGCCCGGGGCCGGCGGCGAACCGCCGCCTGGTGCGCGGCCCTGCCGGCGGTGATGGCCTACGCGCGCCTGCGCGGCTCCGAAGGCGCGTCGCCGCCGGCGAGCCTGGCGGTCGCCTGGGAGCGGTTCTGGTTCGACCGCGAACCGGCCGGCGCGACGCAAGGCGAGACTGAAGACGCGGCCGGGGACGCGACGGAGAACGTCACTGAAGGTGCGCCGCCGACCGGACCCGGCTCCTGAAGGTCGGGGTCAGGCCGGCGGGTGCCGGGTAGAACCAGGCGACGGCAACCTCGAGGAGGGCGGTAGTGGCAAGCGACGAAGAGACGACCGTTTCGTGGAAGGTGATCGAGCCGCACTGGAAGGTCTGGTCGGCCGACGGTGTCGAGATCGGCGAGGTGTTCCTGCCGGTCGGCGACGAGAACGCCGACATCTTCGACGGCCTCGCGATCGCCCATCACGGCGGTCCGAGCGTCGTGCACAACTGGCTCGACCGGCCGCGCTACGTGAGCCAGGACAAGGTGGCGGCCATCCAGGAAGGCCACGTGCGCCTGACGATCACGGCCCAGGAGGCGCTCGGCCTGCCCGAGCACAACGTGCCCGAGAGCGCCGAGATCCTGCCCGGCAAGGCCAGCCTCTGGGACCGCTTCAGGAGCGACCTCGAGAAGCACACGCACGAGGACAAGACCTACTAGAGCCGCCCTGGGCGCGCCGCGCCGGGCCCACCGCCACGGCCCGGTTCGGGCCGGCGCTCACCCCGTGCGCCCCGGGCGCGTGCGGGGCTCGACCTTGGGCAGCCACTCGCCGGAGCGCTTGAGGGCGCGGTTGCGTTCGTCGGGTGGCAGGTCGCGCAGCCTGCCGAGCACCGCTTCGAGGTCGACGATACGCGCCGCGACGATCGCGAGACCGCGTTCGTCGTTGTGCTGCAGCTCGCCCTCGATGAGCAGGTAGACCGCCTCTTTGAGCACCCGGCCGTACCGCAGGTAGACGTCGTTGAAGACGACGACCTCGGCCAGGCCGGTCTCGTCTTCGAGGGTGAGGAACAGCGTGCGGTGACCGCTGCGGATCCAGGGCATCTGGGCGCGCTCGAGCACGCCGGCCAGGCGGACGCGCCGGCCGTCGGGCGTCAGGTGCAGGCGGCCGAACGGCACGACGTTGAGCGCCGTGAGCCGGTCGCGCACGAAGGCCAGCGGATGGGCGCTCACGTTGAGGCCGAGCACCTCGAGCTCGACGGCGACCTTTTCGCGGGCGCTCCACGACGGCACGAACGACAGCGCCCCGAACTCTTCGTCGGTCGCCAGCTGCAGCGCCTCGCCCTGGCCCCCGGCCAGGACGAGCCCGTCACCCAGGTCTTCTGGGGTCTTGGCGAGAGCAGTGCCGCCGGTCCCACTCCGGTTGTCGCCGGCCGGCGTATCGCCCGGGCGGGCGGAGGGCGGTCCAGTGCCGCCCGGCCCGCACGTTTCGCCGCATGGTGACGCAGGGCCCGGGCGGGCGGAGGGCCGGGTGGCGGTCGATGGTCGCCCTGAGCGGTGCCGCCATTCCGATGTTGGCGCAGCCGACGCGGCCGCGATGCTGCGACCGGAGATCGCCACCCGGCCCGCAGCCCGCCCGGGGACAGCCCCCCCCGTCCGCGATGCTGCGACCGGAACCGCTCGCTCCGCCCGCAGCCCGCCCGCCCACGCCCGACGCCCCGAAGACCTGGGCGTGCACCAGCGGCACCTGCACGAGCAGCTCTTCGCGTCGCACCCCCAACCCGTCGAACGCTCCCACCCGCACCAGGTTGATGACGATCTCGACGCTCACCCGCGTGCGCCGGCAGAAGTCGGGCAGCGAGCGGTACGGCCCGCCGCGCTCGGGCGCCCGCTCGGCCACGATCGCCGCGCCGGCCGCGTGACTCATCTCCTTGACGTAGGCGAGGCCGACCCGCAGGGCCCGGCCGTCGCGCTCGACGGCAAAGTCGACCAGACTCGCGTTGACGTCGACCGGCAGCACCTCGAGGCCCCAGCGGCGGGCGTCGTTTAACACCACCCGCGGCGAGTAGAAACCCATGGGCTGGTTGTCCATGAGGCCGCAGAAGAATTCGGCCGGGTAGTGCGCCTTGAGCCAGGCGCTGGCGTTGCACACGACGGCAAAGCAGGCGGCGTGGGCCTTGTTGAAGCCGTAGGCGGCAAAGCCGCGGAGCTGGCGAAAGACCTCGTCGGCGGTCGCGCGCGGCACGCCGCGCGCGACCGCCTTCTCGACGAAGTCGCGCCCTATCTGGTCCATCTCTTCCAGGGAGCGCTCGTGGGTCATGGCGCGGCGCAGCAGGTCGCCTTCGGCGAGCGAGAAGCCGGCGATGACGGAGGCCGCCTCGATCACCTGCTCCTGGTAGAGGATGACGCCGTAGGTGCGCTTGAGGACCGGCCACAGGTCGGGGTGCGGCACGAGCGCCTTTTCGCGGCCGTGACGACGGCGGATGAAGGGCCCGATCATCTCGGCCTGCAGCGGCCCCGGCCGGAACAGCGAGATGGCGGCGATGACGTCTTCGAAGTCGCGTTCGCGCAGCCGCGTGGCGAGGTTGCGCTGGCCCGAGCTTTCGAGCTGGAACACGCCGATGGTGCGCGCCTCGCTGATCAGCTTGTAGACGGCCGGGTCGTCGCGCGGCAGCTCCCAGGCCGAGACGTGCTCGCCGGTGCGCGCCTCGATGAGCCGCACCGCTTCGGCGATGGCGCTGTGCATGCGCAGGCCGAGGATGTCCATCTTGACCAGGCCGAGCGTCTCGATGTCGTCCTTGTTGAACTGGGCGACGATCACCCCCTTGGCCGCCCACTGCAGCGGCACGCGGTCGGTGATGGGGTCGCGCGACAGAACGAAGCCGCCGAGGTGCGTGCCGAGGATGTAGGGAAAGCCGGCGAGGCGTTCGGCCAGGCCGACGAGACGCTTGTAGTGCGGGCTCTGGAACTCGTGGTTGGCCAGCTCGGGGCGCTCGGCGAGCATCTGCGACAGACCGGCGGCGCTGCCCCAGGGCACCTTTTTGGACAGGGCGTCGATCTCGTCGGGGCGAAAGTCGAAGGCTCTGGCGACGATGCGCACCGCCGACGGCGCCCGCACGGTGTTGACGTTGGCGACCATGGCCACGCGGTCGTGGCCGAAGCGCTCGTAGATGTACTCGATGACCTCGTCGCGGCGGGCCGACTCGAAGTCGATGTCGACGTCGGGCATTTCGCGGCGGGCGGGGTTGAGGAAGCGCTCGAAGAGCAGCTCGTGGGCAATGGGGTCGGCGTCGGTGATGTGCAGCACGTAGCTCACGATGCTGTTGCCGGCCGAGCCGCGCCCCGAGTAGTAGATGCCGCGCTCGCGGGTGAACTGCACGATGTCGCGCACGGCCAGGAAGTACTCGGCGAAGCCGAGCTCCTCGATGACCTTGAGCTCGCGCTCGAGGCGCTCGAGCACTTCGGGGGTGACCGGGCTGTAGCGCTCGGCGGCGCCGGCGAAGCAGTGCTTGCACAGCAGCGAGTAGGCGGTTTCGCCGGGTGGCAGGGGATAGGCGGGAAAGAGCAGCCGGCCCAGGCCGAGGTCGAGGTTGCAGCGGGCCGCGATGCGGCCGGCGTTGCGGTAGGCCTGTGGGTAACGGGCAAACAGGCGCCACATCTGGCGCCGGGGTCTTGAGGTAAAGCTCGCTGTTGCGCCGGCCGAGCGGGTTGGGCAGCGGCTGGTTGGCGGCCTCGGCGGCGAGGATGTCGTGCAGCGGCGCGTCGCCCGGGCTTACATAGTGGACGTCGTTGGTGGCGACGATGGGCAGGCGCAGCTCGCGGGCCAGCAGGTCGAGTTGCTGCACGTAGCCGGCGGAGCCGGGCAGTTGCTCGTCGATCAACTCGATGAAGAAGTCGTTGCGGCCGAAGAGCCGGGCGTAGGCGGTCGCCGCGGCCCGGGCGCCGGCCTTGTCGCCGGCGGCAAGAGAGCGCCCACCTCGCCGCGCCGGCAGGCCGACAGGGCGATGAGGTGATCGTGGTTTGCGGCGAGCGTGGCGATACGGGCGAGCGGCGGCTCGCCGCGGTGCTCGAGGTGAGCGGCGCTGATGATGCGGCAGAGCTGCGACCAGCCCTGGTAGTCGCGGGCCAGCAGGACGAGGTGATAGCCGGTGGCGGCGAACTGGCCGCGCGGCGGGGAGGGGGAGAGGTCGGTGGTGGAGACGCGGGGCACGGTCGCGGCTGGGGGTGTGGGCGGGGGCGTGGGCGCGCTGGCTGCGGCGGGGCCGGGGGTCGGGCTCGCGCTTCGCGAACCAGAGTACGGCACCCGCGGCTGGCGCCGCGGGTAGTGCTCACGCTCAGAGTTCGCCCTCACCCCCGGCCCCGCCTTCGCCGGCTCGCCCGCTTTCGCTCCGTCGTTCGGCGCTCCGTACCGCGGGGCGAGAGGGCCGGCGGCGGCTGCGCCGCCGCTCAACCCTCGCCCGGGGCCTCGGCCTCGGGGGCCTCGGCGGCGGCTGGCGCCGGCGTGGCGAGGATGGACTCGACGCTGATCTCGACGCCGACGACGGGCTTGACGCCGGCCGCCTTGCAGGCCTGGTAGAAGCGCACGGCGCCGTAGAGGCCGTCGTGGTCGGTGACCGCCAGGGCCGGCATGCCGAGCCGGCGGGCGGCGCCGACGAGCTCGTCGATGCGTCCGGCGCCGTCGCCGAACGAGAAGTTGGTGTGAACGTGAAGGTGGACGAAGCTCATGCGACACCAGGTGGGCCGTCCCGGCGGGGAGAAGGGAGCGGACGGCGATGCGGCCGGTCCCGGAGCGTTGGACGCGTGTCCGGGCGAGGTCGGCCGCCTGCGGCGCTCGACTCTCCCCCGAACAGCCCTGAGCATGATACGAACAGACGTTCGTGTCGAGCGTGCGTGACGAGCGTGCCGAACGGTTCCGGGAAGACGACCGGCCGCCCATGGCCTACACTACGAAGAACCACAGCCGGTCGCCGGCAGCAGAGCCGCGCGCGGTCGCCGGCGCTACCGACGTCCACGACGATCCACCCGCGAGGTGCCCTCGTTTGACCCCTGACGATCCACACGGCGAGGCCGCCGGCGACGCGCTCGCCGCGGGCGCGCCCGCGGCGGCGGCCGACGCTTCGCCCGGCCCGGACGCGCCGTCGGCGAGTGCCACTCCCCCGGCCGAGGCTCGCCTGATCGCCGGCCGCTACCGGGTCGAGCGGCGCCTGGGTGGCGGCGGCATGGCCGAGGTCTTCCTGGCCGAGGACACGATACTGGGACGACTCGTGGCGGTGAAGGTCCTGCGCGAGCGCTTCGCCGACGACGAGCAGTTCGTGGCGCGCTTCCACCGCGAGGCGCGGGCGGCCGCCGCCCTGAACCATCCCAACGTGGTCGCCATCCACGATCGTGGCGGCTCGGCCGGCTCGTCGTACATCGTCATGGAGTACGTCCCCGGCGAGACGCTCAAGGACCGGGTTCAGCGCAGCAGGCGCCTGACGCCGGCCGCGGCGCGCGACATCGAGCTCGGCCTGCTCGCCGCCCTGCGGGCGGCCCACGACGGCGGCGTCATCCACCGCGACGTGACCGCCCAGAACGTCCTCCTGGCACAGGATGGCCGGGTCAAGGTGGCCGACTTCGGCATCGCCCACTTCGGCTCGTCGGAGCTCACCTCGACCGGCATCGTCATGGGCACCTCGCGCTACCTGTCGCCCGAGCAGGCGCGCGGCGAACCGACCGACGAGCGCTCCGACCTCTACTCGGCCGGCGTCGTGCTCTTCGAGATGCTGACCGGGCGGCTGCCGTTCGAGGGCGACAACGACCTCGCCATCGCCGTGCAGCACGCCAACGACCCGGCGCCCTCGCCGGCCACGTTCGTGCCCGATCTGCCACCGACGCTCGACGCGATCGTCGCCAGGGCGCTGCGCAAGGATCCGGCCGAGCGCTTCCAGACCGCCGCCGAGTTCTTTGCCGCGCTGGCCGCGCTCGATCTGGGCGCCGGCGGGGGCGGCGCAGCCGCCCCCGCCGGCGCCGCCACCTCCGCGACGGTCGTGGTTCCGGGCGCGGTCGCGGCTGGAGCCGGATCGGGGCGGCGATCGCCGCGACCCGGGTCGCGGCCTCACCCGCCGCAGTCGCCGTGCCCAACGCGGCCTCGCCGGCCGCCGCTTTCGACCTGACGGCCGCGACTCGCGTCGGCCCGGCCGCCGCTCGCGACGTCACCGTCTCCCGTCGACGCCGCCGGCTCTGGGTGGCTCTGGCCGTCCTGGTCGTGTTCGCCGCTGCGCTCGCCGGCGTCCTGACCTATCGGGCCCAGGCCGGTCGCAGCGTCACCGTGCCCTCCGTACGGGGGCTGACGGTGGGCCGGGCCACGAGCGAGCTGCGCCAGAAGGGCTTCACCGTACGCTCGACGGGCGGCTACTCCGACGCGGTCGCGCCCGGCGCGGTCATGGCTCAGCATCCGGCGGCCGGCGTGTCGGCCAAGAAGGGACTGCAGGTCCATCTGATCGTCAGCCGCGGGCTGTTGCACCCGGCGGTGGTGAGCGTCGCCGGCGCGACCCCCGGCGCCGCCTCGGCGGCCCTGCAGGCGCAGGGCTTTGTGGCCGTGAGGCTGGCGCAGCACTCGAGCACCGTGCGCCGCGGTCTCGTGATCCACCAGAGCCCGGCCGCCGGCACTTCGTTGTTGCGCGGTTCGACGGTGCGCTACTGGGTGAGCAAGGGACCGGCGAAGGTGCAGGTCCCCGACGTCGTCGGGGCCTCCGAGGGCAGCGCCACCAACACCCTGAAGGCGGCCGGCTTCTCGGTGGCGGTCGACACGACCCTCGGCTTCGGCGACTTCCCGGGGAACGTCACAAAGCAGAAGCCCGCCCCGGGAGCGCTCGCGGCCAAGGGCAGCCGCGTGACGATCTGGGTGGCGATCCTCTAGCGACGACGGAAGCCTCGGCCCCGATCTTGGCCGCATCGTCGGCACCCGTCCGCGGCGTAGCCGCGGACGTCCCACTTCGCACTTGCGAGCCGGTCAGCAGGTTCGACGACCCGCGACCGGGCCGGAGCGCGCACGAAGCGACGGGGTTGGTTCGCTCGGCGCCGCGCCTCCGCCGGAGTCGGCGGAGGCGGGGCCGGGGTGAGGGCGAACTCTGAGCGTGAGTGCTACCCGCGGCGCCAGCCGCGGGTGCCATACTCTGGTTTCGCGAAGCGCGAGCCCGACCCCCGGCCCCGCCGCAGCCGACGCCGGCACGGCGTCCTATTCGCTCTCGGCAAGCAGGCCGTAGATACGCTTGCGGGCCTCGCTCAGGATCTCCAGGGTCTTGTCGATCTGCTCCTGCGAGCCTGCCATGCCGACCTGCCGGGTCGCGGCCATGAGCTGCATCGCGGCGCCGCGCAGCTTGAAGCGCGCGCCCTCAGGTCCGCTTTCGGAGGTCGCCCAGGGAGCGCCGCGCTCGGTGATCGTCGCGGCCTCGGTCTTGCCCTCGTCGGTCAGCGAGAACACCCGCCGGCCGTCGACGTCCTCGCTCTTGATCAGGCCCTGGTCTTCGAGGAGCTGCAGGGTGGGGTAGATGGAGCCCGGGCTGGGCCGCCACATGCCGCCGCTGCGCGACTCGAGCTGCTGCATGACCTCGTAACCGTGCATGGGCTGCTCGGCGAGGACGGCAAGGATCGCGGCCTTGACGTTGCCGCGGCGGGCCCGGCCGTGGGGGCCGAAACCGTGGGGGCCGCAGTGACGGCCGTGGGGGCCGTGCCCTTCGTGAAAGCGGACATCGGCCGCATAGCCGTAGGGCCAGCGGCGCGGCGCGTCTTCGCCCGGATCTGAGCCCGCTCTGGGATCTTCGTGGAACATTCTCTGCCTCCGTGGTATCGGTACCGCTGTTACGCGATATATCGTGACACATCATTTCCGATTGTCAAGCGGAGCAAACGCGGCGGCCCCGCGAGCGTGCCGCTCAGGAGAACCGCGCCTCGCGCCGAAGACAACGAAACACGATGAGCGCCAGGGCCGAGGCAGCGCCACGCGGACGCACGCGATCGCACTCCACGGTCGCCGGCCTCGCCGACCGCTGGGCGCTCGCCGCCCTGGGCGTGACGCTCGGCTCGCGACTGCTCATCGCCGCGGCGTGCTACGCGGCCGGGCGGCTCTTCACGGCCCACGCGGTGGCTCCAAGCCTGCGCGACCCGGCCTGGGCCGAAACCCTCCATGGCACGCTCGGCGCCCTGCTCAACCCCCTGGCCCACTACGACGGCGTGTGGTTCCTGCGCGTCGCCGTGCAGGGGTACCCGCAGGGGTCGTTCGCGACGTTCTTTCCCCTTTATCCGCTCGTCGTGCGGGGCGCCGGCTTCGCCGTCGGCCACCGCTACGAGGTCGCCGGCATCGCCCTGTCGACCGTCTTCTTCCTGGCCGCGGCCGCGCTGCTCTACAGCCTGGTCCAGACCCAGTTCGGTCACCGCGCGGCCTTCTGCACGGTCCTCTTCCTGTCGCTGTTTCCGACCTCGTTCTTCTTCTCGGCCGTCTACAGCGAGTCGCTGCTCCTGCTGCTCTCGCTGCTCTGCTTCTGGTGCCTGGGGCGCGAATGGCTGGTACTGGCCGGCGTCGCCGCTCTTCTGGCCACGCTCACCCGTGTCACCGGCGTGCTCCTCCTCCTGCCCCTGGCGATGGCCTACTTCGGTTCGAGCAAGAGGGCGGCGGGGCGCGCCTGGGCGCGCCCCGCCGCCCTCTTGCTGCCGCCGCTCGGCCTGCTCGGCTACTGCCTCTACCTGTGGCGCGCGGTTGGCGACCCGGTGGCCTGGTCGACCAGCGAGAGCGAGTGGGGACGTTCGCTGTCGGCGCCCACCTCGACCGTGTGGCACGCCACGCGCGCCGCCTGGTACGCCGTCCGCTACATCGTGAGCGGCCGTCCGGCGCCGCTGCTGCAGGCCTATCCGGGTCAGGCGATGGCCTTCGTCCAGCACGAGATCGCCGTGGTGAACCTCATCTCGTTCCTCGCGCTGGCCTTCGCCGTGTGGGCGCTCATCGCCGGCTGGCGCCGGCTGCCGCATTCCTACTCACTGTACGCGGCGGCGCTCGTCCTGGTCCCGCTGCTGCAGCCGCGCGCCCAGATCCCGCTCATGTCGATGCCGCGCTTCGTGCTCTGCGCGTTTCCGCTATTCATCTCGCTGGGCCTTGCCACCGAGCGCCGCCGCCTGCTGCGCACCGTGCTGGTCGTGGGCTCGACCGCCGCCCTGGTCTACCTCACCGGGCGCTTCGCCCTCTGGTTGTTCGTGGCCTAGAAGCGGGCGGCCCGCGCAGCTAGCGCGGGACGACCGTCACTTCGGCCAGGTCCTTGACCACCACGTCGGCGCCGTGATCGCGCAGGGCCTGGGTGTGGTCGGAGCGGTCGACGCCGATCACGAGGCCAAAGCCGCCGTTGTGGCCGGCCTCGACCCCCGCCTCGGCGTCTTCGACCACGACGGCGCGCGGCGTCACCACGCCGAGCAGGCGCGCGGCCTCGACGAACACCGCCGGGTCAGGTTTGCCGGGCAGACCGAGCATCTCGGCCACGCCGCCGTCGACCTGGGCCGCGAACAGGCCGGCCACGCCGGCCGCGGCGAGGATCGCCGTCGTGTTCTTGCTGGCCGAGATGACGGCCGTGGCGATGTCGGCCTCGTGCAGCCGGGCGATGAGCGCGACCGTGGTGGGGAACGGTTTGACGCCCTGCTCGGCTACGACCCGCAGGAAGAAGTCGTTCTTGCGGTTGCCCAGGCCGCAGATCGTCTGGACGTCGGGCGGGTCGGCGGGGTGGCCCCAGGGCAGCTCTATGCCGCGTGAGGCGAGAAAGTCGCGCACCCCGTCGTAGCGGGCCTTGCCGTCGACGTAGGGCAGGTAGTCGGCCTCGATGTCGAAGGGCCGGAAGGGCTCGTCGGTGCGCAGGGCGCGTTCCTCGAGAAAGGCGTCGAACAGCGCCTTCCAGGCCGCTGCGTGCACGGTCGCCGTCTGGGTGACGACGCCGTCCATGTCGAACACCACCGCGTCGAAGCGCGCGGCTCGGATGATCGGCTCGGCACCTGTGGTCACGTGGCCTCCCTGGTCGGGCGCGGGCCGGCGGCGGCGGGGCGGGCGCGCGCAAGCGCGCCCGCCCCGCCGCCGCTCCCACCGCGCGGGTCTGCCGGGCAGTAGTCTTGGCGTTTCGCGACGTCGGGGAGCCCGACGGCGCGGGCCGCAGCGCCTGTGTCCAGGCGACTCACACCCACGTCGGTCCGCCCTCGCCCATGCTCTTCAGGCCCGCGCCGGCGCGTCGACGAGCCGCCGCGGGTCGGGCCACTCGGACAGGCCGCGCGAGCGGGCCGTCTCATCGATCAGGCGGCACAGCTCGGCGGCGACGTCGTCGGGCAGCCCGAGCGGCTCGCCGGCGACGAGCTCCGCGACCTTCTCGCGGGCCTCCTCGACCAGGCTGGTGCGCCCTGTGGCGAGCCAGTCGTCGATGCCGCCGCGAAAGCCGAAGGTCGGTTGGTCGACGTCGCGCCGCAGGTGGTGGCGGGTGTGCTTGAGGCTGAGGAAGCCCTTGCCGTCGAGCACCGCCTCGGCGACGGCCTCGACGGCCAGCGCCTCGTCGTCCCAGGCGCGCGGGGTCAGGGCGTTGAAGGCGTGGGCGAAGAGCTGGTCGTGGACGACCAGAGCCTCGAGGCACGAGGCCGTGCCCTGCATGGTGCCGCAGCCCGACAGGAAGCGGGGTCGCGCCATCGAGCTCAGCATGAGGGTGAGCCCTTGCTCGAGGCCGGCCTGCATCTCGAGGACCGGCGAGCCGCTCGTGGGACCGTAGCAGTCGCAGGCCAGGCCGTCGCGCCGGGCGAGCTGCGTGGCGCCCAGCGAGGCCAGCGACCCCTCGGGCGCACCGCCCAGGAACTCGCCGCTGCGCGGGTGGCTCGGCCCCAGACGCACGCCGGCGAGACAGGGCGTGCCGCGCCCGACGGCCTGCACCAGCACGACGCCGGCCAGCACCTCGGCGTGCTGCATGACGATGCCGCCGGCAAGCGATGCCGGGGCCGTGGTGCCGCCCATCGGGCAGGGCAGGATCTCGACGACGACGTCGCGGCCGGCCGCGACGAGCAGACCGTCGCAGACCTCGGCGCCGAGCTGCAGGGGACTGACCGGCGAGAACGAGACGTCGAGGGCGCGGCCGGGGCGGTCGCGGGCTGCGCCCGCGACCGCCCCGGCCATGGCGCAAAGCGGCGCGAGCTGCCAGGCGTAGTCGATGCAGGGCGAACCCAGGTGCTTGTCGGTCTCGAGAGCGAGCGCGAGGTACGAGTAGAGGGGCTGCAGTTCGATCGGCACGTCGCCGGGCCAGAACAGCGAGTTGATCGTCTGCGGGTAGCGCAGGCGGTGCATGACGCGGGCGGCGAGTGCCTGGTCGGCCATGGTCGCCGGCCGCGAGCGCCCCGTGACGGGATCGGCGACCCGCGGGTCTTCGCCGCTGTTGTGAACGAAGGTCGCGTCGGGAGCGGGGGAGACCGGCACCGACTTCGCGGGGTCGCGGGCCAGGAGCGTGAACTCGCCGGGGACTGAGGCGAGGGCGCGGTCGACGGCGGCGGCGGGCAGAAGTACGCGCCCGGCGGAGCCGGGCACGCCGCCCGCCGCCGTCAGCGCCGCGACCGCCCGTTTCGAGTCGACCCGCACGCCCACCCGGGCAAGGATCTCGCGCGCGGCGCCCGCCATGGCCTCGATCGCCTCGTCGCGCCACAACACGCTGGTCGGTGGTGCCATCGCAAGTCTCACCTTTGCCTCCACCGTACGCGCGAACGTTCGGGTGTTGAGTAGTTCCCGACTGAGCGTGGACGGTACATCACCCTGCTGGACGTCTGCTCGAACTGCATGTTAGGTGTGCGATTCACAAGTCCTCGGGACGCAAACCGCTGTGCTTGGCGATGCGGGCGAGCATCCGCGGACCGATCTCATCGCGGTCGTGAAAGGCGAAGACCAGGTCGGGCCAACCGGGACGAGACAAGACGCGGTGTGAGCCGGTCTGCCGCTTGACGCTCCAGCCGATGCGAAGAAGCGCTGCCAGTACCGCCTTGGCGCGGGTACTGGGCCAATCGCTCATGCAGCGGCAAAGGAGATGTTCAGGTATTCACGGCCGGCCTCGTCGTGCTCAAGGCGGTCGGCCACGACACGCAAGGCGAGCGCCTGGACTCTGGCCACCGCCTCGTCTTGGCTCGCGCCGTAGGCGAGGACACCCGGCAGTTCGATCACCTCGGCGATCCAGCGACCGTCAGTCTCCTGCTCGAACTCGATGCGAAACGCGACGGACATGCGGCCTCCCGAAGACTATTCGTGAAGGATACTACCGCAGTCAGGCAGCGATTGGCTGAGCCGCACCCAACAGTGATTCTGCAGACTGCGGAACAGCGGAGACAGCCTACGCCTTTCTGCGTAAGGCGTCATCGCAGGCACGCCGTAGGCGCTTCGTGTATCAGCTTGACGGACGCGGCAGAATCCGTGGTGCGGTTTGCCGCCGCCGGGGCGCCGCCAATAGGATGAGTCCATGAGCGAACCCGACGACCGCCCGGCCTCCGCGCCCACCTGGTGGGTGCGCCCGGGCCTCGACGTGCACGACGGACGCCTGCGTATCGCCGGACGCGACGCCGAACGGCTTGCACGCGAGCACGGCACGCCGCTCTTCGCCTTCGATCTGACTGACGTCACCGACCGGGTGCGGCGGGTCCAGGCGGCTCTGGCGGCGACCGGCCTGCCCCACCGCGTGCGGTTCGCCCTGAAGGCGCAGCGCGAACCCGAGGTGCTCGCGGCGCTGCGCAGTCTCGGCGAGCCCGGGACGCCGACCGCCGTCGGTGTCGACGTCTGCTCGCCCGGCGAGGCCGCCTGGGCGCTCGATC
>CAWCWZ010000053.1:0-85267 GCA_963799395.1 uncultured Actinomycetes bacterium
TGGAATCGCAATGGTGGTAGCGGCGGGCGAGCCAGCCGTCGACCACGTCCGATAGCGCCAGGACGAGGACGAGGATGGCGGCCGGCCAGCTCGGCCCGGGCGCCTGGAGGCTGTACACCCACAGAAAGACGGGCAGGGCGCACAGGCGGCCGATGGTGATGGCGTTCGGGATCATGCGGCGCGACATGGCCGTAGTGTACAGGACGAGGCCGGCGGGGCGGCTTTCGCCGCCCCGCCGGCCTCGTCGGACCGTCGCTGTAGGGCCCGCGCGCCACGCCCGCCGGCGCCGCGGACGATGTGCTACACTACGGCCTCGTTTCGCGGTCGGCGTGTGGCGCAGCCTGGTTAGCGCACTAGTCTGGGGGACTAGGGGTCGCCAGTTCGAATCTGGCCACGCCGACCAATTCTGGCCCTCGCTCAGCTCCCGGTACAGGGCCGGCAACTCGGCCAGAGCCTCGCGGGCCTCGTCCTCCCTGAGGTCGGAGACCTGCGTCACCTGGAGCCCGTCGCCGACCATCACCAGCGCGAGCCCCGCACCCGTTCGTTTCTTGTCGTACTTCATGGCCGCGATCACGCGATCGACCGCGCTGCGGTCGAGGCGCGGCCTGACGACCAGCACCGGCAACAGGAGCTCGGCGCGCCGGCGCCGCTCCGCCGCCGCGGCCAGCAGGCCGCGACGGCGGGCCACGACGCCGGAGAGGAGCATCCCGATGACAATCGCCTGCCCATGGGGCACCGCGAATCCGGTCGCGGTTTCCAGCGCGTGCCCGAAGCAGTGCCCGTAGTTCAGCAGGTTGCGACGGCCACGATCGAACTCATCCGCTTCGATAAAGCCGCGCTTGATGCTCAGGCTGGCGTACGTGGCCCGCCGCAGTGCCTCGGGCTCCCGCGCCAGCAGGGCCGGCAGGGCCGCCCGCAACTCGTCGGTGGCCGCTTGTCCGCCGAGGAGGTGCAGCTTGACCACTTCGCCGAGTCCACTCGCGTAGTCTTCTTCGGGGAGCGTGCCGACGAAGTCCGCATCGACCAGCACGCGTTCCGGGGGGTACATGGTACCGACGAGGTTCTTGTGCACGCCGTGGTTCAGTGAGGTCTTGCCCCCGATGCAGCTGTCGGCCATGGCCAGCAGTGTGGTCGGCGCATACACCCAGCGCACGCCACGGTACAGTGTCGAGGCGAGGTACCCGGTGACGTCCTGGGTGATGCCACCCCCAACGGAGACCACGACGCAGTTACGCTTCGCGGCTCGTGCGGTGACGAGATCGAAGAGCCGCGCCACGGTGGCGTAGGTCTTCTGGTCTTCAGAAACCGGGAGCACGACCGGCTCCGCATCGCGAAGCGGCGCGAGAACGCCGGAAGCGTGCAGGGCCCACACATTCTCGTCGACCACGATGAACGCGTGCGGGAGCGCCGTCAGCTCCCGTACCCACGGATCGCCGTGCACGAACTCCACAGCATAGTCGCGGAGGCGCGAATGGATCTTCAGCGGGGCGTCCGTCACGCCGCGCCCTCGATCGCCGCCGCTATTACGCGATCGAGAGTCCGCCATCGCAGACCAGCACCTGCCCTGTGATGTAGGAGTTGCGCTGAGAGCAGAGGAAGGCGATGAGCTCGGCCAGCTCCTCGGCCTCGGCCAGGCGGCCAAGGGGGATCTGTCCGACCAGCGCGGCGAGCTCCACGGGCGTGTTGTTCCGATTCGTCAACTCGGTGGCGACGATGCCCGGCGCCACGGTGTTGACGAGCACCCCTCGCGGCGCCAGCTCGACCGCCAGGCCCCGGGTCAGCCCGTTCAGTCCGGTCTTGCTCACCATGTACGGCAGCCGGCGAGCCTTGGCCATCACCGACCACACGGAGCTGACGTTGACGACGCGCCCGTAGCCCCGCTCGGCCATGCCCGGCGTCAGCGCCCGACACAGACGCAGAGGAGTCGTCAGATTGATCGCCAGAGTCTCGTCGAGGGCCTCGTCGGTGAGCTCGTCGATGCCGCTGAGAGGGTTGATGCCGGCATTGTTCACGAGGATGTCGACAGGCTGGTCGAGCGCCGCGGCGTACGCTTCGACGGCCGTGGCGTCCGCCAGGTCGAGTTCGGTGCGCGTGGGCGCAAGCACACGCGCACCGAACTGCTCGAAGCGCGCGACCACGGCGCGGCCGATGCCGCGCGACCCGCCGGTGACCAGGGCGACACGATCTCTCATCTGTGCAGAGCCTGCAGGGTCTCGGCCTTGATGCTTGCCTTCACCTGGTCGCGCGCCTCCGGATGGCGAGGTGAATGGGCTGGATGCTCTCGCGGCATGCCCACGCCGACCCTACCATCGTCTCGCGGCGCGGTCGACACTCGCCGCGAGGGCCCCGCACCGTTCGCGCAGCGCCCGGCGGTCGCCGACCCTCAGAGAAGGACCTCGTGGCGCGGCCCGTTGCCCCTCCGCTTTTCCGTCACGGCAACGAAAAGCGACCGGGCACGGCCGGTCGCAAGGCTCCTCGGGGACTGTCGCTGAAGACCTACGTCGCGAACCTGGGCGAAGCCGGGTCGCCGTTCCCGCGAGCGTGACCGTTGCCGTTGCCCGACTTCTCGAGCATCGCCTTCATGTCGTCGGAGACCGGCGTATGGAGCAACAGCACGCTGTAGAGCGCGTCGATCAGATGGGTCGAGGCATCGAGCACGTCGGCGACCTGACGAAGCCGGTACTCGAGGAAGAAGTCGGGTTCTACACAGAGGGCGGTGGCGATCGTGTGCATGACGGGATCGGCCGGCACGGGTCGCGTTCCCTTCGTGAGGTGGTTCAGGTAGCCGGCCGAAAGCTGGGTCTTGTAGGCCAGCTGACGGTAGCTGAGATGGCGCTCTTCCATGAGGCCCTTCAGGGCGGCCTGAAAGCGCTCGCGGGAGTAACGCGGTCGAGTCGCTTTGAGCATCGTCTGCATATCGCTAGACGTTATCGCCCAATAACAGGCTTTACTTGAGCGCACTGCAGGCGTTTTGTCGCCCGATCAGGCAACGCCGGACACGGTCGAAGCCCCCGGATCGGTCGGTGGCAAGGGTCGAGCGGCGGCGAGCGAAGAGGCTAGCAGGCGGCGAGCGCCGCGGCCACGGCCGCCGGCAGGTCGTCGACCGCGAGGTCGCGGCGCTCGCCGCTCGCCCGCGGCTTGAGCTCGACCACACGCTCGGCGGCGCGCTTGCCGACGACGACCTGGACGGGGCAGCCCAGGAGGTCGGCATCCTTGAACTTGACGCCCGGCGACAGCTCGCGGTCGTCGAACAGCACGTCGAGGCCCTCGGCGCGCAGCGTGTCGTACAGCTCCTCGGCCAGAGCCGCCTGCGTCTCGTCGCTCGCGCGGACGACCAGCAGGTGCACCCGGAACGGCGCGATCGCCGCCGGCCAGACGATGCCATGCTCGTCGTGGTGCTGCTCGACGGCCGCCGCGGCGATGCGGGCCAGGCCGATGCCGTAGCTGCCCATGACGATGTCGTGCTCGGCGCCCTGCTCGTCCAAGTAGGTCGCGCCCATCGGCCGGGAGTACTTCGTGCCGAGCTGGAAGATGTTGCCCACCTCGATCACCCGCGCCCCGTCGAGCACGCCGTCGCAACCCGGGCAGGGATCGCCGGCGCGCACCGTGCGGATATCGACGACCGCGGCCTGCGGGACGCGCTCGAGGCCGACACCCGAGCGATGGTGGCCGCTCCTGTTGGCGCCGGCGATGTACGACCCCCGCGTCAGCGCGCGGTCGGCGTACACCGGCAGGTCCGTGGGCACGGGACCGACGAACCCGGGCTCCACACCCTGTGCGGCGAGCACCTCGTCGGGCGTCGCCAGACGGAACCCGGCGCCCAGGAGGTTGCGCAGCTTGAGCTCGTTCAGCTCGTGGTCGCCGCGCAGCAGCACCATCACCGGCCGGCCGGCGGCGTCGCCCGTCTCGGCCACCACCACGAGGGCCTTCATGAAGGCGCGCGCCGGCATCCCGAGAAATGCGCCCACCTCGACGATGGTGCGCGCCTCGGGCGTGGGCTTGATCTCGTCGACCAGCAGGTCGACCGACTCGTTGCGCGGCGCCGTCTCGGAGAGTGGCGGCTCGGGATCGGCGCCGGCGACGGCCAGCTCGACGTTGGCCGCGTAGCCGCAGTGACGGCAGAAGACGATCTCGTCCTCGCCGGCCTCGGCGTAGGCCATGTAGGCGTGCGAGACGTCGCCGCCCATCATGCCCGGGTCCTCGTCGACCATCATGCAGTCGATGCCGCAGCGCTCGTAGATGCGATCGTAGGCGGCGATGTGCTTCTGGTAGCTCACCTGCAGCGCGTCGTGGTCGACGTCGAGGCTGTAGGAGTCCTTCATGGTGAACTCGCGCGTGCGCAGAATACCGCTCTTGGGCCGGGCCTCGTCGCGTTCCTTGGTCTGGATGTGATACCAGAGCTGCGGCAGCTGCCTGTAGGAGCGGATCTCGCGGGCCGCGAGCCAGGTCACGACCTCTTCGTGCGTCATGGCCAGCGCCATGTCGGCGCCCTTGCGGTCCTTCAGGCGAAACATCTCGTCGCCGATGGCGTCCCAGCGCCCGCTCTCCTGCCAGATCTCGGCCGGCTGCAGCACCGGCATCAGCATCTCCTGGCAGCCGATCGCGTCCATCTCCTCGCGGATGACGGCCTCGATCTTGCGCATGACACGCCAGCCGGCCGGCAGGAAGACATAGATGCCGGCCGCGAGCTGGCGGACGAGGCCGCCGCGCACCAGGAGCTTGTGGCTGACCGCCTCGGCGCCGGCCGGGTCCTCCTTGACCGTGGGAAGCAGCAAGCGAGTTGCGCGCAAACGAAGACTCCGGATCTGGTCGCTCGGGTCGGGCCGCGGGCGCCTCGCGCCCGCCGCCGGCCATCGATGCCGCTCATCGCCCAGCGGCTCACGAGCCCCGGGCGAACGTGTGTCATGATACGGCACCGCCGAGGCGGGCCGCAATCGGCGGCGCGCGGCGCACCCGCGCGCGGCACGACCCGACGCACAGCGCGCTTTCGTGGGATACTCTCGCCATGACCGCGCCCCCCACGCCGGGACCGCCTCGCGCCGAAGGCGTGCGAGCCTTGATCGACGGCCACATGCTCGGCGCTCGCGAGACGGGCAACGAAACCTACGTCCGCGGCCTTCTCTACGGGCTGGACGCCATCCAACGGCCGCAGGCCGTCGCCCTGGGGCCGGCCGGCGCCTGCCCCGGCCGGCACACGGCCGTCCATCTCAGCGGCTCGTCGAACCTGCGCCGCCTCCTGGCCGAGCTGCCGGCGCTCGCCCGTCGCGTCGGCGCCCAGGTCATCCACTCGACCTACGCCGCTCCGCCCGCCACCGATCGCGCCCGGGTCGTGACCATCCACGACCTCTCCTTCGTCGGCCACCCCGCCTGGTTCGGGGCCCGCGATCGCGCCGTCCTGAATTCCGGCGTGCGCTGGGCCGCCCGCCACGCCGAGCGCATCGTCGTGCCCTCGCGCGACACCCGGGCCGACGTGCTGGCCCTGCCCGGCGTCTCCGCCGACCGGGTCGCCGTGATCGCCGAAGGGGTCGAGCCTCGCTTTCGGCCTCTCACCACGGCCGAGGTCGCCCCTGCGCTGGAGAGATTCGCGCTCGCGCGGCCCTACGTCCTCGCCGTCGGCAATCTGCAGCCCCGCAAGAACCTTCTCCGGCTCCTCGAAGCCTGGGGCGCTCTGGTCGGCGCGAACGCCACCGGCGAGCACCTTCTGGTGCTCGCCGGCGGCATTCGCGGGCGCCGCGCCGACGTCGCCCGCAAGGTGGCGAGGCTGCGCCTCCAGGACCGCGTCAGGACGACCGGCTACGTCGCCGAGGCCGACCTCCCGGCGCTCTACTGCGGCGCCAGCGTGTTCGTCTGTCCGTCGCTGCACGAGGGCTTCGGCCTGCCGGTGCTCGAAGCCATGGCGGCCGGCACCCCGGTCGCCTGCTCGCGGGTGACCGCCCTTCCCGAGACCGCAGGTAATGCAGCGGCGTTCTTCGACCCTTTCGATACTGACGACATCGCCGCCGTGCTGGTCGCTCTTCTCGACCATGCGGAGATGCGCGACAAGCTGCGGACGCGGGGCCTTGCGCGCGCCCGCGGCTTCACCTGGCAGGACTGCGCCGAGCGCACCTGCGAGGTCTACGACGAGGCGGCCGCCGAGCGGGGGCTGCGATGAAGCTCGCCCTTGTGGGCACACGCGGCGTACCGGCCAACTACAGCGGCTTTGAGACCGCGGTCGAGAACATCGGCGCCCGCCTTGCCGCCGGGGGGCACGACGTCACCGTCTACTGCCGGCCGCACGCCGTCGAGTCGCGCCACCGCTCGTACCGCGGCATGACGCTCGTTCACCTGCCGACGATTCCCACCAAGCACCTCGACACGTTCGTTCACACGCTGCTCTCGACCGTTCACATGGCGCTCTTCGCGCGGCCCGACGCGGCCGTCTACTTCATCGTCGGCAACGCGCCGTCGGCCGCCCTGTCGCGCCTCGCCGGCATCCCCGCGGTCCTCAACGTGGACGGCCTCGACTCGGAGCGCGCCAAGTGGTCGGGCCCGGCGAAGCGCTACCTGCGGTGGGCCCAGCGCAACGCCAGGCGCTGCGCGGACCGGCTCATCACCGACTCCGAGGTGCTGCAACGCATCTACCGCGAGCGCTACCATGCCGTGACCGAGTTCATCCCCTACGGCGCCGACATGGACGGTCCAGACACCGGCGAGCACCTGACCCGACTGGGGCTGCGCGAGCGCGGCTACCTGCTCTTCGTCGGCAGGCTCGTGCCCGAGAACAACGCCCACGTGCTGCTCGAAGCCTTCCGCGACCTCGAGACCGACCTGCGGCTGGTCGTGGTGGGCGATGCCCCCTACGAAGAGCACTACCAGGACGGTCTGCGGGCCGCCTTTGCCGGCGACCCACGGGTGCTCTTCACCGGCTACCTGTTCGGCGAAGGCTACCGCGAGCTCGCCCGCCACGCCGAGATCTTCGTGGTGCCCAGCGAGGTCGGCGGTACGCACCCCGTTCTGCTGGAAGCCATGTGCGCCGGCAATTGCGTGGTGGTCAACGATCACGAACCCAACCTCGAGGTGCTCGGCGACGCGGGTCTGAGCTACCCGGCGGCCGAGGGCGCCGCCGGCCTGCGTCGCGCGCTCCAGACGCTCCTCGACCATCCCGAGCGCATCGCCGCTCTGCGCAAGGCGGCGGCCAGCCGGGCTCAGGCCGTCTACACGTGGGACGTCGTGACCGAGGCCTACGAGCGCCTCCTGCGCACCGTGGTAGCCGAACACGGTTCCTGAGACGAGAGACGTCGGTCCGGTGCGCGCTCCAGTCCGTTTGCTCCTCATTGTGAAGCCCAAACCGCCGAAATATACTACTGGCCGAGAAGGGGTCGTCCGGCAAGTCGCCGAAAGAACACAACGACGGCAGGCGCTATCACCACAGAGGGCGCGCGGTCGTGGGGCCGTGAGCTCGAGGGGAGCGATGCAGATTGACCGTCCGCGAAGTCGTTCTTCATCGTGACATCCGGACATCCGTCGACTTCTCTCTTTCGACCCTCCTGAACCGCCACCGTCTGCGCCGCTTTCTTTCGGTCCTCTTCCTCGCCGGCTGCGACGTCGTGTCGATCGCCCTCGCCGGTCTCGTTGCCGTTCAACTCACGCGCGCGGTCAAGCCGGGCTACGGCTATCCGGACCCCCCGCGTCTCGCCAGCGTCTGCGCCATCGTCGTCACGGTCTTTCTGGCGAACGGCCTCTACGGGCGGCGCTTCATGCGCCACAGCGCCCGGCGCCTGGCGCGCGCCGCGCTCATGGCGATCGCCGTCGTGCTCGTGGCGGCGCTGCTCATGGGATTCGCGCTCGACCATCTCACCGCGGTGCTGACGATCGTCGTGGCCACGGCGCTCACCTTCGCCGCCCGTGCGGTCTACGATGGGATCCTCGCCCGCGTCTACGACGACCACGGACTGCGTCCGATCGTCCTCGTAGGTCGGCCAGAGTCGTGCCTGAGGGTCGTGACCCTCATCTCCGACCTGCCGCGGTTTGCCGACTGCCGCGTGTGCGGCGTGGTCACCGACCGGGTCATGCCGAGCGCCTGGCGGCGCGACAGCGGGCTCGAGGTGCTGGGTCTCGTCGACGACCTCGAAGCGGTCGTCGACCGTGAGCAACCGGTCGAGCTCGTCCTGTGCGATCTCGACCTCACCCGCGATCGTCTGCCCGGGCTGCTCGACGCCTGCCGTCGCCGTCACGTCGACCTCATGCTGGCGGCCGTCGAGGTCGAGCGCTACCCCGATGGCGTCACCCTGATCCCGGGCGGCGGCGCGCCCATCTTCGTCGCCGAGCCCCCCAGGCGGTCGCCCTTCCACTTCGTCGCCAAGCGTTGTGTCGACCTCATCGGCAGCACCGTGCTGACGGTCCTGCTGGCCCCGCTCATCCTGGTGGTGGCGATGCTCGTCAAGCTCACTTCCGCGGGGCCGGCATTCTATGTCGACCAGCGCGTAGGCCTGGGCCAACGGCCGTTTCGCTGCTACAAGTTCCGCACCATGTACCGCGACGCGGCCACACGCCAGGTCGAGCTCGAACCCTTGAACGAAGCCGGCGACACGCTGTTCAAGATCCGACACGACCCGCGCGTCACGCCGCTCGGCCGGTTTCTGCGGCGCACGAGCCTCGACGAGGTCCCCCAGCTCTTCAACGTGCTCAAGGGCGACATGAGCCTGGTCGGCCCCCGACCGTTGCCGCTGCGCGACTATGGACTCATGGCCGATGTCCACAAGCGCCGCCACGTGGTGCTACCCGGCATCACCGGGCTCTGGCAGGTGAGCGGGCGCAGCGAGCTGTCGTTCGACGACATGATCGCGCTGGACTGCAGCTACATCGAGTCGTGGTCGATCACGGCCGACCTGTCGATACTCGCGAGGACGGTCGGCGCAGTATGCGGCCTGCGTGGAGCGTGTTGAGCGCTCGGCGGCCCGGCGGCCCCGTGGCACCGCTCGCGGAGTGTCGCCGCGCCGCGCGCCAGAGGTCCGGCGACCGCCTCGCCCGACGTCCCCGTGTCCGACCGAAAGGAGCACCCGCGTGACGACATCGGTGGTCACCGGCGGCGCCGGGTTTCTCGGCTCCCACCTTTGCGAGTACCTGCTGGCCCAGGGCCACAGGGTCATCTGCCTCGACAACCTGGACACGGGGTCGCTGCAGAACATCGAGCACCTGCGGGCGCCGGAGTTCGAGTTTCGCAACATCGATCTCGTCGAGTTCGTCGACCTGGCCGAAAGCGTCGATTTCGTCTATCACCTGGCCAGCCCGGCGAGCCCGATCGACTACCTGCGGCTGCCCCTGCACACGCTCAAAGTTGGTTCGTACGGCACGCACCACGCCCTCGGCCTCGCCAAGTTCAAACGGGCCCGGTTCCTGCTCGCCTCGACCTCCGAGGTCTACGGCGACCCTCTCCAGCACCCCCAGTCCGAAGACTACTGGGGTAACGTCAACCCCATCGGCCCGCGTGGCGTGTACGACGAGTCGAAGCGCTACTCCGAAGCCCTGACCATGGCCTACCACCGCCAGCAGGGGGTCGACACCTGTATCGCCCGCATCTTCAACACCTACGGTCCGCGGATGCGCACGAACGACGGCCGCGCCGTGCCCACCTTCGTGCGCCAGGCCATGCAGAACAAGCCGATCACGGTGTTCGGCGACGGCACCCAGACGCGCAGCTTCTGCTATGTGACCGACCTGATCGACGGCCTCTACCGCCTGACCACGAGCGGCGAGCACGCGCCTGTCAACATCGGCAACCCGGCCGAGCTCACCTTGAGCGAGCTCGCCGAGACCGTCATCCGTCTGACCGGCAGCGAGAGCCAGGTGGTCTACTCGGCCCTGCCGCTCGACGACCCCAAGGTGCGCCGGCCGAACATCACCCGCGCCCGTGAGACCCTCGGCTGGGAGCCGACCACCACGCTCGAGGAAGGCCTGACGAAGATGCTCGCCTTCGAGCGCACCAACAAGCCCCATTCGCTCACGGGCCTGAGCACCGCGACTCCCAGGGCCGCCGGCATGGGGCAGAACGCCCAAGACTGAGAACCGGGTCGCCGCAGGCGGGACGTTCCCCGCGGGCGAGGCGTTTCCACGTCATCGGTGCCGTCGCCGGTGCGGCGACACGGCGATGCGCGTCGCCGACCGCCATGAAAGCCGGCGCATCGATCAGGCCGACCTCCGCCTCGGCGCCCGGATCGGGTAGCCACGGCTGCTCGCAACCGCGCCGCACGCGGGCACGTGGTGACGGGCCCATGCAGGCCGGTCGTGCGTCCAGTCGCGGGACCGGCGACACGCCCGCCACCCGGCAATGTATGCTTCGTCATCGACGAAAGGGCTCATGGCGACCAAGCGCACAATCAAGCGACGCCCGCCTTCTCGCGCACGGGGAGCCTCGCCTTCGAGCGCGTCGCCCGTGCAGCCCGCCGCCCAGGCGGCCGCCGCGGGTCGCTACGCCCGGTGGGCCACCCTGGCCGTCGCCACGCTGACGTTCGCCGGCGCCCTCATCCTCTTCATCTTCACGCTCGCCCCCACCGTCACCTTCGAAGACTCGGGCGAGCTCATCGCCGCGGCCTACAGGCTCGGCGTGCCCCACGAACCCGGCTACCCCCTCTGGACGATGATCGCCCACGCCTTTACCTGGCTGCCGCTCGGCGACGTCGCCTACCGCGTGAACCTCATGTCGGCCGTCTGCACGGCGCTCGCCGCCGCGCTCATCGCCTGGGCGACGCTGCTCGTGATCGACGAATGCGCGGCCGGTGCGCCGACCGCCCTCCAGCGCCGCTCGCGGGTCGAACCCGACGCGGTCACGGGCACGCCGGCGGCCACGCAGCGCGCCTGGCTGCCGGCGGTCGGCGGTCCCGCTCTGTGGCTCGCGGGCGGGGCTGCCATCGCCGCGGGTCTGCTCGCCGCCACGGCCGAGACCACCTGGGGCCAGGCGATCATCACCGAGGTCTACGGCCTGAACGCGGCCCTCATCGCCCTCCTTCTTCTGCTCACGCTCGTCTGGACGCGAGCCGCGACGCTACGCGGACGGGCGCGGCTCTTCTACGCCGTGTGTCTTACCCTCGGACTCGGTCTCACGGCGCACGACACGTTCATCGTCCTCCTCCCCACGCTGGCGCTGTACGGCTACGTCATCGAGCCGCGCCTGCGACCGACTTGGCGCCAGCTCGCCGTGGGCGCCGGATTGTTCTTCGTCGGACTGCTTCCATACCTCTATCTGCCACTCGCGGCCGCACGCCACCCGATCATGAACTGGGGCAACGCCGCTACGTGGACCAACTTCTGGCGCGTCGTCACGCGGCATCAGTACATGACGAGCGGCCACTCCGGCGTGCGCACGACCCTGGCCGAGCTCGCGACGTCGGCGTCGCTGCTGCGCCACCAGTGGTCCGTGGTCCTGCTCGCGCTCGTGATCGTCGCGCTGATCGTGCTGCTGCGCCGGCGGCGACGACTCTTCATTCTCGCGCTCGTCGCCATCGTCCTGACCTGGCCCGTTATCACGCTCATCGCCGACTTCCCGACCAACACCCCGGACGCCTTCGTGAACGCCGACAACCGGGCGCTCGCCTCGGTCTTCTACATCCCGTCCTACCTGCTGCTCGCGCTGCTCATGGGTCTCGGCGCGTGGTGGCTGGCCGCCGCGGCGCTTTCCTGGGTCGGCGGCCGGACCGGGACGCCGGCGGGCGCGGCGCAGCCGCCGCGCCCGCCGGCGGTGAAGCGCGGCCGGCCGGGGCCGGTCGCCCGCCACCGGCCGACGTCGACGGGCCGTCTCCCCCGAGCCCTCACCGTCGTCGTCGCCGTCCTGATCGCAGGCGTGCCCCTCGCCCTGGCCGTCGTCCGGGCGCCCGACCTCACCATGCACCGCTACCGGTTCGCCGACGCCTACATCCACAACGTGTTCGGCGTGGCCTCGCCGCATTCGCTCGTCATGGTCGACCGCGACCAGTTCGGGTTCCCCCTGATGTACGCCCAGGACGTCGACGGGCTGCGACCCGACGTGGTCGTGCTCGACCAGGAGCTGCTGCGCCGTAGCTGGTACCTTCAGGACCTCGAGCACCAGCAGCCCGCCCTGATCGCCGGCTCGCGGACCCAGGTCGCCGCCTTCCTCGCGGCGGTCAAGCCCTTCGAAGAGGGACGACCCTACGACGGCGCCACCCTCGACGACGCCTACTACGCCATGATCAAATCCTTCGTCGACCAGTACGAGAAGGCGGGCCGCGACGTCTACTTCGCCTACCAGCCCGACCAGCGGATCGTGCAGGGCTACGCAGGCGAGTCGGTGGTCGCCCTGCTCAAGGCGCGGCGCGACTCGCCCGGCAAGGGGCAGGCCGCCACCGCCGCCTGGCTGACGCCGCTCGACCTTTCGCAGTTCGACTTCGCCCACCTCACCGACGGCACCGTGCCGCTCGACCGCAACGTCCTCATGGTGCGTGACTGGTACGGCCAGTTGCTGGCCGCTCGCGCCCGGCTCCTCGAGCAGGCCGGGCAGACGACGCAGGCATCGCAGCTGAACACGCTCGCCGGGCAGTTCCTGGCGGGCGACTCCTCGCAGTAGCGGCCGGCGGCCCGGACGGCGACGACGGTCAGCGCGCCCGCAGCAACCGGATCCGACTCGAGTACTACCACTTCAGCCTCAGGATGGGTGTGACGCAACGCCTCCGGGTCACCTGGACGGGGGTCGTTTCGCTGACGCGGCTCGAAACGCTACGCACGACGAGCCAGCGGCCGCCGCCCTGCCGCGCCACACTGGTGTCGACCGCCGCCGCGCCCGGCTTGAGATACGCGAAAGGCGACTCCGGTCGCCGGCGCCGCCACTGCCCACGCAGGGCCGCCGTCGACTCCGCCGGCGACGTCCCCTACCGGGCCGTAACGAGGCGCTGGCGGCTCCGCACGACGCCCAAGAACACGACCCGCAGGCGCTGCGTGACGCCGAGGGTCACGCGGACCGCATAGGCGCCGCCGGCCCGGGTCGTGACGGAGCGCAGCACGCGCCAGCGGCCGGCGCCGACCCGGCGCTCGACCAGCAGACGGACGCCGGAGACACCGCCGATGCTGGCGCAGGTGAAGCGGCCGCGCAGGAGGATGCGCGAGCCGCGCCGGGCGCGCGCTGGCGCCGCGAGGGTGATGTGGTTGCCGCGGGCGAAGGCATACCAGGCCGGCTTGGCCGTTCCGCTGACGCGGCGCAGCCCCAGATACCAGCCCAGGGGGCTCGTCGGCTTGCCGGTCGGCGAGGTGTCCTGCAAGAGGTACCAGACGAGCATCTTGACCTGGGAATGGCGCCCGGCGAGGGCGTAGGCCTTGGTGAGGTAGGCGGCCTGCTGGGCCTCGGTCACCGGCGGCCCGAAGGCCAGACTCGGCTCCGTGGAGAAGCCGTACTCGGTCAGGTAGAAGGGCTTGGTCGGAAAGATCTTGAGCAGCGTGCCGATGTTCGACAGGGACACGGTATGGGTCGGGAACTGGGGGGGCAGCCCCGGGTCCATGTCGGGCGCCCCGCCGGGCACGTACGGGTGGTGCGCGTAGACGTCGAAGTAGGCGCCGGCGCCCTTGGCCTTGAGCCGGGCGGCGAAGGTCTGCGGCGAGGTGCGAAAGTCGTCGTCGCTGCCGCTGGGCGCCGTCGAGCCGGCGATCACCAGGGCGCCCGGGTGGCCCGGGGTGCCCGGATCGCCGGCCTTCACGCCGGCCCCGAAGGCCTCGAGGTACTTCAGATATTCGTCGGCCGCGAACCGCGGGTCGGTGTCGGTGCGCTGGGGATAGAGATGCACCCAGAGGTTCGGCTCGTTGTAGGCCTCGTAGCCCAGGACCTCGCCGGCGAGCGCCGTCGAGAGGTGCCGGGCGAACGCCTGGTAGTCGGCGAGCGCCGCCTGGGTCATCGGGTAGAACTCCTGGTAGCCCGTGCCGTAACTCGGCGCCGGCGGATCGCTCCAGTACGCCGGGTCCGAGGCCCACTTGGGCACGAAGTCCATGGTGACGATCACCTTGAGACCCAGGGTGTGGGCGTCGGCGACCGTCTGTTCGAGAAGCGCGAGATAGCCGCTGCCGTCGGCGTCGCTGTACTGCCCCCGGGCCGGCTCGGCCAGCGGCCACTGACAGTCCACGCGCAGCACCGACGCCCGCAGCCCGTTCTTGATCTGGTCGAGATGCTGGTCGCGGGCGCCGGCCGCAAGCCCCGGCAGCGCCCCGTCGTCGATGCCGCGCAGCACCGTGGCGGCGCCGGCCACCGGCGCCGCCGAGCCCATGGCCACGCCGGCAAGCGCGCCCAGGCACAGGCACGACAGAAGGGCGAGGCGGCCTCTCAAGTGGCCGCCTCCGCTTCGCCGGTGCGGGCGAGCTCGGCGTCGATGCGCTCGAAGAGCGCCTCGACGAGCTCGCCTTCGGGCACCGTGGCCACCTTGACCCCGTGCGCGAACACGACGCCCTCTCCCCTGCCACCGGCGATGCCGTAGTCGGCGTGACGCGCCTCTTCGGGACCGTTCACGCGGCAGCCCATGACGGCCACGCTGATCGGCGCCGCGTAGGCGCGGAGGCGTTCCTCGACCGTGTCGGCCAACGCCACCAGGTCGATCTCGGTGCGCCCGCAGGTGGGACACGAGATGAGGTTCGGCCCCCGGCGGCGCAGCTCGAGGGCCGCCAGGATGGCCCAGGCGACCCGTACCTCGTCGACAGGGTCGCCGGTCAGGGAGACGCGCACGGTATCGCCGATGCCGTCGGTCAGCAGCGCGCCAATGCCGACGGCGCTCTTGATCGTTCCCGACCAGACCGTGCCGGCCTCGGTGACGCCCACGTGCAGCGGCGCGTCGGTGCGCCGCGCCAGCGCCCTGTAGGCGGCGATCGTGTCGGGCACGCTCGAGCTCTTCACCGACAGCTTGTAGTCGACAAATCCCCATTCCTCGAAGCGCGCCGCGTGGCGCAGGGCCGCCTTGACCAGGGCCTCGGCCGGCCGCGCCTCGGCGAGCCCCCGCAGGTCGCGCGGCAGAGACCCCGAGTTCACGCCGATGCGGATGGCCGCGCCGCGCTCGGCGGCCGCCCGCACGATCTCGCGCACGTGAGCGTCGCTGCCGATCGTGCCGGGGTTGATGCGCACGCCGGCGGCGCCGCAGTCGAGCGCGACGCGGGCCAGCCGCCAGTCGAAGTGGATGTCGGCGACGATGGGCACCGGCGCGTGGTGCACGATCTCGGCGAAGGCCGCGGTGTCGGCGGCGGCCGGCAGCGAGACGCGCACCAGCTCGCTGCCGGCCGCCGCCAGCGCCCGGACCTGCTCGAGCGTGGCGCGCGCGTCGCCGGTAGGCGTGTTCGTCATGGACTGCACGACGATCGGCGCCCCGCCGCCAACCGCTACGCCGCCGACGCTGATCTGTCGCCTGCTCGCCACTGCCGCCCCTCAGACCGTCGGGCCGTGGCCCGCCGCCGCGGCGGCGGTCGCCGGCGTAGCGGCGTCCCGGGCGACGTGCCAGGACCAGGTCGCAGCGAGACCGTCGGCGAAGCCCACGCTGGAGCGCCATCCGAGCAACTCGACGGCCCGTTCGCACGCGGCGCGGGAGCGCCGCGCATCGCCCTGCCGGGCACTCTCGAACCGCACGACGGGTGCGCGGCCGCTCGCCTCGGCGAGCGTCGCGAGGACGTCGTTCACGCTCGTCTCGACACCGGTGCCGACGTTCATCGGCAGCGCCCCGAGCTCCTGCCCGTCGAGCGCCGCGCGACAGGCGGCCACCACGTCGCCGACGAAGACGAAGTCGCGCGTCTGACTGCCGTCGCCGTAGACCGTGCAGGGGCGTCCCTCGGAGACGCACGCCATGAAGATCGCGATCACGCCGGAGTACTCCGATGAGGGGTCCTGCCGGGGGCCGTAGACGTTGAAGAAGCGCAGCACGCCGGCGTCGAGCCCGTCGTCCGCGCAGGCCGCCCGGCACAGGGCTTCGGCGGCGAGCTTGGAGCGCGCGTATGGCGACTCGGGGTGCGTTGCCGCGGACTCCGCCACCGGCAACTCGCCGGCGGCGCCGTAGACGGCGCACGACGAGGCCAGAACGACGCGCCGCGCGCCCTGCGCGCGCGCCGCGGCGAGCACGTTCGCCGTGCCCCCCACAGTGACCGCCTCGGTCCGTGCCGGGTCGTAGAATGAACGGGTGACAGAAGCGATGGCGGCCAGGTGCAGCACGCGGTCGCAGCCGCGCATCGCCGCGGCCACCGCCGCCCGGTCGCGCACGTCGCCCTCGACGACCTCGAGCGCGCCCGCCATGCCGGCCAGGTTCTCGCGCCGGCCGGTCGAGAAGTCGTCGAGCACGCGCACCTTCTCTCCGGCACCCAGCAGCGCTTCCGCCGCATGAGAACCGATGAAGCCAGCCCCGCCGGTGATGAGCACGCCGTTAGTCATGAAGACGAGGATACTACAGGCCGCCGTGCGCGACCGCCCGGCGCACCGGTCTGCGGGCCGACGAACATGCGCCTCAGAGGCCGGCCAGGGCGTCGAGGGCGGCCGCCAGGCAAGATGACGTTGAGATCGTCGTCATGGACACGCGACGACGTCGGCCCCGCCATCACGTCGACCCACCGACGGGCCGACGGAAGATCGCGTACTGCGGCCTCACCAGTACGAGCCGGTAGCCCAGTCCGCCACAGTAGCGCTGCTCGAGCTCTTGGACGCTGAGGCCGGCCGTGTTGATCACCCGCACGACCACGTCGGGGGTGATGTGCTCGCGACTGTAGTAGGCCAGCGTCGCAGGGGGCAGCGGACCGGGGTCATCCGTCACGTTGAGCCCCTCGACGCTGGAGATCCACACCGAGTTGGCGGCGATCCGGTGCGGCCAGAACAGGTAGAACGCGGGCACCTGGTAGAAGAACGAGCAGCCGGTCCGAGGGCGTGGTCGACCCCGGGCAAGGTCGGCACGCAGCTGGTCGAGATAGGCAGCGCGCTGGGGTGTCGTGCGAATGCCGGCGTAGGGACCGCCGTGCACGGTCACCGTCATCTGCGAGTAGGACACCGCGCGTGGCAGAAACTGGTACTGGTAGACAATCGTGACGGCGACAATGCCGGCCAGGCAGGCGAGAGCCAGGCCCGGCAGCACCTTGCGCAGGCGCGCGCTCGTCGCCCCCGCGCGGCGCCAGGGCCAGCGCCAGGAACACTCCGCTCAGGACCATCGCCGGCAGAAGACCGACATCCATCTGCATCCAGCCGTCGTGCTCGTGTAGCCGGTGATGAGCCCAGCGGCCAAAGCCGGGACGAAGCCCCACACCAGCAGTCGGGTGGCGAGGGCACGTCGTTCGATGGGCACGAACAAAAAGAAGTAGGGCGCGGCCAACCCGTAGATCACCGCGAAGCCGTCGGCGCCCGACACGAGCTGCTCGCCGAAAGGCAGCAACGCCAGCGGCGTGAGGACGAGCGCCAGCCGGGCAGCGGCCAGCGGCGGTACGCGACCCAGAGCGCGAGGCCCGCGACAACCACCAGCGGAAAGAGCTCGAGGTGATGTTCCACGCCTGTCGGAGACCCCAGAGCTTGGCGGGACCGCTCGTGCGGTTGAGCTCATGCCAGCCGGAGACCTGGTAGCGCAGGCAGCGCAGCACGTTGGCCACGCCGAAACTCGCCAACAGGAGCGCCTCGACCAGCAGAGTGGCACCGGCGCCCAGAGCCCGAAGGCGAGGAACGCGCTACGCCGGCGCTCCGGGCGCCGAGAAGACAAGGCAGACAGCCGTCACCGGCAGCGCGAGGACCAGCGTGGGATAGGCCAGCGCCGCGAGGGCCTGCGCGCCCCCGGCGGCCGCGAGCCAACGGTCGCGGCCACAGCCCACGACCGCCGCGCGCCGAGAGCCATGCCGATCACCAGCAGACCCGCTCCGAGAGTGTTGTAGCTGAGGTTCGTGTCGAAACGAAGACGAACGTGACGCACACGAGCGAGGCGCTGAGCGCAAGCTCCCAGCGCACGAGCTTCTTGAGCCCGAGACAACCGATCGACGCGACGATCGTCGCCCACGACCAGATACAGGTGGCGTGTGAAGAGCACGATGCCATCTGCTCCACCGGTGAGCCAGACATAGAGCTTGACGAACGGGAAGACGAAGAACGGGGCCGTCTGCAACATGTTCATCTCGTCGACGAACGGCCGAGCGCCCAGAGGCGAAGCGGTAGGGCACAGCCACGTAGAAGCCCTCGTCGTTCAAGTCGATACCCAGGAACAGACGCCGCCAGGTAAGGGCCAGCGCGACGGCGCCACGACCACCGCGACCGTGGCAAAGAGAGGTGGCGGCGCAAGGCGCCGGCGCGTGGCATGCCCGATATCGCGGGCCGGCGACGCCCTTTCAACCGGCTTCGGGGCTGCGGTTACCGTAGCGACCCTGGCCTAGTCGAAATTGATGCGCTCCTTCTCGACGACAGTGGGCCGATGATAGACCTGTGTGTGGATGACGCCGATGTACTCGCCCGACGATGCCGATGAACAGGAGCTGCACGCGCCGAAGAAGTAGATGCCGATCAAGACCGGCGCCAGACCGAGATCGAACGTCTGCCAGAAGATGAGCTTCAGCACGAGGTAGATGAGCTGAGACGCCCATCGCGAGGTCGACAGCACGAAGCCGGCCATCGTCGCCAGACGCAGCGGCACTTTGGAGTGGTTCGTGACGCCGAGCATCGCGAGGTCGTAGAGGGTGTAGAAGTCGTTCTTGGTGCGCACCGTGCTGCCGGCGCTGCTGCAATAGGAGATCTCGAAATGTTCGTAGCCAAGGTCGCTGACGAGGCCGCGAAAATACGGGTACGGATCGTCGATGTCGCGTAGCGAGTTGATGACGACCCTGTCGTAGAGCCCGTAGCCTGTGAAGTTCGCGATGAGCGGCACGTCGCTCAGGCGGTTGATGAGCCGGTAATACAGACCCCGCAGGAAGAACATCGACCGCTTCTCGACGCTCTGCGACTTCACGCCCACGACCACCTTGTAGCCCTCCTCCCATTTGGCGACGAACTCGCGGATCAGTTCGGGCGGGTCCTGTAGATCGGCTGCGATGCAGCAGACCGCGTCGCCGTGGGCCTGCAGAAGCCCGTGATACGGGGAGCGTACGTGCCCGAAGTTGCGGGTGTTGATGATCACCTGACGCGGGGATCGGGGCACAGAGGTCGCGCAGGACGGCCACGGTGCGGTCTGTCGAGGCATTGTCGATGAAGAGGTGTTCGTATTCATAGCCGGCAAGCGACTCCAGCACGGCGCGGACGCGCCGATAGAGCTCGGCGGACGTTCGTCCTCTTCGTTGTAGCACCCGGTGACGATGCTGATCGTGGTCAACGTCGTCCTTTCGCCGTCATCCGGTTTGCCGGTCGCGACGGCCTGCCGGCCCGCGGAAGCTGATCCTCTTGTGGGCGGTGTAGCTGGCGATCACCACGGCCAACGTAAATACCGCCTGCACCGCATAGGCAGTGATCGGAAGCCGACGGACGGCGATCGGAAAGACGATGAGATTGACGACCATCGTCGCGAGATAGACGGCCGAGAACCTCGGCAGCTCCCGCCACACGCTGTCGTGGCTGCGAAACACGATGAGGCGATACCACACATACGCGTTGGCGATGGCGACCGCGTACGACATGACGAGGACCGGGGCATAGCCCACCCGAGGCGCCAGGAGCGCGTACAGCGCCGCCCAGACCGCATAGCCGAACACGGTGTTGAAGACTCCGACGACGAGGTACTGCAGCTTCTCGCCGTGCGGAGCCAGGACGCCGGGGACAAAGCGGTCGGCGGCCGCCTCGACGGCTCGCCGGCTCACGGTCCACCTCGTTCGGCCGGGATGCCGTACAGAACGCAGTCGAACCCGTCGGGACGGTGCGCTCGCAGGTGAAAGCGATACTCCTCGGTCAGAGCCGCCACCAACGTCGGCAGCTCCCAGAGGTCGGACTGACGGTGATAGGCCGACACGGCGAGCACCGGGCGCCGTTTCCGCAGGAGCCTCTCCGCACCGCGCAGCGTGCCGGCCTCGGCGCCCTCGACGTCCATCTTGATGAAGGTCACCGGCACGTCGTCGAGCTCGTCGTCCAGGCGCACGCAGGGCGCGCCCTTGTGTTGTGCGGCGTGACCACTGGCGATAGCGCCGACCGGTGTGTCGACGAAGGCTGCGGAGGCTCCGTTGCCACCGAAGTGCCGGGTACCGCACGCCCGGTCCGTGGCCGCCTGGTGCAGGCGGATACGACCGCTGAGGCGCGGGGTCAGGGTCGCTGCGCGGCGTTCGAGAGCAGCGAAGTTGGTGGGGTCGGGTTCGAAGGCATCGACACTGCCGAGCTCGGGACATCTCATGGCCACCTCCCGCACGGTGTCACCGTCGAACGCGCCGCAGTCGACGAAGATCTCGCCGGGGTGCAGGGTCAGCAGGTCGCCGGGGAAGTACTGGTCAGGCACAGGTTCGGCCAGGTCGGCGAAGTCGCCGCTGAGACGCCAGCGCGTCTGACGCACGAACTCGTCGAGCGAGGCGCCATCCGCCCATGCCGAGGCCCCCAGCGCCACGTCGTGGGCCGCCGCCAGAACGTCGCTCGGACGTCCGACCGCATAGCGCGGCAGAAGATCGGCCCCCTTCAGTCCCCAGGCGAGCGGGATCCACGAGATCACGTCGCGGCACCCGTACCCATGGAGCTGCCTCGCGGTGTCGACGAAAGCGTGCTCGGGGTTCCAGACGGTGACCACGAAGAGGCCTTCGGCGGCATAGCGAGCAGCCGCCTCGGTGGGAGCGATCACGGCGACGCTATCGACGTCGGCGCCCCAAAGACGCCGATCGTTGTCGGCGAAGGCCACGGGCGGCGCGCCGGCAGATACAAGGGCGGCACACATGCGTCGCCCCAGGCCGCCCGCGCCGAAGAGGATCAGCGGTGGGGCATCGGGCGCCGTCGCGCGGCCCGCGGTCTCGAGCTCGCGCTCAAGGGCCTCCGCTCGACTCTCCGTAAACAGGGGCGCGAGCCTCTCGGCGGCGCTTGGCGGCCTAGATCCCACGACCCTCGATGACATTCCTCAGACTCTCGTGGTGCGCGTAGGGGCTGTCGATCGCATCGATAGCGATCGCCTCGTCGGCGACGACGGCGCGCAGCAACACTTCGCCTCGCATGAGCTCCCGACACGAGATCTGTCCTTTCTGGAGCGGTATCGCCAGATAGACGTCGTCGTCCAGGAGTGCGTGTCCGGCGGGCAGGTCGCGGCGAGCGTACACACCGCGAACGAGACCGTTCAGGTACTCGATCTCCGGGCGACTGCACGTGCGCCAGCTGTCGCCGGTCGGGCCGCACATCTCCTTGGCCTTCTTCCACGCCTTGAACCACGTGTCGACCTGCTCCGGCAGCGAGCAGTACGGAGAGACCGGCGACCCGTCGCCGGCGATGTCGACGTGTCGTTCGAAGGTCCGCGCACCCTTGGCGTAGGCGATCGTGATCGAGCTCGTCCAGTCATGGCACTCGTGCGACGACAGCCCGATGATGTGATTGGGATAGCGGGCGCGCAGAAAATCGATCTGGTTGAGCTGCAGCTCATCGTCCTCGCACGGGTAGAGCGAGACGCAGTGGTTGATGGCCAAGGGGATGTTGCGGTTCTCGAAGAACGTCACGAGGTCGTCGAGATCCTTGAGGGAACAGCCGCCGGTGCTGACCATCACCGGCTGACGCAGGCTCGCCAGCTTCTCGATCAGCACCCAGTCGTTGCCATCGGAGCTCGCCAGCTTGAGGATCTGCACGCCGAGATCGCGACACAGATCGACCGACGCCTCGTCGAACGGCGTCGCCATGGTAACATGCACCCTGCCTTGCGCACGGCTTCGACCAGGACTGCGTAGTCGGCGTTGGACAGGCGTGTGGCCAGCGTCTTTTTGATGTAGCGGATGTCGTCACGATCCTGGAAGTCCCTGTGGATGAAGTGCTCCACGTCGCGCAACTGGAGCTTGATGGCCGCGCGGATGTTGTTGAATCGAACGACACTCGAGTAGGCCGTGATGATGTCGATGCCCCGCCGCACGCTGCCCGCATGGTTGTTGGCGAGCTCCAAGACGAACAGATCTTCGAAGATGTCGCGATTCATCTGCACCTCCAGGGCCACCTGACGAGGCCGGGCCCACCTGGCCGACTCACTGCTTGTGTCGGCACCTTCGTGCCTGAACTCAAGTAGTCTGGGCTGACAACACTCGGCCTGGGCGCCTGGCGAGTCCCCCGGTCGCTCGCCGTGCGTCACAGGGTCTGGCAGCGCGGAGCCGCAGGCCCGGTGAGAGAGATGAATCGATTCTCCAGCCCATACACCCGGCGCGCTACGTCGATGATCTCGCGTTCGTGAGCCGGCGAGCCGACGAGGATGGGTTCGTCGCGTCCGGCGATGGCCTCGGGTCCGCTCACGGTGAGGCCGGCCACGACGACTCCGTGAAGCCTTGGGTTGGCGTCGACGATCGCCACGATGGTGGCGTCGGCCAGCGGCGGCCGCGCGAGGAGGTGTTGCATGTGGGTGCCGGCACCCCAGACGATCAGCGGCGCACCGGCCGCCGTCAGACATTCCAGCCGGGCACGCTCGACCGCCTCACAGGCCTCGCTTTGCGCGACGTAGCGGCGGGCCGCCGCCGGGCCGACGCGGTCCCTGGACCCGTGCCCGGCCACCGTCCGGGCGAGCTTGAAGACTGCGCACACCACGGGTTCCGGGGCGGTTCCGGTGTGACGCAGGGCCGGCCACGCCTGCGCGAGTCGCAACCCCGCGACGGCGGCGGCGTGGGCCAGCGACTCCGAGGTGAAGTAGTTGATGTGCTCCACACTGAACTGCTGGAACGGCGCCGACCCGTCGCCGGCGAACCGCTCGAGATCCGGCACCTCGACGTACAGGAGCCCGTCCGTGGCGAGCATGCCCGACACCTCTCGTAGTGCTGAGGCGACCTCGCGCACGTGCTCGAGGACCGCGCTCAGCACGATGCATCCCGCTTGTGCCGCGCTCGGCGGCATTGCCAGAACGCTACCCGGTACGACCTCGACGCCGTGCAGGCGGCGCGCGGCGGCGGCAGAATGCTCGGCAGGATCGACGCCCAGCAAGTTCGTGTGACCGGCGCGCCGCAGCAGGCCCAGGACATCGCCGTTGCCGCAACCCACGTCGACGATCTTGCGGCCACGGTCGGGCAGCAACGGCAGCAGTCGCTCGACCATGTCGCGGTGGGATTCGTCGAGCGATGCCGGCGCCTGGCCGCCGCACTCCAGATACTCGTATTTCGAGGCGACGGCGTAGTACTCGTCCAGCGACTCCTGACTGGGGATGCCGTCGGCGTACACAGCCCCGCAGTTGCCGCACTCGACCACGTCGTAACCCGTAATGCGCCGGCCGTCGTCCTCGACGGCGAAGCGTTGCCGGTAGAGGAGCCCGGGCTCGTGCAGCCCGCAGACCGGACAGTCGCGGTACAACATCACAGCTTGGCGATGCCGTCGCCGAACATGACCAGATCGACGATCTTCGCCGGCGAGCGCAGCACGACCCGCGCCGGCACGGCGGCGCTGCGCTCAACGGTCCGGGACTCGGTCGCGGCGACCGCGTCCCCGTAGCCGTACGCGGCGGCCGCGAACGCCGCGGCGCAGGCGTCGGCCATCCGCATGTCGTCGACCGAGTCGCCGATCACCAGCAGTTGGTCGCCACCCACGGCGCAGCGCGCCTGCGCCGCCCGGGCCATGGCGACCTTATCGGGATAGGGCGGGTCCGCCGAATCCGGCGTGTAGACACCTTGGAGCAATGCCGCCAGACCGCAGGCCATCAGTATCGCGGTGGTGGGGCGCTGCCGCTTGTTGGTCAGGACGAACTGGGCGATGCCAGCCGCGGCCAGGCGGGCAAGGACGTCGGGCACGGCCGCATACGGCCGGCTGAGGTGCCAGCCGTGGGCGTCGTAGTGTTCCGTGAAGGTGACGGCGACGGCCGCCAGCGTCGCCCGGTCGAGACCAGGTAGCACGCCACGCAGCAGATCGGCCAGGGGCCGACCCAGGAGCGTGTCAAGAGGTGGTGGCTCGACACCCGGGACGTGGACGGCAAAGGCGGCACGCAGCGACGCCTCGATCCCGGGCCGAGAATCGACCAGGGTGCCGTCGAGATCGTAGAAGACCGCCGCGAATCGCGGGGCGACCGTTGTGTCGCGGCCACTCACGGCCGGCGGGTGTCGCCCGACTCGCGGTGTGCGCCGGCAATGCGGTTCTCGGCGAGCTCCTCGCGCGAGAGGAACGGGTAGAGATCGTCGAGAGGGGGCGACTCGATGGTGCCGTCCGGCCGCTGGCGAGATCGCACACGCGGCTCGAAGCCCTGCTCGGGATCGACCACGACGTGGCACAGGCAGGGGCCGTCGCCCGCCAGCACGCTGCCGATCGTCTCGGCGAGCGTCATCGGGTCGGTCAACCTCAGGGCACCGAGCCCGTACGCTTCGGCGACGGCGACGTAGTCGGGGAATTCCACGCCGCTCTCGCGACTCTCGCCGATGAGGCCGGCGAAGAACGCTCGCTGCGTGCCACGGATCGAGAGGTACCCGCCGTTGTCGAGCACGAACAGCTTGACCGGCCAGCCCGTGGTGGCCAGGGTCTGCAACTCCTGGACGTTCATCTGGAGGCTGCCGTCGCCGGCCAGGCAGACGACCTTCGGACTCTCCTCGACCGCGGACCCGCCGTGCGCCTCGACGACGGCGGCCGCCGCACCCAGGGCGGCCGGCAGGTCGTAGCCCATCGAGGCCGCACCGGAGTTCGAGAAGAGGCGCTGACCGTCGCGCAGGCGAGCGACCTGGAACGCCATGATGCACACGGCGCCGTTCCCCGTGACCACCACGTCGCGTGGGCCGATGCGTTCGAAAAGCACGTCCATGAAATGGTAGGGGTTGATCGGCGCCGCGGTCGTTCTGTGATGGCTCCGCACCACTGGGTAGCGCGCCACGCGCTCACGACACCAGGCGAGCCATCGGGTGTGACGGCCGGGCGTCCAGCTCCGTGAGTCGATCTCGGCCGCCAGCGCTTCGAGGAAGTCCGCGAGATCGGCGACTACCCGCAGATCGGCTCGTACCATCGGCTTGTCCATCTCGGCGCTGTCGACGTCGACCTGGATCTTGAAGGCGTCCGGCGCAAACGAGCCCCAGCCGTACCCGGTCTGGCGTATGTTGAGGCGCGAGCCCAGGATCAGGAGGGCGTCGGAGCTCTGCACCACGAAGTTGCCGGCGCGGTCGCCGATCGTCCCCGGGCGCCCGCACCATAGCGGGTCGTCGCTCGACAGCAGATCGTGGGTCCAGGCGGTCGTCACGGGCACTCCCAGGCGACCGACGACTTGACGGAACCTGTCGGTCGCGCCGGCCAGGCGCACGCCGCTGCCAGCGAGGACCACCGGACGCTCGGCACCCGCGAGGCGATCGAGCACCACCCGGGCCACCGCGGCCACGTCGTCGGTCGCGCTGGCGGACTCGGCGTCGGGGTCGAAACGTGACAGCGTGGTCTCGTCGACCAGAGAGCTCTGCACGTCGATGGGGATGTCGAGCCACACCGGGCCCTGTCGGCCATGCGTGGCAAGCCACAGGGCGCGCTCGACACACGAGCGCACGTCGGCCGGATCGGTGAGGCAGACGGCGTACTTGGTGATGCCCTCGACCAGGCGCACGATGTCGGCCTCCTGGTCTCCGAGCTGCCGTACCCTCAGGCCGGGATACGAGCCCATGCAGGTCTCGCGCTTGACTTGGCCGGAGACGACGATCATGGGCAGCGAATCGGTCCACGCCCCGAAGACGCCGTTGAGCGCGTTGATCCCGCCCGGGCCCGACGTGACGCTGACGATCGCCGGGCGCCCCGAGACCCTCGCGTACCCTTCGGCGGCCATGGCCGCCGCCTGCTCGTGATGCATGCACGTGTACGAAAGCCCGGCCTGCCGACGCAGGGCGTCGTCCAGGAACATGGCGGCGCCGCCCGTCACGACGAACGCGCGCCGCAGACCGGCCGCGACAAGGCGGGCAATAACGTAGTCGGCGACCCGGATCATGGCAGCCCCCGGCGATGCCAGGCGACGGTGCGACCCACCGCGTCCTCAAGCCGGGTCCATTCGTCCAGCCCCAGCTCGCGGCGAGCCCGCCCGGTGTCGGGCACATACCAGCCTCCGCCACCGCCGGCGCCACAGGCGCCCTCGACGCGCACCTCGACGGGCGGCGTCGTGGTGGCGGCCACCATGCGCGCCGTCTCGGCGATCGTCACGGCTCGCTGTGAACCGACGTTGTAGGCTCTGCCCGCCCGACCGTCGAGCAGAATGGTCCAGAGCCAGGCCGCCATGTCGGCAGCGTAGAGATACGAGCGCACCGGTGTGCCGTCTCCGTGCACGACCACCGGCCCCCCCGACACGACGTCGGCAATGAAGTTGCCGATGGCGAAGTGCCGGTCGAGAGGCAGGCCGGGGCCGACGAAGGCGAAGAGTCTCGCGATCGAGACCGCCTGGACGCCATCGAGGCCGCCGGCCACTACCAGCGACTCCATCGCGCGCTTGGCCTGGTGGTAGACCCGGCGATCGTCGTCGAGAGTGTCCCAGGCCAGCGGATCGTCCTCGCACAGCGGGTGCCCGGCCACGGACGGTTGCCGATACACGGCGCCGGAGCTCAGCGCGAGCAGGCGACCGACGCCGTTGGCCCGGCAGAGCTCGACCACGTGACGCGTGCCCTCGACGATCGTGCCGCGCACTTCGGAGGGGTGCGCCTCGGCGAGCGCCGCGTCGGCGCTCCCCGCCGCGTGAATGGCGTGCGTACAGCGTTGCGCGGGCCACGAGAAGTCGCGCACGTCGCCGGCGACCAGCTCGACGGCCTCGTCGTCGGCAAGATCGGGAGCGATGCGCGCAAAGGCGTCCGGGTCGCGTGTCAGCACGACGGCTCGGGCGTTGAGCCCAAGGACGCGATTGGCCTCGCACAGGGTGCCCAGCAGCCAGCTTCCGACGAAGCCGGTGCCACCGGAGATGAACAGGCGGGCGTCGCGCAGGCCTTCCCAGTGGCGGCCGACGCACGCCACGGCCTGCGCGCTGTCGGTCGATTCCCTCATCGTCGGCTCTCCGCCGCGGTGTTTCCGGCGGCCTGAGGCGTCGCGTTGCCGACATCGCCAGTGCTGACGCAGGCGCCAGCAGGCGCCACCGGCTCCCGGCCGGTCATGACCACGACCACGAGAAGCAGCACCTGGACCACCACGAGCAACGTGTACTTGCTGCCCTGCAATGACGGCGCGACGAGGATGGTCGAGCGACCGAGAAAGATCATCACAAACGAAAGCGCCCCGAAAAGAACGGCCCATGCTGTCCCGGGTTCGCGCTTCATCGTGGCCACGACACCGGCCAGGACCGCTAGGGGAAACACGCAGAGCACCAGCTTGTAGTCGTTGCTGACCGCGGGGACGATCGCCATGAGAGGCACGCAGGCGGCGGCGGCCAGAACGGCGTTGCGGTCGTTCCAGCCACGCCTCATTAGCGCGACCACAGTGAACGCCCACAGGCCCAGCGGGACGAGTACGAGCGGATACCAGATCCACGAGGGCGCCCAGCCGGTGTGGTCACGCAGCACGTGAGCCATGGCGGTGGCGGAATCCTGCCCCCACCACTCGGCGTGCACGTTCGCCTGGATGGAATCCAGGGCGAGCAGCGAGTGTCGCAGGGCCGCAGGGCCGGCGATGAGAAGCGCCACCAGGGTCGTGACGGCGACCGGCAACAGGGCACGCCCCCGGTACCGCCAGAAGACCAGCACCAGCAAGACCGCGGGGTAGAGCTTGAGACCGATCGCCACGGCAAGGACCGCGGCCGGCAGCCATGCCGACGTTGAAGAGCGCATCATCAACCACACCGCTAGCAGCGAGAAGACCAGCGCATAGAGGTCGATGTTGCCTCTGTCGAGCTCGTACATGAACCCATACGAGGTCATCAGCCAGACGCCCATGACGAGCCCGACAAGCGGCGCGCTCGGGTCGCGCCCCTGTCCTGGCCGGTCGGACACGGCCGCCGCCCGCGTGGCGAGCCGGGCACTGAGCACTACGGCCGCGATTGCCAGACCAACCAGGATGCCTACCTGGATGGCATAGCCCGTGGAGAAGCTCACCAGGGTGAACGGCCGGCCCAGAAGCAGCGTGAGAGGCGGCCAGCCGCTGTGGACCGTCGTGAATGCCCGCCCGGCGTCGTAGAGGCCGTCGCGAAAGTCCACGCCGACGGGGTGAGCGCGAGGCAGCAGTACGTCCCAGACGCCGTTGCCGAACTTCAGGGAGTACGCGAGAAAATTCCAGGCCAGCCCCGCAAGGGCGATTACGCCTAGCCAGGCAACCGCGTTGAGCACTCCACGTCCCACGCCGATCACTGCGAAAGCGGTGACCGCACCGATCACCGCAAGCGGCAGGACAAGAGCCAGACGAGGCACGACGACGAAGTAGCCGCCGCCGCGGGCGAGCACCACCACGGTCAGGACAAGGCCGAACAGGCCTACCACGATGCTGAGCCACGCGCCCCGCTGCGTCGGCGCCGACTCACGCTGCCCAATCATCGGCTGCCTTCCGGACCGATCGCGCCGTGCGAGCGAGGGGCCGTTCCAACCGCCGGCGCCACGGTGTCACCTGTCGCGAACATCGACGCGCCTCCCCGCCCGATCCCCGTTCCGCCACCGTGAGGGAAATGGGCTCAGGCGCTGTGTCTGAGAATCGGCTGCGGCCTTCTTGGCGTCCACGACCAATCCCCGCGAGCATTGGATCCAGCACGATGAGACCGACCAGACGGATCTCACGGCCACCGTCCCGCCGACCTTCGGGAAGGTCGGCGCCGGCCAGGAACCGCGATAGGCGGCGCCAGACTCTCATTCGAGCAGGTCCCCGACGCAGGCGCCGATGCGGCCGGCGACGTAGTCGAGCATCTCGTCGGTCAGGCCGGGGTACACGCCGACCCAGAAGGCGTCGTTCATGAGCCGGTCCGTGTTGGCCAGGCCCGAGGCGACACGGTAGCCGCTGCCGGAGGCGCGGCGGCCGTCGAAGCACGGCTGGCGCACCATGTTGCCGGCGAACAGCATGCGGGTCTGGATCTTCTCGGCTTCCAGCCGCTGCACGACGGCGTCGCGGGCCACGCCGGCCGCCTTGGCCTGGTCGCGCAGCGTGAGGAGAAAGCCGAACCAGCTCGGCTCGCTGCCTGGGGTCGGTGTGGGCAACAGCAGGAGGTCGGCGAGCGACGCGAGCGCGGCGGCGAGCCGCGCGTGGTTCTCGCGGCGCCGGGCGGTGAACCCCTCGAGACGCTCGAGCTGGGCGCAGCCGACGGCCGCCTGCAGGTCGGTGGCGCGCAGGTTGTAGCCGAAGTGCGAGAACACGTACTTGTGGTCGTAGCCGTGAGGCAGCTCGCCGAGGTCGTGCGAGAACCGCCGGCCGCAGCGGTTGTCGACGCCCGAGGGGCAGGTGCAGTCGCGGCCCCAGTCCCGCAGCGAGGCGAGGATGGCGGCGAGCTCGTCGCTCGCGGTGTACACGGCGCCCCCCTCGCCCAGCGTGAGATGATGCGGCGGGTAGAAGCTGCTGGTGGCGACATCGCCGAAGCTGCCAGTCGGGCGCTCGCCGTAGCGCGAGCCCAGTGCGTCACAGTTGTCTTCGATCAGCCAGAGGTCGTGCTCGCGACAGAACCCGAGCACGCCGTCCACGTCGAACGGGTTGCCCAGCGTGTGGGCCAGGAAGACCGCCTTCGTCCGGGGCCCGAGTGCTCCGGGCAGCAGCGTCGGGTCGACGTTGGCGGTGGAAAGGTCGACGTCGACGAACACCGGCACGGCGCCGTACTGGACGATCGGCGCCACCGTCGTCGGGAAGCCCGCGGCGACGGTGATCACCTCGTCGCCCGGCAGGATGCGGCGCTCACCAAGGCGCTCGCTCGTGAGCGCCATGAAGGCCAGCAGGTTGGCCGACGAGCCCGAGTTCACGAGCAGGCAGTGTTCTACGCCGAGCACCGTCGCCAGTGCGCCTTCGAAGCGCTCCGCGTAGCGGCCGTGGGTGAGCCAGAAGTCGAGGGCGGCGTCGACCAGGTTGCCCATCTCCTCGGCGCCGAAGACGCGGCCGCCGTAGGGTACGCGCGAGACCCCGGGCGTGAAGTGCAAGGGGTCGGCGCCGGGGGCGGCGGGGCCGCTTGCGGCCCCGCCGCCCCCGAAGGCCTCGTCGTAGTAGCGCCCGACCAGAGCCAGGATCTCGGCCCGCAGCTCGTCGGCCCGGCTCACGAGCGCGCCTCCGAGGCCGGCGCGGCCACGGCGCGCGTCCAGGCGAGGTCGAGGGTCCGGGCGGCGGCGACGTAGCCCGCGATGTCGGCTCGCAGCGCCTCGCGCAGATCGGCGCCGCCCCCCGTCCAGGCGCGATACCAGGCGGCGGTGCGGACGATCGCCGTGCTCACGTCCCAGACCGGCACCCAGCCGAGCTCGGCGCGCGCCTTGGCGCAGTCGAGCAGCAGCAGGCCGGCTTCGTGAGGTTCTTCGGGGGCCCCGTCGGCGACGCGCCACGACCCCGCCCCGTAGGCGTCGAGGAAGGCCTGGACCACATCGGAGACCGGCACTCTGCAGTCGGCGCCGGGGCCGAAGTTCCAGGCGCCGCCGCGCTCGTGGCCGTCGCCCAGCAGGCGGGCGCCCAGCCAGAGGTAGCCCGACAGCGACTCGAGGACGTGCTGCCACGGCCGCACGGCGCCGGGGTGGCGCACGACCACTTGGTCGCCGGCCACGAGCGCCCTGATGCAGTCGGGCACGATGCGGTCGGCCGCCCAGTCGCCGCCCCCGATCACGTTGCCGGCGCGGGCGCTGGCCACGCACACCCCCGCGCCTTCGCCGAAGAAGCTGCGCCGGTAGGCTCCGGTCACGAGCTCGGCGCAGCCCTTGCTGGCGCTGTAAGGATCGTGACCGCCGAGCGCGTCGGCTTCGGTGTAGGCCCGCGCCGTCTCGCGGTTCTCGTAGCACTTGTCGCTCGTGACGTTCACGACGACCCGCACCGACGGGCACGCCCGCACCGCTTCGAACAGGTTGACCACGCCCATGACGTTCGTCTCGAAGGTGCCCCGCGGGTCGGCGTACGACCGGCGCACGAGCGGCTGGGCCGCGAGATGGAACACCAGCTCGGGCCGGAAGTCGGCGACGGCTGCCGAGAGGGCGGCGAGGTCGCGCACGTCACCCGTGACGTGCGCGACCTCGCCGCCCAGAGCGATGAGCTCGAAGAGGCTGGGCCGGGTCGGCGGCGCCAGCGCATAGCCGCCCACGGTCGCCCCCAGGGTCAGGAGCCAGGCGCACAGCCACGAACCCTTGAAGCCGGTGTCGCCGGTCACGAGCACGCGGCGGCCGGCGTAGACAGAGTCGAAGAGCGCGGCGTCGGCTCCGCCGTCGCCGCCCGGCGCGACGCTCACCAGACTCTCCACGGCGCCCGACCGGAGTCCCAGAGCTGTTCGAGCAGCCTCTTGTCGCGCAGCACGTCCATGGGCTGCCAGAACCCGCGGTGGCGATAGGCCATGAGTTCGCCGTCGCGCGCGAGACGTTCCAGGGGCTCGCGCTCGAAGTAGGTGTCGTCGCCCGCGATGTAGTCGAGCACGCCGGGCTCGAGCACGAAGAAGCCGCCGTTGACCCAGGCCCCGTCGCCGGCCGGCTTTTCGGTGAACGACGTCACGCGCCGCTCCTCGTCGTCGAGCTCGAGCGCGCCGAACCGCCCGAGAGGCTGCACCGCGGTGACCGTCGCCAGGCGCCCGTGAGCGCGGTGAAAGGCGAGAAGCGCCGAGATATCGACGTCGGCGACGCCGTCGCCGTAGGTCAACAGGAAGGTCTCGTCGCCGAGGTAGCCGGCCACGCGCTTCACGCGCCCCCCGGTCTGCGTGTCGGGACCGGTGTCGACCAGGGTCACGCGCCAGGGCTCGACGTCGCCGTCGTGGACCTCCACGCCCCGCTGCCGCAGGTCGAACGTCACGTCGGAGCTGTGCAGGAAGTAGTTGGCGAAGTACTCCTTGACCACGTAGCCCTTGTAGCCCAGGCACACGACGAAGTCGGTCAGCCCGTGATGGCCGTAGATCTTCATGATGTGCCACAGCAGCGGGCGTTCGCCGATCTCGGCCATCGGCTTGGGTCTGACCTGCGTCTCTTCGGACAGGCGCGTGCCCAGTCCGCCGGCGAGGATCACGACCTTCACGTTCGTCCTCCAGAATGCGTCGCTGACCGGTGTCGCCATGCGGCGGGTCGGCGGCGTCCCTCTCCCTGGGAGAGCCGGGCACCCTGCCTCTACACCGTTGTCCGCTCTGGATACGGCGACGGCGCGGCGAACCCTCTCATCATCGGCTCATCGAGGCTCGGGCTGGAGGGTCCGAACGGCACTTCTTGGGCGGCCCTCCGCCAGGGGACCGGCGGCGGGGGTTACCCGAAGTGGAAGATGCGGTGGAGGTCGTTGTAGGTCAGCAGGATGAAGAGCGTCACCAGCAGCACGACGCCGATGGCGATGGCGCGTTCGAGCACGCGCGGCTCCACTCGCCGGCCGCGCACGCTCTCCATGACGTTGAAGAAGATGTGGCCGCCGTCGAAGGGCAGGAAGGGCAGCAGATTGATGATGCCGAGGTTGACCGACAGGAAGGCCAGCAGGATCGGATACCAGCTCTGGCGCACGGCCGTCTGCGACACGGAGATGATGCCGACCGGACCGGCGGCGCCGTCGGGACCGGCCGGATTGATCTTGCCGCTCACGAGCTGCCAGATCCCGGCGAAGGTCGCCGTCACGATGTCGGCCGTCCGGACGACGGCGGAACCGGCGGCACGCCACGGCGCCGGGTAGGTCGGGACCCCCTTGGGGCTGACGCCCAGGAAACCCTTGGTGGCGGCGCCCGGTCTCGTCGACAGGGTCACGGCGACCGTGCGCTGCACTCCCGCCGGCGTGCGGTACGTCAACGCCACCCTCTGATGGGGCCGCGCCTCGAGGAACGCGGTCGTCGCGTCCCACGTCGTGAACGCTGTGCCGTTGGCTGAAACGAGGCGGTCACCCGGCTGCAGACCCGCGGCCGCGGCGGGGGTGTTCTTGACGACCTGGGCCACCGTCAGACTCGGCTGCTGGACGCCGCCCGCCTGGATGAAGACGAACATGATGAGGACCGCCGCCGCGAAGTTCATGAACGGGCCGGCGGCGATGGTCACGTTGCGCTGCCACACGGGCTTGTTGACGTAGGCCCGCGGCCGCACCTCGTCGGGCAGCTCCTCGTCGGGCATCATGCCGCTGATCTTGCAGAAGCCGCCGAGAGGGATGCTGCCGACGCCGTACTCGGTCTCCCCCCACGTGCGCTTGACGACCGCCGGCGGGAACCCGATGTAGAAGCGCTCGACGCGCATGTGGAACGCCTTGGCGGCGAGGAAGTGGCCGAGCTCGTGAACGAAGATGAGCAGCGCCAGGCCGAGAACGGCGACGACGAGCGCCCAGTGCCCCGTGGCAACGAGCGCGACGAGAGCGACGAGCAGGAGCAGGCCCCAGGGCGAGGGGCCCCGGCGCTCGCTCGCCTCGCCGGACGGCAGCGGTCTCTGTGGCGTGATCGCACTCATCGATTCGTGATCTGATGGACTCCCGCGTTCTCTATCGGCAGGTGGGCTTTCACTCCCTACGGTTCCCGGCTGGCGCCGGATCGACGCCCGCCCCGGGGGCTACCCGGCCGCCGCGACCGCCTCGCCGGCCGCGCGGCGGGCTTCGGCGTCGCAGCCGAACACGTCGTCGAGGCTCGCCACCGGACCATCGCCGCGGCGCTCGAGCACCCGCTCGACCACCTCGGCGATGGCGAGAAAGCCGATGCGACCCTCGAGGAAGGCCTGCACCGCGACCTCGTTCGCGGCGTTCAGGGCGATGGGGGCGGCGGCGCCGGCGCCGCCGCCCCCAGCGCCCGGCGTGCGACCGGCCCAGGCGCGCGCGGCCGCCTCGCCCGCCGCCCGGGCGAGGGCCAGGCAGCGGAAGGTCACCGTGTCGGGCTCGGCAAAGGTGAGCTCGCCGGCCAGGAGGTCGAGGGCCGGCACCATGGGCAGCGGCGCCCGGCCGGGCCAGCTGAGCGCGTAGCCGATCGGCGTGCGCATGTCGGGCACGCCCAGATGGGCGAGCACGGCGCCGTCGGAGAAGCGCACCAGTGAGTGTACGATCGACTGGGGATGGACGACCACGCGTACGGCGTCGTAGGGCACGCCGAACAGCTCGTGGGCCTCGATGACCTCGAGGCCCTTGTTCATGAGGGTGGCCGAGTCGATCGTCACCTTGGGACCCATGACCCAGTTCGGGTGCTTGAGGGCGGCGCTCGCCGTCACTGCGGCGAGCTCCGCCCGTGCGCGGCCACGGAACGGCCCGCCGGAGCCCGTCAGCAGGATCTCCTCGGCGGCGAGCAGGGGGTCGTCGTCGGGCCGCCGGGCGGCCGCCGCCGCGACCGCGGCCGGTGTGCGCGAGAGGCGTTCACGACCTTCGACACCCATCCTCCCCGCTCCGTGCCGGCCGCCCTCGAGGCACTGGAAGATGGCGCTGTGCTCGCTGTCGACGGGGATGATACGGGCGCCGGCGGCGCGCGCGGCGGCCAGGACGAACGGCCCGCCGGCGACCATGCTCTCCTTGTTGGCGAGGGCGAGGGTGGCACCAGCCTCGAGGGCGGCCAGGCTGGCGCGTAGCCCGGCGGCGCCGACGATGCCGTTGAGCACGATGAGCTCGCTGCCGGCCTCGGCGGCGTCGTGCGCCGCGGCCGCGATGAGCGCGGCGATGCCCTCGTCGCCGGCGTGGACGTGGCGGCCGGACCGCCGCGCGACCGCCGCAGCGGCGGCGGGGTCGTACAGGCCGAGCGCGGCGGCGCCGGTCGCGGCGGCGACTTCGAGCAGCGCCGCCCCGCCGGCGCCCGCGACGAGCCCGACCACCGTGAGTCCCGGCAGCGTCGACGCGACCTCGATCGTCTGACGGCCGATCGACCCGGTCGCGCCGAGGATGACGACGCGCCGGGACGCCGGTCCGATCGGTTCGCGGGCGCTCAAGGTGCCTCCTTCTAGTGAAGCGCGATGATCAGGTAGTAGCTGGCCACGGCCGCGAACAGCAGGCCGTCGAAGCGATCGAGCATGCCGCCGTGCCCGGGAAAGAAGCGCCCGGCGTCCTTGATCTCGACGTCGCGCTTGAGCAGCGACTCGAACAGGTCGCCGATCGGCGCGAAGACGCCGATCGTCACGCCGAGCAGCAGCGAGTGGAGCTCGCCGATCGGGTGGTAGTACAAGCCGATGAAGACCACCATGAGCACGGTGCCGATGAAGCCGCCCACGAAGCCCTCCCAGGTCTTCTTGGGCGAGAGGCGCGGGGCCATCGGCGTCGCGCCGAAGTAGCGCCCCGTGAAGTAGGCGACGGTGTCGCCGGCCCAGGCGCCGAAGACCACCATCAGGGCGTACCCCTGCCCTTCGGGCAGCCTGCGGATGAGCTCGAGATGGCCGACGCCGAACCCGACGTAGACGAGACCCAGCATGGTGATGGCGATGCGCACGCTCACGCCGGGGCGCGGGCCCGGCACCGCGGCGAGACCGAACGAGACGAGAAGCGACAGGGCGAGGATCCCCATCAGGGCCTGCGGCGAACGCGTCCAGCCGGCCCCGGCCATGAGCACGACCCCGGCAAGCCCGGCCAGGACCAGGGGCCGATAGGGCCGCATCATCCGGTAGAACTCGTTGACGCCGATCACCGCCACGCCCAGGGCCACGACGAAGAACGGCAGGCCGCCGTGGATCGTGACGACGAGGGCGAGCAGCGCGAGCACGGCGCCGACGATGACGCGCGTGCCTAGCACGGGCGATCGGCCTGGCGACGCGCCGCGGGGCGTCGTGCGTGGCGGGCCCTCATCGGCCGCCGAACCGTCGCGCCCGCGTGGCGTAGACGGCGAGGGCCTCGTCGAGATCGTCGGGGCCGAAGTCGGGCCAGAGCTTGGCGCTGAAGTACAGTTCGGTGTAGGCGAGCTGCCAGAGCAGGAAGTTCGAGACGCGTTCCTCGCCGCTCGTGCGGATGAGCAGCTCGGGATCGTGCATCTCGGGTGCGTAGAGGCGGCCCCGGAAGGCTTCTTCGGTGACGAGCTCCTCGAGCGGCCGGCCGGATGCGCCAACCGCGCCGCTGGCGAGATCGCGGGCGACCGCGGCCACGAGCGAGCGCGCGGCGTCGACGATCTCGTCGCGCGCGCCGTAGTTGAAGGCGATGTACATGGTCATGGCCGGCGCGGCGGGATTGGCCGCCTCGGCCGCGTCGATGCGGGCCAGCAGGTCGGGATCGACGCCCTCCCTGCGGCCCAGGAACCTGACGCGCACGCCGCGGCTCTGCACCTCGGGCACCTCGGACTCGATCTGCTCGATGAACAGCGCCATGAGGGCCGCCACCTCGTCGGCCGGCCGGCGCCAGTTCTCGCTCGAGAACGAGTAGACCGTGACTTCGAGGAGGTCACGGTCGAGGGCGTGCTCGATGAGGCGGCGCAAGGCCTTCGCGCCGGCGCGATGCCCGGCGGCCACCGGCAGGTGGCGGCGCCGGGCCCAGCGGCCGTTGCCGTCCATGATCACGGCGAGGTAGCGACACTGGGGGCCGCCGGCCGCCCGCTCGGAGGGCCCGCCGCGCGAGAGCCGTCGCGCCGTCCCGGCCCTGCGCAGCAGTGACGGCGCCGACCGTTTCGGCTTGGGCTCGTTCGATGCCATGGCGTTCAGGGCCTCGCCTTCCGGACGGACGCTAGACCTCGAGGATCTCGGCTTCCTTGTGTTTGAGCAGCTCGTCGATCTCGTGGGTGCGCTGGTCGGTGAGGTGCTGCAGGTGTTCCTCGGCGCGCCGCTCGGCGTCTTCGCCGATCAGGCCCTCGTTCTTGAACTCCTTGAGGTCTTTCATGGCGTCGCGGCGGATGTTGCGCACGGCCACGCGGCCGTCTTCGGCCAGCCTGTGGATGAGCTTGACGAGGTCGCGCCGGCGCTCCTCGGTGAGCGCCGGGATGGGCAGTCGGATGACGGCGCCGTCGTTGCTCGGGTTCAGCCCGAGGTCGGATTCCATGATGGCCTTCTCGACCGCCTTCATAGACGACTTGTCGTACGGCGTGACGGTGATCAGACGGGGCTCGGGAGCCGCCACTGTGGCCATCTGCTTGAGCGGCGTGGAGACGCCGTAGAAGTCGACGTGGATGCGGTCGAGCAGCGCCGTCGAGGCGCGACCGCTGCGCACTGTGTTGAACTCGGTCCGGGTGGCCGCGACGGCCTTGGCCATACGATCGGTCGCGTCGTCGAGCAACTCCTTCTCCACGTCACAGCCCTCCTTGCTTGCCCGTCTCTCGGGTGCTCACCACCGTGCCGACGCGCTCGCCCGCCAGCACACGTTCGATGTTCTCGCCGGTCATCTTGAACACGTGGATCGGCAGCCGGTTGTCCATGCACAGCGACAGCGCGGTGGTGTCCATCACCTTGAGCCCGCGCTCGATCGCCTCGAGATGGGTGATCTCGGCGATGAACCGCGCCCCCGGCACCTGTTCGGGGTCGGCGTCGTAGACGCCGTCGTATTCGCGCTTGGCCATGAGGATCGCCTGCGCCCCCAGCTCGAGCGCCCGCAGGGCCGCCGCCGAGTCGGTCGAGAAGTACGGGTTGCCGATGCCGGCCGCACAGATGACCACGCGGCCTTTCTCGATGTGCCGCAGGGCCCGCCGCCTGATGTACGGCTCGCACACCGCCTTGATCTCGATCGCGCTCATGACCCGCGTGTCGACGCCCTCGTCTTCGAGGGCGTCCTGCAGGGCGAGAGCGTTCTGCACGGTGGCGATCATGCCGATGTAGTCGGCCGTGGCCCGGTCGAAGCCCTTGGCCGCCGCCGCGACCCCGCGAAAGATGTTGCCGCCGCCCACGACGATGGCGAGCTCGACGCCGCGCTCGCGCACGCGCCGCACGTGATGGGCGATCTCGAGCGTGCGCGCCGGATCGATCGAGTGACCGTCGCCGGCCAGCGCCTGGCCGCTCAGCTTGAGCAGGACGCGGCGGAAGGGGACGCCCTCGCCCGGACCGCCGTCGTCGCCCGCCCCACCCCCGGTCACGTCTCAGTCTCCGGCCGTCTCGCCGAGCTGGAAGCGCACGAAGCGCCGCACCTCGACGTTCTCTCCGATCACGCCCACCAGATCGGTGCGCAGCTGTTCGATCGTGCGGTCGGGGTCTTTGACGAACGGCTGCTCGACGAGGCAGACCTCCTGGAAGAACTTGTTGAGCTTGCCTTCGAGCATCTTCTCGACGACGTTGTCGGGCTTGCCCTTGGCCTGCTCGCGGTAGATGGCCTTTTCGCGCTCGATGACTGTGTCGGGCACCTCTTCGCGCCGCACCCACAGCGGGTTGGAGGCGGCGACCTGCATGGCCAGATCGTGCGTGAACTCGCGGAAGGGCTCGCTGCGCGCCACGAAGTCGGTCTCGACGCCCACCTCGACCAGCACGCCGATCCTGCCGCCAGCGTGGATGTAGGAGTCGATCGCGCCTTCTTTCGTCGTGCGCGACGACTTCTTCTGGGCCGCCGCGAGACCCTTCTTGCGCAGCTCGTCGACGGCCTTCTCGAGGTCGCCGCCGGTGGCGGCGAGAGCCTTCTTGCAGTCCATCATGCCGGCTCCGCTCTTGTCGCGGAGCTCCTTGACCATGGCAGCGGTGATGTCAGCCACTACGCCTCACTCTCATCTTTGTTGCCGACCGCGCCCTCGGCTTCGGCGGCGGGCTTTGCCGCCGGCGCGCTCTTGTCGGGCTTCGCCTGTTTGCGGACGGCGGGCTTGCGCGTCTTCCTGGCCGGCGTTGCGGCGTCTTGCGACTCGGAGATCGCGGCAGCCTCGGCCACGACGGCCTCGACGGCGGCGGCTTCGGCTTCGACCTCGGTCGCGACGGCTTCGGCAGCGCCCTCTTCGGCGACGGCCTCGGCGACCACGGCCTCGGCGACGGTCTCGGCAGCCGCTTCGTCGGCGACGACGGCTTCGGCGACGGCCGCTTCGGCGACGGCCTCGGTGACCACGGCCTCGGCGACGGTCTCGTCTTCGACCGCAGGAGCCGCTGCCTTCAGCGACGGCCGTTTCGGCGACGGCCTCGGCGACCACGGCCTCGGCGACGGCTTCGGCGGCGACCGCTTCGCTCGCCGCGGCCTCGAGGACGGCTTCGGCGGCGGCAGCGGCGGCGGCGTTGGCCAGCGCGGCCTCGGCCTCGGCGGCCACCTTGGCCGCGGCGGCGCGCTCTTCGGCCGCCTTGAACTCGGCGGCCGTGACCTGGGCACGCCCGTCGGCGACCGCGCGGGCCATGGCCTTGACGATCACCGCGCACGAGCGGATGGCGTCGTCGTTGCCCGGGATGACGTAGTCGACCTCGTCGGGGTCGCAGTTCGTGTCGACCAGCGCGACCAGGGGGATCCCCAGCTTGCGCGCCTCTTTGACGACGATCGCCTCTTTGCGCGGATCGACCACGAACACGGCGCTCGGCAGGCTCTCCATCCCGGCCACACCGCCGAGGTTCGTTTCGAGCTTGGCGAGCTCGCCGCGGAGCTTCATCTGATCGCGCGTGGGCAGGACGTCGAGCGAGCCCTTCGGCGACGAGCTGACGCAGCTCGTGAAGGCGCTTGATACGCTTGCGAGAGCGTCGCGTAGTTGGTCAGCAGACCGCCCAGCCAGCGTGTCGCGACGTAGGGCTGCCCGGCCGCCTCGGCCTCTTCCTTGATGGCCTCCTGGCACTGCTTCTTGGTGCCCACGAAGAGCACGCTGCCGCCGCGCGCGGCCACGTTGCGCAGAAAACTGTAGGCCTCGTCGATGAGCACGGTCGTCTTTTGCAGGTCGATGATGTAGATGCCGCCGCGCTCGGTGAAGATGTAGCTGCGCATCTTGGGGTTCCAGCGGCGGGTCTGATGGCCGAAGTGGACGCCGCTTTGCAGCAGGTCCTTCATGCTGACGCGTGGGGGGCAGCGGGACTGCCTCCTTGAGGGGTCGGTTACGTCTGTTTTCGTCTGTGCCGACGGGAGCGGCGGCTGCCGCCCCCTTGTCGGGGCACCGCCACGCGCCCGGCGATCCGTCGGGTCGTGGGTTGGCGAGCGCAAGAGCAGCCACACATGATACCACGCAAGGGCAATCGGCCACGCCTCGACGCCGTCGGGCGGCGGCCGCGCGGGCCGAAGGGCGCGACGGCGTCGGCCGCGGCCGTCGGGTGGGCCGGCTACGGCGCCGCGTCAGCCGATGACGGCCGGCTCGATCTCGTCGCGCAGCCGGCCCTTGAGACGCAGGATCGCCTTGGTGTGCAGCTGCGAGACGCGCGATTCGGTGACGCCCAGCACCTCGCCGATCTCGCGCAGGGTCAGGTTCTCGTAGTAGTACAGCGCGATGACGATCTTCTCGCGCGGCGGCAGGGCGTCGATCGCGGCCGCCAGGCGACCCTTCATCTCGGCCACGTCGAGCATCCGCGAAGGATCGGGGCTCTTGGGGTCTTCGATCGTGTCGATGAGCGAGGCCGTGTCGCCGTCGGAGCCGGAGATCGCCCAGAGCTCGTCGAGCGCGACGAGCGAGGTGTTCGAGATCTGCGACAGGGCGTGATGGAACTCGGCCACCGTGCCGCCCAGCTCGATCGCGATCTCGTCGTCGGTCGGGGCCCGCTGCAACCTGTTCTCGAGCCGGGCGCACACCCGCTCGATCTCGCGAGCCTTGCTGCGCACCGAGCGCGGCACCCAGTCGAGCGAGCGCAGCTCGTCGATGATCGAACCCTTGATGCGCGAGATCGCGTAGGTCTCGAACTTGATCTCGCGCCCCGGGTCGAACCGTTCGAGCGCCCCGATCAGGCCGAGGAGGCCGTAGCTGATGAGGTCGGATTCTTCGATGTGGGCCGGCAGACCGCTGCCCATGCGGCCGGCGACGTACTTGACGAGCGGCGCGTAGGCCAGGATCAGGCGGTCGCGAGCCCGCTGGTCGCCGCCGTCCTTGAACCGGCGCCAGAGATCGTTGATCTTGCTCTCGTCGAGACGACCCATTGACGCGACCTTACCCACCGACGTCACCACTGCCCGCACCGTCGCTCGAGGCGACAACTCTCCAATGGTACCACCACTCCCAGTCTGCCCACATGCGGCGTCGTCGTCCCGAGCTTCGCCACCCGGCGGGTTTGGTCGGCCCCGCTCACGATCGCGGGTGATGGCGGCGGTGGACGGCCTTCAGGTGGGCGCCGCTCACGTGGGTGTAGATCTGGGTCGTGGATACCGAGCTGTGGCCGAGGAGCTCCTGGATCGCGCGCAGGTCGGCGCCGTGCTCGAGCATGTGCGTCGCGTAGGCGTGTCGGAACATGTGCGGCGAGGCCGTGAGGCCGGCCATGCCGGCGTATTTGGCGACGATGCGCCGGATGTCCGAGGTGTGCAGCGGCCGGCCGTTACGGGTGAGCAGGAGGGCGCCCTCGAGCGGCGGGGCGGCGCCGCCGCCCCGCCGCTCGAGGGCGCCGCGCCCGGACGCCAGGTAGCGTTCGAGGGCGGCCGCGGCTTCGTCGCCGAGCGGCACCATGCGCATTTTGCCCCCCTTGCCGCGTACCAGCAGCTCACCCCGCAGGGCGTGCACGTCGTCGCAGCCCAGGTCGACGAGCTCCTGGCTGCGCAGGCCGCAGCCGTACAGTAGCTCGAACACGAGCCTGTCGCGCAACGCGAAGGCGTCGGTGCCCCGCACCGCGTCGCAGACCGCGTCGACCTCTGCCGGTCGCAGGGCGTGCGGCAGCCGGCGGCGGCGGCGAGGGCCGGGAAGATACTGCGCCGGGTCGGCGGCGAGCACGCCGCGTTCGGTCAGGAAGCGGCAGAACGAGCGCACCGTCGACAGCTTGCGGGCCAGCGTGGCGGGCGCGTAGCCGCGCCGCCCAAGGTCGGCGGCGAAGGCCCGCACGGCGCTGCGATCGAGCTCGCCCAGGACCGCGACGCGGGACTGCGACCACTCCTGGAACTGGGCGAGATCGGAGGCGTAGGAGCGCCGCGTGGCCGGTGACATGCCGCGCACCTCGAGGGAGCGCAGGAACTGCCCGATCAGGTCGGCGGCGTCGCCTGCTGTCGGCTCTGTCGGCATCGGACTTGCGATCGTCGTCTCGCTTTCGATCGTCGTTTCGCGGGCGGCGACGGATGCGTCGCTCTGTTGCAGCCGCCGGCTCGCCTCGCAACTTCGCCGCGCCGGGGTGCGCATCCTGCCGGCGGGCTCGCGCCGCCCGGCGTCGGCGAACGCCGTGATCATCGCGGCGACCGCCCGCGAGCGTCGCGTCGCAGACGGTAGCGCCCCCCGGCCTGGACGTCGAGCAGCCCATCGATCTCGAGCATGCTCAGGGCCGCCGACACCTCGCCGGCAGAGAGACCCAGCGACAGGCCGATCTGGTCGGCGGTGTGCTGGCCGCGCCGCAACGTGGCCAGCACACGCCGCTCGGGCTCACTGCGGACGCCGCCCGGATCGCAGGCGACGTCTCGCGGCAGACGATCCTCGTCAGCATCGGGTACGTCGCGCGAGGCCGGACCGCCCGACCGGCCGTCTCGCTCCCCGGGGTCGGACCACGAGCGAGCCGGCAGCAGAGCGAGGACGTCGTCGGGCGACTCGCACAGGTGGGCGCCGTCGCGCAGCAGCTTGTGAGGCCCCGCCGACAGCGGCCGCCCGGCCTCGCCGGGCACGGCCAGCACGTCGCGACCGAGGTCGAGGGCGAAGGCGGCGGTGTGCAGGGCGCCGCTCGTACCGCGGCCCTCGACCATGACGACGGCGTCGGACAGGGCGGCGATCAGCCGGTTGCGGGCCGGGAACCGCCAGGGCTGCGGCGGCAGCGTCCAGCCGTATTCGGAGAGTAGCAGGCCGCGGCGCTCGACGGCCCCGAAGAGCTCTTCGTTAGTGCGTGGCACGGCCAGCCGTACGCCGGCCCCCAGGACCCCAGCGAGGACCACCGGGGCGTGGTCGTCCGTGTCGTCGGCCGCGGGCGTACCGAGCCCCTCGAGCGCCCCCACGTGGGCCTGGGCGTCGATACCCAGAGCCATGCCGCTCACCACGTTGACCCCGGCGCGCGCGAGCCCCGAGCCCAGCAGCCACGCCATCTCCAGACCGTACGGCGACGGACGTCGGGCGCCGACGATCGCCACCGTGGGTCGCGCGCGCAGAGCGCGGAGCATCGCCTGCCACCGGCGGCCCCGCACATACAGGGCCGGGGGCGGGTCGAACAGCTCCCGCAGTCCCGCCGGGTAGTCGTCGTCGCACCAGGCGACCACGGCCTCGTGTGCTGCGGGCGTCTGGCCGGCCGCGGGGTCGCCGGCATGGTCGGGAACGGGGGCGTCGCGCAGGGCGCCGGCGAGCGCCGACCGCGGCTGCGCGATCACCGCCGCAAAGCCGCCGTGCGCCTTGACGAGCCTGCCCACGAGGCCGCGGTCGCAGGCGGCCTGCTCGGCCAGCCAGAGGCAGAGCCGGTGCGTTTCGGCGCCGCAGCATCCACCGGCCGCGGCGCTCGCGCGCGACGCCGCTCGACGCCGACGCCGCTCGACGCCGACGCCGCTCCGACGTCCGACGCCGGGATGCCCGCAGGACCCTGGCGCCGATCGTTCAGTGGAGGTTCCACGAGTGCTCGCGGTACGACAGGCTTTCGGCCACGTGCCGCTGGTGGATGGTGTCGGAGCCATCGAGGTCGGCGATGGTCTGGGCGACCTTGGTCACCCGGTCGCAGGCCCGGGCGCTCAGGCGCAGAGCGTCGTAGGCGTGGTCGAGGGCCTGGAGGGCATCGGGTTCGAGCACGCAGAGCTCGCGCAGCGCGCGCGCCGGCAGATGGGCGTTGGCGCTGACTCCGGCGGGCGCCAGCCGCAGGCGCTGGCGAGCCCGGGCGCGGGCGACGCGCCCGCGCACGACCGACGACGGCTCGCCCGCGGCGTGGGCGCGCCGGTCGCGGGGAGTCAGGCGCGGAACGTCGACGCACAGGTCGATGCGGTCGAGCAGCGGACCGCTCAGCCGCTGCGCGTACTGGGCGAGGCGGTGAGCCGGGCAGCGGCACTCGCGGCCCTTGTCGCCGCGAAAGCCGCACGGACACGGGTTCATGGCGGCCACGAGCATGATGCGCGCCGGAAAGGTGAGCGAGGTCAGAGCCCGGGAGATCGTGACCTCGCCGTCTTCGAGCGGCTGACGCAGGCCTTCGAGAGCCGAGGTGCGAAACTCGGGAAACTCGTCGAGGAACAGCACGCCGAGGTGGGCCAGGCTGACCTCGCCGGGGCGCGGCGTGCCGCCGCCGCCCACGAGGCCGGCGACCGAGATGGTGTGGTGCGGCGCCCGGAACGGGCGCCGCACCACCAGGGAGACGTCGGGCGGCAGCAGGCCGGCGACGCTGTAGACAGTCGTGACGTCGATCGCCTCGGCGACCGACAGCGGCGGCATGATCGAGGGCACGCGGCGCGCCAGCATGGTCTTGCCCGACCCGGGCGGCCCCACCATGAGCAGGTTGTGGGCTCCGGCCACGGCGACCTCGAGCACCCGTTTGACCCTGTTCTGGCCGAGGACGTCGGCGAGGTCGGCGTCGCCGACGACTTCGCCGCGCAGGAGCGTCTCGGGGTCGGGCCGTTCGACGACGGGGCCGCCGGCGCCTTCGATGAGGCCCGCCGCTTCGCGCAGGGTGGCGGCCGGCAGCACCTTGAGCCCGGGGACGAGCGCCGCTTCGCGGGCGTTCGCGCTCGGGACGAGGAGAGCCTGCAGGCCCCGCCGGTGGGCGCTCTGGGCCACGGCGAGCACGCCGGCCACGGGACGGATCGCGCCGTCGAGGCCGAGCTCGCCGATGGCGGCGGTGGCGGCGAGGCAGCAGCGGCTCTGGCCGGTCGCGCAGAGGAGGGCGAGAGCGATCGGCAGATCGAACGAGGGCCCCTCTTTGCGCACGTCGGCCGGCGCGAGATTGACGGTGATGCGTCGCGACGGGAACTCGTAGTGCGAGTTGACGATAGCCGTGCGCACGCGCTCTCGGCTTTCTTGCACGGCCGCGTCGGGCAGCCCGACGATGGTGAACGCCGGGGCCGCCGCCACCACGTCGGCTTCGACGGCGACGGGGTGGCTGTCGAGGCCCGACAGCGCCTCGGTCTGGACGCGGGCCAGCACGCCGGCTCAGGCGCCGGCGTCGAACGCCGCCCGCAGATGGCGGATGCGCGGCGGTCGCTCGAGAGCGTCGACGGCGATGATGTCGAAGCGGACATCGGAGACGCCCGTGAGCCACCGGGGGTGGCTGCCCAGCCACAGCGCGGCGAGACGGGCGATCTGGCGGCGCTTGCGGGGCGTGACGGCGTCTTCCGGCGCGCCGCACGTGCGCGTGCGGCGCGCCTTGACCTCGACGAAGGCGAGCACCCCGCGCGCCGCGCGATGATGTCGATCTCGCCGCGCCCGACGCGCTGGTTGACGGCGATGATGCGGTACGCCTGCTGCTGCAGGTACACCACCGCCAGGCGCTCGGCTGCCCGGCCGAATTCGTGCGGATCTGCAGGCACGAGGGCCTCCCTTCTGGTCGAACGAGGCGCTTGAGTGGAGGGGACCCTGACGACGCTAGCGCGACGGCGGCCATCGCTGAAGGGACGAGACGGCGGGGAGCCGGTGACGATCGCCGTACGTCTACCGCGGCGAGTGGCTGACCGACCCGGCGCGATGGCGCCCCCGCGGCCGGGGGGCTCGCGCGCCTACATCTCGAGGCCGAGCTCCTCGTAGGCGACGCTGGCGAAGGACAGGCGGTGCAGCTCGCAGACCCCATGCTCGGCGATGGCCTGGCGGTGATCGGGGCACGAGTAGCCGACGTGGCGGTCGAACCCGTAGGCGGGAAAGCGCTCGTGCAGCGCGACCATGAGGCGGTCGCGCGTGACCTTGGCGACGACCGAGGCGGCGGCGACGGCCGCGGAGCGGCCGTCGCCGCCGACCAGCGCTTCGTGAGGCACGACGCTCGCCCGCAAGGGGAAGCCGTCGACGAACACCGGCCCGTCCACCGGTCCGAGCAGCGCCAGGGCGCGGTCGAGGGCCACAAGGTTGCAGCGGTGGAGCCCGCGGCCGTCGATCGAGGCCGGCGAGCACGAGACCACGGCCAGGCGCCCGGCCCGGGCCACGACCCCGGCGAAGACCTCGTCGCGGCGCGCCCGGGAGAGTTTCTTGGAGTCGTTCAGAGCCTCGAGCGCGGCGAAGTCGGCGTCGGTCCAGGCGGAGTAGTCGAAGGCGACGGCGGCCGCCACGAGAGGGCCCGCCAGACAGCCGCGCCCGGCCTCGTCGGCGCCCGCCACCGTGCCGCCACCGCCGCGCTGCAGGTCGTGCGCGAAGCGCGGGTTCATGGCGGCACTCTAGGCGCCGGCGGCCGTCAGGGCAAGCCGATGCGGGTCAGCGGCCAGTAGATGAAGAAGGCCCTGCCGATCAGGTCGCGGGCCGGCACCGGCCCCCACACGCGGCTGTCGTCGCTGTCGATGCGGTTGTCGCCCATCATGAAGTAGCTGTTGGCGGGCACGGTGTAGGGCTGGTTCAGCGACCAGGGCTCGCTCATGGTCGAGCCCGCGATGGTCGGCGCGGGATCGGTCGGCGCCGGCCGACCGTCGACCTTGGCCACGTAGGGCTCGTTCTGCCGCACGCCGTTCACATAGACCTGCCCGTCGCGCAGCGACAGCGTGTCGCCGGGCAGCCCGATCACTCGCTTGATGAACACGACGTGGGTGTCGAGCGGGTACTTGAACACGACGATGTCGCCGCGCGCCGGCGAGGTGAAGTGGTACCAGAAGCGCGCCACCAGCACCCGGTCGTCGGGGTCGAGCGTCGGCACCATCGACGGCGAGGGAATGCGATACGGCTTGACGACGAACGCCTGGAGCAGAAGGGCGACGGCGATCGCGGCGACCAGGATGACGCCGTACTCAGCGAACACCCTGCCCGGCGACGAGCGCGCCCGACCCTGGGCCGGCGGAGTGGCGGACACGGCCCCGAAGACCTAGTGCTGCTTCTCGCGGACCCGCGCCTGCTTGCCGATCTTCTTGCGCAGGTAGTAGAGCTTGGCCCTGCGCACGTCGCCCACCATCGTCAGCTCGATCTTCTCGATCTTGGGCGAGTGCAGCGGGAACGTCCGCTCGACGCCGACGCCGAAGGACTGCTTGCGCACGGTGAAGGTCTCGCGAGCGCCGCCGCCCTGACGCTTGATGACGGTGCCCTGGTAGACCTGGGTGCGCTGCCGACTGCCTTCGATGACCTTGAAGTGCACCTTGACGGTGTCGCCGGCTTTGAACTGCGGGATGTCGTCGCGCAGCTGCTTGCGTTCGATGTTCTCGATGATCGTCACGGGAGCCTCTTTCGAAAGAAATGCGCGCGGAACTCTACCAGATGCGGCGGCCGCACGCAAAGTCGCCGAACGCCTCAGTGCTGCTCTGGTCCTTCCCCGCCACCCAGTCTGTCACGCCGCCAGCGCGCCACGGCGGCGTGATCGCCGGACAAGCAGCACGTCCGGCACCGTCCACCCGCGAAACTCGGCCGGGCGAGTGTACTGCGGGTACTCGAGAGCGCCGCCCAGACCGGGCGAGAACGAGTCTCCGGCGACGCTGTCGGGGTTCGAGACCGCGCCGTCGATCTTGCGCACGACGGCGTCGAGCAGCACCTGGGCCGCTATCTCGCCCCCCGACAGGACGTAGGGACCGATGGAGACGCGGTCGGTGACGAGACGCGCCACGCGCTCGTCGATGCCCTCGTAGCGGCCGCACAGCACGCAGAGGTCGCCGCCGGCGAGCTCGCTCGCGAGCGGGTCGTCGAGCTGACGCCCGCGGGGCGAGAGCTCGACGACCCGCCGCGTCTCGGACAGGCGAACGGGGTCGGCCCGGAACACCGCCTCGAGGGCCGCGCAGACCACGTCGATGCGCAGCACCATGCCGGCGCCGCCGCCGTAGGGCGCGTCGTCGACCTGGCCGTGCCGGAGCGGCGTGTAGGCCCGGTAGTCCCAGAGGTTCAGCTCGACGCCGAGCTCGCGGGCGCGGGCCACGTGGACCTGCTGCGCGAACCAGGCGAACGCGTCGGGAAACAGGGTGAAGACGTCGAGGCGCACCTAGAGGAGCCCCTCGCGCACCGTGATCAGGCGCCGCTCGCGATCGACCTCGACGAGCTCCTCGACGAACGGGATGAGCGACCGCGAGCCGTCGGCCGCGTCGACCTGGATGATGTCGTGAGCGGGGTTCATGAGCACCTCGGTGACGATCCCCAGCTCGACGGCGCCGGTCACGACCCGGGCCCCGATCAGCTCCGAGACCGGATAGTGATCGACGCCCTCGTCGAGGCCGGCCCCCGAGGCGAGGATGACGGCTCCCTGCAGGGCGATGACGGCGTCGCGCGAGCCGACGCCCTCGAGGCGCAGCAGCGGCCGGGCGTCGGCGCCGCCGGCGCGCGAGAGCACGACCGCCTCGGGCTCGGCGCCGCCGGGGCGCTCCAGGAAGAAGCACTCCCCCCCGGTCAGGTAGTCGAGACCGTGCGGCAGCGGATCGAGGTAGAACTCACCGCCGAGCCCGTGCGCCCGGCCCACCGTGCCGCAGGCCCACAGGCCGAGAGCCACGACGGACCCTAGTCGACGATCTCGACGATCGCGCGCTTGCCGTCGCGCACGGCGCTCGCCTTGATGATGGTGCGCAGCGCCCGGGCGATGCGGCCCTGCTTGCCGATCACCTTGCCGACGTCGTCCTTGGCGACCGACAGTTCGAGCACGACGGTCGTCTCTGTTTCGGTGGCCTCGACGTGGACCTCATCGGGGCTGTCGACCAGCGACTTGGCCAGATACTCGAGCAGGTCCCTGAGGACGACGCCCTCTGTCGCGTCCACGGCATCCATCCTTAAGCGTCGATGCCCTTGATGGCCAGGAGCCGCTTGACGGTGCGCGAGGGCTGGGCGCCCTTGTGCAGCCAGGCGGAGGCCTTGTCGGCATCGATCTCGATCAAGGAGGGCGTCTGCCGCGGGTTGTACTGACCGATGGTCTCGATGGAACGTCCATCGCGCGGCGACCGGGCGTCGGCCACCACGATGCGATAGATAGGGTTCTTGGCGCTCCCGACCCTGCTCAGCCTCATGCGGACGGCCAACTCATCACCTCTTCCCACAGACGAACATGAGGCGCTCCTAGCGCCCCGAATGGACACACATGATATCACAGCGGGCGGGAGCGGCCCGCCGGCGCGCCGGCGTGCTCCGGCAGTCGCCGGCGGCGCCGGTCACGGCCCCCCGAACCCCGGCAGCTTGCCCAGCAGGCCGCCTTTGGGGCCCGCCATCTGCTTGAGCATCTTCTTCATCTCACGGAACTGCTTGAGCAGGCGATTGACGTCGGCGACCTGCGTGCCGCTGCCGCGGGCGATGCGCTGGCGGCGGCTGCCGTCGATCAGGTCGGGGCGGCGGCGCTCCTCGGGAGTCATCGAGAAGACGATCGCCTCGATGCGGTCCATCTGGCGCTCGTCGATCTGGGCGTTCTTCAGCTCCTTCATGCCGGGCACGCCCGGCAGCAGCCCGATGATGCTCGACAGCGACCCCATCTTGCGCACCTGCTTGAGCTGCTCGAGGAAGTCCTCGAAGGTGAAGTCGGCCCGTCGCAGGCGCTCCTCCATGCGGGCCGCCTCTTTTTCGAGATGTCGGTCTGAGCCTTTTCGATCAGGGTCAGGACATCGCCCATGCCGAGGATGCGCGAGGCCATGCGGTCGGGGTGAAACGAGTCGAAGTCGTCGAGCTTCTCGCCGGTGCTCGGCGAACTTGATGGGCTTGCCGGTGACGGCGCGCACCGACAGAGCGGCGCCGCCGCGGGCGTCGCCGTCGAGCTTGGTCAGCACCACGCCGTCGATGTCGACACGCTGCGTTGAACTGCTCGGCGGCGTTCACCGCGTCCTGGCCGGTCATGGCGTCGATCACGAGCAGGATGTTGTGCGGCCTGACCTCTTTGCGGATGCGCACGAGCTCCTCCATGAGCTCGTCGTCGACGTGCAGCCGGCCGGCGGTGTCGATGATGGCCACGTCGCCCTTCTCGCGGGCGAAGGCGACGCCGTCGCGGGCGATGTCGACGGGGTCGACGTCGGCGCCGGGCGCGTAGACCGGCACGCCGACGCGCTCGGCCAGCATGACGAGCTGGTCGATGGCGGCCGGACGGTAGACGTCGGCGGCGACCAGCACCGGGCGTTTGCCGTCGTTCTTGAGGAGCTGGGCCAGCTTGGCGCAGGCGGTGGTCTTGCCCGAGCCCTGCAGGCCGGCCATCAGGACGACGGTCGGCGGCCGGCCGCTGAAGGCGAGGCGCGAGTCGCCCGCACCCATGAGCGCGACGAGCTCCTCGTCGACGATCTTCACGACCTGCTGGGCCGGCGTGAGGCTCTCCATGACCTCGGCGCCCAGGGCGCGTTCTTTCACGTGGCTGACGAACTCGCGGACGACCTTGAAGTTGACGTCGGCCTCGAGCAGGGCCAGGCGGATCTCGCGCATGGCCTTGTCGACGTCGGCCTCGCTCAGCTTGCCGTGACCACGCAGCTCGCCGAAGACGCCCTGCAGGCGCTCCGAGAGGGAATCGAACATGCTTCTGACGCCTCTTTCGCTTGCGGACAGTGGGACGGTACCCAGGGGCACTGGATTCTACCGCCCCCGGCGTGAGCGCGAAAAGCCCGGCTTCAGCGACCCGGCGGCCTGGCCCCGAGCTCGGTCGCCCACAGACGATGCGGCAGGTCGGCCCAGAGGAGCTCCCGCTCCGGCGCCATGCCCAGCCGCCGGGCGACCGCCTCGGAACGCGGATTGTCGACGTAGATGAGACTGACCACGCGCCGCAGTCCGAGGTCGCGGGCGTGCTCGAGGCAGGCCGCGCCGGCTTCGGTCGCGTAGCCCTGGCCCCAGTAGGCGCGGTGCAGGTGGTAGCCGAGCTCGATCTCGCGGCCGGTGTCGAGGTCGCGCCACACGAGACCGGCGCCGCCGATGACCTTCAGGCTCCGCCTGACCACGATGGCGCGCCGGCCGCTGCCGTCGCGGGCGACGAAGCCCATCTCCTCCGACAGCCAGATCCGGGCCCGCTCGCGGGTGAAGGGCTCCTTGACCCACCAGAAGACCTCGGGGTCGGCGAGGACCTCGGCGACGTCGTCGAGATCGGCGGCGGTGTAGTCGCGGACGACGAGGCGAGGTGTCTCGAGACGCAGGCTCACGAACCCGCCGGCGCCTCGTCTAGGAACAGCGCCCGGGCGAACTCGTCGGGATCGAAGGGCCGGAGGTCTTCGAGTCTCTCCCCCACGCCGATCAGCTTGATGGGGATGCCGAGCTCCTCGCGGATGGCGATCACGATGCCGCCCTTGGCGCTGCCGTCGAGCTTGGTGAGCACGACGCCGGTCACCTCGACGGCCTCGGCGAACACCTGTGCCTGGCGCAGGCCGTTCTGCCCGGTCGTCGCGTCGATCACGAGCAGGGTCTCGTGCGGCCCGCCGGGGATCTGCTTGGCGATCACGCGGCGCACCTTCGCGAGCTCGTTCATGAGGTTCACCTGGGTGTGCAGCCGTCCCGCGGTGTCGACGATCACGACACCGGCGCCGCGCGAACGGGCGGCGGCGATGCCGTCGTAGACCACCGCCGCGGGATCGCTGCCGGCCGCCTGCCGGACGATCTCGCAACCGACCCGCGAGGCCCACTCGGAGAGCTGCTCGACGGCGGCCGCCCGGAACGTGTCGGCGGCCACCATGAGCGGCGTCTTGCCGAGCTCGGCAAGACGAAACGCGAGCTTGCCTATCGTGGTCGTCTTGCCGGTGCCGTTGACACCGACCACGAGGATCACCGCGGGCTGCTCCGACACGTCGATCAGACGATCGGTGGGCTCGGCGGGCGAAAGCAGGCCGGCGACGATCGCCGCGAGGCGGCCGAGCAGCTCGTCACGGGTCGTCAGGCGCTGCTCGGCGGCATCGGCTTCGAGCTGCTCGACGATCCTGACGGTCGCCTCGACGCCGACGTCGGCGAAGATCAGAGCCTCCTCGATCTGCTCCCATAGCTCGTCGGTGATACCGTCGAACAGGATCGTGCGAAAGTGCTCGCGCAACGCCCCGCCGGCCTTGCCGAGATTGTCGCGCAGCCGCCCGAACAGACCGCGCCGCTCCTCCTCTTCGTGGGCGACCGCGGCCGCCGGCAAGCTGGTCCGACAATCCCTTGAACGTCTCGTGCCAGTCCACCTCAGGTCACTCCCGCCTCGTGGTCGATCTCTTCCTCGGCCATACGGGCGCTTACGACCTGCGACGTGCCGTCCGCCCCCATGGTCACCCCGTAGAGCAGGTCGGCCGCCTCCATCGTGCGCTTCTGATGGGTGATGATCAGGAACTGGGTTCGTTCCCGGTACTCGCGCACGAGCGAGACGAACAGGCCGATGTTCAAGTCGTCGAGCGCCGCTTCGACTTCGTCCAGGATGTAGAAGGGGCAGGTCTTCGAGAGCAGCAGCGCGAGCAGGAAGGCAAGCGACACGAGCGAGCGCTCGCCGCCCGACAGCAGGGCCAGCTTGCGGCCGAGCTTGCGCGCCGGCTTGACCTCGATCGCGATCCCCGAAGGCTCGTCGCCCTCGCCCGGCACCGCCGCGAGGCGACCGTCGCCCCCGGGGAACAGGATGCCCACCATGTGGGCGAAGTGGCCCTGCACGACCGCGAAGGTCTCGTCGAAGTCGGCCTCGATGCGCAGGGTGAGCTCGGCGATGAGCGACTCGGTCTCGTCGAGCGAGCGCTCGAGGTCGCGGCGCTGCTCGCGCAGGAACTCGACGTGCTCCGACAGGCGGGCGCATTCGGCCTCGGCCAGGGGGTTGACCGGACCGACGCCGTCGCGGCGCCGTTCGAGGCGCTCGAGACGATCCCGCAGCACCGCTGCCTCGTCGTCGCTCCGCGGCCCCTCGAAGCTGCTGATCTCGAGCGCCGTCGATACCTCTTCGAAGCGCGTCGCGACCTCGAGACGGCGCTCCTCGAGACGGGCGACGGCCACCTGAGCCGCTCCCCGCCCTTCACCCAGCTCGTCGATCTCGCGGCGCAGAGCCACCTCTTCTTCGGCCAGACGCCGGGCGGCCACCCTGTCGCGGACGCGCCCTTCGGCCTCGCGGGCTTCGTCGCCGAGCCGCGCGATGAGCGGCTCGACCCCGGCCTGCAGCGCCGCGAGCGCGGCGGCGACGTCGGCACAGGCCGCCGCCGCCCCGGGGACGCCCTCGAGCCTGGCGTCGAGCTCCCGCAGGCGGGCGCGCGCGCCGTCGGCCCGGCGCTCGGCGCGGCTCCGCTCATCGGCTGCGCGCTGCTCGCGCGCGCGCCGTTCATCGAGCTCGATGCGCGCCCGCGTGAGCAGCCCGAGAGCGTCGAGATGGACGGCCTCGGCCGTGGCGCTCACCTGTTCGCATTCGGCCACCGCCTCGCGCGCAGCGGCCACGTCGCCGGCGAGCGCCTCGGCGCGTTCGGCGAGCGCGTCGAGCTCGCCGTCGAGAGTCTCGGCCTCGGCCGTGGCGGTGGCGAGCGCCTCGGCCAGACGGCCCGAGCGCTCGTCCGCAGCCCGATGCTCGGCCGCGACCGCCGTCTCGCGGCGCCGGGCTCTGCTCGCAAGCCGCCGCGGCATTCTCGAGCGCGCTGGCGGCGGCGGCGCGGGCGCCGTCGAGCGCCTCAGCGCTCGCCCGCGCCCGCGCCGCCGCCGCCGTCTCGCGAGCCTCGGTCGCCTTGAGCGCGTCGCGGCGCTCGACGAGCCCCTCGACGCGCGCCCGCCGTTCGATGACGAGCGCCGCCGGCACGCCCGCCGCCAGGCCGAGCTGCCCGGTCGACGGCCTGTAGTAGGAACCGTCGCGCATGACCGCGAGGCCCTGGAAGGAGTCGGGCACGGCCGTCAGGTCGTCGACCACGACCACCTCGGCGAGGACCCGCTCGAGATGCTCGCCGGCGTCGACCGTGATCTTGTCGATGAGCGGCAGCGCCCCCGGAAAGGCGCCCGCCGCGGCGTCGCCGTGGCGGCGCACCGGCGCGAGCAGCCGCACCAGACGCACGCCCGCCGAGCGCAGCGCCTCCAGCAACGACCACTGGTCCTGCCCGCCCTCGACGGCGAGCGCGCCGGGGTGCTGGGCGAGCGCCGCACCGAGCGCCAGCTCGTAGCCGCGCTCGCAGCTGACCGCCGCGGACAGCTCGACCACGCCGTGATACCGATCGGCCACGGCGAGGACATCGGCATCGACCTCGCGCAGTTCGGCAAGCGACGCGCCGGCGTGCTCGAGGTCGGCCTCGACCCCCTCGCGCTCGGCGGCGATCCGCCGCCAGGTCGACGTCGCCTCGGCGAGCGACGTGGCCGCCGCCGCCGCCGCGGCCGCCGCCGCCTCGGCGGACGTCTCGGCGGCGGCCATCAGGGCCGCTGCCTCAGCGAGCGCCGTCTGGGCGGCCCGCTCGTCGGCGAGGAGCGCGGCGCCGGCCGCGTCGGTGGCCGCGAGGTCGGCGACCAGACGCTCGCGGTCGGCCTGGACCACCGCGCGCCGCTCTCCCCCGCGCCCGCTCCGGGCGGTGATCGTCTCGAGCTCGATCTCGAGACGTCCGCGCGCGGCGCGCCAGTCAGCAAGCTCGCCGCGCGCCGCCGAAAGTCGCGCGGCCGCTTCGGTCTGCGCCGCCTCGGCGGCCGCCAGCGCCGCTTCGCACACCTCGAGACCGGCGCCGGCGGCAGACGCGCTCGGTGTGACGCCGTTCTCAAGCTCGGCAGCGAGGCTCTCGCGCTCGGATTCGGCCGCGCGGCGCACCTCGTCCAGGAGGGCGCCGCGCTGCTCGATCAGTCTGTGACAACCGGCGAGGCGGTCGCCCAGGTAGCGCGCCCTCAGGGCCCGTCCGGCGCGACGCTCGCGTTCAGCCGCGTCACGCGCGAACGACTCCTCCTCGGTCAGGCGCGCCTGTTCGGCGCGCGCCAGGCGTTCGATCGATCGCCGCGCGGCGAGCCGCCACGTCGGCGAGTGTCGCGCGCTCCTCGGCGAGGCGCTCGTCGAGGGCCTCGAGCTCGCCGGCCAGTAGCCGGCCGCGGGTCTCGGCCATCTCGCGCTCGATGCCGCGCAGCGTCTCGGCGGCGTTCGCCTGGCGGCGCAAGGGCGTGAGTTGCAGGCCCGCCTCGCGCTCGAGGTCGTGGGCCCGTTCGAGGTTGCGTCGGACCTCTCGCAACTTGATCTCGGAGCGCTCGCGACGCCGTTTGTAGCGGCCGAGGCCGGCGGCCTCTTCGACGAGCGCGCGGCGCTCGTACGGCTTGGCCGCGAGGAGCGTCTCGACCTTCCCCTGGCCGATGATGGAGTGCATCTCGCGCCCGAGACCTAGCTCGGCGGTGAGCTCGACCACGTCGGCCAGGCGGCAGGCCGCCCGGTTGATGGTGTAGGTCGTCTCGCCGCCGCGCACGACCCGCCGGCCGATGCTCACCTCGGGCGTGGGCACCGAAAGGGCCCCGTCGGAGTTGTCGAAGGTGAGCTCGACCTCGGCGGCCGCGGCGGCGCGCCGGCCGTCGCTGCCGGCGAAGATCACGTCCTGCATGGACGTGCCGCGGATGCTCGTGGGGCTCTGCTCGCCGAGCACCCACATGACGGCGTCGGCGATGTTGCTCTTGCCGCTGCCGTTCGGCCCGATCACGACGGCGACGCCGGGTTCGAAGACCAGCTCGGTCTGCCGCGAGAACGACTTGAAGCCCTTCATGCGCAGCGAGCGCAGGTACACCCTCGGTTACACCCCGCCGTTCGACGAGGGACCGTCGGGACGAGGTCCTTCGCGCGCCTCGCCGCCCGCCGCGCCGCCGGTGTCGCCGCCGTCGACGGCCTCGTAGAGGCGCTCGTCGGCCGGCGGAGTCTCGGGCGGATCGTCGCCCGCGACGCCGGCCGTGAGCAGACGATCAGCGGATGGCGCGTCGTTGGACGGACCGACCGCGAGTCGGCCCGCCGGCGCCTCCGGCCCGGCGCCGCCGGCCAGGGACCCGGCCGTCCCGTCTTCGGCGCCGTTCCTGCGCCGGCCCCGCAGGCGCACGCGCCGGCGCTTTGGCCGGGCCGTGCTGCGCAGCTCGCGCAGCGCTTCGGCCGCGGCGTCCTGCTCGGCGCGCTTCTTGCTGGCTCCCACGCCGCGTCCGATCGCGAGGCCGTCGACCACCGCTTCGAGGACGAACTCGCGCGCATGCGGCGGACCGATCGTCTCGACGAGACGGTACGACACGGCGCGGCCCGTCTTGGCGAGCTGCTCCTGCAGCTCGGTCTTGAAGTCGACGTAGCTGCCTTCGGCGAACGAGATGTGTTCGGTGAACGCTTCGATGACGGCGGGACGCACGACGTCGAGGCCGTACGTGAGGTAGATGGCTCCGATGAGCGATTCGGTCATGTCGGCGAGGATGTTCTCGTTGCCGACGAGCTGATCGAGCTCGGTCGCATCGTGGCCAGCCCCGAAGCGCCGCACGAAGACCGGCAGGCCCAGCCTCGTGGCGACCTTCGCGCAGGTGGCGCGGCTCACGACGTAGGCCCGCAGGCGCGCGAGACTGCCTTCGGAGTGCTCGGGAAAGCGCCGGTAGAGCTCGGTCGTCACGGCGAGACTGAGGACGCTGTCGCCGAGGAACTCGAGGCGCTCGTACGAGCGGCCACGCTCCGCCACCCATGACGAGTGCGTGAAGACCTGGCGCAACAGCCCGTCGTCGAGCTGCTCCGCCAGAGCCAGCAGACGCCATACCATGTGTCTGTTCTCCCTAAGGAAGAGGGCCGACTCCCGACAGGATCGCGCAGGAGACAGCCCCCGCTTCTGCGGCGTGACCGGCCGGCGGCCGGCCGCGAAAACTAGCTCAGCCGCCCCATGACGAAGTCGACGGCGTCGCCGACCGTCTTGATGCCGGCGGCTTCTTCGTCTGAGATCTTGATGCCGAACTTGTCTTCCATCGTCATGACAAGCTCCACGAGGTCGAGCGAATCGGTCTCGAGATCCTCCTGGAAGCGCGCCTCAGGCGTGACCTTTTCTTCGTCGACGCTGAGCGTCTCGACGAGGATCGACTTGACCTGCTCGAAGACTTCTTCCCTCGTCATGCATCGACCTCCGGCTGAAGATTTGCGGCTACTCTACCAGAACCCCAAGGCGGTGCAACACGACCGCCGACGCCGCCCGGGTGCGTCATCCGGCCGTCGTGGGCTGCTCGGCGTCGGCGCCCAGACGCCGGGCGATCGTCGGCAGCAGCTCGCTCGTCACGCCTCGCGAGGCCGTGCGGATGCCGTTGGCGACGCCCCCCGCGTGAGAGCTGCCGTGCCCCACGATCATGGGCCGCCGCAGGCCCAGCAGGTAGGCGCCGCCGTACTGCTCGGGGTCGAGCGCCTCGCCGATGCGCTTGAGGTCGCGCGACATGACGGCGGCGCCGATCTTGGCGCGCAGCGAGCCGAGGACCGCGTTGCGGATCTCGCCGACGATCGTGCGGGCGGTGCCTTCGAACACCTTGAGGGCGACGTTGCCGGTGAAGCCGTCGGCGACGACGACGTCGACCGTGTGGCGAGTGAGGTCGCGCCCTTCGACGTTGCCGAAGAAGTTGATCTGCGGGTCGGCCGCCATGAGCTTGTGGGCCTCGATCACGAGCTGGGTGCCCTTGGTCGGCTCCTCGCCGATCGACAGGAGGCCGACGCTGGGCCGCTCGATGCCCAGCATCTCCTGGGCGAAGACCTGACCCAGAACGGCGAACTGGCGCAGCGCTTCGGGCCGCACCTCGGCGTTGGCGCCGGCGTCGAGGAAGACCACGGGCAGGGGCACGGCCGGCAGGAGGGTGCACAGCGCCGGCCGCAGGACGCCCCTGATGCGGTGGACGTGCAGCAGGCCGGCCGCCAGGGCCGCACCGGTGTTGCCCATCGACACGAAGGCGTCGGCGCGACCGTCGGCCACGAGACGGGCGGCGACCACGAGCGACGACTGCGGCCGGCCACGCACGGCTTCGACCGGCTCGTCGCCCGAGCCGATGCTGTCGGCGGCCGGCACGATCTCGACGTGCGGGTGGCCGGCCGCCGGCAGGAGTCCGCGCAGCGTGTCTTCGGGGCCGACGAGCAGGACGTGCAGCAGATCGCCGGCCGCCTCGAGGGCGCCTTCGACGACGGCCTCGGGCGCGTTGTCGCCGCCCAGGGCGTCGACCGCCACGCGCACCACGACGCCGGGCTTCTGGGCGGTCAACGCCGCGTGGATGTCGTGAGGGGTGAGGACCTTGGCCAAGAGCGCGCTACCGGCTGAGATCGGAGACGAGACGGTCGAGGTCGATGTTGGCCGAGATCTCGTCGACGATGAGCTCGATCTTGCGCTTGTCGTGCACACCGAGGCGCCCGAACAGGCGCCGGATGCCGTCGATCGCGGTGACCGTGTCGGTGGCCACCGAGACGACGGGGACACCGAGCTCCTCGGCGCGGGCCAGCACGGCCGGGCTGGGGATGTAGCTGCCGGTCAGAACGACGGCGGCGGTGGGCGTGTCGAGCGCCGCCAGGATGATCTCGGCCCGGTCTCCGCCGACCACGACGACCTTGTTGGCGGCGCTGCGGAAGTAGGGCATGGCGTGCTCGGGGCTCATCGCCCCGATCACGTAGGTCTCGGCCAGGGCATCGCTGTGCTCCTCGCCGCAGAGGTAGGTCGCGCCGAGCGCGGCGGCGATCTCGGTCACGGTCACCGCGGCGAGCCGCTGGCTGGCCGGCAGCACACCGTAGGTGGTGATGTCCTGCTCGGCCAGGAAGCGGGTGTACTCGCCGCGCACGAGAGCCAGGCGCGACTCGGGCACCATGTTGAAGACCGCCCCCAGCAGCCGCTGCCTGAGGCCGTCCTTGACGTAGCAGATGTCGTCGAGCAGGCGAGCGCCGGCGAACCGGGCCACGATGACCGCTCCCAGGTCGAGCCGGGCCACCACGTCGGCGCCGCTGGCCTTGAGGAACCGGCCCTGCCAGATCTCGCCGAGACCCTCGCAGACGACGACGTCGCGGCCCTCGCGCACGCGCTCGAAGGCGCTCGCCACCCTCGCCAGGGTATCGGCGTCGGAGCCCGCCAGAACCTCGTGCAGCGCGCCCTCGTCGAGAACGACCGGGCAGATGTCGGAGAGCGGCGTGTCGAGACCGAGGACGTCGGCCACGAAGCGGGCGTCGTCGTCGACGAGCTCGCCCGACGGGCCCTGCGGCATGATGCCGACGGGCTTGAAGTAGCCCGCGTCGAGACCGCGGGCGCGCAAAGCCAGGCACAAGCCGACCGAGAGGGTGGTCTTGCCTCCGCTCCCCTCGGTCGAGGCGATGTACAGCGATCTCATCTCGACAACCCCCGGCTCGAGGACGGCGACAGGGCGGGTTCGGGCCGCGCGGGCCCTACTTCTTCTTCTTCTCGACGTCGAGGGCGATGACTTCGCGGCCCTTGTAGGTGCCGCACTTGGGGCAGGCGCGGTGGGGCAGCTTGGGGCTCTTGCACTGCGGGCAGAAGCTCGCCGTCTCGACGCTGAGCTTGTGCTGAGCCCGGCGCGAGTCGCGCTTGCTCGACGAGGTCTTTCTCTTAGGAACTGGCATCGTGTCTCACTTCTCGATTCGCGGACGCTCTACTTTACCGTTGCCGCGCGCTTCTGTCCAAACGGCGCGCCCGGCAAATCGCCGGCCGCGACCTTCAGTGGCCGTGCCCGGCGCCCGCTTCGTTTAAGTCGGCGCCGCACACCGGGCACAACCCGCGGCAGTCGTCGCGACACAGGATCTGCGGCGGCAGGGCTTCGGCTATGGTGTCGCGCACCCAGCGTTCGAGGTCGAGAAGGTAGCCGCGTACATACGGGTTCGTCGTCGGCGACGACCGACTCACCGTCGGTCACGTACTCGACGCAGGCGACGGGCACCTCGAGCGCGGCTTCGCCGAGACACCGCTGGCAGGGACCCCCCAACACCGCCACGCCGTCGCCGCGCAGCGTCAGGCGCCGGCCGACCCGCGAGACGCGCAGCTCGAGTTCGAGGCCGCCGCCGCTGACGTCGTACTCGAGGCCGGAGAGCGAGAACGGCGCGACGTCGCAGAACAGGCGGCGCGCGGCTTCGCTTTGCTCTCCGAACGCGAGCGACCGCAGATTGAAACGGCGCATGTCCGCAGGCTCTCCGCCAGCGCCCCGCCGGCCGTCACACCTTAGTCCTGCGACTCGGGGCCGATGGCCGGCGTCTGCAGACGCTCGCGCCCACGGCGCACGGCCGCCAGGAACTTGTCGAGGTTCACCTCGAGGTTGCCCAGCACTTCGTCGGCGTAGTCTTCGGCGCCCAGGCGGATCTCGCGCTCGCGCTCGCGGGCGTCTTCGACGATCTCGTGCGCCTGACGTTCGGCGACCCGCACGATCTCCTCCTGCGCGGCCATCTGCTCGGCCTTCTCTTTTGCCTCGGAGACGATGCGCTCGGACTCCTGTTTGGCCTCGGCCAGCATCTCCTGACGTTCCTTGACGATCCAGCGCGCCTGCTTGACCTCTTCGGGGATCGTGGAGCGCATCTGGTCGAGCAGGTCGTAGATCTCCTCACGATCGATCATCACGCTGTCGGTCAGGGGAACAGAGCGCGCGTTGTGAATGAGGTCGTCCAACTTGTCGATCAGAACCAGCACATCCATGCGGGCCTACCTCTCCTTCAAGGCGCTTACGCCTTTCGCGGGAACAGCTCGGCGAACCGTCGGGCCACCGGCGGTGGCACCAGGTCGTCGACCGACCCGCCGAACGTGGCGATCTCCTTCACGCCGCTCGAGCTCAGGAAGCTGTGCTCGGGCGAAGCCATCATGAAGACAGTTTCGATATCGGGGGCCAGCTTCCTATTGAGCTGGGCCATGGCGAACTCGTACTCGAAGTCGGAGATGGCGCGCAGCCCCTTGAGGATGACATTGGCCTCCCACCGCCGGGCGAACTCGACGACGAGCTCGTTGAAGCGGTCGACGTAGACGTTGGGGTAGTCGGCGAGGGCCTCGCGCAGGAAGGCGGCCCGCTCGGCCGAGGTGAACATGGTCTGCTTGCGGGTCGGGTACTCGATGAGCCCGACCACCACCCGCCGGAACGTGTGCGCGCCGCGTGTGATGATGTCGAGGTGACCCACCGTGACCGGATCGAAGGTCCCCGGACAGATGGCGGTGACGTTGCTCGGCACGCTCACGACCTCGCTTGCAGGAATGTGACCCGTGTGTCGCCGTAGAACTTGACGCTCCGTTCGACGAGCGCCAGGCTCACGGCCTGACCCTTGGCCGTTTCGACCACGACCACCGCACCCGGACAAAGCACACCCGGCATTCGGACCGAGAGTTCGGGCTCGACTGCCGGGTACAGCGCGTAGGGCGCGTCTACGAGGACGAGATTATACAGTCTCGCGCCGGCAGCGTCAGCCTTGAGCGCCCGCCGGTAGTCGGCGGCGCTCACGCGCACGGCGCCGGCGGAGGCGCTCACGTGGGCGAGGTTCTGCCGCAGCACCCGAAGGGCCGCCGGAGCGCGCTCGACGAACGTGCACGAAGCGGCGCCGCGCGACAACGCCTCGATGCCGAGGGCGCCGCTGCCGGCGAACAGATCGAGGACGGCCATGCCCGAGAGCGGACCCGCGCCGGCGTCGGCCGGCGACGCGCCGGCGGGTGGTGGAGCGCTCGCCAGCAGGGAGACGAGCACGTCGAAGATCGCCTCGCGCACGAGGTCGGACGTGGGTCTCGTGGCGCGGCCGGCCGGCGCCGTCAGGCGCCGGCCGCGCCAGGCGCCGCCGACGACGCGCATCAGCTCGCCCTCCGGACTGTCGTCGCCCTGATCGCCGCACCCCCGAGCTAGTCGCGACCGAGCACCACGGGGGCCGGCTCGGGTGGCCCATCGACGATCACGAAGGCGTCGCGCAGGAGCCCCGCGGCGGCGGCGCGCACGTCCCTGCTGCGCGCGTAGACGCTGGCCAGCCTCTCCCCCGCGCTCACCGCCTCGCCGGGCTTGGCGCCGACCACGACGCCGGCCGCCGGGTCCACCTCGTCGTCGACCCGGCTGCGACCCGCCCCCGAAAGCTGAGCCGCGCGGCCGATGGCACGGGCATCGACGGAGCCCACCCAGCCGTCGCGCGCGGCGGTGACGTGATCGCAGGCCAGGCGGTGGAACTCGCCGGGCTTGAAGCGCCCGCCCTGCACGGCCACCCAGCGCTCGAACCACTCGGCCGCCTGGCCGGAAGCGAGCGCGCGCTCCGCGCGCGCTCGCCCTTCGCCCTCGTCGACCCCGAGATCGGAGAGTGCGAGCAGCGCGGCGGCCAGGGCGAGGACGACCTCGCGCACGTCGTCTGGCCCGCCCCCGCACAGCACCTCCCAGGCCTCCTCGACTTCGAGCCGGTTGCCGACGCTGCGACCCAGCGGCGCGGCCATCGACGTGTAGAGGCAGGTGACCTTACGCCCGTAGCTTTCGCCGATCAGCCGGCAGAGGGCGCCCAGCGAGGCCGCCTGCTCGACGGTCTTCGTGAAAGCGCCCGAGCCGACGGTCAGGTCGAGGACCACCGCCGAGGTGCCGCTGGCGATCTTCTTGGCCATGATACTGGCGGCGATCAGTCCCTCGCTGTCGACCGTCGCGGTGACGTCGCGCAGCGCGTAGAGGATGCGATCGGCCGGCACGAGGCGCTCGCTCTGGGAGACGACGGCGACGCCGATGCGTTCGAGCTGCCGCAAAAAGTCGCCCTGCGAGAGCTGCACGCGAAACCCGGGGATCGATTCGAGCTTGTCGAGGGTGCCGCCCGTGTGACCCAGTCCGCGACCCGACATCTTGCCGAACAGCGCCCCGCAGGACGCCACGAGAGGCGCCAGCACCAGGGTCACCTTGTCGCCCACCCCGCCGCTCGAGTGTTTGTCGAGGACCGGGCGGCCCAGTACCGAGAGATCGAGCACCTTGCCGCTCTCGACCATGGCCCGCGCGAGGCCGAGCGTCTCGTCGGGCGAGAACCCGCGCAGGACGATCGCCATGAGCAGCGCGCTCGCCTGGTAGGCGGGGATCGAGCCGTCGACGACGCCCGCGACGAAGGCGCGCAGCCTCGCCTCGTCCAGCCGCCCGCCGTCGCGCTTGCGGGCGATGATGTCGTTCACCACGTCGATGCTCACGCCGCTTCCTCCACTGCCGGCGCTAACCGGCCGGCGTCGCGTCGAGCCCCGCCGCAAAGGCGGCCGCCAGCACGCCCAGGCCGCCCCCGAGACCCGCGGAGAGGAGGGCACCGGCGGCCAGGACCTCCGCATGGCCGAGCGCCTCGCCCGACGCGTTGGCCACGAGCGAGAGCACGCGGACGGGCAGCCCATGGCGGATCGCCGCGTTCACCTCGGCCGCGGTCGACATGCCGACGACGTCGCCGTAGTGACGCAGCCAACGTGCCTCGGCCGGCGTCTCGTAGTGCGGTCCCGACACCGCCACGTAGCGCCCCGGCCGCGCCGGCAAGAGGGGTGCAAGGACGGCGGCCAGGCGCCGCGCCTCGGCGGCGCCGGTCACCGGCAACACCGGCGGTTCGTCGACGGGCGCGCCCTGCAGATCGACGACCTGCGTGACGACCACCGCCGTGCCCGCCGTCAGGGTCGGGTCGAGGGCTCCCGAGGCGTTGGTGAGCAGCAGGCCGCGCACACCGCAAGCGGCCAGGTCGTCGACCGGCCGCGAGAGCTCCGCGGCGCTCCAGCCCTCGTACAGATGGGGGCGCCCGCAGGCCAGCAGGAGGCGCAGCTCACGGCCCTTGTCCGGCGCCCAGCGGGCCACCAGCAGGCGGTTGGGGTGGCCGGCGACGAACGTCGCCGGCCACCCCAGATCGGCGTAGTCGATCTCGTCGATCACCTCGGCGCCGCCGGGCACGAGCGCGAGGCCCGAGCCGAAGACGATCGCCAGGTCACCCCGCGGGAGCCGCACGGTCACGGCCGCGCCCTCTGCCCGCCGTCACCTTGGGAGGCTCCGCCGCGCCCGCGCCGGGTCGAGGTCATGGGATGACCGACCCGCCGAGCGGCGGCTCGAGGCCGGTGAGACACCGGTAAGCGGTCGCCCCGACGTCCTCGAAGAGACCGTCGTAGCGGCCGCCGCGCAGGCCCCAGGCCAGCAGCGGCGCGTACTCGCGGGAGTGGTCGGTGCTCGCCGTGGTCGGATCGACGCCGTGGTCGGCGCACCAGATCGCGAGGTCGCCGGGGGCGAGCTCGCGGAGCAGGCCGGGCACGGCTTCGTCGACTTGGCGCAGCCCGGCGGCAAAGCCGGCGACGTCGTTGCGATGCCCCCAGATCTGGTCGAAATCGACCAGGTTGGCGAACAGCAGGCCGCCGGTCATCGCCTGTAGATGGCGCCGGCAGGCGGCGAGGCCTGCCGTGTTGTTCGTGGTGTGGTCGTCGACGTCGACGCCGCGCTGGGCGAAGATCTCGCCGATCTTGCCGACGCCGATCACCGGCACCTTGGCGTCGTGCAGCAGGTCGAGATAGGTCGGTCCGGTCGGCGACAGCGAGAAATCGCGGCGGCGGGGCGTGCGTTCGTAACCACCCGAGACGCCGGCGAACGGCCGGGCGATGACGCGGCCCACCGCGTGTCGCCCGCTCAGGATGCGGCGGGCGATCGCGCACCACTCGTAAAGCAGGGCCAGCGGCACGACGTCCTCGTGGCAGGCCACCTGAAAGACCGAGTCGGCCGACGTGTAGACGATGGGGCGGCCGCTCCGCAGATGCTCGTCCCCCAACTCCTCGATGATGACCGTGCCCGAGGCCGGCCGGTTGCCCAGAACGCCGCGGCCGATGGCTCGCGTGAACGGCTCGATCACCTCGGCGGGAAAGCCGTCGGGGTAGGTCGGGAAAGGCCGTTCGAGGGCGAGCCCCATCATCTCCCAGTGGCCGGTGGTCGTGTCCTTGCCGGCGCCGCGCTCGAGAAGGCGGCCGTAGGTCGACCGGGAGCGCGGCGATCCGAGCGGCAGGCCGACGACCTCGCCGAGCCCGAGAGCCGCGAGGTTGGGTAGCTCGACGTCACTGCCCTCGAGCACGTGCCGCAGCGTGTCCGAGCCGCGATCGCCGTAGGCGTCGGCGTCGGGCGCCTCTCCCGCGCCGACGCCGTCGAGCACGCACACGAGGACCTTGCTCACCGGTCCTCCTCGTCGGGGCGTTCCCCGCCGTCCCCGGCGCCGGCGACGCCGGCCGGGCCGGATCCGTCCCCTGCGCTCCTGCGCCGGGCCCGCGGGTGAGTGCTGTAGAAGACCTCGCGCAAGTGGTCGGCGGTGACGTGGGTGTAGATCTGGGTGGTGGCGATGTCGCTGTGGCCCAGCATCTCCTGGACGCTGCGCAGGTCAGCGCCGCCTTCGACGAGATGGGTGGCGAAGCTGTGGCGGAAGGTGTGGGCGCTCGCCCGGCCCTCGAGGCCGACGCGCCGCAGCGTGCGACGCAGCACAAAGTCGAGACCCTGGCGGGTCAGCGGGGCGCCGTGGGCGTTCAGGAAGAGCTCGTCGTGGCGGCCGCCGTGAGCGAGGAGGCGGCGGCCGTGGGCCGCGTAGCTGCCCACGGCCGCCGCCGCGTACGAGCCGAGCGGCACCACCCGTTCCTTGTCGCCCTTGCCGAGGCAGCGTACGAGGCCGCCCTCGAGATCGACGTCGGCCACCCGCAGCGTGACGATCTCGGTGGCCCGCAGGCCGCACCCGTAGAGCAGCTCGAACATGGCGAGGTCGCGCTCGGCCAGCGGCCCTTCGAGCGGCACGCCGCCGAGCACCTTCTCGATCTCGGCGACGTCGAGCACGCGCGGCAGGCCCTGGGGGTGCCTGGGGGTCGCAAGCAGCGCCGCCGGGTCGGCCGTCAGGCCCTTCTCGCGGACCAGGTAGTGGTAGAGGCCGCGCACGGCCGCCATGCGCCGCGCCACGCTGGTCGAGGCGCCGTCGCCGCCCGGGCCGGCGAAGTAGCGGTAGACGTCGGCCTCGCTCGCCTCGAGCACCGTCACCCGCGCCGGTCGGGGCCGCGGCGCGTGCTCTGTCCCCGCGGGCTCTTCGGGGCCCATCGGGCCCGCGAGCCAGCTCGCGAACCGCGTGAGGTCGCGCCGGTAGGCGGCGACGGTGTTCGGGCTCAGGGTCCGCTCGAACTCGAGGTAGGCGAGGTACTCCGCGACGACCGGATCGGGAGGCGGCGCCTCGCCGGGCGCGGCGCTCGCGGCCGCGACGCTCACTCCGTCGTCGCCGCGGCCGCCCGCAACAGGGCGTGCAGCAACCGGTAGGCGTCGCCGAGCCGCTCGACCGGCAGATACTCGTCGGGCGTGTGGACCGCCTCCACGCCGACACTGAGGTTGACGCTCGGCAGGCCGCCGGCGTTGTAGACGTTGACGTCGGAGCCACCGCCGCTGGCGATGATCCGCGGCGTGATGCCGAGCTCTTGCAGCGCCGCGCAGGCGATGCGCACCGGCAAGGCGCCGTCGTCGAGCGAGAAGCCGGTGAACGCGTCGCGGACCGCGACCTCGACGTCGATGCCGGCGACGCCGGCGGCAAGCTCGACGGCATCGACCATGTGGGCCGTCTGCGCGGCAAGCGACGCGGGGTCGTGGCTGCGCACCTCGCCCTCGACGCGGCAATGCTCGGGCACCACGTTGAGCGCGCTGCCGCCGCGGATGCGGCCGATGTTCGCCGTCGTCACGTCATCGATGCGGCCGAGCTTCATGGCGGCCACCGCCGCCGCCGCGGCGACGATCGCGCTGCGCCCCTTCTCGGGGGCGATGCCGGCGTGCGCGGCGACCCCGTGGAAGTCCGCCGTTACGGCCTTCTGCGACGGCGCCCGCGTGATCACGTCGCCGACCGGGCCCGTGCTGTCGAAGACGAACCCGGCCCGCGCGGCGAGAGCCGACAGATCGAGCGCCTTGGCGCCCAGCAGTCCCACCTCTTCGCAGGTCGAGAACACCGCCTCGAAGCCGCAGGGCGGCGGCGCGGCGGCGAGGTCGGACAGGACGGCCAGGAGCACGGCGCAGGCGGCCTTGTCGTCGCCGCCGAGGATGGTGTCGCCGGCGCTGCGCACCACGCCGCCTTCGACGACGGCCTCGATGGGACCGTCGACCGCGACCGTGTCCATGTGCGCCGCCACGACAATCGGCGTGCCGGCCCCGGCGCCGGGCACGCGCACCAGTACGTTGCCGCTGCCGGCGCCCGTCGCCCGGGCGCTTTCGTCTTCGGCCGGGTCGAGCCCGGCGTCGCGCAGAAAGCCGATGATGAAGTCGGCCACGGTCCGTTCGTGACCCGACGGCGATGGGATCTCGACGAGCCGCACGAACACCTCGAGCAGATCGTCTAGGACTGCGCCCACGACTCTTCGAGCTCGCCTTCGCGCTCGCTGCGGTGCCGGGCCGCCGCCCCCACGAAGTCGCGGAACAGCGGCGCCGGGCGGTTGGGCCGTGACTTGAACTCGGGGTGGAACTGCGAGGCCACGAAGAAGGGGTGGTCGGGCAGCTCGACGATCTCGACCAGGCGACCGTCGGGCGTCGTGCCCGAGACGACGAGGCCGGCCCGCTCGATCTGCGGCCGCAGCGAGTTGTTGACCTCGAACCGGTGCCGATGACGTTCGCGGACCTCGTCTGTGTCGTAGGCCGCTCGCGCCCGGGTGCCGGGCACGAGGCGCACCGTCTCGCCTCCCAGGCGCATGGTGCCCCCCATGTCCTCGATCCCCTTCTGCTCGGGCAGCAGGTCGATCACCGGAAAGGCGGTCTCTTCGTCGAACTCCCAGGAGTTGGCGCCGGTCATGCCGCAGACGGTACGGGCGAACTCGATCACGGCGCACTGCATCCCCAGGCACACGCCCAGGTACGGCACCCTGTGCTCGCGGCAGAACTGGACGGCTTCGATCTTGCCCTCGATGCCGCGCATGCCGAAGCCGCCCGGCACGATGACGCCGTCGGCTCCGCCGAGCCGCTCGGCCACGGTGTCCGAGGTGAGCTCCTCGGAGTCGACCCAGACGATGCGCAGTTGCCGGCGGTGGTGGATGGCCGAGTGTTTCAGCGCTTCCCACACCGACAGATAGGCTTCGTGGAGCTGGACGTACTTGCCGACGAGCGCGATGGTGACCGGCTCGTGACAGGCGTCGATGCGCTCCACCAGCGCCCGCCATTCGTCGAGGTCGGGCTCGGCGCCCGCGAGACCGAGCTTGCCCACCACGAGGTCGTCGAGTCCCTCGTCGTGCATGAGCAGGGGCACCTTGTAGATGTCGTCGGCGTCGCTCGCCGAGATGACGGCCTCGGGTTCGACGTCACAGAAGAGGGCGATCTTGTCGCGGATGCCGCGGCTCAGCGGTTCCTCGGAACGGGCGACGATGATGTCGGGCTGGATGCCGATCTCGCGCAGCTCGGCCACGCTGTGCTGTGTGGGCTTGGTCTTGGGCTCGCCCACCACGCCGATGACCGGCACCAGCGTGACGTGGACGTACAGCACGTTGTCGCGCCCGATGTCCTTGCGGAACTGACGGATCGCCTCGAGGAACGGCAGGCTCTCGATGTCGCCGACCGTACCCCCGACCTCGGTGATCAGCACGTCGACGTCGAGCTTCTGGGCGAGCCGGTGGACGCGGCTCTTGATCTCGTTTGTGATGTGGGGGATGACCTGCACGGTGCCGCCCAGAAAATCGCCGCGGCGCTCCTTCTGGATCACGGCGTTGTAGATGCCACCCGTGGTGATGTTGGAGTCGCGTTCGACGAACTCGTCGATGAAGCGCTCGTAGTGCCCCAGGTCGAGGTCGGTCTCGGCGCCGTCTTCGGTGACGAACACCTCACCGTGCTGGAAGGGGCTCATCGTGCCGGGGTCGACGTTGATATAGGGGTCGAACTTCTGGTTTGCGACCTTGAAGCCGCGGGCCTTCAGCAGCCGCCCGATCGACGCCGCGGTGATGCCCTTGCCGAGGCCGGACACCACACCCCCCGTCACGAAGATATGTTTCGCCATGCCCCCTCACTTGTGGCCAGCGGCCACGTCGCGGTTGCCCGGTCGAATCGCGGGACCCCCACGGTCCCCGACGAAGGTCGTCCGCAAGCGGACGCGCGCCGCCGCCGCGCCGGCCGGCCGGCGGCGTTTGGCCCGTCGCGCCGGGCTCGCCGCTTGCCGGCGGCGGCCGTGCGGGAGCACGACGCACAGGCGCGGGACGAGTCGAATCGGCGGGTGGTGGGCTCTGCCCGATACATGCGGGCCGTCTCGAGGATCTGTCCGGCGAGCCCTGACGTCACTTCGGGGAGCAAGTATACCAAAGGGCGCGGGGCCGACAAGGATGCGGCCGCGGCCGACAGGCGGCGCGGGCCGCGGCGGATGGGCGGCGCGACGAGACGGGCGCGGGCAGGAGACCGCTCCTACGGTGCGCTCGCCGAGCGCGCCCGCTCGAGCAGCGCGCGGGCGTGCTCGCGGGCGGTGAGGTCGCCGGCCTCGCCGCCGAGCATGCGGGCGAGCTCGTCGAGACGCTCGTCGCCGACGACCTCGGCGACGACCGTCTCGGTGGTGTCGGCCGCGGCGTCGGCCATCTTTGTGATCACGAAGTGACGCTGCGCGAACACGGCCACCTGTGGCAGGTGGGTGATGCAGATGACCTGAGTGGCGGCGGCGAGCGCCGCCAGGCGCTCGCCGAGGACGGTCGCCGTGACGCCGCCGATGCCGGTGTCGACCTCGTCGAAGATCAGCGTACGGACGTCGTGGCCGAGGTGCACGAGGCTCTTGATGGCCAGCATCGCGCGCGAGAGCTCGCCGCCCGAGGCGGTCTCGCGCAGCGGCCGCGGCGGCACGCCGGGGTTCGCCGAGAAGACGAACTCGGCCTCGTCGGCGCCGCGCGGGCCCAGGGCGTCGGGACCTTCGCCGCGCGACTGCAGGATGACGTCGAAACGGACGTGCGGCATGGCCAGGCCACGAAGCTCGGAGGCGACGCCGGCGGCAAAGGCGGGGGCGACCGCGGCGCGCGCCGCGGAGAGGCGCGCCGCCAGCGCGACGGCCCGAGCCTGAGCGCCGTCGACCCGGGCGACGAGGTCGGATTCGTCGGCGGCCAGTCGTTCGAGCGCCACGAGCCGTTCGCTCGCGGCGGCCGCGTGGGCGATGACCGCGTCGGCCGAGCCGCCGTACTTGCGCGTCAGCAGGGAGAGCCGGTCGTAGCGCAGCTCGACCGCGTCGCGGTGAGCCGGGTCGACGTCGAGATCGTCGAGGTAGGCGCGCAGGACGCCGAGCAGGTCGTCGGCCTCGGCGGTCAGGCCGGCGAGACGCGCGGCGGCGGCGGCCAGAGCGGGGTCGAGCGCTTCGGCTTCGGCCAGCAGACGCTCGGCCGTGCGCAGGGCGTCGAGCCCCCCGCCCGACGATTCGTCGGAGAGCAGGACGATCGCGCCGCCGACCCTGTCGACCAGCTTCTCGCTGTGGCGCAGACGCTCACGCTCGACCTTGAGCAGCTCGTCCTCGCCGGGCTCGACGGCGGCCGCCTCGATCTCGTCGATCTGAAAGCGCAGCAGGTCGACCTCGCGCTCGCGGTCGCGTCCGGCGCCGCGCAGCGCGAGCAGCTCCCGCGAGAGCGCCTGGGACTGCGACCAGGCGGCGCCGTAGTCGTCGAGCAGCGCCGCTATGTCGGCGCCGGCCCAGGCGTCGAGCAGGTCGAGCTGGCGATCGAGCTGGAGCAGCCGCGCGTGTTCGAGCTGGCCGTAGAAGGCGATCCTTTCGCGCAGCGCCGCTTCGACCGCGGGCAGCGACGACACGAGCCCGTCGACGAACGCCCGCGAGCGCCCGTTCCTGGTGATGCGCCGCGCGACCGAAAGGCTCTCGCCGTCGTCGTCGAACACGGCCTGGACGAGCGCCTGCCCGGCCCCCGGCCGCACCAGGCTCTCCTCGCCCTTCTGGCCGAGCAGCAGGCCGATCCCCTGGGTGAGCAGCGTCTTGCCGGCGCCCGTCTCGCCGGTGATGACGTTGAGCCCGGGCGCGAGCTCGAGCCGCGCCCCGGCGATGAGCACGAGATCGTCGATCGAGAGCTCAGCGAGCATGGGCGCGCCCACCGGCGCGCGGGCGGTCAGAAGGCATGACGCGCGCGGTTGAAGAGCTTCTCTTCGACGTTGTGGTAGAACGAGCCGCCCTCGGTCACGAGCAGCCGCGCGCGAGTCTCGCCGGCGGCGATCTCGATGGTCTCGCCGCAGCACAGGCGGCCAACTTCGGTGCCGTCGGCCAGGACTTCGGCTTCGTCGGTCGGCGAGGCGTTGCTCACGCGGATGATGTGGTCGGGGCGTAGCACGAGCGGCCGGAACCCGAGCGAGTGAGGGGCGATGAAGTTGAGCACGAGCGCGTCGGCGTCCCAGACCACGAGCGGACCGTCGCACGACAGGTTGTAGGCGGTCGATCCCGCCGGCGAGGCGACGATCATGCCGTCGCACAGCATCTCGCCCACCCGCGTGCCCGACACCTCGTAGACGAGCCGCACGACGCGCTGCGAGCGCACCCGGGCGAGCACGATGTCGTTGACCGCCATGTGGCGCACACCGTTCCAGCGGGCCTCGACGGTGAGCAGCTCGATCACCGTGTAGCTGCCCTGGGTGATTTGTTCGAGCCCGGCGCGCCAGTCGGCCTGGCGCATGCCGGCCAGAAAGCCGACGTTGCCGAAGTTCACGCCGGTCGTGGGCACGCCGCTGCCCAGCATGCGGCCCAGGGCGCGCAGGATGGTGCCGTCGCCGCCGAGCACGAGACACAGGTCGACCGCGCGCAGCTCGTCGTCGTCGACGACACGGTAGCCGTGAGACTCGGAGAGACGGTGCTTGGCGGCTTCGTCGGCGGGGACCACGAGCTCGAGGCCGAGGCGCCGGCCTTCGTCGGCCAGTTCGTGCAGCGTGCGGCCGGTGGTGCGGGCCAGATGGTGAGTGAGGACGGCGACGCGGCGCAGCGGCTCAGCCATGAGCCGCCTCGACTGCCCGCAACGCCGATTCGTGCGCGTCGGCGCGTGATGCGGCGAGCGCCCCGCGCTCATCGCAGAAATAGGCGAAGTACTCCACGTTCCCCTTTGGCCCGGGATGGCCGGAATCGCAGACGTCGAGCACTGCCACCCCGCGCTGCTCGAGCCACGACGTGATGCCGTCGAGCACCCGCAGGTGGACGGCAGGGTCGCGGACCACGCCACCCTTGCCGACCTGCTCGCGGCCGGCTTCGAACTGGGGCTTGACGAGCACGAGCCCACGATAGTCGACGCGGGCGCATTCTAGCACAGGGCCCAGGGCGAGCCGCAGTGAGATGAACGACACGTCGGCGGTGACGAAGGTCGGCGCGAACGGAAGACGATCGGCCGCGAGGGTGCGGGCGTTGGTCCGCTCGAGCACGACCACCCGGGGGTCGGTGCGCAGCCGGTAGTCGAGCAGGCCGTAGCCGACGTCGACGGCGATCACCCGGCGGGCGCCGTGCTGCAGCAGGCAGTCGACGAAGCCGCCGGTCGAGCTGCCGAGGTCACACACCTCTTCCCCACCGACGTCGACGCCCAGCACGCGGAGCGCGTGGCTGAGCTTGTCGCCGCCGCGCGAGACGTACCTGGGGCGCTCCGCGACAGAGATCGCGCTGGCGTCGTCGACCATGCTCCCCGGCTTGTCGGCCGGCTGCCCGGCGACCGAGACCTCACCGGCGAGCACCGCGGCCCGGGCCTGCGACCGGGAGGCGAACAGCCCGCGGGCGACGAGCAGCGTGTCGAGCCGCTCCCGCACCGGCTACGTGATGCGCGCGAGCCCCGGCTGGCGTTCGAGGACGGCCGCGGCGATGGCCTCGGGGGTGAGGCCGAGGTCGGACAGCAGGAGCGCCCGATCACCGTGAGCGACGAAGCGGTCGGGCAGACCGAAGCGACGCACTCTCGCGGGGCTGTCGGCCAGGTGTTCGGCGACGGCGCTGCCGAAGCCGCCGGCCAGCGCGTTCTCTTCGATCGTCACGATCCGGGCATGCGTGTCGGCCAGCTCGTCGAGCAGGGCGGTGTCGAGCGGTTTCACGAACCGGGCGTCGACCACGGTCGCCTGCAGGCCGGCATCGGCCAGCAGGTCGGCGGTCCCCAGCGCGAGGCCGACACCCGTGCCGATGCCGATGAGCGCCACCTCGTGCCCCTCGCGCAGCACATCGGCAGTGCCGATGGGGATCTTCTTCAGCTTGCGGGGTTCGGTGAACGCCGCGGCCAACCCGCGTGGGTAGCGTATGGCGACCGGTCCGTCGTGGGCGAGGGCGGTGTGCACCATGTGCTGCAGCTGGGCCTGACTCGAGGGCGCCATGACGACGAGGTCGGGGATCAGGCGCAGGTACGAAAGGTCGAAGGCGCCGTGATGCGTGGGGCCGTCGTCGCCGACGAGTCCCGCCCTGTCGAGCGCGAAGACCACGGGGATGTGCTGCAGGGCGACGTCCTGCACGAGCATGTCGAAGGCCCGCTGCAGGAACGTCGAGTAGATGGCGACGACCGGCCTCATGCCGGCCAGCGCGAGACCCGCCGCGAAGACGACGGCGTGCTCTTCGGCGATGCCCACGTCGTAGAGGCGGTCCGGGAACTCGACTTCGAAGCCCTCGAGACCGGTGCCCTGCGTCATGGCGGCGGTGACCGCCACGACCCGGGGATCGCGCCGCGCCTCGCGCACGACGGTCCGGCCGAAGGCCTCAGTGTAGGTCGTGCCGCGGGGACGCGGCTTGCGTTCGCCGTTGCTGCGCTCGAAGGGCCCGGTCCCGTGGTATTCGGCCGGTTGCTCCTCGGCGGGTTCGTACCCTTTGCCCTTGACCGTGCGCACGTGGACGAGGACGGGACGCCCAGTGTCCATGGCCTGCCGCATGGCTTCGCGCACGGCGCCGATGTCGTGGCCGTTCACCACGCCGATGTAGGCGAAGCCGAGCTCCTCGAAGATGAGCCCCGGGCCGAGGAAGGCCTTCATGCTCTCCTTGACGTCCTTGCCCAGACTGTAGGCGCGGGCGCCGATCGCCGGGATGCGGGCGATCGTGCGCTCCATGTCCTCGCGCAGACGGGTGAGCCCCGGGTCGAGGCGAAAGCGGTTCAGGTAGAGCTGAAAGGCGCCGACGTTGGGTTTGATCGACATCTGGTTGTCGTTCAGCACGACGACGAGCGGCGTGTGGAGCTGCCCGGCCTGGTTCATCGCTTCGAAGGCGACGCCGCCCGTAAGGGCCCCGTCGCCGAGCACACAGACGACGCGACCCTCGGCATGCCCGTTCTGGCGCGCCCCTTCCACCAGGCCCAGTCCGTAGCTGATCGACGTCGAGGCGTGGCCGGTGCCGACAACGTCGTGCTCGGACTCGCGGCGGCAGGGAAACCCGGAGAGACCCCCGTACTGGCGGATGGTGTTGAAGCACTCGGCCCGCCCGGTGAGGATCTTGTGGGCGTACGCCTGGTGACCGACGTCCCAGACGATCTTGTCGCGGGGGCTTTCGAGGATGCTGTGAAGGGCGACCGTGAGCTCGACCGCGCCGAGGCTGGCGGCCAGATGGCCGCCGACCTCGCTGACGCAGGACAGGATCACCTCGCGTATCTCGTCGGCGAGGGCCTGAAGCTGAGCCAAGGTCAGGGAGTGCAGGTCGGAAGGACCGCAGATACGCGAGAGCTGGTCCATTGGCATAGGAGTATAGCACCGCCCTTCCCTGCCCTACCGTAGCGCGGCGTTCCGCCGCGTACGGTCGGCGGCGCTCCCGGCGCGCGGGCGCCGCGACCGTCCCCGCCGCCCGGGCGGCGCTCCTACGAGCGCCGGCAGAGGATGTAGTCGGCCACCGCAGCGAGACTGCCGACGTCGCCGCCCAGCCGCTCCAATGAGACGAGCGCGCGCCGATGGCTCTCGGCGGCCAGGATGCGGGCGCCGTCGAGCCCGAAGCGCGAGACGTACGTGGTCTTGTCGAGCCGGGCGTCCTTGCCGGCGGTCTTGCCCAGGTCGGCGGCCTCGCCGTCGACGTCGAGGATATCGTCGACGATCTGGAACAGGAGCCCGATCTCGCGGGCGAAGACGCGGTACGGTTCGAGGGACTCTCCGGACACGTCGCACAGGATGGCGGCGCCGGCCACCGCCGCCTCGATCAGGCGGCCCGTCTTTAGTGAATGCAGGAGACGCAGCTCGTCGTCGCGGCTCGCGGTCGCGGCGACGTCCATGTACTGGCCGCCGACCATGCCCTGAACGCCGGTCGCCCAGGCCACCTCGGCCAGCGCCGCGACGACCAGCGCGGCGTCGCCCTCCTGGCGGTCGGTGATCAGCCGGAAGGCCTCGGCGAACAGCCCGTCGCCGGCCAGGATGGCGATGTCCTCGCCGAACATGACGTGGCAGGTGGGCACGCCGCGGCGCAGGTCGTCGTTGTCGATGGCCGGCAGGTCGTCGTGGATGAGCGAGTAGGTGTGGATGAGCTCGAGGGCGGCGGCGAACGGCAGCACCCGCCGCGGAGCCTCGCCGAGCAGCTCGGCCACGGCCAGACTGAGCACGGGGCGGATGCGCTTGCCGCCGGCCAGCAGCGAGTAGCGCATGGCCTCGACGAGCGGCCGCGCCGCAGGCGCGGCCGCGAAGTCGAGCCCCTCGAGAAAGCTTTCGACGAGCTCGCGGAGATGATCGGGGTAGCCGGCGGCGCCGGCGTGCGGGCTCGACGCCGCCCCCGGCGGGCACGCCGCGCTCGCTCACGAAGCCCTGCCCGTCTCTTCGAGGAGCCGCGCGGCCTCGTCGGCGAGCTCCGCCGCTCGCTCGAAGAGGCTCATCTCGATGTCGGTCGAGCCGACCTGTCCGGCTCGCCCCTCGAGGTCGCGCAGCTCGGCGGCGATCTCGCGCACCCGGGCGAGCGCCCGGGCGTCGGCGGCGGCACTCGGTCGCTCCGTCGTCATGGCGTCTCCTCGTCGCTCGGGCCGTCGCCGGCGTCGACGATCCCGCCGGTGCGCAACGCCCCGGCGAGGATACCGTTCACCAGGGCGGCCGCCTCGTCTGTGGAATAGCGCTTCGCCAGGCGCACCGCCTCGTCGATGGCCACCGCGGGCGGCGTCTCGCCGCTGCGCAGCTCCCAGAGCGCGAGACGCAGGATGCTGCGCTCGAGCGGCGCGATGCGCGAGACCGGCCAGGCCGGGGAGTTGGCCGCGAGCTCGGCGTCGAGAGCGGGCTGGCTGTCGACGACGCCGGCCACGCAGCGCGCCGTGAACTCGTCGGGCGTCGTACCCCTCGCTGGCCGCGCGATCGGCCAGAAGGGCCTCGAGCGGCAGATCGGTGACCTCGCGCTGGTAGAGCACGAAGGCCGCGTCGCGCCGGGCCTGCTTGCGGCTTGGTCTGCGTGCTGCCACGTGCGCCGGGCCCGCGTGCCTACGCAGGCTCGATGGCGAACAGCGGCTGGCCGTATTCGACCGCGGCCCCGTTGTCGGCCAGCACCTCGCGCACGACCCCGTCGATGTCGGAGCCCAGCTCGTTCATCAGCTTCATCGCCTCGAGGATGCACAGCGTCTGCCCTGCCGACACGGCGTCGCCGACGGCGACGAACGGTTCGATCGTCGGCGACGACGCGCGGTAGAACGTGCCCACCATCGGTGAGCGCACGACGTGGTAGCCGTTGCTCTCGGCGGCGGCCGGCGAAGGCGGCTGCGCGGCAGCCGGTGCGGCCGCCGCCCTGCCGCCGTCGTCAGCGGCTGGCGGCGCTTCGGGCGCCGTCTTGCGCACCGTGATGCGCACGTCGCCCTCTTCGAGGGTGAGCTCCTGCAGGTCGCTCGCCTCGACCATGGCGATGATCTCCTTGACACGGTCGGCCGCCGGCCTCGCTCACGGCGCTCTGCATCTGCGAGGTCAGGTAGGCCGGCACCAGCGTGCCGAACACGTCGTGCTCGGGCCCGAGACGATGGCGCTCGAGGTAGGCGCGCGCCGTCTGCGGGAAGAGCGCGTACGACAGGACGTCTTCGTCGGAGTGCGCCAGATCGCCCACCTCGGCGCGCACGTCGTCGAGCGTCTCGGAGACCAGCTCGGCCGGTCGTACGGTGATCGGCCGCTCGTCGCCCAGCACGCGCTCGACGATCTCGGGCGAGACCGGTCCGGGAGCCGCTCCGTAGCGGCCGCGCAGGTAGGCCTTCATCTCGTCGGGCACGATGTGCCAGCGCTTTCCGGAGAGCACGTTGAGCACCGCCTGCGTGCCGACGATCTGCGACATCGGCGTGACGAGCGGCGGAAAGCCGACTTCGGCGCGCACCACGGGGATCTCCTCGAGGACCTCGGGCAGCCGGTCGAGGGCGTTCTGCTCCTTGAGCTGGCTCTCGAGGTTGGAGATCATGCCGCCCGGCACCTGGTGCGAGTAGACCTGCATGTGCGTGAGCGAGGTGACGCCGCGATCCCAGCCGCCCTCGATACGGACCGTCTCGAAGTACTTGGCGATGGCGAACAGGCTCTCGAGGTCGAGCTCGGAGTCGTACGGCGTGCCGATCAGCGCCGTCACCACCATCTCGGTGGCGGGCTGCGAGTTGCCGAACGCCATCGGCACGGTGGCCGTGTCGATCACGTCGACGCCGGCCTCGATGGCCTTGAGGTACGTCATCGGCGCCAGGCCGCCGATGTAGTGGCAGTGGAGCTGGATGGGCACCGCGAACTCGGACTTCAGGCGGGTGATGAGCTGCTCGGCGTAGAACGGGCTGAGCAGCGCCGCCATGTCCTTGATACAGAGGGAGTCGGCCCCCATGTCGACGAGACGCCCGGCGACCTCGATGTAGTGGTCGAGCGAGTGCACCGGCGAGATCGTGTAGACGACCGCCGCCTGGAAATGCTTGCCGGCGTCCTTGATCGCCGCCGCCGCCGCTTCGAAGTTGCGGGTGTCGTTCAGGGCGTCGAAGACGCGGAAGATGTCGATGCCGTTCTCGGCCGCCTTGGTGACGAAGCGGCGCACGATGTCGTCGCCGTAGTGGCGGTAGCCGACCAGGTTCTGCCCGCGCAGCAGCATCTGCAGCGGCGTGCGCGTGCACGTGGTTGCGGATGACCCGCAGCCGCTCCCAGGGGTCTTCGTCGAGGAACCGCAGGCAGGCGTCGAAGGTCGCGCCGCCCCAGCATTCGAGCGAGTGGAAGCCCACGGCGTCGAGCTGTTCGAGGACCGGCAGCATCTGGGCGGTGCGCATGCGCGTGGCCCACAGCGACTGGTGGGCGTCGCGCAGGGTGGTGTCGGTGATGCCGATGCGTCTCGCTCGCAAAACGCCTCTCCCCGCCCCTCGCCCTGACCCTACACGCGGGTGATGTAGCCGCCGGTGCGCGTGTCGACCCGCACGCGCTCGCCTTCCTCGATGAACAGCGGCACCTGGATGATGACCCCCGTCTCGAGGGTGGCCGGCTTGGTGCCGCCCTGGGCGGTGTCGCCGCGCAGCCCGGGTTCGGTGTGCGTGATCGTGAGCTCGACGTGGTTGGGCGCCTCGACGCTGGCCGGCTCGCCGTTCAGCGACAGGAGCTGGACCTCCTGGTTCTCGACGACCCACTCGAGGGCCGCGCTCGCCGTCGCCGGGCTCACCGTGATCTGCTCGAACGTCTCCGGGTCCATGAGCACGACCTCGTCGTCGGTCGAGTACAGGTAGGTCATGGAGCGCGACTGGGTGTGGATGCGGTCGAACTTCTCGCCCGAGCGGAAGGTCTTGTCGAGGACCGCTCCGGTCGCGATGTTGCGGACCTTGGTGCGCACGAACGCTCCGCCTTTGCCCGGCTTGACGTGCTGGAACTCGACGATCGTGAAGTTCTCACCGTCGATCTCGATCGCCATGCCGTTCTTGAACTGGGCGGTGGACACTACTTCGGCCATAGGTTCTCTCTAGCTCGGTCGGGACAACGACTCCGGGAGACCCTGTCTTGGCTCTTCCCCGGACCGGCACATCATGATACACGAAAGCCGCCTGCGCCGGGCACGATGCCGGCGTCGCTCCGATCCCCGCGGCGAGCGTCGCACGGGCCGTCGCGGCGCCCCTAGCCGACGACGCGCAGCTCCTTGGCAAAGAGGGTGAGCCGCTCGCAGCCGCCGGCCGTGACCACCACCGTGTCCTCGATGCGCACGCCAAAGCGACCCTCGAGGTAGATGCCGGGCTCGACCGTGACCACCATGCCCGGCGCGAGTCGCTCGCGGCCGCGCCGGTTCACGAGCGGCGCCTCGTGGATCTCGAGACCGACGCCGTGACCGGTGCCGTGACCGAACCGCTCGCCGTAGCCGGCGGTCTCGATGACGCCGCGCGCGGCGGCGTCGACCACCCTGGCCTCGACGCCGCCGCGCACGGCCTCGAGGCCCGCGTTCTGTGCGGCCAGGACGATGTCGTACACGGCGCGCTGCTCGCCGTCGGCGCGCCCGACCGCGAACGTGCGCGTGATGTCGCTGTGGTAGCCGTCGAGCCGGGCGCCCATGTCGATCACCACGAGGTCGCCGTCGCCGATCGCGGCGTCGGTCGGGTTGGCGTGCGGCAGCGCCCCGCGCGGCCCGGCCGCGACGATGGTCGCGAAGGCGACCGCCTCGGCCCCGCCGCCCCGCACCGCCTGCTCGACGGCCCAGGCCACTTCGCTCTCGGCGCGGCCCCGCAGGCCCTGGGCGACCACCGTCTCGAGGGCGGCGTCGGCTATCGCCGCCGCCGCCCGCAGCAGGCGCAGCTCGGCCTCGTCTTTCACCTCGCGCAGGGCGCTCACCCGCGCTCCCAGGTCGACGAGGCGCCCCGCGAACCCACGGCGCAGGCGACGGTGGCCCGCATACGACATCACGTCGCCCTGGAACCCCAGGCGGCGCTCGCCGTCGCCGCGGCCGTCGGCCGCGGCCCAGGCCGCGAGCGCGTCGGCCGCAAGGGCGGCGCCGCCTTCGCTCCTGACGAGCTCGAAGCCCGCGACCTCGCCCTCGATCTGCGTCCAGAACCGCGAGTCCGCGCAGATGAGCGCCTGCCCGGGGCTCACCAGGAGGAGCGCCTCGTCGCCGCGAAAGCCCGACAGGTAGCGGACGTCGGCGGCGTTGCTCACGAGGGCTGCGTCGAGCTTGCGCTCGAGGAGAAGGCGGCGCAGCGCGGCCACCCGCTGACTCACGATCCGCCGACCTCCAGAAGCTTGTCGAAGGCCTCCAGATAGCCCTCCACGCCTTTGCCCGAGACCCGTACCGCGACCAGGTCGGCGATCACCGATCGCCGGCGCCATTCCTCGCGGTCGTCGACGGCCGAGAGATGGACCTCGGCCATGGGACAGGACAGAAGCTCGAGCGCGTCGTGCAGCGCCCAGCTGTAGTGGGTCCAGGCGCCGGGATTGATCAGCACGGCGTCCACCCGCTCGTCGCCGCGTGCGAGGGCGTGCAGCTGTTCGACCAGACGGCCTTCGTGGTTGGTCTGAAAGCAGCGGGCCTCGAACCCGCTGAGGGCGGCGTGCGCGGCCACCCGGGCGCAGAGCTCCTGCAGGGTGAGGGAGCCGTAGTGCTCCCGCGACCGCCTGCCGAGCATGTCGAGGTTGACCCCGTGCAGCAGCCAGAGCACCTTCATCGCTTCATCAGCCATGCGATCACCTCGCTCTGCAGGTCCGGCGGCACAGCCACCCCGGTCACGGGGCGGCCGACCTCTTCGAGCAGGACGAACCTGGCCGCGCCCTCGGCGACCTTCTTGTCGCGGGCGATGAGCCGCACCACGTCGGCGGCGGCGACGCCGGCGAGCCGTTCGGGCAGACCCGCGGCCGAAAGCAGCCGCTGCCCGCGTTCGGCCGCCGCGGCGTCGAGCCCCGTGAGGCGAGCGGAGAGCCACAGCGCGGCGCGCAGACCCAGGCCGACCGCCTCGCCGTGCGAGTAGCGGTCGAAGCCGCCGGCCACCTCGATCGCGTGACCGACCGTGTGGCCGAAGTTGAGTATCGCGCGCCCTCCGGTCGTCTCGTGCGGGTCGCGCCCGACGATCGCTGCCTTGAAGCGCACGTCGGCTTCGAGCAGACGCGGGCCGGGGTGCGCTCCGTCGAGCACGCCGGCCTCGGTCAGAATCAGCGTCTCGCCCCCGGCGAGCAGGCCATGTTTGGCGACCTCGGCCCAGCCGCAGCGCACCTCGCGAACGGGCAGCGTCGCGAGGGTATCGGTGTCTTCGACCACGAGGCGGGGCTGGTAGTACGTCCCCAGGTAGTTCTTGCCCTCCTTCATGTCGACCGCGACCTTGCCGCCCACGGCGGCGTCGACCATGGCGAGCAGGGTGGTGGGCGCCTGTACGAGCCGCACGCCGCGCAGGAAGGTCGCGGCGGCGTAGCCGGCGAGGTCGCCGATCACGCCGCCGCCGAGAGCCACGATGGTGTCGTCGCGCCCGACGCCGAGATCGTAGAGACGATCGTAGAGCGCCCCGAGAGCCGCCTGGTTCTTGGTCTGCTCTCCGGGGGGCAGGACCACGGACGACGGCCGGGCGCCGGCGGCCTCGAGAGCGCCGACGGCGCGGTCGAGGTAGAGCGGCGCGACGTTCTCGTCGCAGATCACGACGGCCTGGGTGGCGGGGCGGCCGCAGAGCTCGCCGAGTCGCTTCAGGAGTCCGGCGCCGATCTTCACGTCGTAGGCCTCGTCGACCGTCACCGCGACGGTCACCGTGGCCGCAGGCCCCTCGCCGGCGGCGCCGCTCACGCCGCCACCGTCGCGACCACCTTGTCGACCACCCAGGCGAGGCGCTCGCGGCCGGCCGTACGCACCACTGCCGTCGACACCTCCTCGTAGAGCGGCCGGCGCCGCGCGTACAGCGCTTCGAACAGCGCCTCGTCGCGCGCCAGCGGCCTGGCGCCCGATTGCGACCGGGCGAACAGCACGTGCGGCGGCGCGTCGAGCCAGACGACGTGCGGCAGGCGCTGCAGCGCCTCTCGCACGTCGTCGATCGTCACCGCCCCGCCGCCCAGCGAGACCACGCGGGCGCGGAGCTCGGCCGCGGCCAGCTCGTCGAGGACGACGGCCCGCTCGATCTCGCGAAAAGCCTCTTCGCCGCTGTCGGCAAAGAGCGCGGAGATCGGCCCGTGACGATCGGTGATGACCTTGTCGGTGTCGACGAACGGCAGGTTCAGCCGCCTGGCTGCGAGCCGGCCGACCTGTGTCTTGCCGGCGCCCATGAACCCCACCAGGACGACGCTGCCGCTCACAGCCGCCGCAGGCGGTCGCGATGCGCTTCGACGGCGGCCGCGAGCTCCTCGACCGTCTCGCCGCCGAACCGTTCGAGCGCGGCGCCCGCCAGACACAGCGCCACCACGGCCTCACCCACGACCGCGGCGGCCGGCACGGCGCACACATCGCTGCGCTCCACGTGGGCCTCGACGGTTTCGTGGCTGCCCAGGCGGACGCTGCGCAACGGGCTCATGAGCGTGGCGATCGGCTTCATCGCGGCCCGCACGACGATCGGCAGGCCCGTGGAGATGCCGCCCTCGACGCCGCCGGCGTTGTTGGTCGTGCGTCCGTAGCCGTCGGCTTCGGACCAGACGATCTCGTCGTGCACCCGCGAGCCCGGCAGACGCGCGGCCGCGAACCCCAGACCGACCTCGACGCCCTTGATCGCGGGGATCGCGAGAAGGGCCGCGCCGAGGCGGGCGCCGAGCCGGCGGTCGCCCTGCGCGTAGCTGCCGACGCCCGGCGGAAAGCCGAAGACCACGACCTCGAAGACGCCGCCGAGGGTGTCGCCCTCCTGGCCCGCCGCGGCGACGGCCGTCCGCATCTGTTCGCTCGCCACCGGGTCGAGGCAGCGCAGCGGGTCGCCGTCGACTCCCTCGAACGCCGCGGGCGACGAACCCGCGACGCCGGCGATGACATCGGCGATCACCACGACGTGGCTGTGCACGGCGCAGCCGAGCGTAGAGAGCAACCGGCGCGCGACCGCGCCGCAGGCGACCCGCGCCGCGGTCTCGCGCGCGCTGGCGCGCTCGATCACGTCGCGTAGATCGTCGCCTCCGTAGAGCTGCGCCCCGGTAAGATCGGCGTGTCCGGGCCGCGGGACGCGCAGCGGCTCGACCGGCCGCGCGACCGCTTCGACCGCCAGCTTGTCGACCCAGTTCGCAGCGTCGCGGTTCTCGATCGCCAGAGCGATCGGCGCGCCGGTGGTGCGACCGTACCGCACCCCGGAGAGGATCGTCACACGGTCCTTCTCGATCTCCTGGCGGGCGCCGCGGCCGTAGCCGAGCTGGCGGCGCGCGAGGTCGGCGTCGATCGCCGCCGCCTCGAGGGCCAGTCCCGCCGGGCAGCCCTCGACGATGGCGGTCAGCTGGCGGCCATGCGACTCGCCGGCCGTGAGATAACGCAGCGTGGTCATGCCCGCTACCTTACACGCCGCGCCGAAGACGAGACAATGAGGGCGGTGAAGATGAGGCGCCGGGCGAGCCGGCGCCGCGGGCACAGGGAGACGGTGCAAAACGAAGGGGGCGGGCTGCTGCGCAGCCCGCCCCCGGGGGTTCGTCCAGTGAGAGACGCGGTCTACTGGACACGGGCTGCCCGACGTGCAGCGTGACCTGCACGTCGGCGTGGAGGATCGTGACCGTCTGCGCCGGGCCGTTGATGCCGAGGATCTTGATCTGACCCCAGCTCGTGGTCATGACGTCGCCGACCTTCTTGGCGGCGAAGGTGGTGCCGTCGACCACGATGGTCGCACTCGGCACGCCGTTGTGCGTCTCGATGCTGGTCGCCCTGACGCTGTGGCTCACGGCGTAGCTCGTCGAGCCGCTGTCCGAACTGCTGCCGCTGCCCGAAGTGCTGCCCGAACCGCTACCGCTGCCCGAGCCGCTGCCGCTGCCGGTGCCCTCGCTGTAGTCGACCTTCGCCGTGATCGTGTAGACGACCTGGTTCGTGCCGTTGGCGTCCTCGAGAGTCACGGCCACGGGCTGGTCGCCGACCGTGAAGGTCGTCAGGTTGCCACCGATGGTGTAGCCGCCCAGCAGCTTGAAGGTGACGCCGCTCGACTTGATGTCGGTGATCTGGAAGAGCGAGTCGGCCGGAGGCAGCTTGTCGCCGACCTTCTGGTTCGTGTAGGTCGAGTCGATCTTGCCGCCCTTGATCGTGACGTCCGTCGTCAGCGTCGTTGGCGTCGGCGACGGAGAAGCGCTCGGGGTGCCCGTCGGCGCGGGCGTGGCGCTGCTGCTGGACACCGGCGCCGCGGTCGCCTGGATGAACGGGTTGCGGCTGTGGAACTGGTCAAGCGTCGGGTCCTGCTTGGCGGGATCGAGCGCACTCGCACCGCTACCCGTTGAGGAGGCGACGGTCGACGAGTCGGCCAGACCGGCCGCGGCCGGGTTCGAGGCGCCGGTGGCGCTGAGGGCGGTCGTCGCGCCGCCGTGGCCGTGAACGGCCACCACAGAGGCCACGGCGAGCGCGGCCACTACCACGATCACGAGCACGACGTTGGACTTGTTGATCGTCATCATTGCGCACCTGACAGTGTCGCGGAGGCTCCGGTGGGAGTCCACTGATAGCCATTGATCGTCACCTTGATGTCGAGATCCGGGTAGTCCTCTGTGCTGCTCTTGGTCAGCGACAGGTTGACGACCGAGAACATGCGGCCGGTCACCAGGAACTGGCCGTTCCGGTAGTCGACGTAGTTCTCGAGCCTGTACAGGAAGTCTTCGGCATCGAAGTACCCGCCGTCGAACTCAAGCTGGATCGGCTGCACCGAGAACGGCACGCCAGGAGCGGTCGGCTGCGGCGTGACACTGATCATGGTCAGCCCCGAGCTCTGGGCCGTCTTGGTCAACTCGACGATGAACGACGGGATGGCGCCCTCGACCGGCATGACCTGGTGAAGCTGGATGAGATCGGCTTCGGCCTGCGGCGCGGTCTTCTTGAGGAGCTGGAGCTGACGGATCTGCATGTTGGTCTGCTGCAGCGTGTTCTGCTGGGCCAGATACTGGGTGTTCAGGTCGGCGATCTTCTTCTGCTGCGGACTGAAGAGGAAGAAGTACCACAGGACCCCGATCACCACGGCCACCACGCCGACGATGATGTAGAGCTCACGACCACGAAGCTTCATCACTGCCCACCTCCCATCGTGATCGACGGTGCCGCGGGAGCCAGCGGCGGCGTGGTCGCGAAGGGCCGCAGACTGGCGGTGATGGCGAAGGTCACGTCGGGGAGCGAGCCAGCCGACGTCGAGCGTGTAGAGGACGCGAGCTTGAGGTTCATGATCTGCGGCATGAGGCCGAGCTGGGTCAGAAGGGTGGCGACCTGGACCTGGGCGGCGTACAGAGTGCTGCCCGTCGCGTCGCCGATCAGGTTGAGGTCTGTGCCGAGCGTCGTTGACGCCGCCGCTGCGCTCGAGTTGTTCGAACCGGCGACCATGTAGGGCGGCACGGTCAGGCTCATCGACTGCAGCGACACCCCCGACGGGATCAGCAGGCTGACCTCTTCGAGGACGTTCGACAGGATGATCCGGGAGTTCAGGATCTGCGTGGCCGTGAGGGTCATCGCCTGCCGCTGGACCTGCAGCGCCGCGTACGGCTTGAGCGCGGCGAGCTGGACGTTGGCCACGTCGACCTGTGCGGCGACCGTGTTGACCTGGTCCTGCTTGGCGGACACCTGGCGCACCGACATGAAGTAGACCGCGCCGAGCGCTACCACGAGGACGATGAGTCCGACGATG
>CAWCWZ010000054.1:0-44180 GCA_963799395.1 uncultured Actinomycetes bacterium
TCGTCTTGCCGGGCGCGCGCCGGGGGGCATAGAATGCGGCTGTCTTCGAGTTCGGGAGTCCTAAGGGCGCGGTCGCCTATGGAGCCCGAGCCGGTAGGGTACAGCGCGAAAGCGCCGTGTCTCCCAGTGCGGAAAGAAGATGGCGCCGTTACGGCCCCGTCCGCCTGCGGAGGGGGTCGTGACACCTCCCCTCTCGCAAACGACGGCTTCGCGACGGCATGGCCGGGGGCACCCGCCGGCCGCGCTTCTGATCCGCCTGGACAGGGCGGGAAAGGCCCGGCGACTCTCGTCGTCGAGTGAGAGAAGCCGTGGCCATGAAGAAGTGCAGAACCTATGAGGAGGGGCAAGCCATGAGAAAGCACACGAACTGGATTGTCGTGACGATCGTCGCGGCGCTGGTGGCGGCGGTGATCGTGTTGGTCGGCACGGCCGTGCCGGGTGCGACGAGCAAGGCGAACGCGGCCGCCGCGGCGACACCCTCGCCGTCTCCCATCGTGCTCCAGGTCATGCGCGACGGCGCGGTGGCCAAGTCGTACACGCTCGACCAGGTCGAGGCTCTGACGCCGCTTGCCGGCTTTGCCGGGTACAGGGGCGGAAGCTCGCACGGTCCCGACGCCGTGACCGGCGTCAAGGTCACCGACATCGCGAAGGACGCGTTCGGCGTGCCGCTGACGGCGGTCGAGTCGGTCCTCGTGGCCGAAGTCCCGCTCAGCACCGGCTACGGCCAGACGTTCACGGGCGCTCAGCTGCTCGATCCAAAGTCGGGCTTCACCATGATGGACGCGACGACCGGCGACACGATCGACCCGTCGACCCTCACCGGCACCCTCTCCGCAGTGCTGGTCTACAGCGACCCCGACCTGAACGTCATGCCCGATACGGCCGGTCCGCTGCGCTTCCTCATCTCCGACACCGTCAACGAGAACGCGGTGATGACCGGCAAGTACAGTGGCTCGAATGTGAACGAGATCAACGTCACCGACCCCGTCACGGTCACGATGAAGGCCAGGCACGCAACGGTCGAGCGCGGCACGAAGAACGTCTTTGTCGGCAAGGTGAAGAACGCGGTCGCCAAGGACACGCGCGTCACGCTGCGCCTGGTGAAGGGCAAGAAGTACGTCGCGCTGAAGAGCGGCCACATCACGGCGAAGGGCGCCTTCAAACTGACCTACAAGGCCAAGAAGGCCGGCAAGTGGACGTTCGTCGCCACCTACAGAGCCGGTAAGACCACGTTCCTGAGCAAGAAGGTCACGGTCGTCGTTACGAAGTAGCACGGCCCGCTCGGGTCAGTGAAAGTCCGGGGCGGGAGCCTCTCCGAGGCTCCCGCCTCAGGCCTGTAGCGGGAAAGGCCGGCGCGCCTTTCCCGGGTCGAGTGTGGGGAGTCGTCACATGAGCAGGGCCGCAAAGCGCACCATCCTGGCCGCCGCTCTTTCGGCCGTCGGACTCGTCATCGTCTTGGCGTTCGCCGGGGTCGTCGCGGCGGCGCCGGCGACGCAGTCGCCGGCCGGCGCCACCGCCTCGGCGGCTCGGCGCCCGTCTACGGCTGGGTCATCCAGTTGCGGCGCGGCGCCATCAGCAAGGACCTTACCTCCACGCAGTTCGCCGCCATGGAGAAGAAGGTCGGCGTCACCTGGTCCGACACGGGCGACAACGTGTGGGCGGGCATCCCGCTGTGGCGTCTCGTCGGGCTCGTCGACGACAAGAACCCCAAGACGTTCAACGCCGGCCTTGCCGCCAAGGGCTACTCCGTCCAGGTCATCGGCCTCGACGGTCAGCCGCTGCGTCTTTCGAGCACCGACAAGTCGTGGGTGCACAACAATACCGCGCTCGTCGCCGTCAAAAAGAACGGCGCGGCGCTGTCGTTCGGGGCCCTGAGCACTCTCGACCCCGGCACCTGGCTGCCGGGCTGGCCGGCACAGCTCGTCGGCCCGTCGGTGCCGAGCAGCCCGGATACCGGCGGCATCGTCAAGATCGTCGTCTACAGGCACGGGGTGACGCCACCGGCCAAGCCCGCGCTGCAGCCAAATTGGATCGTCCAGCTCCGCGGCGCGAGCAGCATCGACTACAGCGCCGCCCAGTTCCGCGCGCTGGCGAAGGCTCATGGCGCCACCTGTACCGACACGAGTGCCGTGCCCAACGTCGTCTATGCGGGCACTCCCCTCTGGCGTCTCGTGGCGCTGGTCGACGGCGGCAGCCCGGCGGCCCTCAACCTCGACCGGCTCGCCTTGGGCTACAACGTCGACGTCTACGGCATGGGCGTCGACGCGCTGGGCGCCGACGCCCCCACGGTCGCGACCTTTCCCGCGTCGGCGATCGCCAACAAGAGCACCGTGATCATCGCCGACCGGCAGGACGGCGGGCAGCTCACTCCGACACAGGGCAACACCGTCCAGTTGCCCGGCCCCGCCTACACATGGCAGCCGACGTGGCCTGCCCGTATCGTGGGTACCGGCGCGGCCGGCCAGTCGAACGGCGGCGTGCTGCGCGTCGTGCTCGGCAAGCCGGTGGTGCCGGCCTACCTCAAGCCGCTCGTCCTCAAGGGTCGCGGCACAGCGAAGATCTCCTTCCTCGACTTCCCCACGGGCGTCACCTGGGACGGCACCAAGGCCGGCAACATCAACCCCGATCTGCGCGCCCTCTATCGTGGCCAGACCCTCTATAAGCTGATCGGTCTGGTCGACGACGGCCATCCCAAGACCTTCAACACGAAGCTGGCCCGAAAGGGCTACGGCATCGAGTTCATCGGCAGCGACGGCTACACCTGGACGATCAGCAGCAGGACGATCGTCGGCAAGACGGACTGGATCGTGGCTTCTCTCAAGAACGGCGCCGTCATGTCGTCGAGCGAGGGTCCCTACCGCTACGTCGGCTCGTTCATCAAGCCGTTCTATGGCAAGCCGTCAGTGTTCAAGCTCGTCGAGATCAAGCTGATCTTCTAGGCAGTCGCAGGCGGCCGCGACGCGGCGCGGAGATGGGTGCGAGCCCCTCCACACCGCGATGAGGCCGTGAGACCAACGCGTGAGGAGCGGGGAGTCATGAGAAAGCGCAGAGACTGGATCGTCGTGGCGGTGATCGCGGCCCTCCTTTCGGCCGGCGCGGTGCTGGCCGGCACGGTCGTGCCCGGCGCGACGGGCAAGGCCAGCGCCGCCGGCTCGTCACCGTCGCCGTGGCCGTCGCCATCGCCGAGCGTGGTGCTCCAGGTCGGTCACAACGGCACGTTCGTCAAGGAGTACACGCTGGCTGACCTCGAAGCGCTGGGCGGGGGCCCGTTCGACGGCTACGCCGGCTTCATGAACAGCGGAAACATCGTCTACGGTCCCGAGGAGGTGCTCGGCGTCAAGGTCACCGACATCGCGGACGACGCGCTCAGCAGCCTGTCGTTGCCGCCGCTCACGGCGTCCCAGTCGGTCGCCTTCATCGGCTCGGACGGCTACTCGCAGGCCTACACGGGCGACCAGCTCGTCAATCTGAACGGCTTCAGTCAGATGTACAACGCCACGACCAAGAAGGCGGTGTCGCTATCGAGCTTCACCGGGCCGTTTGCCGCGGTGCTCGTCTACAGCGATCCGGGAGGGAACGTGATGGCCCCGAGCGAAGCGCTGCGGCTCATGGTCGCCGACGCGACGAACGAGCCCATCGTCATGACGGGCAGCGACAGCGTCAAGTGGGTCGACAAGCTCAATGTGGTCGACACGCCCATCAAGAACTGGAGCCTCAAGCTGACCGGTCTCAAGATCAAAGGCAAGCGTCAGACCAGGACGATCACGCGCAACGACTTTCAGAGCTGCGTGAACTGTCACGGCTCGTCGTATACGGTCGCCGGCAACAAGTGGTCGGGCACGCCGCTCTACCTGCTCGTCGGCGAAGTCGACGGCGGCGCGACCATGGACTACAACGCGGCGCTCGCCCGCAAGGGCTACCGTATCGAGCTCGTCTCCACGACCGGCAAGAAGCGGTTCGTGAGCTCGCGCACGATCATCAACAAGTCGCGCGACGTTCTTGCCTGGGAGCTCAACGGCGCGGTCCTCTCCAACAACCTCTTCCCGCTGCGGCTGATGGGTCCCAAGCTGGCCAGCTCGCAGAAGCTCGGGCGCATCAAGTCCGTCACGCTGCTGCCGCTCAAGAAGAAGTAGGAGCGTGTGGCGAGGCGCTCCAGGCGTCCCGCCACACGCTCCCCCGCGTGGTCGCCGGCCCTGATCCTCTCAGCCGCGGCGGCCGTTCGGCGGGTGCGGGCGTGAGCCCGCGCCCGCCCGTGATAGGCTGGACCGAGCACGACGAAAGGACGGCCGTGAGCCATCGCAGCATCCTCTTCAGGCCGGCCGGACTGGTCGTCCTGCTTCTCGTCGTACCCGCGCTCGTGCTGGCGGCGGTGCTCGCCGCCACGGCGGTGCTCGGCGGCTGCGGCGGCTCGGGCTCGGCGAGCGCCTCCAAGAGCCCCGGCGGACCGGTGGTGCTCACCGTGGTGGGCGCCAAGGGTAGCAAGGCGTTCACGCTGGCCCAGCTCGAGGCGTTCCCGTCGTACACCGGCTACGCCGGCATGAAGGACAGCGTCGGCGTGATCACGCCGCCCGTGCAGTACACCGGCGTGCCCCTGGCTACCCTCACGGCGCTGGTCGGCGGCGTCGATCCGTCGTATGGCGTGACGGTGCTCGGCAGTGACGGCTACGGCATGACGTTCTCGGCCGCCCAGGCGGCCGGCGGCGGCTTTACCACCTACGACCCGGTCACCGGCGCCGAGCGTCCGCCTTCGCAGAAGCTCACCGTTCTCGTGGCCTACTCGAGCCAGGGCAAACCCCTCGACCCGGCCGACGTGGGGCCGCTGCGCCTGGTGTTCGCCGAACCCAAGGCCGACGTCGTGGTCGACGGCCATTGGTCGGTGCGCTGGGTCGACAAGATCGCAGTCGAGAAGTCGCTCGGGCAGTGGAGCGTCTCCGTCCAGGGAGCGACGCGCTCGACGCTGACCGGGGCCTCGTATGTGTCGTGCGCCTCGCCCGGTTGTCACGGCAGCGGCTACATCGACAAGGCCGGTGATCGCTGGGAGGGCATTCCCCTGTGGCTCGTGGTCGGCTCGGTCGACGACGGTCGCACGCACGGCAAGGGGGCGTTCAACGTCGCGCTGGCCCGGAAGGGCTACACGATCGAGCTGATCGCCTCGAACGGCGTCACCACGTTCCTGAGCTCGCACGACCTGCTCAAGCACAAGGACTGGATCCTGGCCGGCAAGGTCGACGGCGGTCAGCTCGCACCCGACGACTTCCCGCTGCGCCTCGTGGGCTCCGGCCTGACCGACGACGAGTCGATCGGGCGCATCACCAAGGTGCTGCTGCGCTTCAAGTGAGGGTGGCCATGGCTGGTCGCAGGGTGGTGCGCAGGGCGGCGGCGGTCGCGCGCAGCGCGACCGCCGCCGCCCTGCGCACCACCGTCACGCGTCGCCGCGTCGCCGCGCCCTGCGTCGCCGCTCTCCTCGCTGCCGCCCTGCTGCTGGCCATGGCCGCCACGAGCGCCTGCTCACGCTCGTCGTCCGACAACCTCTCGCTGGTCGATGCCGACAGTCTCATCATCCCGTTCGCCCAGCTCGCCCAGGCCTACCAGACGGCCAATCCGGGCGTGCACGTCACGACCGAGACTCACGGCAGCATCCAGGTCATCAGGCAGGTGACCGACCTGGGGCGCAGCTTCGACGTGCTCACCTCGGCCGACGCCGCCCTCGTCGCCATGATGATGGAGGGGGAGGGCGGCGGGGCCGGGGGCGTAGCCCCGGCCCCGCCGCGTCGCCCAGCTTGCCGACGCCGAGCGCGTCGTTCACGCCGACCGCCGACTGGTACGCCGTCTTTGCCACCAACCGCATGGTCCTCGCCTACTCGCCCCACAGCCGCTATGCGCCGCTCTTCGCCTCGGGAGACTGGATCCGGGCGCTGACCACGCCGGGTGTGCAGTTCGGCCTCGCCGACCCGCGCTTCGACGCTACCGGCTACCGCGCGCTCATGGTGCTGCAGCTCGCCCAGCGCCAGTATCACGACGATCACCTCTTCGCCGACGTCACGGTCGGGCGCTTCTCGCCGCCGATCACCGAGGGTGGCAGCGGCGGCCGGACCGTGATCGACGTGCCGCAGCTGCTCAGCCCCGTGTCGGGCACAGGCCTCGTGTTGCGCGACGCCAGCATCGAGCTCGTGGCGCTGCTCGAAGCCGGCGACCTGGACTGCGCCTTCGAGTACGAGAGTGTCGCCCGCCAGCATCACCTGCCCTTCGTGGCGCTGCCGCAGCAGATCGACCTGGGTTCACAGCGCTACGCCGCCCAGTACGCCAAGGTCGCCGTCTCGATCGCCTTCCAGCGCTTCGCCAGCGTCAAGCCGCTGTTCGTCGGCGCGCCCATCGCCTACGCCGTGACCATCCCAAGCACCGCCCAGAACCCCGCTCAGGCGGTGCGCTTCATCGCCTTTCTGCTGGGCCCGCGGGGTCGGGCCATCCTGGCGGCCAACGACCAGCCGTCGGTGACGCCGGCGCTGGTCGACCATCTCGACAGGATGCCGGCGGCGCTGCGCCCGCTGTGCGTACAGATGAAGCCGGGGGAGGCGCCGTGAACGCCGCCGGCACCGGCACGCTCGAGGAGCGCGAGGGGCGGGGCGGCGGCGAGGCCGCACGGCCTCGCCGCCGCCCCGCCGTCTTCGCCGTCGTCTCGTGGGCGCTCGGCCTCGTCCTGCTGGTCTTCGTCGCGGCGCCGCTGGTCGCCCTCGTCACGGGCACGAGCCTGCACGAGCTGCTGAGCACCGCCGGCGAGGCCGACGTCCGTCAGGCGCTGCTGGTGTCGGTCGAGGCGGCCCTGCTGGCCACGGTCTGGCGGCCATCGGCGGGGTGCCGCTGGCCTACCTGCTGGCCCGCCGCACGTTCCCGGGCAAGCGCCTGGTCGAGGGCCTGATCGACCTGCCGATCGTCTTTCCGCACACTGCGGCCGGCATCGCGCTGCTGCTCGTGTTCGGCCGCAGCGGCGTGTTCGGACGCGGCTTTGCTCACCTCGGCATCGCCTTCACCGACACGCTGGCCGGCATCGTCGTGGCCATGCTGTTCGTGAGCCTGCCGTTCCTGGTCGACACCGCCCGCGAGGCCTTCGTTCTGATCGACCCCGGCTACGAGAAAGTGGCCCGCACGCTGGGAGCGAGCCCGGGGATCGCCTTCCTGCGGGTCGCGCTGCCGCTCGCCCGCCGCGGCGTGCTGGCCGGCGCCCTGCTCATGTGGGCGCGCGGCATGAGCGAGTTCGGCGCCATCGTCATCCTCGCCTACAACCCGAAGACCATGTCGGTCCTGGTCTACGAGCGCTTCGAGGGCCTCGGGCTCGACGCGGCCAAGCCGGCCGCCCTGCTGATCGTGCTGCTTGCCCTGGTGGTCTTCATCGTCGTGCGCTCCCTGGGCGGCCGGCGCGAGGAACGCTCGTGATCCGTGACACCGTGATCTCGCGAGGGGACCTGTCGTGATCCGCGCCACCGTGATCTCGCGCGAGGACCTGCTGTGATCCGCGCCACCGGAGTGCGCGTGCGGGCCGGCTCCTTCGCCCTGGGGCCGATCGACCTGGCGGTCGCCGACGGCGAGTACCTCGCGGTCGTCGGGCCGAGCGGCGCCGGCAAGAGCCTGCTGCTCGAGGCGCTCGCCGGCCTGCGGCCCGCCGCGGCGGGCCGCATCGAAGCCGGCGAGCGCGACGTGACCGCTGCGCCCCCCGAGCGTCGCGGCATCGGCCTCGTCGGCCAGCGAGCGCTCTTGTTCCCGCACCTGAGCGTCGCCCGCAACATCTCATTCGGCCCCGAGGTCGGCGGCGGCTTGCTGCGCGGCCTGGGTCGGGGCCGGCCGGCCGACGGCGGCTCCGAGGTGGCCGAGGCGCTCGGTGTCGTGGCCTTGCTGCCGCGACGGCCGGCCTCGCTGTCGGGCGGTGAGCGCCAGCGCGTCGCGCTGGCCCGCGCGCTCGCCGTCCGCCCGCGGGCACTGCTGCTGGACGAGCCGCTCAGCGCTCTCGACCCCGAAGCCCGCGAGGAGCTGCAGGCCGAGCTGCGTCGAGTGCACGAACGCTTCGCGATGACGACCATCCACGTCACCCACAGTCTCGACGAGGCGCTGGCCGTGGCGCGCCGCTGCGTCGTGCTGATCGACGGGCGGATCGCCCAGGACGGGCCGATCGACGACGTCGTCGCGCGGCCGGCCAGCGCCGCCGTGGCGCGTCTCACCGGAGCGCGCAACGTGCTGCCCGCGACCGCGCGGCCGGTGCCCGGCGGCGGCTGCGAGGTGACGCTGGCCGGCGGCCTCGTGTTGCGCGCGCGGGGCGCCGCGGAGGGGCCGGTGACGGTGGTCGTGCGCGCCGACGGCATCGTGGTGCGGGCGCCGGGTACAGGCCCGGGCTCGGGCGACGCCGCCGCCCGATCGGTCGTGGCGGGGCCTTCCGTCTCCGGGGTTGTCGGCGACCGACTCCCGGCCTTCGAGCCCGTGGCCGCCCGGCCCGCCGCCAACGTCGTCGCCGCCCGCGTCGTCGAGGTTCGTGGCACCGCCACCGGTTGCCTTGTCTCGGTCGACGCCGGCGATCTGACCGCGCTCCTGCCGCGGGCTTACGGCGACGGCCCGCGGCCGGCACCGGGAGCGAGCGTCGAGCTCGTCATCCCGGCGGCGGCGGTCCACGTCATCCCGATCGTCAACGCTGATCGCGACGGATGAGCCGGCGATGAAGTGGGTGTGCTTGCAGCGACGTTGCCCAATTGGCCCAGATGTGGGCCAATTGGACAACGCACCGCGCACGGTATCCGCCATGGGTCACGTGAACCTTGGATCGCGCAGGCCGGCCGCCGGCCCGACGCGGCCTGCCACGCTGGTGGCCGCGGCGGCCCTCCTCGCTCTCGCCCTGATCGCTCTCGTTCTTGTCGCCGCCCTTGCTCCCACCGCCGTCGCGGCCGACACCTTCAGCCTCGCCCTGGGCACAGCGGGCCACCCCTTCCGTCTTACCGGCGTGCCGGGTGCGGAGAGCATGGGGCTCCACATCGTGACGCGAAGCGAAAGCAGCGGGTCAGACCAGACGCTCACGCTCGATCCCCGCGTCATCTCGTCGACGACCGTGCCCTGGTCTGTGACCGGGGGCACCGGCTCGGTCCAGTGGCTGGGCTCCGGATACACGCTCGTCTGCGCCGGCGGCCAGGTTGCGAGACTCAACTCCTCCGGGGATGAGGTCTGGTCGTACACGACATCGGACGGTCCCGCTCTCGTGGCTCCGTGCTGGGCGCAAGAGTTCACAAAGGGCGGCGACACCTACATTCTCATCGCCGATCCGGGCGCGGGACGCGTGTTTGCGGTCGATCTCACCGCCGGCGGCGGCTCGCACTACTGGCAGTACACCGGCGCCGGCACCCCCGTCTGCGCCAGATACCTGTCGTCGGGGACGGACAGCCAGCCGACGGTGCTCATCGCCGATGCGGATCAGGCCGCGCCCCAGGTGCTCGAGGTCGGCTGGAGCGACAAGGCGCTCGTGTGGAGCTACGGCGGCGCGTTCGGGACCGGCCCCGAGCAGCTGGAAGGACCGACGGATGTGGAACGCGAGGCCGACGGCTCGACCCTGATCGCCGACGCGCAGGCCGATCGGGTCATCAGGGTGACGGGAAGCACACTCTGGTGGCAGTACGGAGTCTCAGGAGCCTCCGGCTCGGCGGCCGGCTACCTCGACGATCCGATGGGGGCAAGCCTCGAGCCCAACGGTAATACGATCATTGCCGACACAGGCAACGGTCGGACGATCGTCGTGCGCAGCGGCGACTACGCGGGCGCTGCCGGGACGCACGGCTTCACGGCCGGCAGCGTCGCCTGGCGCTCGCCCGCCGCCGCCCTCGCCCAGCCTCGCCTCGCCGAGCGCGTCACCGGTCACGCCGGTCCGAGCCCCACATCCGATCTTGTCGACGGGGCCCTGCTGGTCTGCGACCGCAGCGGCCAGCATCTCGCTCTGGTCGGCAGAAGCCTCGGCGCGCGCGTCTTGTCCAGGACGGTCCACCTGACGACCGACGACTCGCAGGCGCATCTGCTGACGCTGCGTGTGGACGGGAGCGCGCCGCGCCCGACAACGCTGACCGTCCACTACATGCTGAGCGATGGCATCGATCGAGTGGCGGGCGGTCCGGGCACGCATTCGTTGCGCGGCGAGGTCACGTCCACGATCACGTTCGATTTCGTGTTGAGCGCGGGCACGCGTCGCGTCGACCGCGGTCTCGCGCCGTCGCTCAACGACGTCGTGCTCACCTACTCCACCGGTCAGACCAAGGCGAAGAGTTCCGGCAACGGCGGGGCGACGGGCGGCTCGGGCACGGCCTCGGGGTCCGGTACGGGCACCGGCACCGGTGTGGGCGGCTCGGGCAGCGGCTCGGGCGTCGGCGCCGGGCAGGGCACGAGCACCGACCTCGGCGGCAGCGGCACGGCCGCCAGCTCGGGCTCGTCGGCGAACGCGGGCGGCGCCACGCTGACCGTGCCCGGCACGCCGCCGCCGGTCGCCTCGTCGGCGGGCGGAGCGGTGGCCGGCACCGTGATCGGGCTTCCCGTGAACATCGGCGAGCTGAGCGGCGGCGCGCGCGGCGGCGGGGGCGGAAGTCCGCCCCCGCGCTCATCTCGAACCGCCGCCCGGCTGTGGTCCGCGGCCGCTGCGGCGCTGCTGGCCTGCCTGCTCGGCGTCCCGCCCATGCTGGTCCACCGCCGCATGCGGCGCCTGGGGGCGGTCGAGCACGCCGACGAGCTCGGGAGCTGGGCCTAGGCGGCGCGGGCGCTCTCGCGCCGTCGCCGTCGAGTCGTTCGGCAGAACCTGGGCGAGGCGCTGCCGCGAGGGACGTGTGTGTGGTGCGCGCTACCTTGGACAATTCGCCCAGATGTGGGCCAATTGTCCAAGGTAGCCGGAAGCACACCCACCTTCCGCCGCGTTCGAGCTAGCGGCCGATGATCGCCGACCCTGCCGACCGGCAGCCTGCTCCTTGAACTCTGCCCCGGGTGACTGAAGGGGCCGATGAACGGGTTGAGGCTGTCGAGGTTCTCGTACCAGCCCACCTGCAGGATGACCTTCTTGCCGCTCGCCAGGTTTGCGACATCCAGCACTGGCACGGCTGGGTGCGTCAGCCGGCCGGCACGGGGACCGTGAACAACTACTGGAACTACCTGAACGTGGCCCCCAGCGAGGCCGCCGCCGTGAGCTCGGGCGGGGCCGCCCGCCGCCCCCGCCCCGCTCGCCCCGCCTACGTCACCTTCAGCGTGCGCGTCGTCGACTTCGACTGGGCGTGGCCGGCGGCGTCGGTGGCCGAGACGACGATCCGGTAGGAGCCGCGCCGCAGGCGGCAGGTGAAGACGGCCTTCAGCTTCGTGTTCACCGGCTGCACGCCGGCGGCGATCGTCTTCACGGTTTTGACCTTCTTGCCGGTCACCATCTCGATTTTGATCGTCATGGTCGCCCAGCCGCAGGTGGGCCTGGCGTCGGTCACCCGGTAGGCGAGCGTCGCCTTGTGCAGGCGCTTGACGCTCGCCGCGTAGGCGGTGGTCGTCGGCCGCGCGAAGTCGCCGTAGCCGGCGGTCGTGCTCGCCAGGATCATGCCGCCGTCGCCGACGATCCAGCCGTGCGTGGCGTCGACGAAGCCGACGTCCTCGAGGGCGCCGGCGACGCCCGACTGCTGGACGACCCAGTGCTTGCCGCCGTCGGGCGTGGCCGCCACCTGACCCTTGTCGTTGACCGCCCAGCCGTGCAGCGCGTCGACAAAGCGCACCATCTTGACGTTGCCCCACCAGGGGCTGGGCAGCGATTGCACGGTCCAGGTCTGGCCGCCGTTCGTGGTGTGCAGGATCTGTCCCACTTCACCGCCGACCCAGCCCACCTTGGCGCTCAGGAACGTGGGCGCAGACGCCGTTGAGCTGATAGGGGGTGTTCGAGGTCTGGGCGAACCAGTGACTGCCGCCGTCGGTGGTGGCGATGACGGTGCCCGAGTCGCCCACCGCCCAACCGTGCGACGTGTCGCCGAAGGCGATGCCGCGCAGGACCTTCGTGGTGGGCGACTTGACGACGGCCCAGGTGAGGCCGTCGTCGCCGGAGCGCAGGATGGTGCCGCCGTTGCCGACCTCCCAGCAGGTCGTGGCGCTCGAGTAGGCGACGCCGTTGACGGAGTTGCCCTGCGGCTGGGGCGCCTGCCAGAGCCAGCCACCGTCGCCGGTGGAAAGCAGGGCCGCGGCGGCGGGGGGCGCGCAGAGCGCGCCCCCCGCCGCCGCCCACGCCAGCATCAGGACGAGCGCGACCAGCAGCCGCGGCTCGCGGGCGCGCCGCACGCGCGCTCGGGACAGCATCGACGGCAAAGCCTGCACGGTTACCTCCCTACCGAGTTGCCTGTGCTACCAGGTTGTCTTTCTTGCCGGGTTGCCGCTCCTGCCGGGCGGCATCCCCTACCAGACGTACTTCACGGCCAGGGCGTCGACGCCGCCGGCCGTCGTCGTGACCGTCCCGCCGGCAAAGAGGCCGGTCTTGCCGAAGCACAGCGCGTTGCACTGGCCGCCGAGGCCGTCGGGGCCCTTCCAGGCGCTGCTCCACGACTTCGCGCCCTTGCCCGTGTAGCGGGCGACGAGGAACGACTCGCTGCTGCCCGTCTCTGTGTCGCCGCCGACCCACATGTGGCCGGCGGCGTCGCAGATGACGTCGCGCCATTCGGCCTCGTGGGTCTTCGAGTCGTAGCTGATGAGGTGCCACTGCAGGCGGCCGGCGGCCGAGTAATGCAGGATGAAGGCGTGCTCGCGCGTGACCGGGTTGTCGTTGCCCGAGCCCACGACCACGGCGTCGCCGCGGCCGTCGACGGCCAGCGCGTTGGGGTACTCGGTGGTGTTGGCGCGCTCGATCCAGGTGCGCAGCCAGAGCCGCTTGCCGGCCGTCGTGTACCTGGCCAGGGCGACCACGCGGTTGATGCCGACCGCGTACTCGCCGCCGGTCACCCAGACATGAGTGCCGCGCACCACGATGCCGGTGCCCTCGTCGTCGCGGTGCCTGGCGCCGTCGATGCGGCGGATCCACAACTGGCGCCCGTCGCTCGAGCGGAACTTGCAGACAAGGATGTCGCTGTCGCCGCGGGCGCTGCTTCCGTACCCCGTGCAGTAGACGTTGCCGGCCTTGTCGAGTGCGAGGTGAGAGCCCTGGTTGTAACTGTGAGCCGGCCCGGCATAGGAGTGGCGCCAGATGACGTGACCGTCGGCGCCCCCCAGCTTGCGCACCACGAGCGACGACACGACCTGGCCGTCGTACTCGTTGGTCTGGGCCATGCCGCAGACGTAGACGTTACCGGCGGCGTCGCAGGCGACGTCGTAGGCGTGCGCGTCCCAGTCGATGAGGGGGCTGGCCGCGAAGGTCTTCTGCCAGACGCGGCCGCCACTCGTGTTCCACTTGGCAACGACCCACGCCCAGCCGTTGCTTGCGGTGTTGGTGATGCCGGCCACGACGAGCGCGCCGCTGTGGTCGATGGCGATCGCCGACGTCATGTCCGTGAGGTGCTCGACGGGGTTGTCCCAGGTGTCGCTCCACAGCAGATGGTCGGTGGCGGCGTCGTTGCCGGAGAACTTGGCGACCATCAGGTCGCCGTTCGTCCCCGACCAGTCGAAGTTGAAATCACCGCCGGCATACAGCGAGCCGTCGGGGGCTTTGGCGACGCGGTCCCAGCGGTCGATGTTGGTGGTCGGGCCGTTTACCTCCGACCAGACTGAGTGTGCCGGCGACGTGGCGGCGCGGGCCGGCGCAGCCGTGCCCGCGCCCACCCCCACGGCAACGACGATCAGCACGACGACGAACAAGCAGGCAAGCGCGGTAGAGCGGCGACGACCCTCGTGCATGACTCCCCCAGACGTTGTGACCCTATCTCCCAAGAACGAATATACGACGGAGGGAGGAGGTGCCCTTCCGAGCCCAGGCGAACCTGGGGCGGGGGCCGTCAGTCGGGCGGCTGGTCCGCGAGACGGTGTAGCCGGTCGCGCAGGCCGCCGCCCATCTCGGGGGTGAAGCCGCCGTGGCCGAACCAACGCACCACGCCGCCGGCATCGAGAAGCACGACCACCGCGCCCGCGAAATCGTTGTGCCCGAGGAGGTCCTGCACCGGCGGGCCGTCCCCATAGAGAGTGACGATCCGCGGCCACGACGCCTCGGGCACACCCTTGCGCATGCAGTTGTCGATCCAGCTCGCCCACGAGCGGAAGGCGATTGCGGGGATGGTGGGCACCTCGTAGACGGTCAGGCCCGGCTCGCGCGCCTCGAGGAACTCGCGCCAGCTCGAGACGTCGGCGTGGGCCATGCGCTGGTAGGCGACGAGCAGGACCGCCGGCGCGCCCACGAGGTCGTCGGGAAAGCGCACGTTCTCGCCGGAGAGCGCCGTCCCGCCGACCGATGGGAACGGCAGGCCTTCCGGCGACGCGGGGGTATCGCCGGGGTCGCCGCCGATGTCGCGGATTTCCTGCGGGTCGTCGCCGGCGTCCGCACGGCGGTCGTCTGGACCGTCCGCGCGGCCGCGGTCGTGGCTGTGCGTCGGCGTGCCCATCACCCGAAAGCCTTCCAGTGATGGCAGGCCCCGGACTGGAACGATCGCCTACTCCCACCCCGAACTGCTCGAGCTGGGCGCGCAGGTCGGCGAGGCCGATCCGCAGCCAGGCGGCGGCCTGCTCGAGCGGCACGGCGCCGGCTTCGAGCAGCGCCAGGACCTGGGCGCGCATGCGCCCCGGCACCCGCACACCGTCGGGGGCGATGCGCCACGGGTTGCGCGACTGGCCCGGCCGTGACTCGGCGGTGAGCACCGACAGCGTGTCGCGCAGGCCGCCCAGAAAGAGCTGACGCGGGATCACCTGGGCCTCGCGGGCGCGGAGCTGCTGGTCGAGGGCACGCAGGTGGGTGGGACCGGAGAGGATGCCGGCCGCCTTGGCCCGGTAGCGAGCGACCCAGAAGCTCACGCCGAAGTGGTTGGCCAGGCGGACGATGAGGTCGAGCTGATCAGAGGTGACAGCGGATTGCGCGGCGGGGTCGGCGGGCGAGGCGGCGGGGTCGCGCGCGACAGCGCGCGACCCCGCCGCCTCGCCGTCCATCTCGAACCAGCGCCGCACGGCCGGAAGCGGCGCGACGAACTCCTCGGCGAAGGCGTTGGCGTCGGTCTCGCGGCGGCTGCGCCCCGACCAGTCGAGGCGCTCGTCGTAGGCCTCGCCGTGGCCGAGCGCCAGGTGGGCGAACTCGTGGGCGAGGGCGAAGCGTTGCAACGCGACCGGCCGCTGAAAGCCGTTGACGAAGACGAAGGGACGGACGGCGGCGGCGGTCGCGCCGTCCGCGGCCGCGCCGACCGACTGCGCGGCCCCTCTGGCACCGTCGACCCAGGGCGCCGCGACCAGGGCGCAGGCGCCGTGAGGCGTGTCGGAGTCGAGGCGGGCGTGGACGACGTCCACGCCCGCAGCTTCGACCAGGGGCACGAGATCGGGCAGCGGTCCCTCGTCGCCGACACCGAGCTCGTGGCGCCAGAAGCGCGCCAGGCGGACCGGGTCGCCGTGCATGGCGTGGGGCAGCGCGGCGAATGGCGAAGGGCGCGTGAAGCCGGGCAGGTGCGGTTCCGCGTCCGAGCCGGCGAGGGCCTCGACCTCGAGGGCGTCGCGCACGACCGCGGCGAACAGCGGCGGCTCGAGGGCGCGCGACCGCGAGTGGCCGCGCGCCACGGCATCCGTTGCGAACCGCCGGGCAAGGCCTCCGGCGCGCGGCCGGTTCGCGTTGAGTGACGCCGACGGCGGCGTGAGCGAAGCCGCGAGGCGCCCGCTTTCGCCCTGGAAGGCCAACATGTGGCTCTGCGAACGCATGGGCTCATTCCAGCTCGCCTCGGGTGACGGGAACTCGGCGCTCGCCACCCCGTCGGCTGGTTCGCCGCGCCCCGGTTCGGGGGACGACTCGAGGTCGAGCAGCGCCCCCGGGTCGACCGCCAGGATGCGGGCGAGCTGGCTGGCCTGCGCCGCCGACAGCCGCCGCTGACCCGACTCGATGCGGCTGAGCGCCGACTGGGTCAGGCCCATGCGGCGGGCCAGCTCGCGCTGCGTCAGGCCGGCCGCCTCGCGCAGCCGGGCGATGCGCCGGCCGAGCTCGCGCTCGTCTGAGTAGCTCTGATCGTCGGTCATGAGTGCCCTTCCGCGAACCACGGCGCCCGCCGCGGACGTCAGTCTCGCCGCCAGCCTCCACTTTCCCCTGAGTCAAGTCTATACCCGGCGTTTTCTGTTCCCTGTGATGTTATTCTGTCATCATACATGGAGACAACAGGTGCAGACGTGATGTCTCAAAGGCATCCGCTTGGCCCAAGGAGCGAGGAGGACCCCATGACAGCCATCGCCAAGTCCGACCAGACGGGCCAGCCCGGACCGCCGGCCGCCTTCGCCGGCGCGCTTCGGCTGGGCGAGCCCCAGGCGCACGGCAGCCTCACGGTGGTGCCGCTCGCCTTCTGGCGCGACCGCGGGCCGCGCTACCAGACGCTCTCGGCGGCGCTGCGAGCCGGCACGTTCCATGTGACCGAGGTCAGCGCCGGCGGCTCGGTGCCCGAGCTGCGGGCAATCAACCAGGGCGTCACGGGCGTCCTCATCCTCGACGGCGAGGAGCTCGTCGGCGCCAAGCAGAACCGGGTGCTGAACGCCGCCGTGCTGGTGCGCGAGAAGAGCAGCATGGTGGTGCCGGTGAGCTGCGTCGAGGCCGGCCGCTGGCACTCCAGCGGCTACGAGTTCGCCGACGAGGAGTCCGTCGTTCACGCCAAGGTGCGACGTGCCGTGCACGAGTCGGTCTCGCTGAACCTGAGCGCGGCGGGCGCTCACCGCTCCGACCAGCACGCCGTGTGGGGCGAGGTCGCCGAGCTGCAGCAGTACGCCGAGTTCGCCTCGCCGACCGGCGCCCACCGCGACGTCTACACGCAGCGCGCCGGCGACATCGCCGGCTACCTCGACGCCTTTCCGCTGCAGTCCGGCCAGCACGGCCTGCTGGTGCTGCGCGACGGCGAGGTCGTGGGCCTGGACTTCGTCTCGCGGGCCGCCTGCTATGCCCAGCTCCACGCCAAGCTGCTGCGCAGCTACGCGTTCGACGCCGTGACGCGCGAGATGGGCCGCGCGCGGGCGGCGGGGCGCGGCGGCAAAGCCGCGAAGGGTCGGAAGCCTGCAGAGGGCGAGGGCGTCGGGCTGCGCCCCGACGCCGCCCTCGCCCACGCCCGCTCGTTCCTCGAGGCGGTCGCCGGCCTGCCGGGCCGCAGCTTCAAGTCTCCGGGGCGGGGGTGGGACGTGCGCTATGCCGGCGACGGCGTCTCCGGCTCGGCGCTCATGGTCGGCGGGGTAGCCGTGCACGGGGCGTTCTTCACGACCGAGGACGATCGCGGGGGTGGCGAGCTCGTCAATGCGGACTCGCAGGCGGAACAGACGATGGTCGGGTGCGATCGGCGGCGGACGTACCTCGAGCGGCCGTTCTGAAACGGCGCCCGACGACCATCGTGGGTGCGCCGCCAAGACCGCCAAGATGGACGAGGCCGCCTTGGAACGTGTCCCGGCGGCCTCACTTCGCCCCTCGGAGGAGGGGCTACCAGTCCATCATCGACTGCCCGACTTGGCTCGTCAACTGTTGGCCGTCCCGTCTCTCGTCGGCGGGTCCGAGGCAAGCTGCACGGTGCTTGTGTGTCGCGCGCCCGATGGGTTGCTCCAGCCGATCGTGACCTTGTCGCCCGGCTTGTAGCCGTCCATCAGGGCAGTCAAGGCGTTCGGCGAGGCGACCGACTGGCCGTCGACCGAGACAATGGTGTCGCCCGGCAGTCGGCCCGGCGCGAGCCGCCGGCGTGCCGGACACAACGCCAACGATCGGCGCGCCCGACCTCGACGAACCGGAGCCACCGCTGGGGCCGCCCTGAGCGGCCGGTTGCAGCTCGACGCCCAGGAAGGCGGTCGGGCCGATGTGCACGCCGGCCGACGCGGTGTGGTTTTCGATCTGCGCAACGGGCGCCGCCGCGGTATCGACCGGGATGGCAAATCCCTGGCTCTGCCGGGTCTGCGAGAGGCCGAACGAGTAGCCGCTCGACGCGGCGGTGTCCAGGCCGATCACCTGGCCGGCGGTGTTGACCAACGGTCCTCCGGAGTCGCCCGGCTGGATGTCGGCGTTCGTGCGGATCAGGCCATTGAGCTTCTCGGAGGTGCCATCCAGCTCGTCCCTTGCCGTGATCTGTTGATCGAGCGCCACGATCGAGCCGCCGGCCGCACTGGGAGGTGCCCGCCGAGCCCGCCGGCGTTACCGATGGCGACCACCGGCTGGTGGACCGTGACGTTGGCGGAGTCGCCGAGCTGCACCGTCTTGAGAGCGGAGGCGCCATGCAACTGGATGAGTGCGACATCCTGACCAGGGTCGTAGCCGACGACCGTGGCAGAGTAGGTGCGTCCGTTGCCGAGATCGGTGGCGCTGATGGCAGTCGCGCCGTTGATCACGTGGTTGTTGGTGGGACCAGGCCCGAGGAGTTCAAGACGATGCCCGTGGCCGACCCTGGGCCCCCTGATCGCCCAAGGTGACGTTGATGTCCACCAGCGCCGGATCGACCTTCGCGGCGATCGAGTTCACATCCTTGGGGGCGCCTGGGCGGCGCTCGATGAGCCGCCCGAGCTCGCGCCGCCGCCACCACCGAAGGGGAACTGCCCGAGCTACCAGAACCCGAGCCGCCACCGTTACCGAAGGGGAAGCCGTTCGAGCCACCGAATCCGAAGTTGCCGCCGGGCTGGGTCTGCGAGATCGTGGCCTTGGGCGTCGGCCAGAACTGGTGTGCGATGACTGCACCGAGCACCACCGCGACGCCGAGCAGCAAGGCGCTGACGGCGATGCGCGCAAAGCGGTGCCGGTGCCGTGGGGCACCGTCCGGCGACGGGTGCGGTGGCGCTGATCCTGCGTCCGGCGGGGGCGGCGCACTCGAGGTCGCCTCCTGTCGGGGCGGGGGGCTCCAGCGCGCCGTCAGGCAGCGGCGTCCAGCCTGCCTCGGCCGATGGGACACCCCCAACCGACGGGCAGGGGGCCGGTCGTCTGCTCCCAGCCACCCCGCGGCGCGCTCCAGGGCGTGTTCGGGGGACTGGCTTGCGGGCGCCCGAAGTCGATGTTGGCGGTTCCTGCTTCGTCGGAAGTCGGGCCCTCGAGCGGCCCGCCCGGCGAGGATGGATCGGACATCGTGCCTCCGTGTACTTGCTGTCTCTTGCCGAGTGTTCCCCGCCGCGCACGATCGCCGCGCAGTACGAAACTCTCGGGGTTCTTTGCCCGTCAACTAATGGTGACCAGTCCCGCTGAGGAGTGTCTGAGGACCAGCTTGGAAACACCTGAGAGTCACTGCCGTCGTCGGTTCGCTTCCATCTGATGAAACACGTGGCGCCGGCGGTGTTCGTCTCCGCTGTCGCGGCTGTGCTCACCCTGGGCGTGGCTGTCGCCCAAGCAGTGCCTATGGGCCGCGGGGCGGCGATCAGGGTGCCTACCGCAGGCCACAGCGCAACAAATGTTGGTCTGGTCGTCGGGAAAGTGCGCGGTCAATCTCCTTGGCGGTGTTGCCCCCGCCCAGCTCCGTCGAGACCACTCCCTGCACGCGTCTGCCGAGGTGTTCCTGCAACGCCCGGAAGGCGCGGACGGCCGGGTACCCATCGGCCTGCGCCGGGGCCGAGGACACCCCGCGCTCCGTCCGCTGGTGTCGGGAGACGGCGCCACAGGTGTAGGGAGAGGCGATCAGGTCGTCGTCGGGGACCTCATCGAGGTCCGCGAGCACGAACTCGCCGAGTTGCGCGGCGCTGTCCAGCAGCGCGAGGCCCTCGCCAAGCGCGCCTCCTCCACCCGTACCGAGGACGGTGCAGCCGAGCAGCATGTCCTGCGCGTCGTCGAGGCTGAGCTTCTCCACGAGATCCCCCCCTTGCCTCCCTGGATGCGACGATACCCCGCTGGCCAACGCTCGCAACGGCTGACCACTCGGGAGATCGCGCCTACTATGAGTGGCGGCAAAGGGGGGAAGTCGCGTGGCCGGGCTCATCATCGTCTGCGAGCGCGAGGGACACAGGCTGGGGAGCTCGGCGGCCGGCGTGCGCCGCTGCGCCGAGCGCATCGTGCCCGACCAACATCGAGGCGCACCCGCCGCTGCTCTGGGAGAGGGACGGCGTCGTCGCGGCCGCGGTGAACCCGGGCCCGGGCACGTTGTTCCGCGATGGAGCGGTGGCCGTCGGCCAGCTCTGCGACTGCGGCGAGCTCTACGAGGCCGGCGAGCGCTGGTGGGAACCCGGGTCCTCGGTGCCGGACGGCTCCTTCGCGCTCTGCCGGGTCTCCGATACGCGGGTCGAGCTCGTCACCGACCTCTACGCTTCGCGCACCCTCTGGTACGTGCTGACGGATGACCTGTTTCTGGCGGCCTCTTCGCAACGGGTTCTGGTGGCGCTGCTGGGCGGCTTCGAGCTGAACCATGAGGCGGTGTCGTGGATGCTGTCGGCCGGCCATCTGCCGCCCGGCGCGGGCTGGGACGCGAGGCTGCGGCGCGTGCCGCCGGCCTGCCGTCTGACCCTCGACCGCCGGACCTGGACCCTCGATCAAGTGCGTCACCTCGTCCCGATCGTGCCGGCCGAGGGCAGCGAGCAGGAGCACGTCGAGCGCCTGCGCAACGCCATCCTGGACGCGTGTGCCCGTCTCGACGTTCCGTGGGAGACGTGGCTCCTGGCGCTCTCGGGCGGGATGGACAGTCGCAGCATCCTCGTCGGCCTGGCGTGCGCCGGCCGGCGGCCGACCTGCGTCACGTGGGGTCGCGAGGCGGCCCGGGGCGATCCCAAGAACGACGCCGCCATCGGCGAGCGCGTGGCCGACCGCTTCGGCGTGCCGCACGTCTTCTGCTCGACCGACTTCACAGGCGAGCCGCTGGACCTGGTCCTCGGGCGCTTTCTCGCCGTGTCCGAAGGGCGGCTCGACCACTTCGACGCCTATACGGATGGGCTGCGCATGTGGAAGCTTCTTTTCGACTCGGGCGTCGGGGGCGTCGTCAGGGGCGACGAGCCGACGCAGGGCTACCAGTGGCACTACTCTTCTGAGGGGGTGTCCCGGCTGCGCGCACTGGCGCACATGGTCGCCGACTACCCGCCCACGCACGTCATCCACCGCCTCGGGCTGGCCCCGCAGACCTGGCCGGACGACCTGCGCAAGCGCGCCGGCGAGCCGCGCTGCGCCTACAGCGGACGGTTGTTCCAGGAGGTGATGTCGCCGGCCATGATGTCGCCGTTGAACGACCTCAAGGGCCAGTATCTGGAGGTCGCCAACCCGTTTCTTTCGCGAGCGGTCGTAGTAGCTTGCCACACCATGCCCGAACCGCTGCGCAGGGGCCGGCGGGCGATGAAGGCCGTGCAGGCCTCGATGAAGGTCGGGATCCCCTTCGCCGAGCGCCACGCGCCCGTCGACAGGTCGGTCTGGTTCGCGCGCCCGGACTTTCGCCCGGAGCTGCGGCGCGGCCTGTCGTTGCCGGCTGCCGAGCGCCTCTTCTCGGAAGAGGCGATTGCGCTGATCGAGGCTGCTCTCGATGATGGGCCCACGCCATCACTGTGGGCCCGAGTGCGGCCCCGGGTGAAGGAGGCGGTGCCCAAGCGCGTCAGCGACCGGCTCAAACTCCGCCCACGGCTGACGGGGACTGCCGGCAGCCTCGCGTTTCGCGCCTACATCGCCGTTCGCATGGTGGAACTGCTGACCGGGGACGCGGCGCTTCTGGGCCCGCGCACCGACGCGCCGCATGGGAGCCCGTGATGGTGACCAGCACCTCCGGGGCGGGCAAGAGCGACAGCGGCGTTGGGGGAGACGTGGCGCGCCTCGGAGCGCTTGCCCTCGTCTGCTGCCTGCTCGTCGGCCTCGTCTGGGCGCTGGCAGTCGCCCTGGCAGCCGGTCCCTCGGCGACGCCCGTCGGCAAGACCATCCTGCGGGTCGGCTGGACGGACGACCCCGAGACCCTCAACCCCTTCGTCGGACAGACCGGCACCGCGAGCGAGATCTACGATCTCAACTACGACTTCCTTACCCGGTACGATCGCGTGACCCTGACGCCTCGTCCGGCGCTCGCGACGTCCTGGAGCCACTCGCCCGACGGCAAGACGTGGACCTTCTCGCTGCGCCGCGGCGTGACCTGGCAGGACGGGCGACCGTTCACGTCGGCCGACGTCGTCTTCACCTTCGACTACGTCATCGACAACGACATGGCGGCGTTCACCAGCTACACGACCTTCATCAAGCAGGTGGTTGCGGTCAACCGCTACACGGTGCGGTTCGTCTGTTCGCGCCCGAAGGCGAACATGCTGGCACTCGCCGTGCCGATCCTGCCCGCGCACATCTGGTCGAAGGTCGACCCGAAGGCGGCGGCCGACAGCTACCCCAACAATCCGCCCGTGATCGGCACGGGCCCCTTCCAGGTCGTCGAGTATCAGCCCGACAGGTTCGTTCGGCTCGTGGCCAACAAGCACTACTGGCGCGGCGCCCCAAAGGTCGACGAGCTCATCTTTGAGATCTACCAGGACCCCGACACGATGCAGCTTGACCTGCGCTCGGGGGCAATCGACGCCGCGGTCAAGCTCCCGCTGGCATCGCTCATGACCCTGCGGGGCGACAGGAACCTGAACCTCTCGACACAGAACCCGCAGCGGGTGGTGAACGATCTCGGCTTCAACTGCTACCGCGGTGCTGCCTCGCAGGGCAACCCGGTGCTTCTCGACCCAGCGTTCCGCCGAGCCCTGAACTACGCCATCGACAAGCAGGAGATCTGCCGCGTGGCCTACTTCGGCCTGGCTCGCCCGGGCACGACTGCCCTCGTCTCACACTACTGGGTCGATCCCGACTGGCACTGGACGCCGCCGGCAGACGAGGCCTACACCTTCGACCCGGCGAAGGCCGCGGACCTGCTCACCGCGGCGGGCTACCCGCTGCGCAACGGCGTGCGCCTCGACAAGCGCGGCAAGCCGATCACCCTGCGCCTGTGGGCTATCTCGAGCGGAGCCCAACGAGCAGACGGCCGGCAGGCTCATCGTCGGCTGGCTGGGCCAGATCGGGCTTAAGGTCAGCTTCCAAGTATTCGACACCGGCACCCTCATGGACCGCATGTGGAACTACGAGGGCAAGACGTATGCCCCCGACTACGATCTCTTCCTGTGGGGCTGGAACAGCGAGCTCGATCCCAACTTCACGCTCTCGGTGTTCACGACGAGCCAGATCGGCACCTGGAGCGACACCAACTGGTCGAACGCGCAGTACGACCGCCTCTTCGAGCAGCAGCAGGCGACGCTCGACCCCGCCAGGCGCAAACAGATGATCGACCGTATGCAGGAGTTGATGTACCGCGAGTCGCCCATGATCTTTCTGGCCGAGCCGGCGCGCATCATCGCCTGGAACGTCTCGCGGTGGCAGGGCTGGGTCCGCTCGCCGGCCGATGTCGGCGCGGCCCTGGGGACGTTCCCCATCATCGACAGCTACCTCTTCGTGCGGCTGCGTACGGCGTCTGCTTCCCCGCGGTCGCCGGGCCGCCACGCCGGACTCATGGTGGCCGTCGTGATCGTCGTCGTGGGCGTGGCCGCCCTGGCGGTGCGTCGCGTCCGCCTGCGTCCGCGCCCGGACGTGGAGTCGTAGAGGGACGCGGGTCTGTCGGAGCGGGCCGACCTCGCGTGTGTGGCGTGCCGCTGCGTTGCCACCATTGGCGACACCCGCGGCACGAAAAACGCCGCCGCCGATGGCGGCGGTCGAGAAAGCCCCGGCGGCGACGGCCACGACACCGATGGGTGTTGACACCGGGATGCTGCCACCGCTGGCGACACCCGCGGCGCGCCCACCGGCGCCGCCGGGGGACGACTGTTTAGCCGCCCGCCCCTAGCGGACGGCTACGATGACGCGACTGGCTGGAGCGGGCTGGGCCGACGGTCGGTCAGTCCCACTTCCACCAGGCGCCGCTGGCGACGGCAAGGGCGACGACGAGCGCCAGCCCCAGTGCGACTCTGCTGTAGAGCAGTGATTTCATGGTCTCTCTCCCTAGATACACGGACGTGAGCCGAATTGCCGTAGGCGCTGCTAGGCCCACTTCTTGGCCGCGCCGCTCGCCAGGGCGATGGACACGATCAGCGCCACCATCGCGAGCTTCGGGTATTTGCCGGACAACACACTCATCTGGACATCCTTTCTGGGTGATCCCCACCAGCCTGACCCCCGTGCTGGACCGCCGACGATACGGCCGCCCGAGCACTGAGTCCCGATGCTATCGACTATCGACGGGCCCACTTCCACACTTCACTTTGCGACGGCGCCCGTGGCGGCTCGCTCAGGCTCGACGGGCAGGGCGATCGGTGCGCTTCATACGAGCCTGACAACACATGTCGGCGAGCCTGGCTCGAGCGTCGCGCGTGCGTGGCCCGGGTCGCGCCATCGGCCGTTTCGCACCGGCGACCCCCGTGCGAGCGCGGATCATGATGCCTGGGATGGCAACAGCGCGGAAAAGGATGCGATTCGGTGGCCGAGACAGACAGGGTTCGTGGCCGCGTGCCCGACCAGGTGCGCGACCGCGTGCGCGGTTGCCTGATCGGTTTGGCGGTCGGTGACGCCCACGGCGCGCCGCTCGAGTTCCTACCTCAGCCCCAGCGACACCTCTAGCGCCTGGTCGACGGCGCGCATCGCCTGGGGGGACAGGGCGCCGAGCTTCTCTTCGAGCCGCGAGATGAGAACCGTGTCGAGCGATTCGGAGTGCACCCATGCCGGCGTCGCCCAGCTCATCGGCCGCCAGGCTCACCAGGAACGGATAGTCGCCGCGGGGAGCGGTGGAGAGTATGGCGACGATGGTGGTCGGCGACCAGCGGTTGCCGACGTCGTTCTGAACGACGAGAGCGGGGCGTCGCCCGACCGGCGCCGGGAACGTCATCCAGTAGACGTCGCCGCGCAGGGGCGTCATGCGCTCGCGGGGGTGGTGCCCGGCCGCCTGGTGCGCCGCCCGGTCACTCCGGGAGCGCCTCGGCGACGAGCGGCTGCGTGGCGTCGGCGAGCTCGAGGTGGCTGTCGCCGATCTCGCGATAGCCGGCCGCCATCCGCCCTTCCAGCAGGTGGTCGCGCAGCAGGTCGAGCGCCTCGACCACGATCTGCGTCTTGCTCTCGTGGCGCTCGGCGGCAAGCCTGGCGAGGAAGTCGTTGACCGTAGCGGGCAGGCGGACCTGCACGGCGGTGGTCGTGGCGCGCGGCATGGTGGCGACTCCGTTCCTCATGGCCGCAGTATCCGGCGGCCTCCCGACACGTGCAAGCATTGTGTACCGCACTTCTGCACGTCGTCAACCATGCATCGACGGTTGCGGTTGGAGTGGGGCGAGCGAGGGCCGCGCGGAACGAGCGGGCGATTCGCCCGCCCCTTCCGTATCGATCTCGTTGCGTCCGGGCTCGACCCGTCTGCGCGGGTCTCGCTCCCTCCGCGCCGATTCTTCTGTCTCGCGCGAGGCCGTCTGATACAATCCCAAGTCCCGATTTGGAGCGGTCATGACGAGTGTCAACGCGAGATCCGTCGTGACGCGGCCCCCCACCTACCAGGCGATCATCGGAGCGTTGCAGTCGTTCTGGGAGAAGCAGGGCTGCGTCGTGGTACAGCCGTACCACACCGAGGTCGGCGCCGGCACCTTCAACCCGGCGACCTTCCTGCGCTGTCTCGACGCGCGCCCTGGCGGGCCGCCTATGTCGAGCCCTCCACGCGGCCGACCGACGGCCGCTACGGCGAGAACCCGTTCCGCTGCGGCCACTACTTCCAGTACCAGGTCGTGATCAAGCCCTCGCCGCCCGACATCCAGGACCTCTACCTGCAGTCGCTGCAGGCGCTCGGCGTCGACCTGCGCCGCCACGACATCCGCTTCGTCGAAGACAACTGGGAGGGCCCCACGCTCGGCGCCTGGGGCCAGGGCTGGGAGGTCTGGGCCGACGGCATGGAGATCACCCAGTTCACCTACTTCCAGCAGCTCGGCGGCTTCGACTGCGACCCGGTGACGATCGAGCTCACCTACGGCCTCGAGCGCATCGCCATGTACCTGCAGGGCGTCGACAGCGTCTACGACATCGTCTGGTCGCGCTGGACCGAAGCCGGCGGCGACGAGCGGGTCGTCACCTACGGCGACGTCTACCAGGAGAACGAGCGCGAGTTCAGCCGCTACAACTTCGAGGTCTCCGACGCCGACATGCTGTTCCGCCACTTCGCCGACTTCGAAGCCGAAGCCCAGCGCTGCCTCGACGCCGGCCTGCCGATCCCCGCCTACGACTACGTGCTCAAGTGCAGCCACGCCTTCAACATGCTCGACGCGCGCGGCGTGATCAGCGTGACCGACCGCACCGCCCACATCGCCAGCGTGCGCGACCTGGCCCGCCAGGTAGCCGAGCTGTACCTCGAGGTCGTGGCGGGAGCCGAGAACGATGTCAACCGTACGGATGACAATACGGCGGATGCCGAGCGGGCCGAGGGCGAGGCATGACCGCCGGCTGGCTGTTCGAGATCGGCGTCGAGGAGCTGCCCTACAAGACCTGCCAGTCCGTGCTCACCCAGCTTCGCGGTGGCGGCACGGTCGAGGCGCCGGGCCTGGTCTACGAGACGCTCGCCGCCGAGCGGCTGGTGGGGAGCGGCGACGACGGCGCAGCCGACGCCGTCGCCTTCGCCGAGACCCGCCTCAAAGTGATGGTCGCACCCAGGCGCATCGCCGTTCACGTGACCGACGTGCCGCGCGAGCAGACCGCCCAGACCCTGCGCTGGCGCGGGCCGCGCGCCGACGTCGCCTTCGGGCCCGACGGCGCGCCGACCAAGGCCGGCGAGGGCTTCGCCCGCGGCAAGGGCCTCAAGCCGGCGCAGCTCTCCCGCGAGACGGTCGACGGCACCGAGTTCGTGGTCGCCGTGATCGAGGCCGAGCGCCGCCCCGCCGAGCACGTGCTGCCCGACGTCTGCCGGGGCCTCATCGGCTCGCTGCAGATCCCGCGCGGCATGCGCTGGGGCGCCCGCCCGGCGGGCGCCGAGGAGTACCTGCGCTTCTCGCGGCCGCTACGCTGGCTGGTCTGCGTCTTCGCCGGCCAGCCGGTGCCCTTCGACTTCTACGACCTGCGCGCCGGCGCCGTCACCCAGGGTCACCGCGTGCTCGGCCGGCCGGTGATCGTCGACCAGGCGAGCCACTACGAGCGTCACCTGCGCGAGCAGCACGTGATCGCCGACCACGACGAGCGCCGCCGTCTCATCGTCGAGGGCCTCGACGCGGCCGCCGCCAGGCTCGGCGGCCGCTGGACCGACCCGGCCGCCGTGCTCGAAGAGAACATCTACCTGGCCGAGTGGCCGAGCGTGCACTCGGGCGCGTTCGACCCGGCCCACCTGCGCCTGCCGGGCGAGGTCCTGATCACCGCCATGCAGGCCCACCAGCGCTACTGGCCGGTCGAAGACGCGGCCGGCGGCCTGCTGCCGGCGTTCCTCTATGTGTCGAACGCCGACGCGGCCGCGGCGGCGCTGATCACTCACGGCAACGAGCGCGTGCTCGAAGGCCGCCTCGACGACGCCGAGTTCTCGTACGACCGCGACCTCGCCGAGGGCCTCGAGGCCATGGCCTCGAGGCTGGGCGAGGTCGTCTTTCACGCCCGGCTGGGCTCGCTCGCCGACAAGTCGGCGCGTCTCGTGGCCCTCACGCAGGGCCTCGCCGGCGAGGTCGGCGCGGCGGCCGGCGACGCGGGCGCTGGCGATACCGCGGCGGTCGCGGCGGCCGCCGACCAGGGCCTCACGGTCCGGGTCACCGGCGAGCTGCCGGCGGCCGTGATCGCCGCCAAGTACGCCAAGGCCGACCTGGTGAGCCAGGTCGTGATCGAGTTCCCCAGCCTGCAGGGCCGTGTCGGCGGCGTCTACGCCGAAAAGGCCGGCGCCTCGCCGGCGGTGGCCCAGGCTATCGCCGAGCACTACCTGCCGCTCTCGGCGGTCGCGCCGGTGCCGGCGACGCTCGCCGGCGGCCTCGTCGCCGTCGCCGAGAAGATCGACAACATCGCCGGCGCCTGGATCGCCGGCGAGAAGCCGTCAGGCTCACGCGACCCCTACGGCCTGCGCCGCGCCGCCATGGGCATCGTGCGCATCGCCCTCGAGCAGGGCCTGGCGATCGTGCCGCGCGACCTCGCCGAGCGCGCCTTCGCCGGCTACGTCGCCCAGGGCCGAACCGAGCCCGAGGGTCACCCGCGAGCCGAGGTCGCCGCTTTCATCTGGGAGCGCCTGCAGGCGCTGCTGCTCGACGAGGGCCTGCCGTTCCCGCTGGTCGAGGCCGCGGTCGGTGCCGCGCCGTCGGGTCCCGGTGCGGCGGCCGCGGTGCGCGGCTACGCCGCCGCGGCCGCCGGTCCCGCCGCCCAGGGCGCCGACCTGGCGCGCGTCGCCGCCCTGGCGCGGACGTTCGCGCGGGTCGAGCACGAAGCCTTCTTCAACGACCTGGTCGTGGCCTACTCGCGGCCGGCCTCGCTGTCGGCCAAGGCCGAGGCCGAGCCCGGCGGCGTGGCCGCCGAGGCCGACCCGGCGCTGTTTGCAGACGAGGCCGAGCACGCCCTGGCCGCCGCCCTGGCCGAAGTGCGCGAGCCGGTCGCCACGGCGCTCTCCGGCGGCGACGTCGAGGCGGCGCTGTGCGCCGCCGCCGCCCTGCGCGCGCCGGTCGACCGCTACTTCGACGCCGTGCTCGTCATGGACAAGGACCCCGCGGTGCGCGCCAATCGCCTGGCGCAGCTCCGGCAGGTGACACGCGCTGCTCGGCGGCCTCGGCGATTTCGCCGCCTGCCGGTCCAGCAGGGTTGACGAAGGCGCGTGTGACGGTGATGAACGCTTGCACGAAGTTGACGAACGCTCGCTAGGGTTGATGAATGCCGGCGGGGAGAACATGCAACCAGCCCCGTGACCGTGGTGCTTCAGGAGGATTCGATGGCAGACAAGTACGTCTACGACTTCAGCGAAGGCAACAAGTCCATGCGGGCGCTGCTCGGCGGCAAGGGCGCCAACCTGGCCGAGATGACCGTGATCGGCCTGCCGGTGCCGCCCGGCTTCACGATCACGACCGAGGTCTGCAACCACTACTCCGCCAAGGCGCCTATCCCGACGGGCTCAAGGCCCAGGTCGAGGCGGCCCTGCAGCACCTCGAGAAGAACACCGGCAAGCGCTTCGGCGATCCCGCCGACCCGCTGCTCGTCAGCGTGCGCTCGGGCGCCCGCGCCAGCATGCCGGGCATGATGGACACGATCCTCAACCTCGGCCTGAACGACACCACGGTCCAGGGGCTGATCAAGAGCACCAGCAACCCGCGCTTCGGCCTACGACTGCTACCGGCGCTTCGTGCAGATGTACGGCGACGTCGTGCTCGGCTGCAAGCCCGAGAAGAAGGACGATCCCGACCCGTTCGAGGAGCTCCTCGACCAGATGAAGAAGCGTCGCGGCGTGCAGGTCGACACCGAGCTCACCGCCGACGACCTGAAGGAGCTCGTCGCCGAGTTCAAGCAGGCCGTGCACGACAGCGTCGGCAAGAACTTCCCCGACGACCCGCGCGAGCAGCTCTGGGGCGCCGTCACGGCCGTCTTCGGCTCGTGGATGAACGACCGCGCCATCGCCTACCGCAAGCTCTACGACATCCCCGACACCTGGGGCACGGCCGTCAACGTGCAGACCATGGTCTACGGCAACACCGGCGACGAGTCGGGCACCGGCGTGGCCTTCACGCGCAACCCGGCCACCGGCGAGAACGCCTTCTACGGCGAGTATCCTGGTGAACGCCCAGGGCGAGGACGTCGTCTCCGGCGTGCGCACGCCACGACCGGCCGATCGAACTCAAGGAGGTCTGGCCCGACGTCTACGCCCAGCTCATGGACGTGCGCCAGACCCTCGAGCGCGAGATGCGCGACATGCAGGACATCGAGTTCACGATCGAGCGCGGCCGCCTGTTCATGCTGCAGACCCGCAACGGCAAGCGCACCGGCCTCGCCGCCATCCGCATCGCCGTCGACATGGTCGACCAGGGCCTGATCGGCCCCGACGAGGCGCTCATGCGCATCGAGCCCGACCAGTTGAACCAGCTCCTGCGGCCGGTGTTCCGTGGGGAGGACGAGCAGTCGGCCGAAAAGGCGGGCAAGGCTCTGGCCTGCGGCCTGCCGGCCGGCCCCGGCGCGGCCACCGGCCGCGTCGTCTTCAGCGCCGCCGACGCGGTGGCCTGGGCCGATCGCGGCGAGCAGGTACTGCTGGTGCGCGACTTCACGAGCCCCGAAGACATCCGCGGCATGGACGCCGCCGAGGGCATCCTCACCGCCCAGGGCGGCATGACCAGCCATGCGGCCCTGGTCGCCCGGCAGATGGGCAAGGTCTGCATCGTCGGCTGCGGCGAGCTCGATATCGACATGGCCGAGCGTGCCTTCTCGGTCGACGACGTGAAGGTCAGGGAGGGCGACTGGATCTCGATCGACGGGTTCATCGGCGAGGTCATCGTCGGCCAGCTCGAGACGCGCCCGCCCGAGGTGCTGCAGGTGCTGCTCGAGGGCTCGATGAAGCCCGACGAGAGCGAGTCGTACCGCTACTACTCCAAGATCATGGGGTGGGCGGACGAGCAGCGGAAGCTGCTCGTCCGCACCAACGCCGACCAGCCCGACCAGGCCGAGAACGCGATCGCCTTCGGCGCCCAGGGCATCGGCCTGTGCCGCACCGAGCACATGTTCTTCGGCGGTGACCGCATCGTCGCCATGCGCGAGATGATCCTGGCCACCACTCGTGAAGAGCGCGAGAAGGCCCTCGCCAAGCTCCTGCCCATCCAGCGCGGCGACTTCGCCGGCATCTTCCGGGTGATGGGCGAGCGGCCGGTCACCATCCGCACCCTCGACCCGCCGCTGCACGAGTTCCTGCCGCACGACGCCGAAGGTCAGAAAGAAGTCGCCGAGCAGCTCGGCATCTCGGCCGAGGCCGTGGCCGACGCGGTCGACGACCTCCATGAGAACAACCCGATGCTCGGCCTGCGCGGCTGCCGCCTGGGCATCGTCTACCCCGAGATCACCAAGATGCAGGCGCGCGCCATCCTCGAGGCGGCCTGCGACGTCAAGGCCGAGGGCGTTAACGTCCACCCCGAGATCATGATCCCGCTGGTCGGCACCCAGAAGGAGCTCTCAGACCAGGCCGCCGCCGTGCGCGAGGTCGCGGCCGCGGTCTTCGCCGAGCGCGGCATGGAGGTCGAGTACCTGGTTGGCACCATGATCGAGATCCCGCGGGCCGCCCTGACCGCCGACAAGATCGCCGGGGTGGCCGAGTTCTTCAGCTTCGGCACGAACGACCTGACGCAGATGACCTACGGGGTCTCGCGCGACGACGCCGGCAAGTTCCTGCCGCCGTACTTAAAGGACGAGATCTGGCCGGCCGACCCGTTCGCGACGCTCGATCAGGAGGGCGTCGGTCAGCTCGTCGAGATGGGCGTGCGGAAGGGCCGTTCGGCCCGCGCCGGCCTCAAGGTCGGCATCTGCGGCGAGCAGGGCGGCGACGCCGAGACCGTGAAGTTCTGCCACAGGGTCGGCATGAACTACGTGAGCTGCTCGCCGTTCCGCCTGCCGGTGGCGCGCCTGGCCGCGGCCCAGGCCGCGATCGAGGAGCGCGGCGAGCTCGAGCTCGAGAAGTAGGCCCAGGGAAGGGGGCGCCGCGCTCGCCGGTAAGACAGTCGCTTCGACGGCCGACGGCCGCCCGCTGGTCGTGCGTCGGGGCGTGCCGTCCGACGCCCGCGCCGTGCGCGACCTGATCGACGCGGTCGCGGCCGAGCCCGACACGCCGTTGCTGGCCACGCCGGGCAGCATCGGCGTGCGCGACGTGAAGAACCTGATCGCCAAGAGCGCGCGCGACCCGCGCAGCCTCTTTCTGGTCGCCGAGGTCGGCGGCACGGTCGCCGGCAACCTCGGCGGCTCCGGCCTGGCCTTCGCGCCCTCCGCCCACGTGTTCGAGTTCGGCATGTCGGTTGGCGCCCCGTACCGCGGCGTCGGCGTCGGCTCCGCCTTGCTGCGGGCGGCGTTCGTCTGGGCCGCCGACGCCGGCTTCTCCAAGGTCGTGCTGTCGGCCTTTCCCCACAACACCCGGGCGATCGCCTTCTACGAACGTCACGGGTTCACGTTGGAGGGCTGCCGTCCGCGTCAGTTCCGCCGCGACGGTCGGTACCTCGACGAGCTGCTCATGGGGTGCCCGGTCGGGGCGACGATCGAGCCGACGGGCACGGCGGACGCGGTCGTTCAGCCTGCACCGGCGCGGCCGTCGCCCGCTCGCCCCGACGAGGCCTGAGCGTGAATCGCCTCGGGCGCGCCCTGGTCCCCGTGGGCTGGCTGCTGCTGCTGCCGGTCCCGTGCCTCGTGTTCTGGTGGGCCGACTGGATCCACATCAGCCGGGCCCACGGCGCGCTCATCGAGCGCGGGGTCCTGCACGACACCACCGGGCCGGCGGTATGGACGGCGCTCGCCGTCGTGTATCTTGTGTGGACCGCGGGGCTGATGGTCGGCACCGTCTGGGTGCTCGACCGGCTCGGCTATCATTACCAGCCCTACGACCGGCCCAAGCGCCCGACGCGCCGCGAGCGCCGCCGCCGGCGGGCCGGCATGAAGTATCAGGCGGCCCGTCAGCAGGCCAACCGCGACGCGCTGGCCGAGATCGCCCGCGAGTCGCGCAAGGCGGCGCGCGAGGACGACGCCGCAGGCGCCGCCCTCGACGAGACGAACGCAGGCGACGAGGCAAGCGACGGTCCGGCCCACGACGCCGCCGACGACGGCGAAAACGAAAGGCGGTAGTCCTGGCGCGCATCGCCAAAGCCAGCATCGAACGGGTCGTGGCGGCCGCCGACATGCTCGAGGTGGTCGGCCAGTACACGCAGTTGAAGAAGGCCGGCGCCAACTTCATGGGGCGCTGCCCGTTCCACGAGGAGAAGACGCCGTCGTTCTCGGTCGACCCGGCCGAGAAGCTCTACTACTGCTTCGGCTGCGGCGAGGGCGGCGACCTGCTGACCTTCGTCGAAAAGAAGGAGAATCTCGACTTCGCCCAGGCGGTCGAGGCGCTGGCCGACCGCTTCGGCGTGCAGCTCGACTACGAAGAGTCGAGCGGCCGGGCCGACGCCGACCGCAAGCGCCGCGAGCGCCTGCTCAGGCTGCTCGAGCTCACCTGCGCCTACTACGAGCGCGTGCTGTGGACCGCCCAGGCGCCGGTCGCCCAGGCCGCCCGCGCCTACCTCACCGCCCGCGGTCTCGGCGAGGACGTCTGCCGGCAGTACCGCCTGGGCTTCTCGCTGCCGGGCTGGGCCAACCTGCGCGACGCCTCCGCCAAGAAAGGCTTCAACGAGCGCGAGCTGACCGACGCCGGCCTCGTCGTGCCGGGCCGCAAGGGCGGCGTCTACGACCGCTTCCGCGGCCGCCTCATGTTCCCCCTGGCCGACGAGCGCGGCCGGGTGCGGGGCTTCGGCGCCCGCACGCTGGGCGACGACAAGCCCAAGTACCTGAACTCCCCCGAGACGCTGCTCTACCACAAGAGCGAGGCGCTGTTCGGCCTCGACAAGGCCAAGGCGAGCGCCGCGCGCGAGGACCGCCTGTTCGTCGTCGAGGGCTACACCGACGTCATCGCCCTGGTGCAGGCCGGGGTGACCAATGTCGTGGCCTCGATGGGCACGGCCTTCACCGAAGAGCAGCTCAAGCGCCTCACGCGCCACACGCGCAACCTGTTCCTGTGCTTCGACGCCGACGCCGCCGGCCTGGGGGCCATGAACCGCGCCCTCGAGCTCGCCCGCCGCCTCGGCGCGACCATGCGCGTGGTGCGCGTGCCCGACGGTCTCGACCCCGCCGACTACGTGCTCGGCGGCAACGACGGCGAGGCGTTTCGGGGCCTTGCCGCCCAAGCTCAGACTTTGCTACAGTTCCAGACTCACACCGTGCTTGCTTCTCACGACCTTCAGACCGTGGACGGTCGCATGCGGGCGTTCGCCGTATTGCGGGGCATCCTCGCACAGGCGGCCAGCCCCCTCGAGCGTGACGAAGAGGTCCGGTATGTCGCCGACAGGCTGCGGCTGAGCGAAGACAACGTCAGGTTTCTGCTCAGCGACGAAGCGGCCTCCGCCGGCGCGCGGCGCGTGGCTCTTCTGGGCGACGCGGCAGGCGGCGGGGCGCGACAGCGCCCCGCCGCCCGCCGCTCAGCCGAAGAGCGCGTCCTGATGGGCACGCACGAGCTCGAGGTGAGTTTTCTCGCCGCCTGCCTGGCGCTGCCCGACCCGGGGCGCGACTACCTGCTCGCCATCGACGAGGAGTTCTTCTCGAGCGAGGCGTCGCGAGGAGCCTACCGCGCGGCCGTCGAGCGGTTAGCGGCCAAAGGCGCAGGGAAAACAGACGAGGGGCACGGGAAGGTAAGAGACGGGGACGCCGCCGACGACGGCACCATGGCCGCGGTCGTGGTGCGGGCGGCGGCCGAATCGTTCACGCCGATCGTTCTGAAGGAGCTGTTCCTGCGGGTGCAGGAGGTGCATGTCGGCCGGCTCATTGTAAAGCTCAAGGCGGCCGTTGGGCGTGACGACTCTGAAGACGAGGTCAGGCTGATCGAGCTCGAAAGCACGCGACGCCAGATCCGCGAGGAGCTGCGCAGCCTGCCCGTCGAAGACTGACCAAACGGGCCGCAAGAAGTAAGGAGAACGTTGAGCGAACCGTCTGAACAGCACAAGTCGGTGGAGAGCCCCGAGCTCGCCATCGATGAGGTCAAGGAGCTCGTCGCCGAGGGCCGCGAACAGGGCTACTTAAACGGCGAGCACATCACGGACGCGCTGCAGGACGTCGATCTCACGCCCGACCAGATCGACAACATCTTCCTGCTCTTCAACGACCTCGGCATCGACATCATCGAAGGCGACGAGCCGCTGTCCGGCGACGGCGCCGAGGCCAAGCCCGAAGAAGAGGTCATCCCCAAGCTTGACCTGTCGGTCAAGACGCCGACCAACGATCCGGTGCGCATGTATCTCAAGGAGATCGGCAAAGTGCCGCTCCTCACGGCCGAAGAAGAGGTCTCGCTCGCCAAGCGCATCGAGCGCCGCGACATGGAAGCCAAGCGCAAGCTGATCGAGGCGAACTTGCGCCTCGTGGTGTCGATCGCCAAGCGCTACGTGGGTCGCGGCATGCTGTTCCTCGACTTGATCCAGGAGGGCAACCTCGGCCTCATCCGCGCCGTCGAAAAGTTCGACTACCGCAAGGGCTACAAGTTCTCGACCTACGCCACCTGGTGGATCCGCCAGGCGATCACCCGGGCCATCGCCGACCAGGCCCGCACCATCCGCATTCCGGTGCACATGGTCGAGACCATCAACAAGCTCATCCGCGTGCAGCGCCAGCTCCTCCAGGACATGGGCCGCGAGCCCACCCCCGAAGAGATCGCCACCGAGATGGGCACGACGCCCCAGAAGGTGCGCGAGATCCTCAAGATCAGCCAGGAGCCGGTGAGCCTCGAAACGCCGATCGGCGAAGAAGAAGACTCCCAGCTCGGTGACTTCATCGAAGACGAAGACGCCACCATGCCGGTCGAAGCCGTCAGCGAGATCATGCAAAAGGAGGAGCTCAACGCGGTTCTTTCCACGCTCACGCACCGCGAGCGCAAGGTCATCGAGCTGCGCTTCGGCCTGAAGGGCGAGCACCCGCGCACCCTCGAAGAGGTCGGCCAGAAGTTCGGCGTCACCCGCGAGCGCATCCGCCAGATCGAAGCCAAGACGCTGGCCAAGCTCAAGAGCTACCGCGACTCCCAGCGTTTGCGCGACTTCCTCGACTGATGGCGCGGCTGCGCGAACGTCAACTTCTGGGTCGGCCTCAATGAACGACACCGCGATCGCCGACTCGACGAACGAGACGGCGCTGCCGGCCCCGGCCCCGGTCCCCGAGCGCAAGGGCATCTCGGGATCGGTCGTCCGTGTGCGCTTTGGGGTGGTGCTCGGGGCCGTCGCTCTCGTTGCCGCCTGCGGCCTGCTCGCCGTGATCGTCTCCGGCGAGCACCTGTGGCGGGGTGTGCTTCTCGCCGTCGTCGCTCTCGGCCTCTCCGGCTATGCCGCCTACCTCGGCATCTTCGGCGTGATCCGCTACGGCCTGTTCACCGAGGGCTGCGGCGCCGGCGAGGTGGCCGGCGAGCTGCACCGCTCGAAGATCGCCTGGGTCTGCGGCGTCCTGGCCGAGATCACGGCGCTGTTCACCGGCGCGCTCGTCGTCGCGCTGATCGTGCGCGCCCTGGCGTAGCGCGGCGCACCTCGCGCCCGCGACCTCAATCGCGCCGGCGTCCAGCGTCCGGCGTCATCCTGCAACGACCCGTCAGAGCGCGTCGCGAGCGTTTGAGCGACAGGCTGGGGTGGCCTATACTTCGGCGGCCGGAGCCCGTTCCTCGGTAGCTCAATTGGTAGAGCATTCGGCTGTTAACCGAAGGGTTGTAGGTTCGAGTCCTACCCGAGGAGCCAACCTTTCGCGACGTCCCTGCAAGCGGCCCCGGCGCCGGTCGGCGGCCGGGGCCGCTCAGGGGCAGTACGGGCGGTGCGGCGAGACGGTCTCTGTGGCGAGTCTTACGCGGCCGCACCTCTCTCGGCATCCCGGGCGCCTGAACGCGGGTCGATGTTCTGGTTCAGATGGAAGAGGTTGCCGGGGTCGTACTTCTTCTTCACGTCGACCAGGCGATCGTAGTTGCCGCCGTAGTTCGCCCTGATCTTGCCCTGGTCGTCGCCCGACAGGAAGTTGACGTAGGCGCCCTCCTCTGAAAGAGGCGCCGTGGCCGCGCTGTAGTCGCGCACCCACTTGATGTTGGCCTCGTTGTCGGCCGGGTCGGGCCACATGCCGGCGATCACGGTCGCGAAGTTGGCCGCGCGGTAGGCGAAGGCCGTGGCGTCTGTCGCGACACGCTGCGGAGCGCCGTCGATGGGGTAGATGTGCATCGCCGAGTTCATCGTCGGGATCCTGGGCCCGTGCTCCAGGTGGGCCTCGATGAGGGCGTCGCTGAGCTCAGTGACGAAGTTGGCCTTCCAGTAGTGTTGCAGCCCCGCCGGGACCAGCCCATCGAACGCCCCGTTGAGCGCGGGGTAGGGCATGGGTCCCACGAACTCGGCCACCACCGGAGCCACGTCGTGGATGGGCTTGAGCGCCCGCTCGCCCTGGTCGAGGGGGCCTGCCCAGCAGGCCACGATGATGATGAAGGTATCGCCGTGGCGGTTCTCCGGTATGAACGGCAGCGGCGGCGCGATCTGAAAAGCGGGGAAGCCCCCGAACTGCTCGGGAGCGCTGCGAATGAAGTCGCGATAGAAGCGCAGGACGGTGTCGGCCTGGTCGAGCTCAAAGAACATCGGCCCGCCGTAGACGTCCTTGATGGGGTGCAGCCTGTACTCGAACGAGGTCACGACGCCGAAGTTGCCGCCTCCGCCGCGCAGCGCCCAGAAGAGGTCCTCGTTCTGCCTTTCGTTGGCCACGAGGAGGCGGCCGTCGGCGGTCACCACGTCTGCCGAGATGAGGTTGTCGGCCGAGAGGCCCAACCCGCGGGCCAGGTAGCCTATGCCGCCGCCCAGGGTCAGCCCGCCGATCCCGGTCGTCGAGATGATGCCGCCCGTCGTGGCCAGGCCAAAGGCGTGGGTGGCGTGGTTGAAGTCACCCCAGGTGGCGCCGCCCTCGGCGCGCGCCGTCCGCCCGGCCGCATCGACCCGAATGCCGCGCATGCCGCCCAGGTCGATGACCACGCCGTCGTCGCAGGTGCCGAAGCCGGGAACGCTGTGGCCGCCTCCCCGCACGGCCAGGTCGAGGTCGTTCTCGCGGGCAAAGTCGACCGCCGCCATGACGTCGCCGACGTCGGCGGCCCTGACGATCAGGCGCGGCCGGCGGTCGATCATGGCGTTGTAGACCGCGCGCGCGTCGTCGTAGCCCGGGTCTTCGGGCGTGACGATCTCGCCGCGGACGCGCTCCCGCAGTTGTGCCGTCGTGAGTTCGCTCATGTCCCCTCCTCGGTCGCAAGCATCGCTTGCGAGATCAGCGTTCGCTCGGGCCACACGCGTGGCCCGTCCCGTCATGCTGCTTCCCGGCTGGAGAGGAGATGATTCCGTTGGCGACCGCGGCCTGTCGTTTCAGCGGACCGGTCGGCCGGGGCCGGTCGCGCGGCGCGGCGAAGCCCTAGCCGCGACCGACCACGACGGGCACGGTCTGGACCAGGTTGTTGCCCATGCCCTGGTAGTTCCACGGCTGCTCGAGCGGCTGCGTGTTGCCCGCCGCGTCGGTCGCGCGACAGGAAAGGACGTGCTCACCCGGCGCGGCCTCCCAACGGGACGTCCACTCACGCCACGCGAACCGCCCGACCGGCTCGCGCAGTTCGGCGTCGCTCCATGTGCCGTCCACCCCGACCTCCACTCGCGTGACGTCACCGTCGCCGCTCCAGGCGCGCCCGCGCAGGGACACGATCCCTGGCTCGACGAAGCGCGTGCGCGTCATGAAATCGGGGTACCCGGGCGGGATCATCAGGGCGCGGACGCGTATCGCTCTGACGCCCTCGCCCGGATCCCCCTCGTCCTTCTGGTAGCGATAGGCGACCGCCTGCTGATAACCCGCGAAGCGTTCGGTCACGGCCGTGATGCGCGTCAGCCACTTCACGCTGGTCATGCCATACCAACCCGGGACCAGCAACCGCACTGGCGCGCCGTGCTGAGGTTCGAGCGGATGGCCGTTCATCCCGGAGGCAAGCAGCACCTCGGGTCGCGTCGCCACGTCGACGGGCAGGCTGCGCTCGTAGTCGTGCTCGACGCCGCCCTGCACGCCGTGGTCGGCACCAGTGAAGACGACCTCGACGGTGTCCGGACGGACGCCCGCTTCGAGGAGCACGTCGCGCAAGGGGGTGCCGGTCCATTCGGCCGTGCCGACCGCCTCGACAAGCCAGGGCTGGCTTACGGGCCGCGGCTGCAGGCCTGCGCGGCCGTTGCCGGCGCACTCCATGGTGACGGGCATGGTCCGCGAGGGGCGCGTCCTCAGTTGCCCGAGCGTGAGGGACAGTGGCTGCTCGACGTTGCCGGCGATCTCCAGACGCCACCTCGACTCGTCGATCTCGGGAATGTCGAAATGGACGAGCAGATAGTGCAGGCCGGAGGGCGTGACGTCGTAGCGCAAGGCTTCGAGCGGCATGCCGCGATTGCGCGCCGCGAGCTGAAGCTCCTCGGCGGTGAGAGGGCCTTCGGTCGGTTCCTGACCTCCCATGACGGCAAGTATGGACGGCGCATTCGCCGGCCAAACTGTCGCTGCCGTCTCGGGTCGCGCCCGCCTGCCCCCGCGGCGCGCTACCGCGACCCTCGTTCTTGCGTTTACGTTCGCCGATCGGCAACTGTTCGAGGCCCTCCGGAGGGTGTGTCTCCTTGCGCGTACCCTGCACAATTGGCCCAGATCCTGGCCAATTGTCCAAGGAGGCGCGACGTAGACGAGCTCGTATCCGTGCACTTCATGATCGAGCGCAGCCAGAAGCTCCGGCTGCGCGAGCTGTCGGCGCGCGACGACCTGTCGATGGCGACCTTCGTCCGCGAGGCCATCGACCACTACCTGCCGGTCGCGGCCGGGCCCACGGCGCTCCAGGTCCGACATGAGATGCTCGAATCCGTGGGCTCCTTGCCGCTCCAGGGACACGGCGACGACGATCAGCGGCCGCGGTCCTTCTGACATGAGCCTTCTGACATGAGTCCCGCGGCAGGCTACGTCGACGCGGCTCGCCTCGTCACGCTGCTCGACCGCGACGAGCCCGACCACGCGTTTAACGAGCACATGTTGCGAATCGAGCTCCAGGCCGGGATCGCGCTCGTGACCTCCAACTACGAGATCGTCAAGGCCTCGCTCGAGCTCCAGCACCGCCACGGGGTCGACGGGCCGCGTCAGCTACTGCACGGGTTCGTGCCGTTCCTGCGCGTCGAATGGTGTACGCGCCACGACCATGCCACGGCCGTCGAGGTGCTCCTCGCCGGCCGCGCGGGCGCGGGCGATCTGGTCGACTGCGTCTCGGCCGCGATCAGGCGCCGGATCGGTGTCACGGCCACGCCGTGACGCGAGAAGCGGTGGTACGGGCGGTCAAGGCCGGACTCGGCTCGGGGGAGGGCCGAGGGCGGGCGAGCGCGGGCGGGGCGGGCGGCTTTCAGCCGCCCGCCCCGCCCGCCGCCTCGCGCCGCGCGGACTATCTCACCGCGACGCCTCTGGCGTCGGCGGCCGCGGCGATGATGTCCTCTATGTGCTGGGCCGCGCCGTCGGGCAGCGGCAGGGGATGGTGGGTCGCGAGGATCTCGTCGACCTTCTCGATCGCCCGCCGGCTCTCGGACTTGCCCTCGGCCAGCCAGCCGTCGTACGAGCCGCGCACGAAGAGCTGGGGAAGCTGGAGCTCGCCGCCGCGCAGGAAGCGGCGAGTCTCGCGGGCGCCCAGAAAGTGGCCACCGGGGCCCACGCGCGCCGTGACGTCGAGCATTACGTGCTCATCGTCTAAGGCGAGACCGGCCATCAGGCGCTGCCCCTGACGCACGAGCTCGGCGTCGAGCACCAGCTTGGGCAGGTACAGGAGCTGGGCCGAGTCGAGCATGCCGGCGCCGGTCAGAAGGTCGGCGCCGGCGAGCATCGTGCAGTAGGCCATCGGGCCGCCGTCGGCGCCGACCTGTACGCAGAGCTCCTTGGCGTCGGACGACAGGCCGCCGCTCAGCACCGGGAACCCGTAGTGGCGCCCCATCTCGGTGAGCGCGAGGTTGAGCAGCGCTTGCTCGGGGCCGGCCGAGGTGTAGGTCGAGGCGCGCATGTCCATGATGGCCGCGTTGGCCACGTAGATGAGCGGGCAGCCCGGCACGGCGAGCTGCAGGATGGCGAAAGCCGCGAGCACCTCGGCGTTGGTCTGCACCGTGGTGCCGGCCAGCGTGAGCGGCGAGGTCGCACCGGCCAAGGCCAGGCTGTAGACGGTGATCGGCACGCCCTGCTCGGCGAGCATCATGGCGGCCTCGAGGCTGTCGGCGTCGTGCTGCAGCGGGCTCACCGGGCAGTAGACGATCGAGAAGATGGGCCGCTCCGGGCGCCAGACCCCGCCGGGGCTCGCCGCGGCGAGGATCTCCATCACGTAGGGCACGTCGGCCGGGTCGGTGACCTCGCCCTGGACGTGCTTGCCGCTGCCGGCGAGCATCGCCTGTAAGCCGCGCAGCGTTTGCAGGCGGGGTTCCTCGTCGCACGGGTAGGCGGTGTACCAGAGCACGCCGATCTCGTCGAGGGCGTCGGCGACGATCATCGCCTCGAGCAGGTCGCGGGCGGTCGAGGGGCGCCGCTCGCCCGTGCGGTGGTCGAGGCACATGGCGCCCATGCCGTCGTGGGTGGCGTACGAACGCGTGTGGTCGAGGAGCGCGTCCTTCTGCGGGTCGCGCGCCGCCAGCAGCACCGTCCTGGGGGCGCGGGCGATGGCCGACTCGATGAGATCGTGCGGGAAGCGCACGATCTCCGTCTCCTCGTCGACCAGGGCGCCCGCGTCGCGCAGCAGCGTCTGGGCGCGGGTCAACGGCACCCGCACGCCGACCTCGGAGAGCAGCCGCAGGGACTGCTCGTGGATGTAGTCGATGGCGGCCGCGTCGAGCATGCTCAGACGCGGCTGCAGGACGCCTCCGGAGAAGCTGGTCATTCGATCACCCCTTGGTGGACGAGTAGCGCCATCCACCCATGTCTCAGGCTTCGCTGGAGCGCTTCATGATGCAGCGCAGGCAGCAGCTCTCATGAGTCCGCTGGCAATCAACACTCAGGCCTCATCCTCGACTCGCCGCCCACGCCGCCGCACGACCACGAAAGCAATCGCCGCTGCGGCAATCACGATGATAACGACAACGACGATCAGCGTTGTACTTGAACTGCCGCCGCCTGTTGAGGCGGCGGCCACCCTGGGACGAAGATTGAAGTAAGAGGTGAGGTTGCCCTCACACTGCCAAGCGTTGCCGGTGCCCCACAGCCGCGCCCAGCCCGTCCACTTGGCGGTGTTGACCGCTTCGAGGATGTCGGGGTAGGTCAGCGGGATCCAGGGCGACTGCTGGTACATGATCTGCTGCATGCGCCAGATGATGGCCTGGCGCTGCTGGGGATTAACGGCGCTCGCCTGCTCGACTGCCAGCTTGTCGTACTGGGGATTGGACCAGTAAGGTTCGTCGAGGCTGCCGATCTCTCCGGTGGTGAGGCAGTTCAATACCACACCGGCGTCATAGTAGCCAGTCCACCACGAGACGGTCAGGTCGAAGTTCGGCGCCCAGGTGCTACCGTGAGAGTTATAGATGTCCCCGAGGAAGGTGCCGTAATCGACCACCGAGAGCTTGGTCGTCAGGCCGAGCTGCTGCAGCCAGCCGGCGATAAGCCTCATGTCGATTTGACAGCCCGCCTGGTCGGTCGAGGTCATGAGGCGCAGCACGATCGGCTTGCCCTGCTTGTTTAGGCGCACGCCGTTCTTGAGCGGGTAGCCCGCGGCGGTGAGCAGCTGGTTCGCCTTGGCCAAGTCGAAGGTATAGGCCTGGCTCGCCGGCGGCTGCCAGTGGTAGTCGGGATTGACCCAGGTATTGGGGTTGACGATGGTCGTGGCCGGCTCAGCAAGACCATCGTAGGCGAGATCGCAGAGGCGCTGCTTGTCGATGGCGTAGTTGAGGGCGTTGCGGAAGCGCCAATCGCGCAAGACGGGATTGCCCAGCGAGCTTGCCTTGTCGTAGCAGTTGAACTCCAGGTAGTCCCAGTCGTAGAAGGGGTGGGCGATCGCCTTGATGCCCTTAACCGACTCAAGCTGCTTGAACTCGGCGACCGGGATGCCCCAGGCGCCATCGATTCTGCCCGCGCGCAGATCGGTCACCATGGTGTTGGCGTTCTCGTACATCTCGAAGTAGATCTTGTCGATGACCGACTTTGGACCCCAGTAGTAGGGGTTTCTGACCATCTCGGTGTAGCCGCCCTTGATGTAGGCGACCGTCTCGAAGGGGCCGCTGCCGATGATCGGCGGCTTATCACCGTAGCTCGTGATGGCAGCCGTCGGCGAGACGTGCGCCCAGATGTGCTCGGGCAGGATGGGCACCGAGTTGGTCTCTAGGTAGCCCGGCGCCATGGGATGGGCACAGGTGAGCTGCACCGTGGTCGGGTTGAGCGCCTTGACACTCTCGATCCCATGGATGTAGTTGAGATAGTTCGCCATCTGGTTTTTGATGATGTAGTTGTAGGTGAAGGCCACGTCGGCGGCGGTCAGCGGTACGCCGTCTTGGAACTTCACGCCGCTGCGTATGTGGATCGTCCACACCTTGCCGTCGGGCGAGATGCCGCCGTTCTGCTGTGTGGGAAACGCAGTCGCCAGGTCGAGCTGGGCCTGATTGTTGATGTTCATGCCGAAGAGATAGTCGTAGTTCAAGGCCCAGATCTCGTAGGTCGCCTCCGCGTAGCCGATAAACGGGTTCAAGTTGTCGGGCTCCTGTGTCCAGCCGAGCCTAAGGGTGACCTGGCCCGTTGAGGATGAGGGCGAGGCCGCCGGGCTAGCGGCCAGGGCCCCGGCCAAGCCCCAGATGATGCCCCCCACCAAGACCAAAGCCAGGATGAGAAGCGGCCACCAACCATGGCCCAAGCGAGATGAGCGAGCGCTGCGCATCATTTCTCCTCCTTTGAGGACACACAAGAAATGCGGAGCTTGGCGCGCTCCCCTGCCATGGCGTGCGCGCTCTGAGCGGGTCTGCCTGTTGCGGTGGCGGCGATCTCAACCTCCCTGTCGTGTCGCAACGCCGGCCTGCGCCACGAGTGTCTTTGCCCTGTCGACCGCCATGCCGGCGTTGGCGCCGTAGCCGTCGGCGCCGAGCTCGTCGGCGAAGGCCTGGGTGACCGGCGCCCCGCCGACCATCACCTTGACCTGGTCGCGCAGGCCGGCCTCTTTGAGCGCGGCGATCGTCTCGGCCATGTGCGGCAGGGTGGTGGTGAGCAGGGCGCTCATGCCGACGATCGCCGGCGCGTGCTCCTTGACCGCCGCCACGAACTGCTGGGCCGTGACACCGGTGCCCAGGTTGACGACCGTAAAGCCGGCGCCCTGGAGGAGCATGCCGACGAGGTTCTTGCCGATGTCGTGCAGGTCGCCCTCGACGGTGCCGATCACGATCGTCCCCAGGCCGGCGCCCTCGCCCTCGCCGAAGCGCGCCCT
>CAWCWZ010000055.1:0-69905 GCA_963799395.1 uncultured Actinomycetes bacterium
CTCGTACGACCGCGACCTCGCCGAGGGCCTCGAGGCCATGGCCTCGAGGCTGGGCGAGGTCGTCTTTCACGCCAAGCTGGGCTCGCTCGCTGACAAGTCGGAGCGTCTCGTGGCCCTCACGCAATGGCTGGCCGGCTGGGCCGGCGAGCCCGCCGACCGCGAGCCGGTCGCGGCGGCCGGCGACCAGGGCCTGACGGTGCGGGTCACCGGCGAGCTGCCGGCGGCCGTGATCGCCGCCAAGTACGCCAAGGCCGACCTCGTGAGCCAGGTCGTGATCGAGTTCCCCGTCCTGCAGGGCCCCGTCGGCGGCGTGTACGCAGGAGGCCGGCGGCCTGCCGGCGGTGGCCCCGGCCGTCGCTGAGCAGTACCTGCCGCTGTCGGCGGTCGCGCCGGTGCCCGCGACGGTCGCCGGCGGCCTGGTCGCGATCGCCGACAAGATCGACAACATCGCCGGCGCCTGGGTTGCGGGCGAGAAGCCGAGGGGCTCGCGCGACCCGTACGGGTTGCGCCGGGCCGCGATGGGGATCGTGCGCATCTGCCTCGAGCATGACCTGCAGATCCGCCGCGCTTGGCGACGCCGCGGTGCGGCCTAGCCGAGCCAGCCTACCGGACCAGGGCCTCGCGGTCGTCGGCCAGGCCGCCATCCCGGTGACGAGTCGCACGACTTCATCTGGGAGCGTCTCGAGGCTCTGCTGCTCGACGAAGGGTTGCCGTTGCTGGTCGACGCGGCGCAGGCCGCGGCCGCCCAGCGCGCCGACGTGCCGCGCTTCGCCGCCCGGGCGCGCGCGTTCGCGCGGGTGCAGCGGCCTTCTTCGTCGATGGTCGTGGCGTACCCGCGGCCGCCTCACTTGCCGCCAAGGCCGAGCCGGCCCGGGGCGTGGCGCAGGCCGACCCGGCGCTGTTTCGCGACGAGGCCGAGCACGCCCTACACGCGGCCTGGAGGACGGCGGCCCGTCGCGGACGCACTGGCCGACGACGACGTCGAGGGGGCGCTGTGCGCCGCCGCCGCCTTGCGCGCTGCGGTCGACCGCTACTTCGACGATGTCTCGTCATGGACAAGGACCCCGCGGTGCGTACCAACCGCCTGGCGCAGTTCTGCTATCTCGACCGCGCTGCTCGGCGCCCTGGGCGATTTCGCCGCTTGCCGGTATAGCGGGGTGGACATGGCTCGTTCGATGGGGCGAAGGCTCGTGTGACGGGACGAAGGCTCATGTGACGGTGACGAAGGCCAGGGTGACGGTGACGAAGGCTCGTTCGAGGTCGATGAACGCTTGCACGAAGGACGAACGCCGCTAGGGTTGATGAATGCTCGCTAGGGGTGATCAATGTGGTGGGGAGACAAGCAATGACCGTGACCGTGGTGCTTCGGCGGGCAGACAAGCACGTCTACAAGTTCCGCGAGGGCAACAAGAGGATGAAGGCGCTCCTGGGCGGCAAGGGAGCCAATCTGGCCGAGATGACCGGCATCGGCCTGCCGGTGCCGCCGGGCTTCACGATCACGACCGAGGTGTGCAACCTCTACTCGGGAGCTGCACCTACCCGGACGGCCTGACGGAGCAGGTGAGCGAGGCGCTTGCCGACCTGGAGAACGACACCGGCAAGCGCTTCGGCGATGCCGCCGACCCGTTGCTGCTGAGCGTGCGCTCCGGTGCCCGCGCCAGCATGCCGGGCATGATGGACACCATCCTCAACCTGGGGCTCAACGACACGACCGTCCAGGGGGTCATCGAGACCGGCAACGCCCGTTTCGCCTACGACTGCTACCGGCGCTTCGTGTCCATGTACGGCGACGTCGTGCATGGGCTGCAAGCCGGAGGACAAGGACGAGGCCGACCCCTTCGAGGTCGAGCTGAGAAGCTGAAGAAGGCGCGCGGCGTGCGCTTCGACACCGAGCTCACCGCCGACGACCTCAAGGAGCTGGTCGGCACGTTCAAGCAGGTCGTCAGACAGCGCACCGGCCACAGACTTCCCGGACGATCCCCGCGAGCAGCTCTGGGGCGCCATCGGGGCCGTCTTCTCCTCGTGGAACAACGACCGCGCCATCGCCTACCGCCAGCTCTACGGCATCCCGGACAGCTGGGGCACGGCCGTCAACGTGCAGGTCATGGTCTACGGCAACAGCGGCGACGACTCCGGCACCGGCGTCGCCTTCACGCGCGACCCGGCCAGCGGCGAGAACGTCTTCTACGGCGAGTTCCTCGTCAACGCCCAGGGTGAAGACGTGGTCTCCGGCGTGCGCACGCCACGTCCGGTCGCCGAGCTCAGGGAGGTCTTCCCCGAGGTCTACGATCAGCTCATGGAGGTGCGCCAGACGCTCGAGCACGAGATGCGCGACATGCAGGACTTCGAGTTCACGGTGGAGCGCGGCCGCTCTACATGCTGCAGACGCGCAACGGCAAGCGCACGGGTCTGGCGGCCATCCGCATCGCCGTGGACATGGCCGAGGAGGGCCTGATCGGCCCGGACGAGGCGCTCATGCGGGTCGAGCCGGAGCAGCTCGAACCAGCTGCTGCGGCCCATCTTCCTCCCCAGGACGAAGCAGTAGGCGGTCAAGGCGGGCCGCGTGCTCGCCAAAGGGCTGCCGGCCGGCCCCGGTGCCGCCACCGGCCGCGTCGTCTTCAACGCCGCCGACGCCTGCGCGTGGGCCGGCCGCGGCGAGCAGGTCATCCTGGTCCGCGACTTCACGAGCCCGGAAGACATCCGCGGCATGAGCGCCGCCCAGGGCATCCTCACGGCGCAGGGCGGCATGACCAGCCACGCGGCCCTGGTGGCGCCGCCAGATGGGCAAGGTCTGCATCGTCGGCAGCCAGGACCTCGACATCGACTTCGCCAGCGCGGACCTTCTCGGCCAACGGGCAGACGGTCGCGAGGGCGACTGGATCAGCATCGACGGCTTCACCGGCGAGGTCATCGTCGGCCAGCTCGAGACCAGGCCGTCCGAGGTGCTGCAGGTGCTGCTGGAAGGCTCGATGACGGCGGAAGGGTCGGAGACCTACAAGTACTACGACGACATGATGAAGTGGGCGGACGCCGCCGGCGTCTGCGCGTCCGCGCCAACGCCGACCAGCCCGACCAGGCGGCCAACGCCGTCGCCTTCGGCGCCCAGGGCATCGGCCTGTGCCGCACCGAGCACATGTTCTTCGGCGACGACACGAGGAGGGTCGGGCGAGGATCACGGCCGTACGCGAGATGATCCTTGCCGACAGCGCGTGAGGAGCGCGAGCGGGCGCTGGCCAAGCTGCTGCCGATCCAGCGTGAGGACTTCGTCGGCATCTTCCGCGTCATGGGCGAGCGGCCCGTGACCATCCGCACCCTCGACCCGCCGCTGCACGAGTTCCTGCCGCACGACGCGAGGGTCAGGAGGAGGTGGCGCAGCAGATGGGCGTGTCCGCCGACGTGATCGCCGCCAAGGTCGACGACCTGCACGAGAACAACCCTATGCTCGGCCTGCGCGGCTGCCGCCTCGGCATCGTCTTCCCGGAGATCACCCGCATGCAGGTGCGCGCCATCCTGGAGGCCGCCTGCGCGGTCAAGGGCGAGGGCATCGACGTGCACCCGGAGATCATGATCCCGCTGGTCGGCGCCAAGACGGAGCTCGACGACCAGGTCGCCCAGGTGCGCGAGGCCGTGGCCGAGGAGGTCTTCGCGGCTGCGGCTCGCGATCGACTACATGGTCGGCACCATGATCGAGATCCCGCGCGCCGCGCTGACCGCCGACGAGATCGCCGCCACGGCGCAGTTCTTCAGCTTCGGCACCAACGACCTCACGCAGATGACCTTCGGCATCAGCCGCGACGACGCCGGCAAGTTCCTGCCGCAGTACCTGAAGCGACGAGATCTGGCCGGCCGACCCGTTCGCCACGCTCGACCAGGAGGGCGTCGGCCAGCTCATGAGATCGGCGTGCAGAAGGGCCGTTCGGCCCGCGCCGAGCCTCAAGGTCGGCATCTGCGGCGAGCACGGGCGGCGACCCGGAGAGCGTCAAGTTCTGCCACAGGGTCGGCATGAACTACGTGAGCTGTTCGCCGTTCCGCCTGCCGGTGGCGCGCCTGGCCGCGGCCCAGGCCGCGATCGAGGAGCGCGGCGAGCTCGAGCTCGAAAAGTAGGTCCGGGGAAGGGGGCGCCGCGCTCGCCGGCAAGACAGTGGCAGCGACGGCCGACGGCCGCCCGCTGGTCGTGCGTCGGGGCGTGCCGTCCGACGCCCGCGCCGTGCGCGACCTGATCGACGCGGTCGCCGCCGAACCCGACACGCCGCTGCTGGCCACGCCGGGCAGCATCGGCTTGCGCGACGTGAAGAACCTGATCGGCAAGAGCGCCCGCGACCCGCGCAGCCTCTTTCTCATCGCCGAGGTCGGCGGCACGGTCGCCGGCAACCTCGGCGGCTCTGGTCTGGGCTTCGCGCCCTCCGCCCACGTGTTCGAGTTCGGCATGTTGGTCGGCGCGCCGTACCGCGGCGTCGGCGTCGGCTCCGCCTTGCTGGGGGCGGCGCTCGCCTGGGCCGCCGACGCCGGCTTCTCCAAGGTGGTGCTGTCGGCCTTTCCCCACAACACCCGGGCGATCGCCTTCTACGAACGTCACGGGTTCACGTTGGAGGGCTGCCGTCCGCGTCAGTTCCGCCGCGACGGCCGGTACCTCGACGAGCTGCTCATGGGGCGCCCGGTCGGCGCGGCCGTTGGGCCCGCGCCGGCGCGGCCGTCGCCTGCTCGCCCCGACGAGGCCTGAGCGTGAAACGCCTCGGGCGCGCCCTGGTTCCCGTGGGCTGGGTGCTGCTGCTGCCGGTGCCGTTCCTCGTGTTCTGGTGGGCCGGCTGGATCCACATCAGCCGGGCCCACGGCGCGCTCATCGAGCGCGGCGTCCTGCACGACACCACGGGGCCGGCGGTATGGACGGCGCTCGCCGTCGTGTATCTTGTGTGGACCGCGGGGCTGACGGTCGGCACCGTCTGGCTGCTCGACCGGCTCGGCTACCACTATCAGCCCTACGACCGGCCCAAGCGCCCGACGCGCCGCGAGCGCCGCCGCCAGCGGGCCGGCATGAGGTATCAGGCGGCCCGTCAGCAGGCCAACCGCGACGCGCTGGCCGAGATCGCCCGCGAGTCGCGCAAGGCGGCGCGCGAGGGCGACGGCGACGGCGTAGAGGGCGGCGGTGAGGGCGGCGCCGCAGGCGCCGCCACCGATGAGACAAGCGCAGGCGACGAGGCAAGCGACGGTCCGGCGCACGACGCCGCCGACGGCGGCGGACACGAAAGGCGGTAGTCCTGGCGCGCATCGCCAAAGCCAGCATCGAACGGGTCGTGGCGGCCGCCGACATGCTCGAGGTTGTCGGCCAGTACACGCAGTTGAAGAAGGCCGGCGCCAACTTCATGGGGCGCTGCCCGTTCCACGAAGAGAAGACGCCGTCGTTCTCGGTCGACCCCGCCGAGAAGCTCTACTACTGCTTCGGCTGCGGCGAGGGCGGCGACCTCCTGACGTTCGTCGAGAAGAAGGAGAACCTCGACTTCGCCCAGGCGGTCGAGGCGCTGGCCGATCGCTTCGGCGTGCAACTCGACTACGAGGAGTCGAGCGGCCGGGCCGACGCCGACCGCAAGCGCCGCGAGCGCCTGCTCAAGCTGCTCGAGCTCACCTGCGCCTACTACGAGCGCGTGCTGTGGACCGCCCAGGCGCCGGTCGCCCAGGCCGCCCGCGCCTACCTCACCGCCCGCGGTCTCGGCGACGACGTCTGCCGGCAGTACCGCCTGGGCTTCTCGCTGCCGGGCTGGGCCAACCTGCGCGACGCCTCCGCCAGGAAGGGCTTCAACGAGCGCGAGCTGACCGACGCCGGCCTCGTCGTGCCGGGCAAGAAGGGCGGCGTCTACGACCGCTTCCGCGGCCGCCTCATGTTCCCCCTGGCCGACGAGCGCGGCCGGGTGCTGGGCTTCGGCGCCCGCACACTGGGCGACGACAAGCCCAAGTACCTGAACTCGCCCGAGACGCTGCTCTACCACAAGAGCGAGGCCTTGTTCGGCCTCGACAAGGCCAAGGCGAGCGCCGCGCGCGAGGACCGCCTGTTCGTCGTCGAGGGCTACACCGACGTCGTCGCCCTGGTGCAGGCCGGGGTGACGAATGTCGTAGCCTCGATGGGCACGGCCTTCACCGAAGAGCAGCTCAAGCGCCTCACGCGCCACACGCGCAACCTGTTCCTCTGCTTCGACGCCGATGCCGCCGGCCTGGGGGCCATGAACCGCGCCCTCGAGCTCGCCCGCCGTCTCGGCGCGACCATGCGCGTGGTGCGCGTGCCCGACGGTCTCGACCCCGCCGACTACGTGCTCGGCGGCAACGACGGCGAGGCGTTTCGGGGCCTTGCCGCCCAAGCTCAGACTTTGCTACAGTTCCAGATTCACACCGTGCTTGCTTCTCACGACCTTCAGACCGTGGACGGTCGCATGCGGGCGTTCGCCGTGTTGCGGGGTATCCTCGCACAGGCGGCCAGCCCCCTCGAGCGTGACGAAGAGGTCCGGTATGTCGCCGACAGGCTGCGACTGAGCGAAGACAACGTCAGGTTTCTGCTCAGCGACGAAGCGGCCTCCGCCGGCGCGCGGCGCGCGGCTCTTCTGGGCGACGCGGCGGGCGCCGGGGCGCGACAGCGCCCCGGCGCCCGCCGCTCAGCCGAAGAGCGCGTCCTGATGGGCACGCACGAGCTCGAGGTGAGCTTTCTCGCCGCCTGCCTGGCGCTGCCCGATCCGGGGCGCGAGTACCTGCTCGCCATCGACGAGGAGTTCTTCTCGGGCGAGGCGTCGCGGGGAGCCTATCGCGCGGCCGTCGAGCGGTTAGCGGCCAAAGGTGCAGGGAAAACAGACGAGGGGCACGGGAAGGTAAGAGATGGGGACGCCGCCGACGACGGCACCATGGCCGCGGTCGTGGTGCGGGCGGCGGCCGAATCGTTCACGCCGATCGTTCTGAAGGAGCTGTTCCTGCGGGTGCAGGAGGTGCATGTCGGCCGGCTCATTGTAAAGCTCAAGGCGGCCGTCGGGCGTGACGACTCTGAAGACGAGGTCAGGCTGATCGAGCTCGAAAGCACGCGACGCCAGATCCGCGAGGAGCTGCGCGGCCTACCCGTCGAAGACTGACCAAACGGGCCGCAAGAAGTAAGGAGAACGTTGAGCGAACCGTCTGAACAGCACAAGTCGGTGGAGAGCCCCGAGCTCGCCATCGATGAGGTCAAGGAGCTCGTCGCCGAGGGCCGCGAACAGGGCTACTTAAACGGCGAGCACATCACGGACGCGCTGCAGGACGTCGATCTCACGCCCGATCAGATCGACAACATCTTCCTACTCTTCAACGACCTCGGCATCGACATCATCGAAGGCGACGAGCCGCTGTCCGGCGACGGCGCCGAGGCCAAGCCCGAAGAAGAGGTCATCCCCAAGCTCGACCTGTCGGTCAAGACGCCGACCAACGACCCCGTCCGCATGTATCTCAAGGAGATCGGCAAGGTGCCGCTCCTCACGGCCGAAGAAGAGGTCTCGCTCGCCAAGCGCATCGAGCGCCGCGACATGGAGGCCAAGCGCAAGCTGATCGAGGCGAACCTGCGCCTCGTGGTGTCGATCGCCAAGCGCTACGTGGGCCGCGGCATGCTGTTCCTCGACCTCATCCAGGAGGGCAACCTCGGCCTCATCCGCGCCGTCGAGAAGTTCGACTACCGCAAGGGCTACAAGTTCTCGACCTACGCCACCTGGTGGATCCGTCAGGCGATCACCAGGGCGATCGCCGACCAGGCGCGCACCATCCGCATCCCGGTGCACATGGTCGAGACCATCAACAAGCTCATCCGCGTGCAGCGCCAGCTCCTCCAGGACATGGGCCGCGAGCCCACCCCCGAAGAGATCGCCACCGAGATGGGCACGACGCCCCAGAAGGTGCGCGAGATCCTCAAGATCAGCCAGGAGCCGGTGAGCCTCGAGACGCCGATCGGCGAAGAAGAAGACTCCCAGCTCGGCGACTTCATCGAAGACGAAGACGCCACCATGCCGGTCGAAGCCGTGAGTGAGATCATGCAGAAGGAGGAGCTGAACCAGGTCCTCTCCACCCTCACGCATCGCGAGCGCAAGGTCATCGAGCTGCGCTTCGGCCTCAAGGGCGAGCACCCGCGCACTCTCGAAGAGGTCGGCCAGAAGTTCGGCGTCACTCGCGAGCGCATCCGCCAGATCGAAGCCAAGACGCTGGCCAAGCTCAAGAGCTACCGCGACTCGCAGCGCCTGCGCGACTTCCTCGACTGATGACGCGGCTGCGCGAACGTCAACCTGTGAGTCGGCCCCAATGAGCGATACCGCGATCGCCGACTCCACCAACGAGACGGCGCTGCCGGCCCCGGTCCCCGAGCGCAAGGGCATCTCGGGATCGGTCGTCCGTGTGCGCTTTGGTGTGGTGCTCGGGGCCGTCGCCTTCGTGGCCGCCTGTGGCCTGCTCGCCGTGATCGTCTCCGGCGAGCACCTGTGGCGAGGCGTGCTTCTCGCCGTCGTCGCTCTCGGCCTCTCCGGCTATGCCGCCTACCTCGGCATCTTCGGCGTGATCCGCTACGGCCTGTTCACCGAGGGCTGCGGCGCCGGCGAGGTGGCCGGCGAGCTGCACCGCTCGAAGATCGCCTGGATCTGCGGTGTCCTGGCCGAGATCACGGCGCTGTTCACCGGCGCGCTCGTCGTCGCGCTGATCGTGCGCGCCCTGGCGTAGCGCGGCGCACCTCCCGCCGGCCTGATCGGCAACCGGCGTCGTCTCGCGAAGTCCCGTCAGAGCTCGCCGCGGGCGTTTGAGCGACGGGCTGGGGTGACCTATACTTCGGCGGCCGGAGCCCGTTCCTCGGTAGCTCAATTGGTAGAGCATTCGGCTGTTAACCGAAGGGTTGTAGGTTCGAGTCCTACCCGAGGAGCCAACCTTTCGCGACGTCCCTTCAGGCGGCCCCGGCGCCGGTCGGTGGCCGGGGCCGCTCAGGGACAGCACGGGCGTTACGGCGAAACGGTCTCTGCGGCGAGTCCTACGCGGCCGCACCTCTCTCGGCATCCCGGGCGCCCGGACGCGGGTCGATGTTCTGGTTCAGATGGAAGAGGTTGCCGGGGTCGTACTTCTGCTTCACGTCGACCAGGCGATCGTAGTTGCCGCGGTAGTTCGCCCTGATCGTGCCCTGGTCGTCACCCGACAGGAAGTTGACGTAGGCACCCTCTTCCGAGAGGGGCGCCGTGGCCGCGCTGTAGTCGCGCACCCACTTGATGTTGGCCTCGTTGTCGGCCGCATCGGGCCACATGCCGGCGATCACGGTCGCGAAGTTGGCCTCGCGGTAGGCAAAGGCCGTCGCGTCCGTCGCGACACGCTGGGGAGCGCCGTCTATCGGGTAGATGTGCATCGCCGAGTTCATCGTCGGGATCCTGGGCCCGTGCTCCAGGTGAGCCTCGATGAGGGCGTCGCTGAGCTCCGTGACGAAGTTGGCCTTCCAGTAGTGCTGCAGCCCCGCCGGGACCAGGGCATCGAACGCCCCGTTGAGGGCGGGGTAGGGCATGGGTCCCACGAACTCGGCCACCACCGGAGCCACGTCGTGGATGGGCTTGAGCGCCCGCTCGCCCTGGTCGAGGGGGCCTGCCCAGCACGCCACCATGATGATAAAGGTATCGCCGTGGCGGTCCTCCGGTATGAACGGCAGCGGCGGCGCGATCTGAAAAGCGGTGAAGCCCCCGAACTGCTCGGGGGCGCTGCGCATGAAGTCGCGATAGAAGCGCAGGACGGTGTCGGCCTGGTCGAGCTCGAAGAACATCGGTCCGCCGTAGACGTCCTTGATGGGGTGCAGCCTGTACTCGAACGAGGTCACGACGCCGAAGTTGCCGCCTCCGCCGCGCAGCGCCCAGAAGAGGTCCTCGTTCTGCCTTTCGTTGGCCACGAGGAAGCGGCCGTCGGCGGTCACCACGTCTGCCGAGACGAGGTTGTCGGCCGAGAGGCCCAACCCGCGGGCCAGGTAGCCGATGCCGCCGCCCAGGGTCAGCCCGCCGACCCCGGTCGTCGAGATGATGCCGCCCGTCGTGGCCAGGCCAAAGGCGTGGGTGGCGTGGTTGAAGTCGCCCCAGGTGGCGCCGCCCTCGGCGCGCGCCGTCCGCCCGGCCGCGTCGACCCGAACGCCGCGCATGCCGCCCAGGTCGATGACCACGCCGTCGTCGCAGGTGCCGAAGCCGGGCACGCTGTGGCCGCCCCCGCGCACGGCCAGGTCGAGGTCGTTCTCGCGGGCAAAGTCGACCGCCGCCATGACGTCGCCGACGTCGGCGGCCTTGACGATCAGGCGCGGCCGGCGGTCGATCATGGCGTTGTAGACCGCGCGCGCTTCGTCGTACCCGGGGTCTTCAGACGTGATGATCTCGCCGCGGACGCGCTCTCGCAGTCGGGCCATCGTCAGTTCGCTCATGTCCCCCTCCTCTGTCCCGAAGGATCGCTTGCGAAAATCGGCACTCGCTCAGGGCCATACGGGTAACCCGCCCCGCCATGCTGCTTCCCGGCTGGAGAGGAGATGACTCCGTTGGCGGCCGCCGCCAGTTGTTCAGCGGGCCGGTCGTCCGGGGCCGGTCGCGCGGCGCGGCGAAGCCCTAGCCGCGACCGACCACCACCGGCACGGTCTGGACGAGGTTGTTGCCCATGCCCTGGTAGTTCCACGGCTGCTCGAGTGGCTGCGTGTTGCCCGCCGCGTCGGTCGCGCGACAGGAAAGGACGTGCTCGCCCGGGGCGGCCTCCCACCGGGACGTCCACTCACGCCACGCGAACCGCCCGATCGGCCCGCGCAGTTCGGCGTCGCTCCATACGCCGTCCACCCCGACCTCCACTCGGACCACGTCACCGTCGCCGCTCCAGGCGCGCCCGCGCAGGGCCACGACCCCCGGCTCGACGAAGCGCGTGCGCGTCATGAAATCGGGGTAGCCGGGCGGGATCATAAGGGCGCGGACCCGGATCGTGCTGACGCCCTCACCCGGATCCTCCTCGTCCTGCTGGTAGCGGTAGGCGACCGCCTGCTGGTACCCCGCGAAGCGTTCGGTCACGGCTGTGATGCGCGTCAGCCACTTCACACTGGTCATGCCGTACCAACCCGGGACCAGCAACCGCACCGGCGCGCCGTGCTGAAGTTCGAGCGAATGGCCGTTCATCCCGGAGGCAAGCAGCACCTCGGGTCGCGTCGCCACGTCGACGGGCAGGCTGCGCTCGTAGTCGTGCTCGACGCCGCCCTGCGCGCCGTGGTCGGCACCAGTGAAGACGATCTCGACGGTGTCCCGACGGACGCCCGCTTCGAGGAGCACATCGCGCAAGGGGGTGCCGGTCCATTCGGCCGTGCCGACCGCCTCGACAAGCCAGGGCTGGCTGACCGGCCGCGGCTGCAGGCGGGCGCGGCCGTTGCCGGCGCACTCCATGGTCACGGGCATGGTCCGTGAAGGTCTCGTCCGGAGTTGGTCGAGCGTGAGGGACAGCGGCTGTTCAACGTTGCCGGCGATCTCCAGGCGCCACGTCGACTCGTCGATCTCGGGGATGTCGAAATGCACGAGCAGGTAGTGCAGGCCGGAGGGCGTGATGTCGTAGCGCAGGGCCTCGAGCGGCATGCCGCGATTGCGCGCCGCGAGCTGCAGCTCCTCGGCGGTGAGTGGCCCCTCGGTCGGTTCCTGACCTCCCATGACGGCAAGTATGGGCGGCGGATGCCGCGACCAAACTGTCGCCGCCGTCTCGGGTCGCGCCCGCCCGCCCTCCCCGCAGCGCGCCACGGCGACCCTCGTTCTTGCGTTTACGTTCGCTGATCGGCAACTGTTCGAGGCCCTCCGGAGGGTGTGTCTCCTTGCGCGTACCCTGGACAATTGGCCCAGACCCTGGCCAATTGTCCAAGGAGGCGCGAAGTAGACGAGCTCGTGTCCGTGCACTTCATGATCGAGCGCAGCCAGAAGCTCCGGCTGCGTGAGCTGTCGGCGCGCGACGACCTGTCGATGGCGACCTTCGTCCGCGAGGCCATCGACCACTACCTGCGGGTCGCGGCCGGGCCCACGGCGCTCGAGGTCCGACACGAGATGCTCGATTCCGTGGGCTCCCTGCCGCTCCAGGGACACGGCGACGACGATCAGAGGCCGCGGTCCTTCTGACATGAGCCTTCTGACATGAGTCCCACGGCAGGCTTCGTCGATGCGGCTCGCCTCGTCACGCTGCTCGACCGCGACGAGCCCGACCACACGTTCAACGAGCACATGTTGCGAGTCGAGCTCCAGGCCGGGATCGCGCTCGTGACCTCCAACTACGAGATCGTCAAGGCCTCGCTCGAGCTTCAGCGCCGCCATGGGATCGACGGGCCGCGCCAACTACTGCACGGGTTCGTGCCGTTCCTGCGCGTCGAATGGGGCACGCGCCACGACCATGCCACGGCCGTCGAGGTGCTCCTCGCCGGGGGCGCGGGCGCGGGCGATCTGGTCGACTGCGTGTCGGCCGCGATCAGGCGCCGGATCGGTGTCAGTGCCACGCCGTGACGCGAGAAGCGGCGGTACGGGCGGTCAAGGCCGGGCTCGGCTCGGGGGAGGGCCGAGGGCGGGCGAGCGCGGGCGGGGCGGGCCGGCCGAAAGCCGCCCGCCCCGCCCGCCGCCTCGCACGGCGCGGCCTAACGCACGGCGACGCCCCTGGAGTCGGCGGCGGCAGCGATGATGTCCTCTATATGCCGGGCCGCGCCGTCGGGCAGCGGCAGGGGGTGGTGGGTCGCGAGGATCTCGTCGACCTTCTCGGTCGCCCGCCGGCTCTCGGACTTGCCCTCGGCCAGCCAGCCGTCGTACGAGCCGCGCACGAAGAGCTGCGGAAGCTGGAGCTCGCCGTCGCGCAGGAAGCGACGGGTCTCGCGGGCGCCCAGAAAATGGCCGCCGGGGCCCACGCGCGACATGACGTCGAGCATCACGTGCTCGTCGTCTAAGGCCAGACCGGCCATCAGGCGCTGGCCCTGGCGCACGAGCTCGGCGTCGAGCACCAGCTTGGGCAGGTACAGGAGCTGGGCCGAGTCGAGCATGCCGGCGCCGGTCAGCAGGTCAGCGCCGGCGAGCATCGTGCAGTAGGCCATCGGGCCGCCGTCGGAGCCGACCTGCACGCAGAGCTCCTTGGCGTCGGTGCTGAGGCCGCAGCTCAGCACGGGGAAGCCGTAGTGGCGGCCCATCTCCGTCAGGGCCAGGTTGAGCAGGACCTCTTCGGGGCCGGCCGAGGTGTAGGTCGAGGTGCGCATGTCCATGATGCCGGCGTTGCCCACGTAGATGAGCGGGCAGCCCGGCACGGCGAGCTGCAGGATGGCGAAGGCGGCCAGGCCCTCGGCGTTGGTCTGCACCGTGGTGCCGGCCAGCGTGAGCGGCGAGGTCGCGCCGGCCAACGCCAGGCTGTAGACGGTGATCGGCACGCCCTGCTCGGCGAGCAGCATGGCGGCCTCGAGGCTGTCGGCGTCGTGCTGCAGCGGGCTCACCGGGCAGTAGACGATCGAGAAGATGGGCCGCTCCGGCCGCCAGACCCCGCCGGGGCTCGCCGCGGCGAGGATCTCCATGACGTAGGGCACGTCGGCCGGGTCGGTGACCTCGCCCTGGACGTGTTTGCCGCTGCCGGCGAGCATGGTCTGCAGGCCGCGCAACGACTGCAGGCGCGCGTCCTCGTCGCACGGGTAGGCCGTGTACCAGAGCACGCCGATCTCGTCGAGGGCGTCGGCGACGGTCATCGCCTCGAGCAGGTCGCGGGCGGTCGAGGGGCGCCGCTCGCCCGTGCGGTGGTCGAGGCACATGGCGCCCATGCCGTCGTGGGTGGCGTACGAGCGCGTATGGTCGAGGAGCGCGTCCTTTTGCGGGTCGCGCGCCGCCAGCAGCACCGTCCTGGGGGCGCGGGCGATGGCCGACTCGACGAGATCGTGCGGGAACCGCACGATGTCCGTCTCCTCGTCGACCAGGGCGCCCGCGTCGCGCAGCAGCCTCTGCGCCCGCGCCAGCGGCACCCGCACGCCGACCTCGGCGAGCAGCCGCAGGGACTGCTCGTGGACGTAGTCGATCGCGGCCGCGTCGAGCAGGCTTAGGCGGGGCCGCAGGGTGCTTGAAAAACCACTCATTCGATCACTCCCAATGACTTCGGGGGCGGCCTCGAGACCGGGGCTCGAGGTCGTCGAAGTTGGGGCGGGGACCGCCAGCAGGTCGCCCTCGCCTACGATGCCGCGGGCGAGGTTGCGCTTGCCGATCGCCCAGAAGACGAGCGACAGGACGATGACGGCGGCCAGCGTGCCGAGCGTGACCGTCTCGAAGAACACCCGCGAGGTGCCCCAGCTCGCGACGATGTCGTACTTGCGCCCAAAGACGCTGTTGATCAGCCCCGGCCACAGCAAGCAGATGCTCGTGAGCACGACGATGAACTCGGTGGCGATGACGCAGACCCACAGGCCTACCGCACCACCGGGTACGTGGTAGGGCCGGGCGCGGTCCGGATACCTGCGGCGCAACACGATGGCCGCCGGGAAGATGAAGGCGTACTGCAGCGCCGTGAGCGAGATCACGATCGATAGCACCACGGCGAAGAAGCTAGACAGGCTGCCGCTCGACAGCGTGAAGACGAAGATGACGAAGGCCGAGCCGATGCCGGCCGACGCGAGGTTCATGGCGATCGGCGTGCCGCTCTTCGAGAACTTGCCGAGGATCAGCGGTGCGGCGCCGTCCAGGCCGGCGACGGCCTGCGTGCGAGCGGCGCCCTGCAGCCACACGCCGCCGGCACTCACGATGATGATGAGGATCATGATGCCCATCAGCCAGCCGACCGGTCCGTGAGCGCTGCCGAGCACGCCGGCCACGGCGCCGTAGGCGACGGCGAAGCCCGAGACGTTCGAGACGCCGGCGAGGGGGATGACGAGCAGGATGCCGAACACCAGGCCCAGCACGATGACGGCCGAGATCAGCCCCGAGCGCACGATCATCGAAGGTACGTCGCGCTGCGGGTTGCGCATCTCCTCACTCGCCGAGTTGGCAAGCTCGAAACCGACGAAGAGGAACTGCAGCAGGCCGATGACGGCGAGGAAGCCGGTCAGACTGGGTTTGAGGCTGCTCCAGCCGATGGTGCCGGCCGGCTTGCCGTTCTTGATGAGAAACCACGCGACGAGCGCGATAAAGATGAAGAAGACGGCGAGCCTGACGTAGGTGCCGATGTTGCCCGTCCAGCGGCCCCACTTGAGCTCGACCACCGACAGGCCGACGATCGCCCACACCACGCAGAGGCCGATGACGATCTCCCCCACAGTGCCGATCGACCGGTTGAACATGAGCTTGCTCGACAGCACGGCGACCGCGGTGGCCGCCAGCGTGCCGCCCATCCAAGTTGGGTTACTCATCCAGTAGAAGGTCGCCGTGATGGCGCCGGGCAGGCGTCCGAAAGCGAGGCGCGGCCAGGCGTACGGCCCGCCCTCGATGGGGAACGCGGTCCCCAGCTCGGCGCAGATCAGGCCGCTCGGGATCAGATAGAGCAGGATGATGAAGCCGATCCAGAACAGCGTCTCGCCGCTGCCGTAGGCGGCGGTCGAGGCGATCGTGTCGAGGCTGATGAAGGCGGCGATCGTGAAGCAGACCAGGTCGAAACGGCGCATCACCTTGCGCAGCTTGGCGCGCTCCTCCGCCATCGCGTGCGCGCTCTGCGAGGGTGTGCCGGTTACGCTCGTGGCCATCTCATACCGCCAGTGGTGGCGCGGCGCCGGGCGCCCGCCGTAGAAGTGACCGTTGCGGTGAGCAACGCGGGCAGGCTCATGCCGTCGCCGCCTGCGCCACGAGTGTCTTTGCCCTGTCGACCGCCATGCCGGCGTTGGCGCCGTAGCCGTCGGCGCCGAGCTCGTCGGCGAAGGCCTGGGTGACCGGCGCCCCGCCGACCATCACCTTGACCTGGTCGCGCAGGCCGGCCTCTTTGAGCGCGGCGATCGTCTCGGCCATGTGCGGCAGGGTGGTGGTGAGCAGGGCGCTCATGCCGACGATCGCCGGCGCGTGCTCCTTGACCGCCGCCACGAACTGCTGGGCCGTGACACCGGTGCCCAGGTTGACGACCGCAAAGCCGGCGCCCTGGAGGAGCATGCCGACGAGGTTCTTGCCGATGTCGTGCAGGTCGCCCTCGACGGTGCCGATCACGATCGTGCCCAGGCCGGCGCCCTCGCCCTCGCCGAGGTGCGGCTTCAAGATGTCGAGGGCGCCCTGCATGGTGCGCGCCGACAAAAGGACCTCAGGGATGAAGCACTCACCCGAGCGCATGCGGGCGCCGACCACGTCCATGCCGGGCAGCAGGGCATCGTCTAAGATCTCGCGGGCCGGCGTGCCGCTTGCCAGCAGGGCCTGGGTGAGGGCGTTGACGGTATCGGCGTTGCCGGCGATCAGAGCCTGCGTGAGCTGGTCTTTCATCGGTCCCCTTTCAGGCATCCGTCTCGGGCGAGCGCAGCCCACCGCGCGGTCAGGCGACGCCGACCAGGCGGTCGGTCTTCTCGACGATGGCGTGGAGGCGCTGCTTGACCTCGTCGTCCAACTGCACCGGCTGGTACTCGGCGAGCACCTCGCGGGCCTTGGCCAGGCAGCGGGCGTGCAGGTCGGTCGAGCCGCGCTCCTCCCAGTCCTCGCGCACGCGGCGGTCGAGGAACTCGGGCTGGGAGAGCTCGCGCATGTGGCGCAGGGTGGCGTCGAGCGAGAGAAAGTCGCCGAAGGCGCCCACCCGGGCGATGTCGTCGACGGCGAGGGTCTCGTCTGAGACCGGGATGCCGCCCACGCAGTGCTTGATCATGCGCGCGAACTCGTTGTCCATGACGAACTGTCCGCAATCGAAGGTGACGCCCGACTCGATCATCCCCGAACCGTAGATCAGGTTGGCCCCTGCCAACGCTGCCATGATGCCGGTGAGGGTCTTCTCGTGCCCTACCTGGGCGTCACCGAGCTTCGAATCCGCCTACAACCCGGCGACGAAGCTCGGCAGCAGGTATCGTCGCGCCATCTGGGCCACGGCGGCGCTGATCATGGCGAGCTCGGGCGAGCCCACGCAGGCCGCCGCCAGCTTCAGGTCCATGGCCGTCGTCGAGCTGCCGTAGATGCAGGGCGCGCCGCGTTCGGTGAGCTGCGCCAGGGTGATGCCCGACAGCACCTCGGCGTTGTGGGTGACCAGGGTGCCGGCCAGCGTGACCGGCGACGAGCCGCCGGCCATGGCCATGCTGAGGATGTTGTTGGGGATCCACCAGCGGGCCGTTTCGATGATCACTTCGGTGGCTTCGTGAGGCAGCTTGAGAGGGCTCACCGGGCAGACGCCGTTGTAGACGATCGGCCGGCGGCGGAGCTCGTCGGCGCCGCCGACGATCTCCGCCGCCATCTCGAAGATGGCGATGGTCTCGGTGCGCGACAGCGGGCCGATGCCGATCGGCTTGGTCGTGTTCAGGTACTGCATCTCGGCGTTGTGCACGGCGCAGGTCTCGGGCGGCACGTCTTTGGCGCCGACCGCGATCTCGAAGGTCTCGATGTCGGACAGGTAGTCGTTCAGGCGGGCGATGTCGGCGATGTCGGCCTTGGTCGAATCGCGCAGCTCGCCGGTCTGCGGGTCGACCACGCGGATGCCCTCGCTGAAGTTGGTGAAGGCGACGCGGCCCGGTTCGAGCACGATGTCGTTCCTGGCCTCGCGGCCGCAGAGCACGAACTTGCTCGGCGCCGAGCGGATGGCGTCCTCGACGATGTGCGGCGGGATGGAGACGATGTGCGACTCGCGGTCGACCCGGCAGCCGCCGTCGGCGAAGATGTCGAGCGCCTCGTCGGCTTCGACGAACACGCCCGTGCGCTCGAGCACCTCGAGGGTGGCGAGGTGGATGTCGTCGAGCTCGGATTCGGTGAAGACGCTCAGGCTGAGGCCGCCGCTGCGCGGCCGGCCGGCGAACAGGTTGCGTTTCACGCGGGCACCTCCGCTGGGGGCGCGCTCACGCCGGCCAGCCGCGCGGCGGCGCGGGGGCCGATGTGCTCGCGGAACTTCTGGACGCTGTTGATGGGCACGTCGAGGACCTCGGCGATGTGGAACTTGGCCTCCATCGCGCCCGGCTCGCTCGGATAGGTGAGCTCCTGCACGGGGATCAGGCCGAGCCCGAGGGCGCGGCGCACCTCGTGCATGAGGAGCGGGTCGGAGAGCTCGAAGGGGCTCACGCCGAGACGCTCGGCGACGTGTGCCTTGGCCTGCTCCAGTCGCATCCCCCGGGTCATCTGCATGCGGGCCACCAGATCTCCGGCGGTTCGCATGCCACCCATTCCCGAGGCAAGCGCATGGCTGCAGGCCATGCCGAGCGGGTCGCCGACACCCACCTACAAGCCGTCGAGGCGGCCGACCTCGCGCAAGGCCCGCGAGACCCGGGCGACGGCGTCGGCCGGCGGGTACGGGGTCATCGGCACGCCGCCGACGCCCATGCCGACGTTCATGTGCACCGGGATGGCCGACTCCCGCACGCAGGGCTTGACGATGGTCAGGGCGCGGGCCACGTTCCAGGCCACCGACTTCGTCGTGTTGACGTTCACGGCCGGCCCGAACATGGTCACGCCGGCCTCGGCCGCGACCTTGACCTGGTCGCGCGGCCAGAGGCCGGCGAGGCGGCGGCCGTGGAACTCGAGCTCGCCGTGCATGCCGAGCACGAACTCGCTGGCCATGCCGAGCTCGATGCCGGTGTCGGGGTGGCGGCTCTTGATCTCCTCGACGGCGCGCAGCGCCGCCAGGAAGTCGGCGTCGCCGGCGGCGCCGGCGGTGTCGAAGTCGAGGCCGTCGGCGCCGGCCTCGATCATCGCCTCGGCGACGAACACCATGTCGCGCACGGCAGCTCCATGGCCTCTTCCTGGGCCGCCCGGGCTTCGTCGATGCGGCCGAGCGGCATGAGCACGGACCAGTTCGGCACGGGACCGTCGGGCTGCGAGTAGCTACCCAGGTTGGGCATGGCCCCGTACTGCAGCGGCGCCACGAGGTTGAGCTGGGCCGTCTTCATGATCTGCGTCTCGAACGAGAGGATCGCCTTGATCGCCTTGTAGGAGTAGTCGGTGTTCCAGAGCTCGACGATGTCGGCGCCGAGGTGGCTCTGGTAGCTGTAGAGCTCGTCGATGCGCGTGCCCACATCGGCGTTGCCCGAGCCGTCGCACGACAGGATGAGCTCGTCGCCGATGTCGACCGCCGTGAACTTGGCGTTCGAGGCGAAGATCTCGAGGAGCCGCTCGAGCTCGTCGGCTTCGAGTGGCGGCGCCTTGGCCTTCTTGGCGCCCAGGGCGGTCGCCTCTTCGAGATCGGCGCGGATCTCGCTCGGCGTCATGCGCACGAGTGAGCCGTCGCCCAGCCGCGTGGTCACGCTTTGCTCCATCGGGCTCCCCTCCGGCCGGCTCGCCGTCACTGCAGAAGGCTCGAGACGAGCGTCTCATTTAGTCATCCGGATAAATGACTTCCGTGGTATTCTATGGTCGCCGTGGGGGCTGTCAAGCGTCGCGGGCGCGCCGCGGGCGCGCCGCCGGCGCGTGCGCGCCGTCGCATCGCCGTCGGACGTCCCCGGTGGAGGGCGGACGGCCGCATGCACGCTGCGGGACCGGCAGAGGAGGGTCGCGATGCCAGAAGAGAGCAAGACGACGCGCCGCTGGGTGGTGGGCGGCCATCCGGCCGCCGCCGCCGACCCCGCGGCCGACCTGTCGCCCACGGCGGCCCGCATTCTCGAGGCGAGCAAGCGCCTGCTCGACGAACGCGGCTTTGCCGGGCTCACCTTCGAAGCCATCGCCGCCGAGGCGCACGAGAACAAGGCCAGCATCCGCTACCACTTCGGCAACAAGGCCGGCCTGATCGAGGCCCTCGCCGACTCGGTGGTCCACGACGACAACGTCGCCCTGCTCAAGGCGCTGCGCCGGCCCGGCGGCGCCGACGACCGCGTCGGCATGCTGCTCACCATGCACCGGCGCTCCACCAAGGCCCAGCAGGGCTACCGCCGGTTCTGGGACCTCTTTCCGCAGCTCGTCCGCGACGAGGAGCTGCGGCCGCGCATGGCCGAGCTGTACCGCTGGTACCGCGACCTCGACGAGTGGGCCCTCGCGCCCGACGCCGACGCCGAGCTCAAGCGCCAGCTCGACCCCCTGTGCGCCATCACCGTGGCCGTCTGCGACGGCCTCGCCGAGCAGATCGCCGCCGACCGCGACTTCGACGTCGACGCCGTGTTCGACTACTGGGAGGGCGTGGTGCGCGAGCTGCGCGACCGCGCCTTTCGCGCCGTCGGCCTCGACCCCGACGAGCCGCCGGCTTAGCTACTCCAGGCCTGGCGGCCGGCCGCGCGGGAACCCAGGCCGGCGGCGGGCGCGCGGCTACCCCAGGATGAGCCGCTGCGGGTCGACCTCGTCGCGCAGGATGCGCAGTTCCTCGGGCGTCGGCGACGCGGTGTCGACCGCGCGCGAGACGTCGAGCGCGAAACCGGTGTTCTCAAGAACCTGCGCGTCGGTCACGCCCGGGTAGCGTTCGGCCAGGTACATCTCGTGCGTCGCCTCGTCGAACCTGAGGACGCACAGGTCGGTGACCACGGCGAGCGGCCCGCCCCGGCGAAAGCCGGCCTCGTGGCGCTGCTCGCCGCCCTCGAGCCAGCCGGGGCTCGTCAGGTAGTCGAGCTTCTCGACGAACTTGCGGCGCCCGTGCTGCATGAAGACGATGAAGGCCGAGGCCAGCGAGGCGGCGTCGCAGGCGCCGCCGCTGCCTGAGAAGCGCACCGTCGGATGCTCGTACTCGCCGATGCAGGTCGAGTTCAGGTTGCCGTAGCGGTCGATCTGGGCGGCGCCCAGAAAGGCGATCGTGTGCAGCCGCGGGTTGGCGATGTACGAGAACGCCTCGATGATGCCGGCGTTGATGCAGGTGCCGTCCATCACCCGCGGGTCGGCCACCGCCAGCGGGATCTCGGCCAGCGACGGGTCGATGCCGCCGGTCTCGACGAACACCACGGCGCCGGGCGCGTGGACCCGCTTGGCGCAGCCGGCGGCCAGCAGGGCCACGCCGGTGCCGGCGAAGAGGATGTCGCCGTCGGCCACGAAGCGGCCGGCGGCGATCGCCATCATCTCGCGCGAGGTGAAGGCCGTCGCCGTGGTCGGGGGCATCGCGCTCATCGTCTCACCGCCTGTCCAGTCCGATGGCGTAGCCGCGCACCGGGTCGGCCTTGATGCGGGCGAGCTGCGCCGCGCCTATCTTCGCCACGTACTCGTCGTGGCCGGCGAGGTCGAGGACCCACTCGGCAAGCCAGGCCTCCCAGGCCTCGTCGTCGCGAGCGACACGCCGGTAGTCGTTGAGGAACGAGGGGTCGTAGTCGTAGAAGTAGCGGCAGGCGGTGGGGTGGGCGCCGTAGGGCACGCACACGACGGCGTCGACCAGGAACGGCGGCAGGGCGTTCTGGTCGGAGTCGAGGCGCAGCTCGGCGGCCGGCACGATCTCCTCGCAGGTGACGACCACCGCCGCGGCGGCCTTGGCCTGCTCCAAGTCGGCGAAGGTCAGACCCTTGATGCGCACGGTGCCGTCGTCGCCCACGGTCTGGGCGTGGACGACGGCGAGGTCGGGCTTGAGGGCGGGCAGCAGCACGACGTCGTCGTCGGCGCCGTCGAACGGGTCGGGCATGACCACGAGCTTGCGCTCGGGCAGGCCGTTGGCCGCGCGGTACTCCTCCGAGAAGCCCTGGCGGGTCACGAGGTCGGTGTGCAGGCCGGACTTGGTGGGGATGAACGGCACGTTCAACGCTCCGGCCAGAAAGCGCAGGGCCATCTGGTAGTTGGAGTAGTCCTCGACTATGACCTTGCCGCGTTCGACCGCCTTGCGAAAACGGATGCAGGTCGGGGCGAAGCGGCCGTTGCCGCCGTAAGCGACCTCGATGCGGCTCACGCAGCCGGCCCCGACCAGCGTGTCGAGCGCCTGGCCGTTGGAGTGGGCCACGAGATGCAGGCCGCGCACGCGCTGGCGGGCCATCTCGTAGACGAAGGCCATCGGGTTGCGGTTGATGGTGAAGCCGCCGAGGGCCACCTGGGTGCCGTCGTGGGCGAAGCGCTCGACGGCCTCGCTCAAGCCCATCAGCTTGCCGCCGACGTCGGACTTGCGCCGGTGTCGGACTTGCCGCCGGTGTCGGACGTGCCGCCGGTGTCGGACGGTTCGGTCACTGCCGGCCCTCCTGTTCGTCTCGTCTGCCGTCGCCCGCCGGGCGCCCGGAGACGCGAAAGCCCCCAGGCAGCCGTATGCGCTCGCTGGGGGCCCGAGGCCGCGCCGGCCGGCCGGTGAAACGGCTCGGTCCAGGCCGCGGATGCAGCACTCACATCCTACCGTGCGCCGGGCGCGGCGCAAGCGCCCGCGGTGGGCCGGCCTCCGGGCGCCTAGGACGCGCCCGCTGCGGGCGGCCGCGTCAGAGCGCGCGCGGTGCGCCCGCTCGCGGGTAGACTACGAGCAGAGCGTCCTTACGCGGCCCATGGCCGCCGGCGCCGGAGGTGACGACCTTTGAAGACCTACCTCTTCTCGGGCTACGCGCGGTTGCCGCAGGACGTCTCGCACCAGAACCTTCACCGCCGGGTCGGCCTGGTCGTCGAGGTCGACGAGCACGGCGTGATCACGGGCTGTTCGAGCACGCTGCTCATGGACCTCGCCCGCGACTTCTTCGCGCGCCTGCTCATCGGCCGCTCGGTGGTCGCGGAGCGGCCCGAGATCGAAGCGACCGTCCACGAGCACTACCTGGGCCATTCGCAGGCTGCCCTGCTGTTCGCCCTCCACCAGGTCTTCGAGGCCGTCGATCAGTCGGCGCCGTTCGCTGCGAAGGGACGTGGCGCGGGGGCTCCGGGCGCGAAGGGCCGCGCGGCCGACGATCCCGGCACGAAGGGCCCGGGCGACGATCCCGGGGCGAAGGGCCGCAAGGCATAAGGGCGGCCGGGCGCGTTGGACGCTCTGGCACGTTGTCGGGGCCGCCGCCGCCCGTATATGATTGTCCAAGCTGCACGCATGGCTTGACGGTGGCCTCTCGGCCGCGGTCGTCACGGCCATGAGCCCCCGGCGAGCGCGCGAGCGTATCCTGGGGGCGTTTTTGCTTTTCGGGGAGCGCCGGCGCTGCTTGAAGCGAAGCGTGAGGCGGCCGGCCGTCGGTCGCACGAGGAGGAGCCCATGGACTTCAGGTACACGACCGAGCAGAACCTCTACCGTCAGGCCATCCGCGAGTGGCTGACCAAGAACTTGGAGCCGCGCGCCCGCGCCATCGACGAGGCCGAGGACGGCATTCCCGACGACATCACCGCGGGCATGGCCGAGCTCGGCATGTTCGGCGTCACCATCCCCGAGGAGTACGGCGGCCTGCCGCTGCCCGACGAGGAGCGCCTGATCTACGCGATGATCACGATCCAGGAGATCGCGCGCGCCGACCTCAGCATGAGCACCCCCGTCTACACCCTGCTCACCATCGGCTGGTCGTACATCATCAACCGCTACGGCACCGACGAGCTCAAGCAGGAAGTCCTGCCCGCGGTCGCCGAGGGCAAGGCCTTCGCCGGCATCAACACGACCGAGCCCGGCGGCGGCTCCGACCTGGGCGCCATCAAGACCGTGGCGCCGTGGAACGAGGCCAAGCAGGCCTTCGTCATGAACGGCGAGAAGGCGTACGTGAGCGGTCCCAAGGAGTGCGCCAAGTGGGGTCCGCCCAGCGGCCACTGCACGCTCGTCAAGACCGACCCCAACCAGGGTCACAAGGGCATGACCTTCATCTGGGTGCCGGCCCATCTGCCCGGCATCACCTACACCACCTACAAGGACATGGGCCGCATGGGCCTGTCCACCGGCGGCTGGATCTACAAGGACGTCGAGCTGCCCCGCAAGTACGTGCTGGGCGAAGAGGGCAAGGGCTTCTACGTCAACATGGACGGCTTCAACGCCGCCCGCGTGCTGGTCGTGGCCGCCTGCCTCGGCGGCGCCGAGAAGGCGCTCGAGATCAGCGGCGAGTACACGGCCCAGCGCACCACCTTCGGCAAGCCGCTCGGCAAGTGGGAGGGCATCTCGTTCGAGATGGCCGACGACTGGATGCAGCTCGACATGCTCAAGCTCAACCTGCTGCGCGGCGCCTGGATGATCGGCCAGGAGCACACCAACCCCGGCCAGTTCGGCCGCAAGGAGATCAACAAGATCATCAGCACCTGCAAGTGCCTGGCGCCCACCCTGTGCCACGACATCGCCCGGCACGGCATGATGTACCACGGCGCCTTCGGCTACACCAAGGAGACGCCGCTCGAGATGCTGCTGCGCGGCGTCATGAGCTATGAGGTCGGGGCCGAGGGCGGCCTGATGATCATGCGCGGCATCATCGCCCGCGACGAGTGGGGCGACACGCACAACCCGTTCAAGGACTAGACGTCCGGGAGGGGCGGCGGCGCTGCTGCCGCCCCTCCCGTCCCTGCTCGAGGAGGCGGGAGCGGACATGGAGAAGGTCGAGTGCATCGTCGTCGGCGGCGGCCTGGCCGGCCTGGCCGCCGCCTACGGTCTCGCCCGCGACGGCGTCGAGGTCATGGTCCTCGAGCGCGGCAACTACTCGGGCTCGAAGAACGTCACCGGCGGCCGCCTCTACGTGCGGCCGCTGCGGCGCATCTACCCTGAGCTCTGGGAGGACGCGCCGTTCGAGCGGCCGGTCGCCCGCGAGCTGATCACCATGCTGGGCGATGGCGCCGCCACCACGGTCGAGCTCGCCTCCGAGCGCCTCTCGGGGCCGTCGCCGCAGTCCTGCACCGTGCAGCGGGCCAGGTTCGACCAGTGGCTGGCCGACAAGGCCACCGCGGCCGGCGCCATGGTCGTCACCGACATGAAAGCCGACGAGCTGCTGCGCGACGGCGACAAGGTCATCGGCGTGCGCGCCGGCGGCGACGAGGTCGGCGCTGAGGTGACGATCGTCGCCGAGGGCGTGCTCGGGCTCCTCTCAGGCGGCGCGGGGCTGCGTGAGCAGCCCCGCGCCGCCGACCACGCGGTCGGCTTCAAGGAGATCATCGAGCTGCCGCCCGGCGTCATCGAAGACCGCTGGCGCCTGAACGAAGGCGAGGGCGCGGCCCAGCTCTTCATGGGCGAGGTCACGCGCGGCATGACCGGCGGCGGCTTTCTGTACACCAACCGGGCGTCGATCGCCCTGGGCGTCGTGGTCAGCATGGAACAGATGCGCACGCGCGACGACGAGCTCGAGTCGTGGGAGCTCCTCGACGCCTTCAAGGAGGCCGCCCAGATCAAGCCGCTGGTGCGCGGCGGCGAGCTCGTCGAGTACTCGGCACACGCCGTCTTCGAGGGCGGCGCCGACAAGCTGCCGCGGCCCTACGGCGCCGGCTATCTGCTGGCCGGCGAGGCCGCCGGTTTCGCCTTGAACGCCATGGTCACCGTGCGCGGCATGGACCTGGCGATCGCCTCGGGCTGGGCGGCGGCGCGGGCGGCCCTGGCCGCCCGCGCCGCCGGCGACTCGTCGGCCGCCACCCTGTCGGTCTACGAGCGCTTTCTGGCCGAGACCTTCGTCACGGCCGCCATGAAGGCCGGCCGCGGCGTACCGCAGGCCATCGAGAACCGGCGTCTGTTCAGCGAGTACCCCGGCGCCGTGGCCCGTCTGCTCGAGGGCTTCTTCGCGGTCGACGACGAAAGCTCGGCGACCCTGGTGCGCACGAGCCTGCGCGGCGCCCGCCGCGAGTTCCTCAAGATCGAGACGCTCAAGGACCTCTGGTCCCTGCGCAAGGTGTGAGGTGAGGCCGTCATGAGCGAGCAGCCCGGCAAGGTCGACGCCAAGCTCGGCATGAACGTCTTCAAGCTCGACCAGGAACCCCACATCGTGATCGACGTCGAGAAGTGCCGCACAGTCTGCACGCAGCGCGCCTGCCTGCAGGTGTGCCCGGCCGACCTGTTTGAGCTGAGCGACGAGGGCGACATGACCGTCAACTGGGAGGGCTGCCTCGAGTGCGGCACCTGCCTGATCTGCTGCGACGAGAAGGCGCTGACCTGGCAGTACCCGCGGGGCGGCTTCGGCGTGCAGTACCGGATGAGCTAGAGGGGCGGGCGGGCGGCGGGCCGCAAGGCCCGCCGCCCGCCCCGTCCCGTCACAACCCGCGACGGCCGGAGGTTTGATGCCGTGGACATCGCCGTGTGCGTAAAGACCAACCCCGACCTGCAGCTCATGCGCGTCAAGGACCGCGTGCCGGTGCTCGAGGCCGTGCCCTTCAAGGTGGGCGACCTCGAGAAGAACGCCCTCGAGGCGGCGCTCAAGCTGCGCGACGCCGCCGGCGACGGGCGCATCGTGGCCGTCGCCGTCTCGCAGGGCGACCGCAAGCTGCGCGAGACCATGAAGGAGGCGCTGGCCATCGGCGCCGACGAGGCGGTGCTCGTCGCGGACCCGGCGCTCGACAGCACAGACCAGGGCGGCGTGGCCCTCACTCTGGCGCGCGCCCTCGAGAAGTCGGGGCCGTTCGACCTCGTGCTGTTCGGCGAGGGCTCGACCGATGGCTACTCGGGTCAGGTGCCCTCGCGGGTCGCCGAGCTCCTCGGCCTGCCCGAGGTCGGCTACGCGCGCTCGCTCGAGATCGCCGGCCCGGTCCTGCGCGCCGAGCGCAGCATGGGCGAGTCGGTCGAGACCCTCGAGGCGCCGCTGCCGGCGGTCGCCACCGTGGTGAGCGAGATCAACGAGCCGCGCATCCCGACGCTCATGAGCATCATGAAGGCCGGCAAGAAGCCGGTCGCCGAGCTCACGCTGGCCGATCTCGCGCTCGACACCGCCGCGGTCGCGCCGCGGCGCGCCGTCCGTTCGAATCTGGCCGAGGAACAGTCGCGCAAGCACGTGCTGTTCGAGGGCGAGCCGGCCGCCCAGGCCGAGGCCCTTGTCAACGCGCTGGTCGCCGAAGGCGTCCTGGGGAGGTGACGGCGATGACTGCGATCCTCGTCTACTCGGAACAGACCGACACGGCCCTCGAGCTGCTCGGCGCCGCCCGCACGCTCGCGCCCCAGCTCGGGCTCACGGTGAGCGCGGCGGCGCTGGGTGCCGACGCCGACGCGGCGGCGCTCGCCGCCCACGGCGCCGCGCCGGTGTACGTCTGCGCCGAACCCGCCCTCGACGGCCTGGACACGGCGGTCGTCGCCCAGGCCCTGGCGCACATCGTCGAGCAGGCCGGCGCCTCCGTCGTGCTACTCGGCTCGACGCGGCGCGGCCGCGAGCTGGGCGGGCGCCTCGCCCAGCGGCTCGGCGCCGGCTGCGTCACCGACGCGATCTCGCTCTCGGTCGAGGGCGGCGCCCTCGTCGCTGGCCGCTACAACCTGGGCGGGGCCACGGTGCAGGCCGAGGCGATCACCACGCCGGTCCAGGTCGTGGCCGTCATGCCCAAGATCTTCGAGGCCGGCGCCGCCGCCGGCGGCGGCGGCGACAACGTCGTCACCGTGTCGCCGGGGCTTGCCGCGCCGGCCGTGAAGGTGGTCGACCGGCGGCCCAAGGAGGGACAGGCCGTCGACCTGGCCGCCGCCCCGCGGATCGTCGGCGTGGGCCGCGGTCTCGCCAAGCGCGACGACCTGCCCCTGGGCGAGGGACTGGCCGCGGCCCTGGGGGCCGAGCTGGCCTGCACCAAGAGCCTCGCCGACTTCGGCTGGATGGCCGACGACCGCATCGTCGGCCTGTCGGGCGCCAAGACCGCGCCCGACGTGTACCTCGCCGTCGGCATCTCCGGGCAGGTGCAGCACACCGTGGGCATCGCCCAGGCGCGGATCATCGCCGTGGTCAACCAGGACAAGGACGCCCCCATCTTCGCCCTCGCCGACTACGGCATGGTCGGCGACCTCTACAAGCTCGTGCCGGCCCTGGTCGAGAAGCTCAAGACACTGTAAGGCGGGCCCCTGGGGCCCGACGACGGCGGCGGGGCGGGTGTCGCAAGCGACACCCGCCCCGCCGCCCTTGGCCCGAGCAAGGGGCGGGTGAGTGCCCAGACGCTCTCCTCATGTGGCCCGAGCGAAGGCGGGGTGAGGGTCGAGGAAGGCTGGCGTGAGCGAAGGGCGGGGTGAGGCTCGACCTCAGGCCTGAATGTGGCGTGAGCGAAGGGCGGGGTGAGGGTCGAAGGTCGGCCTGCGAGGTGGAGGCCATCAAGGTGAACCGCGCAAGGTACCGAGACAGCTCCGACCTGAGGCCCTTACCCCGCCCGGAGCGCCCCCCGAGACAGCTCCGACCTGAGGCCCTTACCCCGCCCGGAGCGCCCCGAGACAGCTCCGACCTGAGGCCGTCACCCCACCCGGAGCGGCTCCGAGACAGCTCCGACCTGAGGCCCTCACCCCGCCCGAAGCGCCCCCACCTCCACACGTGGCGCCGGCCGCAACGGTTCACGCTTGCATGGCGGCGGAGAACGGCTATGATGCGACGAGTTCCATTCTTCGGAGTCGAGTTCCGTCTGAAGGAACCAGCACGAGACCACGTTTCGTCGCGTGCCGGTGAGGGAGGAGTCGTATGGAAGAGGCTCGTGACCGCGGTGACCTCGCCCCACTGGCGTACAAGCTGAGGCGGGGCACCATCGAGACGCTGTGCCGCGCCCAGGCGGGACACCCCGGCGGCTGCCTGAGCGTCGCCGAGATCATGACCGCCCTGTACTTCAAGGTACTGCGTCTCGATCCGGCAAACCCCGGCTGGGAGGACCGCGACAGATTCATCCTCTCCAAGGGTCACGCGGCCGTGATCTACTACGTCGCCCTCATGGAGCGCGGCTACTTCTCGGCGGACACACTCGCCACCTACGACCAGATCGACTCGATCCTGCAGGGCCACCCCGACCTCCACACGCCCGGTGTCGACATGGCCTCCGGCTCGCTCGGCCAGGGACTCTCGGCAGGCGTCGGCATGGCGCTCGGCGCGCGGCTCGATAGCCGCCACGACGTGCGCGTCTATGTGCTGCTGGGCGACGGCGAGCTGCAGGAAGGCCAGGTCTGGGAGGCCGCCCTGGCCGGCGCCAAGTACGGGCTCGACTCGCTCGTGGCGATCGTCGACGACAACCACGTCCAGCTCATGGGCGACACGGCCGCGATCATGCCGGTCGAGCCCATTCCCGACAAGTGGCGGGCCTTCGGCTGGAACGTGATCGAGTGCGACGGCCACGACATCGAGGCGATCGTGGCCGCCTGCGAGGCGGCCAAGGCCGTGAAGGGGCGCCCCAGCGTCATCGTTGCCCAGACCATCAAGGGCAAGGGCGTCTCGTTCATGGAGAACACGCACCTGTGGCACTCGGCCCTGGTCTCCGAGGAACAGGAGGAGCAGGCGCTCGCCGAGCTGTGCGCGGCGGAGGTGGCCTTCAATGCCTGAGCTCATGGCCCAGCGCGACGCCTTCGGCAAGGCCCTGGTCGAGCTCGGCGCGCTGAACGAGCGGGTCGTCGTCATCGACGCCGACCTCGCGTCGTCGACCAAGGTGAACCTCTTCGAGGCCGCCTACCCCGAGCGCTTCTTTCAGATGGGGGTCACCGAACAGAACGTGATGAGCGTGGCGGCCGGCTTTGCCACCATGGGCTTCGTGCCCTTCGCCAACACCTTCGCCTGCTTTGCCACCAAGCGTGCGCTCGATCAGATCCGCATCTCGATCGCTCAGCCGCGCCTGTCGGTGGTCGTTATCGGCGGCTACGGCAGCCTGTTCGTGGGCAAGAGCGGCAAGACCCACCAGGCCGTCCAGGACGCGGCCATCATGAGGGCCATGCCCAACATGACCGTCGTGGCGCCGGGCGACGGCGTCGAGGCCCGCAAGGCGGTCTTCGCCGTCGCCGAGTACGGCGGGCCCATCTACCTGCGCCTCACCCGCGACCCCTGCCCGGTCGTGTTCGACGACGGCTACGACTTCAGGATCGGTCCCGCGGTGGTCGTGCGCGAGGGCAGCGACGTCACCATCATGACCACCGGCATCATGCTGGGCCGCGCCGTCGAGGCGGCCGAGCTGCTCCAGACCGAGGGCATCAGCGCCCACATCCTGCACGTCCCCACGCTCAAGCCGCTCGACGTCGAGTCGATCGTCGCCGCCGCCGAGAGGACCGGCCTGGTCGTCACGGCCGAGGAGCACACCGTCATCGGCGGCCTCGGAGGCGCCGTCGCCGAGACGCTCGGCGAGCACCGGCCGACGCCCATGAAGCGCGTCGGCATCGCCGACGTGTACAGCGAGTCGGCGCCGAACGACGCGCTGCTCGAAAAGTACGGCTTGACCACCGGCCACATCGTTGCCGCCGCGACCGCACTGGTCTCCGGCACGACGGCCGCCACGTCGGCGAAGCGCTAAGGAGGAGAACTCATGGCAGTCCTGTCTACGAATCGTCCCGACCTGTTCTTCGAAGACACCGCCGTCGGTCGGATGTTCAAGGAGCTGTGGGAAGCCGACACGGCCCAGATCGAAGCCGTCCTGGCCGACTACGGCATCCCGTCGCCGTGCGAGTGGGCCAAGCCCGGCAGCTACATCCAGACGACCATTCGGGCGCAGGTCGAACAGAACCGCCGCAAGAACGACGTCGTGCTCATCCCCGTCGGCTGCACCGAAAACCACGGCCGCCACACGGTGACGGCCATGGACACGTTCTTCGTCAGTCAGCTCTGCGAAGCCGTGCATCGCTTCACCGCCAAGCGTGGCGCGCCCGTGTCGGTGGCCATCCCGCCGCTGATGTACGGCGGTCATCCCTACCATCACCTCGGCATGCCGGGCACCGTCATGCTGCGCGAGGAAGTGGTCGAGGAGACCCTCGTCGACGTCATGCTCGGCCTCTGGAACGACGGCTTTCGCAAGCAGATCATCGTCAACAACCACGGGCACCTCTGGATGCTCGAGTCGGCGTTGCACAAGTTCCTCAAGCGTTACCAGCTCCCCGGCGTCTACCGGGTGATCGACTGGCATCGCTCGGTCAAGGACTTCTTCCGCACCAAGGACATGGGCGGCGAGTGGGACACGCAGTTCATCCACGCCGACGAAGCCGAGACGTCGATCGGCCTGCTGTTCTTCCCCGAGATGGTCGACATGCAGTACGCCGTCGAGACCGAGACCAAGCAGTACCTGCCGGGCGGCCACTTCAACAACTCGGTCGATGGCATCAACCGGCCGCAACGCTGGTCCGAGGGCGAGGGCCACTTCGCCATCGAGTTCTTCGGCACGCCCGAGGGCGTCGTCGGCAAGCCCACCCTGGGTGACGCCGAGAAGGCCAAACGTCCGGTGGCGGCTTTCTGCAGGTACCTCACCATGATCGTCGACGACATCCTTGAGGTCTTCCCGGCCGGGACCGTCCCACCCGTCGAAGAGACGACCTTCCGCTCGGCGGCCGACATGGAGCCCTTCCTGCGCGAGCCGGGCAGCCCCGGCTGGAAGCCGATCACGGCGTTGCCCATCCTGGGCCAGCACTGACCGGCCCGGACGGCGTGAGCGGCATGGAAGAGCGATGACGCAGCCCCTCGAAAGCGTCGCCGGCGCCGACGCGCAGCGACCGCGGCTGCCCGACGCCGAGGGGTCGCCGGTGCGCAGCATCTCGCGCGCCGTGGCCATCCTCGACCAGTTCTCGCTCGAGCGGCCGGAGCTCTCCTTCACCGAGATCAGCTCCGGCATCGGCCTCACCAAGAGCACGACGCACCGGTTGCTCGGCGCGCTGCGCCACGAGGAGATGATCGAGTTCGATCCGGCCAGCCGGCGCTACCGGCTGGGGCTCCGCGTCTTCAGGCTGGGCAGCGTCGTCTCCAAGACGATGGAGCTGGCGACGCGTTCGGATTCGCTGCTCGAGGTCCTGGCCGAGGAGGTCGGCGAGACGGCCTTCGTGGTCGTGCCCGACGGCGACGAAGCCCTGTGCATCAGGCGCTTCGACTCGCGCAGCGAGCTGCGCGTCCTGTTCCTCGAGGTGGGCAAGCGTCAGCCCTTCAACTGCGGGGCGGCTCCCCGGGTGCTGCTCGCCCACTTGCCGGCTCGGCGCTGGGAGGAGGTCGTGTCACGTCACGTGCGGGCGATGACCGCGCATTCCCTGGTCTCGCGAGCGGCCCTCGACCGCGACCGCCGCGAGATCCTCGAGCGGGGGTACGCGGTGAGCCGCGAAGACGTCACTTCGCACGCCTGTGCTGTCGGCGCTCCAGTGCGCGATCACACCGGCCGGGTGGTGGCCGCCGTGAGCCTTTCCGGCATCGAACAGCGGTTCAGCTCCGAGCGGCTGCCGCGGCTCATCGAGGCGATCGTCGAGGCCGGCGTGGAGCTGTCGCACCGGCTCGGTCACGTGGCCGGCGCCGAGGCCCGCGGGCACGTGTCGGCGGCCCACGAACAGGGCGGCCGGTCGTGAGCTGGAAGGCGTGCGTGGCCACTTCGGCCGGGCCCACCGGCTTTGGCCCGATGCTCTATGCGGGGCATGTCCGCGAGTGCGTCGCGGTCTCGCGTGAGCTCGGCTTCGAGGGCATCGAGATCAGCATGCGCAGCCCCGACGAGCTCGACCGCGACGAGCTCGAGGAGCTGCTGCGCGCCGGCGGCCTCGAGCTCGCGGCGCTCGCCAGCGGCCGTCTCTTTCTCGAGGACGGGCTTTCGTTGTCCGACGCCGACGAGACGATGCGCGCCGGCGCCGTCTCGCGCGTGACGGAACTGATCGACTACGGCGCGGCCTTCGGGGCTCCCGTGATCGTCGGCCTGGCAAGGGGCAACCGACCGCCCGACGGCGACCTCGAGGGCGCCGTCGGGCGCTTCGTGGCGAGCATGCGCGAGTGCGCCGATCACGCCGCCACCCTCGGCGCCGGCCTCGTGGTCGAGGCCATCAACCGCTACGAGACGGCGCTGCTGAACACGGCGGCGCAGACGGTCGCCGCAGTCGAGCGGATCGACAGGGCCAACGTGGGCGTGCTGCTCGACGCCTTCCACATGAACATCGAAGAGAGCTGCATCGGCGACGCCATCCGGGCGACCGGGGCGCGCCTGCGGCACTTCCACCTGGTCGACAGCAACCGCCGCGCAGCCGGCCTGGGTCACCTCGACTTCGACGAGGTCGTCGCGGCGCTTGACGGCGTCGGCTACGACGGCTGGCTTTCGGCGGAGGTCCTGCCGCTGCCCGACGACCGGGCGGCGGCCGAGCAGGCGCGGCGCTACGTCGCGGCCATCAACCAGTCCGTGATCCCACGTCACATCTGAAAGGGGCGGAGCAATGGGCGACATACCTTCCACCATGAAGGCCGTGGTCCTCAAGGGGCCGAACGAGTTCGAGCTGCAGGAGGTGCCGGTTCCCCGGCCGACCGGCGACGAGGTGCTCTGTCGCGTGCGCGCCATCGCCATCTGCGGGACCGATCCCAAGATCGTGGCGGGCAAGTTCCCGGGCATGTGGCCGCCCGCCTACCCGTGCATCATCGGCCACGAGTGGGCCGGCGAGGTCGTCGAGCTCTCCGAGGATCTCACGGCCTCAAAGAAGGTCGCCGCCAAGTACGCGGTCGGCACCCGCGTGGCCGGCGAGGCCCACAAGGGCTGCGGCATCTGCCTCAACTGCATGACCGGCCACTACACCGTGTGCCTGAACTACGGCGACAACGCTTCGGGCCACCGTCACTACGGCTTCACCTCGCAGGGCGCCTACGCCCAGTACATCGTGTCGTCGGTCAAATCGGTGACCCCGCTGCCCGAGGGCCTGTCCTACCATCAGGGCGCGATGCTCGACTCGGCCGGCGTCGCCCTGCACGGGGTGCAGCGCGGCGGCGTCACGACCGGCGACGCCGTTCTCATCACCGGCCCGGGCGCCGTGGGCAACTTCTCGTTCCAGTACGCCAGGGCCTCGGGCGCCCGCTTCGTGGCCGTGATCGGCCGCGGCCCGCGGCTCGAGCAGGCCGTCAGGATGGGCGCCATCGGCATCGACTACGAGAAGGTCGACGACCCGGTGGCCAAGGTCCTCGAGCTCACCGGTGGCATCGGCGTCGACTGCACCGTCGAGTGCGCCGGCACGCAGCAGGCGATCGACTGGGCCATCAAGGCGACGCGCAAGGGCGGCCGTCTCGTCATGAACGGCCTGCCGACCTCGACCATCGAGGTTCCCTGGGGCCCGATGACGCTGGCCGAGCTCGACATCCTCGGCGTGCGCGCCAATCCCAACACGGCCGCTCCGGCGCTGGCGCTCATGGCCAGCGGCGCGGTCACGACCGAGGGCATCCACACCCACACGTTCCCGCTCGACCAGTTCGCCGAGGCGCTCGCCACGTTCGTCGAGCGCCGCGATGGCGCCATGAAGGTCGTGCTTGAGCCGTGACGCGGGCGGCGCCGAGCGCTCGTGTCACAAGGACCGAAGGCCTCAGAAGACCAAGCTAGGAGGACGAACACGATGGCCGAAGCAACACAGGCAGCAAAGGGCAAGGTGTGCAACGTCAGGGACGTCGAGTTCAGGCCGAACCCGCCCAAGCACGAGGTGACCCGCGGCTGGCCCCTGGTCAACCCCAAGACCTGCCCAGGCGCCCAGCTCGAGTTCCACATCACCGAGATCCAGCCCGAGGGTGCGGCCCTCGACGACGTCCACGAGAAGGAAGACCACGTCTTCTACGTGCTCTCTGGTCGCGCCATGGCCAAGGTCGGCGACGACGACTTCCTGGTCGAGCAGGGCGACGCGCTCTACGTCCCCAAGAACACGGTGCACAATTTCCGTATCCAGGGCGGCGAGGTCTTCCGCATCGCGGTCGTCTTTGCGCCGGCCCGCGACATCTGGGGCTGAGAGCTCCGGCACGTGCGGCGCGGCACGCGCCGCAGCGGTAGCCTGACCGGCCCTGGCGCACAGACGAAGCGACAGGGCCCGGCGACGGTGTACCCAGGCGAGGGGGGCCCGGCCGCAAGGCCGGGCCCCCCTCGCCGCGTGTAGGCGACCATCTCTCGGGGTAGCAACGGGGGCACCGGTCGGCGGCGGCGCCGGGCGGGGCAGGAAGCGGCGCACGGGGCACCGGGACCCGCCAGGGGGAGTGATGCTCGGGCGATCCAGCGGATTCCCACAGCACGGCGTGGACGACGACCGTTGACCGCCGGCGCGCAGAGGGTCGCGGCGCCGTCGCGGTCGGGGCCGGGACTGCCGGCCGCCATCTTCGACTTCTCGCGTGGCAAGCAGGCCCTGCTCACCGTCGCCCAGCCGGCCTTGGGCGCCGTGCTCGCCCTGGCCGGCCTGCCCTCGTGGCGCGTGATCGCCATCGGCCTGCCGGCCGCCTGCGCCGCCTCGTTTGCCCTCTACGCCCTGAACGACCTGCTCGACCGCAAGGTCGATGCGCGCTCGCTCGCGGTCGGCAAGTCCGAGGTGCCCGAGCACGACATCGATACGGCCTTCGTGCGCCACCCTCTGGCCCGCGGCGTGCTCAGCCTGCGCGTCTCGGTGGCGTGGGTCGCGGGCCTGATCGCCGTGGCCGTGGTGGGCACCGCCCTCCTGAACCCGCTCTCCCTGCTGTTCTTCGGCGCCGCGGTGGCGACGCAGTTCGTGTACTGCGCGCTGCGCTCGGTCACCTGCTGGAAGACCGTCCTGTCGGGCGTGATGGTGGGCTTCGGCGGCCTGGCCGGCTGGGTGGCGGTGGCGCCGCTGCGCTGGAGCGCCCTCGCCGTGTTCGTCTTTCTGGCCTGCTGGGAGATCGGCGGGCGCAACATCGTCAATGACCTGAGCGATCTGGAAAGCGACGCGCGCGTCGGCATCCGCACCGTCGCCAGCGTGCGCGGCGAGGCCGCCGCGGCGCGCGCCGCGGCGGCCGTGGCCGACCGCCTGCCTGGTCTCGACGGCGCTGTTGCCGATGCCGTTGGCGTCGGTCGTGCTGGCGCTTGTCTTCGGCGTCTGGTCGCTGGCCTGGCCGGCCGTCAACCTGCTGCGCCGGCCGACCCCGGCGCAGGCGGCGTCGTACTTCAACCACGGCAGCCCATACCCCGATCTCGTGCTGATCGCGGCGCTCGTGGGCCTCGCGCTCAGCGCCTCCTGATGCGGCCCGCCGGCTTCCGCGATGCCGTCCGGCGCGCCGTGCGCGGCCCGCGCGGCGGGGCGCCCGACCTCGAGCCGTCCCACGTCGCCGACCTGTTCGACCGCAACGTGGCCACCTACGACCGCGTCAACACCATCATCACCTTCGGCCTCGACGCGCGCTGGCGGCGCTGGGCGGCCCGGCAGGTCGCACCGCTTGCCGTCGGGTCGAGGGCTGCGGGGTACGGCCACGGTGCGCCGGCGACCCAGCGCGGCGACGGCCAGTCGCCGCCGGAACGGCCGCGGGTGCTCGACGCCTGCGCCGGCACGGGCCTGCTGGCGCTCGATCTCGCCCGTCGCGGGGCGACCGTGACGGCCGTCGACGCGGCGCCGGGCATGCTGGCGGTCGCGCGCGGCCGGGTGAGCGCGGCGAGGCTGCCGCTCGAGACGGTCGTCGCCGACCTGTCCGACCCGGCGACGGCCGCCACGCTCGGCGGTCCCTTCGACGCCGTCACAGTGGGCTTCGGGCTGCGCTACTTCGCCGACCCCGGCGCGCTGCTGCGGCCCCTGCGCGAGCTGCTCGTGCCGGGCGGCCGCCTGGTGGTCGTCGAAGCGGTGCGTCCTCCACGCGACCTCATGGGGGCTGCGGCCGGCCTCTACTTCTTCGCGGTGGCGCCGCGTCTGGGAACGGTGCTGGCCGGTCGCGGCGAGCTCTACGACTTTCTCACCGCCTCGACGCGCGCCCTGGGCTCGGCCGACGATGTGGCCGCTCACCTGGGGTCGCGGGGTTCAGGGTCGAGGCACAGCGGCGCTTCGCCTGCGGCGTCGTTGCCGGCTTCGTCGCCGCGCCGGCCTGAGCGCGCTTGCGCGCCGCGGGTGTGTTCGAGTGTTCTCTTCAGGCCTTCCAGATCGCGATGTCGCCCACGTTGATGTCGCTCATGGCGTCGACGGGGCCCATCTTCTGGCGCAGGAAGCCGGGCTTTTCGATCACCAGGGTGTACTTGCCGGGCTCGAGGTCGTTGAGCCAGAAGTCACCGAAGCCGTCGGTCGTCGCCACGGCCGTCGCCCCGGAGGCCGCGTGGGTCGCCACGACGGTCGCGCCCTCGGTGCACTCGTCGGTCTCGGGCTGGAAGACCGCACCGGCGATGAACGGCTTGGGCAGGCCGATGTAGAAGACCCGCGGCTTGACGTCCTTGTCGGGCTTGAGGGGTGCGGCCCGGGCGATGAGCTCCTTGAGGTCCTCCTCTTCGCCGAACGTGAAGGCGCCCGTCGGGCAGGCGTCGACGCAGCGCGGCTCGGTCCAGCCGTCGTCGAGCAGGTGCGCGCAGAAGGTGCACTTCTGGGCGATGTTCAGCGAGTCGTTGAAGTAGATGACGTTCTCGTAGGGGCAGGCCGACAGGCAGAGCTGGTTGCCGCGGCACTTGACCGGATCGATGATCACGGCCCCGTCGTCGCGCTTATAGATGGCAGCGACGTTGCACGACTCGATGCAGGGCGCGTCGTCGCAGTGCTGGCAGATGCTGTGCAGGTAGGTGACCTTGACCTTGGGCACCTGGCCGCGCACGTCGTCCTTGATCTTGTTCCAGAACTGGCCGGTGTCGGGCTGCGGCTTGGCGATGGGCGACCAGTCGTTGCCGACGTGCTCGTCCTTGCAGGCCACCTGGCAGTTGTAGCAGCCGTTGCAGATGGTGAGATCGATGACGAGGACCTTGGCCATCACTCCACCCCCCTGATGCAGGCTTCCAGGCCGGGACCGGCACACGGGTGGAACGGCTTCTGGAAGGCCTCGGGGTACTTGCGCTTGAGCTCCTCCATGTCGGTCTTCTCGAGGTCGACGAGGAAGCCGCTCACGGCGTGACCGACGGCGTTCTTGGAGGTCGTGTTGCGTGGCACGATCGTGTTGATGGCGCCGCCGCGGTCGATCTCACCGGGGACGATCGGGTCCCACTTGGCGCCGTGGTCGATGTAGACCACGCCGGGCATGATGCGCTCGGTGACGTAGGCGCCGCCGAGCACGGTGCCGCGCTCGTTGAAGATGGACACGATGTCGCCGTGACGGATGCCGCGCTTCTCGGCCTCCGACGGGTGCAGCCACACCGGGTGGTACTGGTAGCCGTCAGGACCGGTGACCTTGCAGGTCTCGATCTCGCGCAGCCAGGTGATGTCCTCGTGCTGGGAGTGCACGCTCCAGCGCGGGTGGTTGGAGCACACGAGGAGCGGATACTTCTTGGAACGCTCGGTGCCGATCGTTTCATGGTGGCTGATGCCCTCGGCGACCCACTTGGGCACCGGCGGGCGCTCGAGGTCGTCGGGGAAGCTCGTGGCCAGGGCGGTCGATTCGAACTCGAGCTTGCCGGTCGGCGTGGTCAGCGGGTACTTCTCGGGGTCCTTGTAGAAGTTGTAGAAGCCGGCCGGCACGTCTTCCCAGTTCTCGGCCGTCGGCACGGCGTAGTAGCCCTTCTCCTTAAGCTCCTCCCAGCTGATCAGGTCGGCGCAGCGCGAGGTCTCGTAGCCGTACCTGATGAGATCGTCGACGGACTTGCCGCCGGTGTAGGCCTCTTTCAAGCCCAGGCGCTCGGCGATCATGACGGCGATCTCGTAGTCGCTGTAGCTCTCGCCGAGCGGCTCGATGCAGCGCTGCTCGGGGAAGAGCAGGTTGGTCTGGCCGCTGAAGATGTCGCCGGCGATGTCGTCCTCTTCGAGCTTGGTGTTCACCGGCAGGATGATGTCGGCCATCAGGCAGTCGTTCTCGAGCCAGGGGTGTTGGGCGAACATGAACTCGATGTCGGGGTGGCGCATGGCCCGCACGTAGTCGTTGCCGCCGTTCCAGCACGTGATCCACGATGGCGAGTCGGTCCACACCATGTGGATCTTGGAGCAGCCGTCGGCAGGGTACTTGTAGTGCTCGAACTGGTTGGCGCGGTCGGCCGTCTCGGACTCGCAACCCCACCAGTCGCACTCGCCCTCGAGGATCGCCTTGGGCACGTAGGTCTTGGGGATGAACGACGGGTGGTTGGTCTCGTCGGGGTGGCCGCCGGTGTAGGCCTTGCGCAGGTAGGGCACGCGCAACGGCATGGGCTGGGCGTACTGGTCGGGCTTGTCGAACAGGCCCCACTCGATCATCTTGGCCTGGTTGACGCCCGGCTTGCCGAGGCCCTGCATGGCCAAGCAGATGTTCTGCAGGCGGGCGGGTTCGGTCGCGTAGGGGCCGCGGATGCCGGGGCCGCCGTTGCCGATGACGACCGTCGTACGCTTGCTCGCCCATTCCTTGGCGAGGGCCTTGAGGGTGCGCGCCGGCACGCCGGTGATGGGCGCCGCCCACTCCGGCGTCTTCTTCACGCCGTCCTCCTCGCCCATGACGTAGGCCTCGAACTTCTCGACGCCCACGGCGTGCGTGGCGAGGTACTCCTTGTCGTAGGTGCCGTCCTTGAACCACTGGTAGCAGATGGCCAGGTACATGGCGGCGTCGGTGTTGGGCAGCACCGGGATCCACCGGTCCGCGTGCACGGCGGCCGCGTAGTTCAGGTCGGGGCACACGTAGATCTGCTTGATGCCGAGCTCGCTCCACCAGTAGCTCAGGCGGCTCGGCAGCTGGCCCTGCCAGCCCCACGGGGTGGTCTCCTGGTCGCAGCCCCAGAAGAGGAGCAGCTCGGCGTTCTTGGAGATGTCCCAGAGCAGGTTGCTCTGCTGGCCCTGGCCCACGGGCTCGCAGCCCCAGAAGTGCTTGCTGCCCCACCACCAGCCTTCCCAGCTGTCGGGCTGGCGCATCTGCAGGGTGAAGCCGCCCCACGCCCGCAGCAGCTTGCGGCCGGCGCCGTGGCAGGCCTGCACCACCTTGTTCTCACCGTGCTGGTCGCACTGATAGAGCAGGGCGGTCGGGCCGTACTTCTCCTTGACGCGGTTCATCTCGCTCGTGATGATGTCGAGCGCCCTGTCCCAGGAGATGCGCTTGAACTTGCTCACGCCGCGGTTCTGCGGGTTGCGCTCGCCGTCGGGGTCGAAGTCGACGCGCATCATCGGGTAGCGGATGCGGGCCGGGGAGTAGACGCGCTTCTTGTAGGCGAGGCTGTACGGCGGGATGAGCGTCTTCATGCTCGGCTCGAAGGTCTTGCCCCTGACCTCCATCTTCCACGGGTTGATCTGCTCGCGCGTGTACTTCCACTCGTAGTGCATGGGCCGGATGCGGATGATCCTGCCATCCTTCACATCGACCATCGAGGCGTTGGAGCCGTTCTCCGGTACGCCGCAGAAGCTGATGTCGCGCACGAGCGTCTTCTCGCCGCTCGTCCCCGTCTTGCTCATGTCTTCCGCCATACCACTCTCCTTCGATCTCCACCGGTACGGAGCAGTCGTTCACGCGCCCGTCGGTTCCGGGCGCGGTCTTGAGTGCGTGGCGAGAACCTGCGCGAAGGTCGCGGAGAAGAGAAGATCGTCGCGCGGGGACGCGGGGACGCGGCGTCGGCCCTGCCGACCGCGGCAGTCGTGAGAATCGCCCTGCTCAGCTTCGTCCCCCATCGACATGCTTCAGGGATGCCCGCCATGCGGACACAGCTTCCGCTATGCGGGCGATGGTAGGTTGCCTGGGGCCAGGCTGTCAAGGGCGAGCGCGGCGCGCTCGCCGCGGCGGTCGCGCCGGTCAGTAGCGGCGCAGCGTGTCGAGGCGCGCGGCCAGGAACTGCGCCGCCTCGCGCGCTTCATCGAGCCCGAACCGGTGCTCGTGCTCGAGTGGCGCGTCGGTGACCAGCGCCAGGGCCTCGCCGGGGCCGCAGAGCGGCGCGTCGTAGCCGGCGCCTGCCCGGAAGATCTCGACCCTGTGGGGCGAGGTGCGTTTGTAGCCCTCTGCCACCACGAGATCGAAGCCTGTGAAGTAGCGCCGCGCGATCGCGTCGAGCGGCATCTCGCCGTCGAGCCGGGCGATGTAGGCGAGTCGCTCCGGCGAGGCGATGACGTAGGCCGCCGCTCCCGACTGGCCGTGGCGCCACGAGTCCTTGCCCGGGTGGTCGATCTCGAAGCTGTGGGCGTCGTGCTTGATCGTGCCGACCCGGAGCCCGAGCCTGATGAGCTCGGGGACCAGCTTCTCGATCAGGGTCGTCTTGCCCGAGTCGCTCTTGCCGACCACCGCGACCAGCGCCGGGGCCGCTCCCGGCGCAACCCCGATCACCGTGTCGTCGCCGGGCCTTGCGAGGTCGCGCGCCGCGCGGTACTCGTCCATGGTGTTGATGCTGTGAAAGATCCCGTCACTTGCAAACGGCACCGAGGCGAGGTCGATCGTGGGAAAGACGTCGATGATGCGCTGCTCGCCCGCCTCGAGCATGGCCGTCATCGGCCCCAGGCAGCCCGGGCCGTAGACGGCGAACAGGGGCTGGTGATGATCGCCGATGGCCGGCACAGCGGCGTCGTGGCCGGGGTAGGCGGCCAGCACCGAAGCGCCCGCCGAGGGGCTCGGAAAGGCGACGTCGACGGCCAGGGCGAACAGCGGCGCCTGGTAACGGGAGAGCGCCGTGGCGATACCGGCTAGCGGCGACGATCCGGGCCAGACGTCGTTCAGGACCACGGTCTCGCCGAGCCCGGCGGCGTCGCCCAGGTCGAGCCGCTGGCCCTGCCCCAGCGAGAGGACGACGGTGGGAAAGAGGCCGTGCAGGAACGTCAGGTTGCGCTGCAGCAGCGTCTGACCCTCGAGCACCAGGAAGCGCTTGTCGACGCCGGCGCGGCGGCTGCCGCCGCCGGCGAGCAGCACGCCGATCGTCACTTGCTTGTCGTTGCGGGCGGTCATCGTCGGAATGCACAGTCTACCAGCGGCCGCTCGCGCTCGCCCGCGCTGTGCGTCGGTTCGCGCAGCCCTTGAACAGTGGCGAGGACCGACGGTAGGATGCCCGTACTGTGGGCAGACATGCCCGCATCGTGGAAAGCTGCCTCGCGACCGGCCGCCGGTTGGCTGGACCGCTTTACTTGGCGACGAAACGAGAAGCGGAGGTCAAGGGAGCATGGGAGAAGTCGTACGGCTGACCAACGGCACAACGGGTGGCCCCGTCTTCGTCGACGTGCAGGACGGCAGGATCATCCGCCTCACCCCCATCGAGCTGGACGCCGACGACAAGGGCGACTGGACGATCGAAGCCCGCGGCCGCTCGTTCACCTCACCGCGCAAGACCACCCTGGCGCCGCATGCCCAGGCGCAGCGCTCGCTGGTCTACTCGCCGAAGCGCATCCTGACGCCGCTCAAACGGGTGGACTGGGACCCCGACGGCAAGCGCAACGTGCAGAATCGCGGCATCGCCGGCTACGAGCCGATAAGCTGGGACGACGCGCTCGACCTGGTGACCAGGGAGCTCGTTCGCGAGAAGCGTGAGCACGGTCCGGGCTCGATCCTCACGACCTGCAGCTCGCACCACCTGTGGGGCAACATCGGCTACCGCCACAGCGCCTACTATCGATTCCTCAACCTCATGGGTATGGTCCATTCGGCGCACAACCCCGACAGCTGGGAGGGATGGCACTGGGGCGCCATGCCGATGTGGGGCAACAGCCACCGGCTCGGCATACCGGAGCAGTACGACCTCCTCGAGGACGCCCTCAAGCACACCGAGATGGTCGTCTTCTGGTCGGCCGACCCCGAGAGCACGGGCGGCGGCATCTACTCGGCCTTCGAAAGCACGCCGCGGCGCTACTGGATGAAAGAGCTCGGCGTCAAGATGGTGTTCGTCGACCCCTACTACAATCCCACGGCGGAGCTGTTCTGCGACAAGTGGTTCGCGCCACGTCTCGGCACGGACGTGGCCTTTGGCCTGGCGATCGCCCACACGTGGCTCGCTGAGGGGACCTACGACAAGGAGTACGTCGCGAAGCGCACCACCGGCTTCGACGAGTGGCAGGACTACGTGCTCGGCAAGACCGACAACGTGCCCAAGACGCCGGCCTGGGCCGAGACCGAATGCGGCATTCCCGCCCGGCAGATCCGCGCCCTGGCCCGCGAGTGGGGCGCCAAGAAGACCATGCTCGCCGCCGGAGGCCTGGGCGGCTGGGGCGGCGCCTGCCGCTCCGCCACCGGCAACGAATGGGCCCGCACCATGGTGGCCCTGGCGGCCATGCAGGGCTACGGCAAGCCGGGAGTGAACATCTGGGGCACGTCGCAGGGTGCGCCCTCCGACTGTTCCTTCGTGTTCCCGGGCTACGCCGAAGGTGGCATATCGGGCGATCCCGAGAAGTCGGCGGCGGCCTACCGCTTTCTCTACCGCATGTTCCCGCACGGCTCCGGACTGCACCCGACGGTCAACGTGCACGACTCCCCCGAAGGCATCTCGATCCCGCGGCTGCGCATTCCCGAGGCGATGATGCACGAGCGTTTCGAGTGGCGCGGCAAGGGCTTCTGCGGACCGTCCATCCAGAGCCAGATGCAGAAGTACCAGTACCCGGCGCCGGGCTACCCGTTCATCACCATGTACTGGCGCTACGGCGGGTCGTTCTTCGGCACCATGCAGCAGACGAACCGCTACGTGAGGGCCTACCGCGAGGGCAAGGTCGACACGGTCGTCAACCAGAGCATCTGGATGGAGGGCGAAGCCAAGTTCGCCGACATCGTCCTGCCGGCCTGCACCAACTTCGAGCGCTGGGATCTGAGCGAGTTCGGCAACTGCTCCGGCTACATCCCCGACAACCACAACCAGACCAATCACCGCGTCATCGTCTTTCAGAAGAAGTGCATCGAGCCGCTCGGCGAGAGCAAGTCCGACTACGACATCTTCGCCGCCGTCGCCGGGCGCATGGGCATAGGCGACCTCTTCACCGAGGGCGGCATGGACGAGTACGACTGGTGCAAGGCGTACTTCCACGCCACCGACCTCCCCAGGGACATCACCTGGGAGGAGTTCGAGAAGAAGGGCTACTACGTCGTGCCGATGCCCGACGACTACGTTTCGACGCCGGCCATGCGCTGGTTCGCCGAGGGCCGCAAGCGCGACACGCCCGACTGGGGCCCGAGGCCCGGCGACACGGTCGGCCTCGAAGGTCTGCAGACGCCATCCGGCAAGATCGAGTTCGTGAGCGTGACTCTGAAGCATCTGGAGATGGACGTGGTCGATCCCGAGCGGCCGGCCATGGGCCCGCAGTTCATCCCGAGCTGGGAGGGGCACCACACCACCGAGTTGTACGGCAAGTACCCCTTGCAGATGGTGAGCCCGCACCCGCGCTTCAGCTTCCATACGATGGGCGACTCCAAGGAAAGCTGGCTCAACGAGGTCGACGAGCATCGCATCCTGCACGAGGACGGGCACTACTACTACGTCATCAGGCTCAACACGAAAGACGCGGAGGCGCGCGGCATCGCCGAAGGCGACCTCGTGCGCGCCTTCAACGACCGCGGCGCCGTGATCCTCACGGCGCAGCTCACCGAGCGGATCGCTCCCGGCACCGTGCACGCCTACGAGTCGTGCGCCGATTATCTGCCGCTGGGTGAACCGGGTGCATCGCCCGACATCGCCGGCTGCGTCAACATCCTCACCAACATGCGCTACATCACGCCGACCTCGACGGCGATGTCCAACAACTCGTGCCTGATCCAGGTCGAGAAGTGGGAGGGGGAGGCCCAATGAAGAGCTGGCACCTGATCATCGACGTCGCCCGCTGCCACGACTGCAACGACTGCTTCCTGGCCGACAAGGACGAGTTCGTCGGCAACGAGTTCCCGCCGTACTCGGCGGCCCAGCCCTGGCACGGCCACCGCTGGATGAACATCAAGCGCAAGGAGCGGGGCCAGTACCCCATGGTGCAGACCGCGTACCTGCCGACACCATGCATGCACTGTGACGACGCGCCGTGTCTCACCGCCGACGGCGCGGTCTACAAGCGCGACGACGGCCTCGTCATCATCGACCCGGTCAAGGCCCAGGGCCGCAAGGAGATCGTCGCCAGCTGCCCCTACGGCGTCATCCACTGGAACGACGAGCAGCAGCTCGCCCAGAAGTGCACCGGCTGCGCCCACCTGATCGACGAGGGCTGGCACGACACGCGCTGCTCGCAGGTGTGCCCCACGGGCGCGATCAAGCTCGTGCTCGCCGACGACGAGATGGCGCGGCTCCAGGCTGTCGACGAGCTCGAAGTCTTCAGGCCCGAGCTCTCGGCCAGGCCGCGCGTGTACTACAAGAACCTGCACAGGTGGACGAAGGCCTTCGTGGCCGGCACGGTGGTCGACAAGACCTCCGACGAGTGTGTCGAGGGCGTGACTGCGACGGTCGTCCGCGACGGTCGCGCGGTGGGGGAGGCCACGACCAACAACTTCGGTGACTTCGTGGTGGACCGGCTCGAGCCCGGCGCGGAGTACGTCGTGACGCTGGCGGCCGTGGGCTACCGTACGGCGACGGTGACGGTGTCGCTCGAGGCGAGCCTGACGCTCGAGACCGTGTTTCTGGAGAAAGCGTAGGAGAGCCGCCCGGCGCTCAAGGAGGATTCATGGATTTCGAGACCGTGCTGCGCGGACGGCGCAGCATCCGCGCTTACAGCGCCGAGCCGGTGAGCAAGGAGCTGATCGGTGAGATCCTGGACGAGGCTCGCTGGTCGCCGTCGTGGCGCAACACGCAGGCGTGGAGCGTCTGGGTGGTCACCGGCAGGGCGCTGGAGGGCTTCAAGGAGCGCTTTCGTCAGGCGGTACGCAACGAGGAGCCGCCAAAGCCCGACTTCCTGCCGGCCTCCGACTGGCCCGAGGCGTGCTCGCTGCGCACCAAGCAGCTCATGGAGAGTCGCGCCGCGACGCTGGTCGCCGCGGGGCTCGACACCGACCCCGCGACGGCCATGGAGCGCATGGCCGACCTGTTCGGCGCCCCTTGCCTGCTGGTCTTCGGCGTCGAGGAGTGCCTCGGCGAGTCGTATGCTCTTCTCGACACGGGGTTGCTCGTGCAGAGCGTCTGTCTGGCCGCCTTCGACAGGGGTCTGGGCACCTGCATCGTCGCCACCATCGTGCGTCACCCCGAGCTGCTGCGCGAGCTGCTGCCCGACGCCGAAGGCAAGCGCCTGGCCGTCGGCGTCGCCCTCGGCCACCCCGATCTCTACTCACCGACCAACACCTTCGAGCGCTCGCGCGCCGATCTCGATGAGATCGTGACCTGGGTGCGGTAGCCCGGGGTCGAGCGGCACCGGGGAGGGGGCTCGTGAACATCTTTGACATCGCCGGAAGGCACGCCGTCGTCGTCGGGGCGGGCGGCATCGGCAAGGCGATCGCGCTCGGTCTGGCCGACCACGGCGTCCACGTGGCCGTGGCGGACCGCGATGGCGCCGCCGCCGCGGCGGCGGCCGACGAGGTCCGCCGGCGGGGCGTCGACGGCCTGGGCCTTACGGTGGAAGTCACCGACGAGAGCTCGGTGCGGGGGCTCGCCGCCGACGTCCTCGCGGTCTTTCGGCGGGTGGACATCCTGGTGAACGCGGCCGGCGTCACGGTGCGTGTGAGAGCCGAGGCGGTGGCCATCGACGACTGGCGGCGCGTGCTCGAGGTCAACGCCACCGGCACGTTCCTCTGCTGCCGCGTGTTCGGCGAGGAGATGATCCGCGCGGGCGGCGGCGCGATCGTCAACCTGTCGTCGGTGCGCGGGCGCTTCGGCGCGAAGTTCGGCCAGACCGAGTACTCGGCGAGCAAGGGCGCCGTCGACGCGCTCACGCGCTCGCTCGCGGCCCAGTGGGCCGAGCAAGGCATCCGCGTCAATGCCGTGGCCCCCACGTTCGTCGAGACCGATCTGACCCGGAGCGTGCTCGCCGACGAGCAGTTTGCCACGGCGCTTCGCGACAGCATCCCGATGGGCGCCTGGGCCGACGCGGCCGACGTCGTCGGGCCGGCGCTGTTCCTGGCGTCGCCGGCCGCGGGGTTCGTGACGGGGCAGATCCTCTACGTCGACGGCGGCCTCACCGCCAGGATCTAGTCCCTCTGGCGTCGGCAGACGGACGGAAGACGCCTGCGCACGAGGTCGCGCCGGGACGCCCGATCGGTACTTGACCGCGGGCATGGCACTTGAAATAGTGTCCGCAACACGGATACTCTGTTCCGCATTGCAGACAGACTTCGAGCGTTCTGCAGGGTGTAGAGGGGCAGGTGCAGTCGTGATCGTCAAGGAACAGACAGGGCCGAAACGCCGCGAGGGCGTGCAGGTCATCGCCCGCGCGGCGGAGATGCTGCGGCGGCTTGCCGCCGAGCCGCACGGCCTCACACTGATCGAGCTCTCGGCCCGGGTCGGGCTGCCGCGCTCCACCGCGCACCGCATAGTCTCGGCCCTCGCTCAGGAGGGGTTCGTGCGCCCGGCGCCGTCCGGCAAGCTGCGCATCGGTCCCGCGCTGATCGGTCTGGCCGTCTCCAGCCGGAGCGACCTGCGTCACGAGGCGGGCCCGTATCTCGAGCGGCTCTCCCACGAGCTGCGCGAGACGGTCGACCTGGCCGTGCTCGACGCCGGCGAGGTCCTGTTCATCGACCAGTACACGTCGCGTCGCACGTTGCGCATCGTCTCCGAGATCGGTGCTCGTTTTCCGCTGCACGCCACGGCGAACGGCAAGGCGCTGCTCGCCGCGCTCTCGCCCGACGAGGTCCGCGATCTCCTGCCCAAGCGACTGCCGGCGGCGACCGAGAACACCATCACCGACCGCGAGGCGCTGCTGCGCGAGCTCGACGAGATCCGCGCCACGGGCGTCGCTCGCGACCGCGAGGAGTACACCATCGGGATCGCCGCGGTGGGCACGGCGGTGCGCGATGCGGTGGGCGCCCTCGCCGCGGTCACGGTCGTCGTTCCGGTCACCCGCTTCGACGTCGGCGAGGCGCAGATCACGGCGGCCCTCGTACGCACGCGCGACGAGATACAGGCAGTCCTCAACGGTGGTTGACGAGAGCGAGAGAGCCGGCGGGCCCGCCGGCCGGCCGTCGTTTCGCAAGTCTGAACGGCGGGTGAAAGGAGCAGTCTGATGGATCGGGAGGTCTGGAGCCTCGAGAAGATTCGCGACCTGTTCGACCTGACCGGCAAGGTGGCCATCGTCACCGGCGGGTCGGGCGCCTTCGGGCAGGCCGCCGCCAAGGGTCTCGCCGCCTTCGGCGCCGACGTCGTCATCACCGGCCGGCACGCCGACACTCTCGATGCGGCCGCGGTCGAGATAGCCAAAGCGGGCACGAGGATCATCCCGATCCCCTGCGACGCCACCGACCCCGACAAGGTCGAGGCCATGGTCGCGCGCACGGTCGACGAGCTCGGCCACGTCGACGTTCTGGTGACGGCCTCAGGGGTCGCCAACCGCTTCGCCGCCGAGGAGTTCCCGATCGACGAGTGGCAGAAGGTCATGGACTCGCTCGTCAAGGGCACCTACGTCTGCTGCCAGGCCGCCGGCAAGCGCATGATCGCGCAGGGCAGCGGCAAGATCGTCACCGTCGGCTCCATCCGCGGCGAGCTGGGCCACCCGGGCGGCTACTCCGCCTATGGCACCGCGAAGGGTGCGGTGCACCTGCTGACCAAGCAGCTCGCCACGGAGTGGGCCAAGTACCACATCAACGTTAACTCCATCGCCCCCTGCATCTTCTGGACGCCGCTCACGCAGCAGGTGCTCGACGACCCCAAGCTCTACCAGATCTTCATGCAGCGCATCCCGTGGGGGCGCGCGGCCGACCCGCAGGACTTCATCGGCGCCACCGTCTACCTGGCCTCCGCGGCCTCGGACTTCGTGACCGGTGACATCCTCATGGTCGACGGCGGCAGCAAGGCGGGCTGATGCCGACATCACCGCCGGCGCATCACCCGACGCCCGGCCGCACGCCGGCCGGCGCCGCTCACCTCTACGCAAAGGACGGACGATGATACAGCCCAACGACCCTCGGACGGGGCTCGAGTTCTACGACCTGAGCGCCCCCTTCGGACACAACGCGCCGCTGTGGCCCTACTTCGAGGACGTCAAGATCGAGCGCGTGCACTATCACGCCAAGTCGGGCGTGCTCTCGCAGAAGATCACGACCGTGATGCACTGCACGACCCACGCCGATGCCCCCGCCCACGTCATCGAGGGCCTCGAGTTCACCGACCAGGTGCCGCTCTTCAAGTACTTCGGCCCGGGCGTGGTCGTCTCGATCCCCAAAGACGAAGACTGGGCGCCCATCACCGGTGAGGACCTCGAGAAGGCGACGCCCAAGATCCAGGCCGGCGACCTCGTCATCATCAACTGCGGCTGGCACAAGTACTACAGCGACTCGCAGAAGTACTTCGCCTACTCGCCCGGCATGGTGCCGAGCGCGGTCGAGTACCTGCTCGAGGTCGGCGCCAAGGGCGTCGGCGTCGATCAGCAGGCGCTCGATCACCCGCTGGCGACGGCCATCGGCATGCACGGCCCGGGTCCGCTGCTGCCCGGCGTCGTCAAGGACTACGAGGCGCGCAAGGGCCACCCCATCCAGGACGACTTTCCCGACTGGGAACCCTGCCACCATCTCATCCTCGGCAACGGCATGGTCGGCTTCGAGAACGTCTGCGGTGAAGACATCGACAAGGTCACCGGCAAGCGCGTCACCATCGCCGCCTTCCCGATCCGCTGGGAGAAGGGTGACGGCTCCATCGTGCGCGTCGTGGCCATCGTCGACCCCACGGGAGAGTACCGTCTCTAACAGCGGAAAGGAGTCGTGATGGAGGTCACCCGCTACGACGAGGCGCCCTCGTACGAGGCGCCCAAGCACCACGAGTGCTTCGGCCTTCGCCTGCAGGGCTTCGAGGTCTCAAAGACCCGCAACTTCTGGATGGCCATCTCGCACTTCCTGCCCGGCGGCGGCGCCTTCGAGGACGCGACCCCGGTCGAGAAGGTCTACTGCGTGCTCGACGGCGAGGTGACGGTCATCACGCCCGAGGGCGAGGCCACGCTCAAGAAGTACGACTCCTGCTACCTCGCGCCCAACGAGTCGCGGGCTATCGAGAACCGCACCAACTCGCCCGCCTCGATGCTCGTCGTGATCCCCTATCCGCAGCCGCGCGATGTCTAGCGAGGCGAGCTTGCGCGAGCCCGCGGTGACGGCCTCTGGCCGAGCGTTGTGAGCCCAGGGAGCTGACCATGACGCCTGCGGAACGGATCGCGGTCATCGGAGCGGGGCTCATGGGGCACGGGATCGCCCAGGTCTTCGCCTGCGCCGGACACGCGGTGACGGTCCAGGACCCGTTCCCCGAGGCGCTCGCCTCACTCCACGAACGCGTGGCCGCCAACCTGCGCCGGCTCGGCCTGCCCGAGGCGGCGGTCGATCGCATCACGCCGTGCGGCGAGGTGGCCGACGCGGTCGCCGACGCCACGTTCATCTTCGAGGCCGCGCCCGAGGACGTCGCGCTCAAGCAGGACCTGATGGAGCGCCTCACGGCGTGCGCGCCGCCCACCGCCGTTATCGCCAGCAACACGTCGTCGATGCCGGTCGCGAGCTACGCCGAGACGGCCCGCGGCCGGGAGAGGGTGGTGGGGGCTCACTGGTGGAACCCGCCCTACCTCATCCCGCTCGTCGAGGTGGTGCAGGGAGCCGAGACGAGCCCGACCACCGTCGCCGCGACGATGGCGCTGCTGGCCGCCGTCGGCAAGCTGCCGGTGCTCGTCCGCAAGGACGTGCCGGGCTTCATCGCCAACCGCCTGCAGCACGCCCTGTGGCGCGAGGCCATGGCGCTCGTCCAGGACGGCATCTGCGACGCCGATACCGTCGATCTCTGCATCAAGAACAGCTTTGGCCTGCGCCTTTCGGTGATGGGTCCGCTCGAGACCGCCGACCTCGGCGGCCTCGACATGATCCTCAGCATCCATGAGCAGATCCTGCCCTTCATCGACCGCACGCCGGGGCCGCTGCGGGTGCTCACGGACAAGGTGAAGGCCGGCGACCTCGGCATGAAGACCGGGCGCGGATTCTACGAGTGGACGCCCGCCGAGGCGGCCGCCACGCGGCAGCGCCTGACCGATCACCTCATCGCGGCGCTCGCGGCCAGGCCGGCCGCCGAAGCCGCCGAAGAAGTCCGGTAGTCGTGCACTGAGCAGGAGGTGAGCCGCATGAACGAGGTGATCATCACCGCCGCCCTGACGGGTCCGATCGCCAGGAAGACGGACAACCCGGCGGTCCCCTCCACGCCCGACGAGGTCGCCGAGAGCGCGAAGGGGGCCTACGAGGCGGGCGCCGCGATCGTGCACATCCACCTGCGCGACAACGACGAGCCGACGGTGAGCCTCGATGTGGCGCGCCGCACGGTCGAAGCCGTACGGGCGGCGTGCCCGGCGATCATCCAGCTCTCGACGGGCGGGCTCGACATCCCCTACGAAGAACGCATGCAGCTGGTCGAAGCGAGACCGCTCATGGCCACCCTCAACCCCTGCACCATGACCTTCGCCATGGGGGAGTTCCGCAATCCGCCCGACAAGATGCCGCTGCTCGCGGCGCGCATGAAGGAGCTGGGAGTCAAGCCTGAAGTCGAGATCTACGACACCGGTCATCTCGACATGATGCTGGAGCTCCTCAAGAAGGATCTGCTCGTCGAGCCGCTCCAGGTGTCGTTCGTGATGGGCGTGCGGGGCGGCATGATGGCCGACCCCGAGATCCTCGCCTATCTCGTGAAGCGTCTGCCGGCCGGCACGAGCTGGCAGGTGATCGCCATCGGGCGGGCCAACCTGCCGCTCACGACGATCGGTCTGGCGATGGGCGGCAACGCCCGCACCGGGCTCGAAGACACGCTGTTGCTCGACAAGGGCAGGCCGGCCGCGAGCAACGCCGAGCTCGTGGGCCGGCTCGTGGGCGTTGCCCGGTCGGTCGGGCGTGAGCCGGCCACGGTCGCCGATGTGGTCGCACGCCTGCGACTGTCGACCGACCTGCTGGGTGCGGCGTGAGCGGCGGGGCGAACACCTGTCCGCTGCGTGGTGGCGGTATCGGCGTGTCTGCGGCACCGTCTGCGGGGCGGTGCTTGACTGGACCGAGACCGACTGTAGTATCCCGTATTGTGGGTGAGTTCGTCCGTATGGTGGATAGCACCAACGTCGGGACCGACGTCATCGTGTCGGATTCACAGTGGGCCGGGGGGCTCTTGTCGAGGCCAGCGCGGCCTCGGTGGAGCGGCTTCTCCAGCTTGCTTCGAGTCGAGAGGGGACCGCAAGCGGTTCGCGTGGCGCTCGCTGATGCCCGGCAACGGGCCGCGGCCGGTCGCGCAACCACGGCAAGGAGGCAGGGATGGAATCGAAGGGGCATGAGCCCACGGATTCGCCGGGCGATCTGGCATCGGTGGTCAAGAAGCCGATCACGCGCCGCGACTTCCTCAAGGTTGCCGGCGGTGCGGGCGCGGTCGTCGCCGCCTCGGGAAGCCTGGGCGGCGTCCTGGCGGCCTGTGGCAGCAGCAGCAGTAGCAGCAGTAGCAGCGCAACGGGTCGCACCATAAAGGTGGGGTTCGTGTCGCCGCTCACCGGCCCGCTGGCCACGTTCGGCGAGCTCGACCAGTTCTGCGTCGCCCAGTGGAGAGCAGCCGTCAAGGACGGCGTCAAGTGCGGCGACGGCAAGGTCCACCCGATCCAGATCATCGTCCAGGATTCGCAGTCCGACACGAACCGCGCGTCCACCGTGGCCGGCGACCTGATCACCAACGACAACGTCGACGTGATGATGGTGGCCTCGACGCCCGACACGGTGAACCCGGTGGCTTCTCAGGCCGAGGCTCTCGGCGTGCCGTGCGTCTCCAACGACTGCCCGTGGCAGCCCTACTACTTCGGTCGCGGCGCCACCCCGGCAAAGCCGTTCAAGTGGACCTACCACGCGTTCTGGGGCCTCGAGGACGTCACCGCCGTCTACACCGGCATGTGGGACCAGATCCCCACGAACAAGCTGGTCGGCGAGATGTGGCCGAACGACGCCGACGGTCTCGGCTGGGCCAACCCGAAGACCGGCCAGCCGCCGCTGCTCACGGCGGCCGGCTACAAGTTCGTCGACGGCGGCCGCTTCCCGGACGGTACGCTCGACTACACGCCGCAGATCACCAAGTTCAAGGCGGCCGGCTGTCAGATCATGAGCGGCGTCTTCATTCCGCCGGACTTCGTGAACTTCTGGAAGCAGTCCTACCAGCAGGGGTTCCAAGCCGAAGGTCGCCTCGGTCGGCAAGGCGCTGCTGTTCCCGGCCGAGCTCGAGTCGATCGGCCCGATCGGCTACGGGCTCACCACCGAGGTGTGGTGGTCGCCCTGGCACCCCTTCAAGTCATCGCTTTCGGGCCAGACCACGAAGCAGCTCGCCGACCTCTGGACCTCGTCCTCCGGCGGCAAGGAGTGGGCGCAGCCGCTGCTGCACTACGCGGTCTTCGAGGTCGTTGTCGACGCCCTCAAGCGCGCCACCAGCGTCGACAACAAGGAGACCGTCGTCACGGCGATCAAGAACACCGACCTGAACACCATCCAGGGCCACATCACCTGGACGGCCGGACCGCCGCTGAACCCGGTCCCCAACGTCTGCCGCACCGTGCTCGTGGGCGGCATGTGGGTCAAGGGCACCACCTATCCGTTCGACCTTGAGCTCGTGGCGACCGAGCACGCGGCGGCGGCGCCGTTCAACGTCACCATCCCGCAGAACGGCAAGCTCGTGCCGATGAAGTACTGAGGCAGGCAGCAGCGTGACCGACCCAACCCAGGATCCGGCGCGGGAGTCCGCCACAACGGCAGACTCCCCGCCGGCGACCGTCATCCTTGAGACGGAGGGCCTCAAGAAGTCGTTCGGCGGCGTCAAGGTCATCGACGACCTGAGCGTCCGGCTGAACGACGGCGAAGCACTGGGGATCATCGGGCCGAACGGCGCCGGCAAGACCACACTGTTCAACATGATCACCGGCGTGTATCGGCCCGATGGCGGTCGGGTCGTCTACAAGGGCCACAACATCACGCACCTGTCGCGGCAGAGGCGCTGCCGCGAAGGGATCGGGCGCACGTTCCAGATTCCCAAGCCGTTCTCCGACATGAGCGTCTTCGAGAACGTGCTGGTCTGCGCGACGTACGGCCGCGGCCTGCGCGAACGGGCCAGCTACGAGCGGTGTGTCGAAACGCTGGAGTTGACGCGTCTAACCGACAAGGCCAACCAGCAGGCCGGCAAACTGACACTGCTGAACCGCAAGCGCCTCGAGCTCGCGCGAGCGCTCGCCGGCGATCCGTCCGTGCTCTTGCTCGACGAGATCGCCGGCGGGCTCACCGAAGCCGAAGTCGAGGAGCTCATCGTGACCATCCGCGACCTGCACGCCGAAGGCTACTCGATCATCTGGATCGAGCACATCGTGCATGCGCTGCTGGCTACGGTCGACCGCATCTTTGCCATCAGCACCGGTCGCAAGCTGATCGAAGGCGACCCTTCCGACGTCATGTGCAGTGACGAGGTGCAGGCCTGCTACATGGGGGGACCCCCCTGTGAGCTTTCTCGAAGTGCACGATATCGATGTCTTCTACGGCGACTTTCAGGCGCTCTTCTCTGTGTCGTTTGCCATCGAGCAGGGGCAGACGTTTGCCGTCATCGGCGCCAACGGGTCCGGCAAGTCGACCATGCTGCGCACGGTCGCCGGCTTGTCCCGGCCCCGCTCGGGCAAGATCCTGTTCGACGGCGAGCCCATCGACCATGTGAGTGCTCACAAGCGGGTGGCCATGGGCATATCCCTGGTTCCCGAGGGGCGGCGGGTCTTTGCCAGCCTGACCGTGAACGAGAATCTGGAGGTCGGCGCTTACGGCGGCCGCCGGGGCGACTGGAACCTCGAGTCGATCTACGAGCTCTTTCCGCTGCTCAAGCCGTTGGCCAAACGCCAGGCGGCCAGCCTGTCGGGCGGCGAGCAGCAGGCGCTCGCCATCGGCAGGTCTCTCATGTCCAACCCCCGCCTCGTGCTGCTCGACGAGGTTTCGCTCGGCCTTGCGCCGGTGGTCATCAAGCGCATCTACGAAGCCATGGTCGAGTTGCCCGTCCGCGGCACCACGATCCTCGTGGTCGAGCAGGACGTGCAGCACGTCCTCACGGTGGCCGACCACGTGGCCTGTTTTCTGGAAGGGCGAATCTCACTCGAAGGCAAGCCCGACGAGCTGAACTCAGACCAAATCACGGCAGCCTACTTCGGGATGTGAGCGCATGAACTGGGTCAATATCGCCGTTCAAGGGATCCTCCTGGGAGGCTTGTACGCACTGTTTGCCATCGGCCTGGCCCTCGTCTTTGGCGTCATGCGCCTCGTGAACCTGGCGCACGGCGACCTGGGGATCCTTGCCGCGTTCATCACCCTGGGCCTTCTGAGGTCGGGCCATCTCGGCCTCTGGCCGGCGGCGCTGCTGTCGGTCGTCATCATGTTCGCCGTAGGCTACGTGCTGCAACGCGGCCTGCTGAACTTCACCCTGGGAACCGACGACACACGCCCGATCGTGGTCACGTTCGGCCTGGCGATCATCATCCAGAATGCGCTGCTCCTGACCTTCTCCGCCGACGAACAGGGCCTCGATGCCGGCAAGATCGAGACCGCCAGCATCCGCATCAACAGTCATCTCGCCATCGGCTGGTACCCCCTGCTGGTATTCGTCCTTGCCGTGGTCATGATCGCCGCCGTGCAGCTGTTCCTGAACCGGACCAGAATGGGCAGGGCCTTCCGGGCGACCTCGGACGACCGCGAAGCGGCCGAGCTCATGGGCATGAACAACAGGCATATCTACAGCCTGGCCATGGCCCTGTCCCTCGGCACCGTGGCGATCGGCGGCATCGCCCTGGCCATCCGCACCACGTTCGACCCGACCGCCGGATCGTTCAACCTCATCTACGCCTTCGAGGCCGTCATCATGGGCGGGATGGGCTCCCTCTGGGGCACCCTGCTCGGCGGTGTCGTGCTCGGCCTTTCCCAGACCCTCGGTTCCCAGGTGTTCGGCAGCGGCTGGGGGATCCTCTGCGGCAACGTGGTCTTCCTCATCGTCCTCGCGGTGCGGCCGAGTGGCTTCTTCGCACGGACGGTGACGGCATGACCGCCGGCGGCAGCGTGAACACGGACGAGCGTCCCGTCACCGGTGCCGACGTCGGCCTTCCCGCGTTTCGCGTTTCGCGCTCCACACGGCTGCACCTGTTCGTGCTCGTCGTGTCGGTGCTCGATCGTGGTCGTCCTTGCCTCGGTCCCGGTGTGGGCGCAGGTCAGCGTCACGCGCACTCTGATCACACTCTTCGGGCTGGTGGCTCTCGCCCAGATGTGGAACCTTCTGGCCGGCTTTGCCGGGCTCATCTCGGTCGGCCAGCAGGCGTACATCGGCATCGGCGCCTACGGGCTGTGGCTCTTCGGCGACGAGCTCCACGCGCAGTCGTTCGTCGCCGCCATCCTCGCCGCTGCCCTGGCCGCTCTCATCGCACTGTGCATCGCCCCGCTCCTGTTCCGCCTGCGCGGCGGCTACTTTGCCATCGGATCATGGGTGTTCGCGGTGATCGTCATGATCATCGTGTCGAACGTCCAGGCCACGGGCGGCGGGTCCGGCACGACGCTCAACTCGGTCGCGGGCATGTCACGGGACACGCGCATCTTCGGCACGTACTGGATGGGGCTGGCGGTCGCCGCCGGGTCGATCCTCGCCGTGTACCTGTTGCTGCGATCGAAGCGCGGTCTGGCGCTGACAGCGATTCGCGACAACACCCTGGCGGCGCAGAGCTCGGGCGTGAACGTCTTCCGCTCCAAGCTCATCGTGTACGCCATCGCGGCCTTTGGGTGCGGTGCCATGGGAGCTGTCGTCGCGCTCAACCTGCTCTTCATCCAGCCGGCGTCGTCGTTCAGCATCAACTGGACGGCCTACGCGATCTTCATCGTCGTCATCGGTGGCCTCGGCAGTATCGAAGGCCCCATCCTGGGGGCCGTCATCTACTTCGCCCTGCAGCAAACACTCAGCCAGTACGGCTCAACGTACTTCCTGCTGCTGGGGGTGATCGCCGTGGTCATGGCGACCAAGGTCCCGCGCGGTCTGTGGGGCCTGGTCACGGCGCGCTGGGACCTCCACCTGTTCCCGGTGAGACGTGGTCTGGTGCTGGAGTCGCCGCCAAAGGCGTCGGCGATGCCCGAGGCCCAGGCCCCGGCCGGGCAGGCGATCCCGTAGGACCGTCGCGGTCGTGTCGGTCCCGCGCGACGGAGGCGCGCGACCCGGCCGAGGGGGTGTCCGCGGCGCGATCGCGTGGCCGCTCGTCGACCGCGCCCCCTCGACGTCTCACGCGTCGACCAGCCATCCGCGTCTCGCGCGTCGACCGGCCATCCGCGTCTCGCGCCGCAGCACCGGGGGCGCGGATCTGTCCCACGTCACGCAGAGTCGGCAACGAAAGGCTTCACGATGACCGAGTACCTCAAGAAGGCTCCGACCAAGGTCGCCGCCGACCTGGCGCGCGTCCGCGACACCGTGAGCAGGATCATCTCCGACGTGCGTGCCCGCGGCCTCGACGCGGTGCGCGAGTACTCTCGCAAGTTCGACGGGTGGGACCCGCCATCGTTCAAAGTCGCCGCGGAGGAGATCGAGCGGGCGAAGGCGGCCATCGCGCCCGATGTCCTGGCGTCGCTGGACTTCGCGCATGCCCAGATCAGGGAGTTCGCCCAGCTCCAGCGAGACAGCATGGGCGATTTCGAGGTCGAGACTCTGCCCGGAGTGTTCCTCGGTCAGAAGCAGATCCCGGTTTCCAGCGCCGGCGCCTACGTGCCGGCTGTAAATACCCGATGCTGATGTCGGCGCAGATGAGCATCCTCACGGCCAAGGTCGCGGGCGTCGAGCGCGTCGTGGCCTGCGCGCCGCCGTATGAGGGCAAGGGGATGTTCCCGGAGATGCTCTGGTCGATGGCGCTTGCCGGCGCCGACGAGATCTGGTGCGTCGGCGGCGTGCAGGCGCTCGCCCTCATGGCCTGCGGCGCCGAGGGCTACGAACCGGTCGATTTCATCGCGGGCCCCGGCAACATGTATGTCGCCGAGGCCAAGCGCCAGCTCTTCGGCGACGTCGGTATCGACCTGCTGGCCGGTCCGACGGAGATCCTCGTGATCGCCGACGAGACCTCGGATCCGCGGATCGTCGCGGCCGACCTTCTCGGGCAGGCCGAGCACGGCCCCACTTCGCCGGCGATCCTCGTCAGCCTCTCGAGGGAGATCGCGCTTGCGGTCCTCTCCGAGGTCGAGCGTCAGCTCAAGGAGCTGCCGACGCGCGAGGTGGCCGAGAAGTCGTGGGCCGACCATGGCGAGATCGTCGTCGTGTCCGGACGCGACGAGGCCGTGAGCGTGGCCGACGACTACGCGCCCGAGCATCTCGAAGTGCAGACGAGCGCAGCGGAGTGGTACCTGGACCACCTGCGAAACTACGGCACCCTGTGCGTGGGTGAAGAGGCGACCATCACCTTCTCCGACAAGGCCATCGGCACCAACCACACGCTGCCGACCGGTCGCGCGGCCCGCTACACCGGCGGCCTGTGGGTCGGCAAGTTTCTGAAGACCGTGACCTACCAGAGGTGCACGCGCGAGGGCGCGCTTGCCGTCGCGCCACACGCGGGCCGCCTCGCCGACGCCGAACACATGTACGGCCACGGAAAGACCGCCTACTTGCGCATCGAGAAGTACGGCGGTCGTGGGCACTCGTCCGGCCGCCTCACCTGAGGGAACGTGGGGCCGTCGAGCCGAGATCGAGGGGCGACACAGCAAACGCGGCGAGCCGAGTCTCGGAGGGCGTCACCGATCGCTTGCCTGGTCGGCGACCGTCGCAGGGCGTGGCCCGATGGCGAGATCGACCGCCCACCACACGAGTGAGGCCAGTCCGAAGCCGGCGCCGAGCAGGCAGACGCCGTCCCAGCCGTGTGTCCCGTACGCAAACGCGGCCGTGGCCGAGCCGACCGCCGCGCCGATGAAGCACGACATCATGTAGAAGGCGTTGATGCGGCTGCGCGCTTCGGGTTGCAGTCGGTAGATCTCGCCCTGATTGGTGATGTGAAGCGCCTGAGAGCCGATGTCGAGTACGACGATGCCGACGAGCAGGGCGCCGAGCGACGTCGCGCCGCGCCAGATGAACAGGTACGAGAGAAGCAGCAGCAGCGAAGACAGGCCAGTCTGGCGATTCTTCCAGCCCCGGTCCGAGAGCCGGCCTGCCAGCGTGGCGGCCGTCGCTCCGGCGGCTCCCACGAGTCCGAAGAGCCCGATCGTCGCCTCACCGTATCCGTAGTGCGGCCCCGACAGAAGAAAGGCCAGCGTCGTCCACAACACGCTGAACGCGGCGAATGACAGCGCGCCGTACACTGCACGCCAGCGCAGCACGGGCTCGGCCCTTGCGATCTCCAGCACCGATGCCAGCAGGCGCCCGTAGGTCAGAGAGACACGCTGGCGATAGGTCGGCAGTCTCTTGTAGAGCACGATCATCTGGGCCGCCATCAGGAGTGCGGCGACGCCGTAGACGGCCCGCCAGCCGGCCACCTGGGCCACGAGTCCCGACACCGTCCGCGCCAGCAGGATCCCCAGGAGCAGGCCGCTCATCACGATGCCGACCACTCGGCCGCGCTCCGCCTCGGGCGACAGACTGGCGGCGAACGGCACCAGGATCTGTGCCATGACGGACGTGACACCGATGAACCCGACGGCGACCATGAGCAGGCCGAGCGACGGCGCCAGGGCCGCCGCCGCGAGGAATGCGGCGGTTATCGCGGCCAGCACGGTGATGAGCCGCCGGCGCTCCAGCAAGTCGCCGAGTGGCAGGAGAAGGACGAGTCCCGCGGCGTATCCGACCTGGGCGACGGTGACGATCAGGCCGGCGAGACCGGCCGTCACCCCGAAGTCCCGACGGATCGTTTCAAGCAATGGCTGCGCGAGGTAGTTGCTGGCGACGGCCTGCCCCGTGGCGATCGCGAAGAGGGCGATCAGACCGCGACTCATTCCCTGTGCCTGGGGCACGTTCTTCGGTCTTGCGCTCACGACGCGTGCCTACCTGTCCGGGCTGTTCATGTCAAGCGGGGTGGAGCGATCGGAGGATGGCGGCTGGCACGTGAAAGGCGAGGCAACCGGGATCTCGCGCTTGAGATGGAGGTGGCGCCGATCCTGCGGGCGAGGTGGTCGTCTGGCGAGGGGGCGGGCGGCGCTGCGGCGCCCCCGCCCGTCCGAGCAGCCGCTACGCCAGGTCGTAGGCCGACTCGCCGTGGAGCTCCTCGTCGAGTCCCTTGAGCTGCACCTGGTGCGGCAGCTGCACGCTGGCCACCAGGTCGACCACCTTGAGGATGGCGAAGCTCACGCAGAAGGCGTAACCGACGGCGATCACGACGCCGGCGCACTGCAGGCCGAACTGCTTGCCGTCGCCGGCCAGCATGCCGTTGTGCCCGCCGACCGAGGCGTAGGCAAACCAGCCCACGAGCAGCGAGCCCAGCACGCCGCCGATGCCGTGCACGCCCCACACGTCGAGCGAGTCGTCCCAGCCGCGCTTGGCGCGCAGGTGGGTGGCGCCGTAGCAGATCCAGCCCGCGGCCAGGGCGACGATCGCGGCCGCCCAGGTGGGCACGTACCCGGCGCAGGGAGTCACGGCGACGAGTCCGGCGAGAACGCCGGTCAGGGCGCCCACCATGCTGGCCTTGCCGGTGCGCACCCAGTCGGTGAACATCCAGACGAGCATCGCGAGACCACCGGCGATGAAGGTGTTCACGAAGGCCTGGGCGGCGATGCCGTTGGCGTGCATGGCACCGGCCGGGTTGTCGCCCAGCCAGCCGAACCAGAGCAGCCCGAGGCCGATGGCGATGAGCGGGATGTTGCTGGGACGCTCCTCCTCACCGGGGGCGAAGACGCGCTTGCCGACCACCCAGACCGAGGCGAGCGCGGCGAACCCGGCGCTCGCGTGCACGACCATGCCGCCGCCGAAGTCGAGCACGCCCCACTGCTGCAGAAAGCCGCCGCCCCAGATCCAGTGGGCGAGCGGCACGTAGACCAGCAGGCTCCACAGCGTGAGGAAGGCGATGTAGCTCTTGAACGGCACGCGGTCGGCGAAGGCGCCGGTGATCAGAGCCGGCGTCAGGGCCGCGACGGTGAGCTGGAAGACGAAGAAGGCCAGGAAGGGCACGGTCGGCGCGTACTGCGGGTTGGGCGCCTGGCCGACGTTGTTCAGGAAGAAGTAGTGCAGGTTGCCGATGACGCCGTGCACGTCGGGTCCAAAGGCCAGGCTGAAGCCGCAGACGATCCAGATGAGGGTGACGACGCCCAGCGACACGAAGCTCTGCATCATGATCGTGATGACGTTCTTGCGCCGCACGAGCCCGCCGTAGAAGAAGGCGAGGCCCGGCGTCATGATCGCCACGAGCGCGGCGCAGAGCAGGATGAAGGCGGTGTCGCCCGGGTTGATGTGGTTCATGAAGCAGCCCTCCTTGGTCGCCGTTGCGGCGCACGTGTCCGACCTCAACCCTGTCGGCGGCGGCGCCCGCGGTCAACCCGCGGTTTGGCCACATCCCGCCCTGCTACACACTACGTTTTGGCTGCAAAACAGGGGGGCGGGGCGAAAGCCTTGCAGGCTTTCGCCCCGCCCCCCTGAGCGGCATGTTCGCACGGACCAGATGTGGCCGGGCCGGCTTCACTCGCCGGCCGACCGCTAGGCCACGCCGCCCGTGCTGGCGCGACCTCTAGATCAGGTCGTAGGCGGCCTCGCCGAACTCGGCGTCGTCGAGACCCTTGAGCTCGACGGAGTCGGGCACGCGGATCGGTCCGAAGAGGTTGATGAGCCTGAGGATGAGGTAGGTGGCGACGAAGGCGTAAGCGGCCACGACGACGGCGGTCATGACCTGCCAGCCGAAGAAGTGGAAGTGGCCGGTGATCAGGCCCTGGCCACCCGTCGGGTTGACCGCGTAGGTGGCGAACACGCCGAGCAGGATGATGCCCAGGGTGCCGCCGACGCCGTGGGCGGCCCACACGTCGAGGGCGTCGTCCCACTTCATCCGCTGCTTGAGCACGACGGCGAAGTAGCAGAGCGAGCCGGCGCCCAGGCCGATGATGAACGAGGCCCAGGTGGGCACGTAGCCGGCGCAGGGGGTGACGGTGGCCAGACCGGCCACGGCGCCGGTGAGGGCGCCGACCAGGCTCGGCTTGCCGTCGCGCCACCAGGTGATGGCCAGCCAGGTGCACATGGCGATCGAGCCGGCGATGTCGGTGTTGACGAACGCCTGGGCGGCGAAACCGTTGGCGGCGTAGCCGTCGCCGCTGTTGAAGCCGAACCAGCCGAACCACAGCAGGCCGGTGCCCAGGGCCACGAAGGCCACGTTGTGGGGCAGGCTGCGCTCGCCGGGGGCGAACTTGCGCTTGCCGACCGCGAACACCGAGGCGAGGGCCGCGTAGCCGGCGCTCATGTGGACCACGGCGCCGCCGGCCCAGTCACGCACGCCGTGCTGGGCAAGCCAGCCGCCGCCCCAGATCCAGTGCACGAAGGGGATGTAGACGATGATGCTCCACAGCACCAGGAACCAGAGATAGCTCTTGAACTTGACGCGGTCGGCGAAGGCGCCGGTGATGAGCGCCGGGGTGATGATGGCGAACATCTCCTGGTAGACGAAGTGCGCCTGGGCGGGGATGGTCGGCGCCCATGGACCCGGCAGGTGGCCGACGTGGTCGAGCAGCACCCAGTGGAAGTTGCCGATTATGCCTCCCACGTCGCCTGAGAAGGCCAGCGAATAGCCGAAGAACACCCAGATCGTGGTCACGATGCCCATCGAGATGAACGACTGCATCATGATCGCCAGGAAGTTCTTGCGGCGCACGAGGCCGCCGTAGAAGAAGGCGAGAGCCGGCGTCATCAGCGCGACTAACGCCGCGCAGATCAAGACGAACGCCGTGTCTCCTGTGTTGATTTGCCCGACCATCCACTCCTCCTTGGAGTTCGCTCAGACGCCGAGGGGGGACAGGCGTAGGAAGGCGGACACTATGGCCAAGCCGACCCCTCTTGCCATGAGCACTTTGAGAGCATCCGGAGGATCTGACCTCAACCCCGTAGCTCCAGATAGGTCGTAGTCTCTATCTTCGCGACCCGCCCCGCAAACCGCCCGATGGGACGGAACGGACAAGCGGCGATGTCGCGCCTGTACGAGACGCCGGACTGCCGGTCGACGGCCTCGACTCACGCGGCCGCGGCAGGCTCGCTCAGCTGCGCGCGGAGGCTCGCTCAGCCCTGCGTCGCAGGCTCGCTCAGGCAGGCCGGGGCCGGCTCACCCGGCGGGCGCGGGCGGCTCGCTCTCGTCGAGCCCCTCGAGGATCTCGAGCGCTTCTTTGGGCTCGTCGCCGGTGCGCAGGGCGCGTATCTCGACGAGGGCGATGGCCACGGTGGCCGCCACCGGGATGGCCAGCAGCACGCCGACGATGCCGGCCACGGCGGCGCCGAACAGGCTGGCGACCAGCACGGCCAGCGGCGAGAGCGCCACCGTGCGTGAGTAGACGGTCGTCTGGATGAGGTTGTTCTCGACCTGCTGGTAGACGATGAAGTACAGCGGCGATGATCAGTCCCGGCAGCCAGCCGCCGCCGGCGGCGGCTACGATGACGCAGATGATCGCGCCCAGCGTGGCGCCGACCAGAGGGACCAGATCGAGCACGGCGACGGCCACCGCCAGGGGCAGGGCAAAGGGCACGCCGACGATCAGCATGGCGATGTAGGCGGCGACGCCGGCGATCAGGCTGATGAAGAGGTTGCCGCGGACGTAGCCGCCGACCGAGGAGAGCAGGTGCCCGCCCAGGTCCTGGGCCACCGGCCGGCGCTCGGCGGCCATGAACGAGAGCGCCCACGTCCAGGTCCGCGGGCCCTCGATCAGCAGGAGCACCGTCATGGTGAGGATCGAGACCAGCGCGGCCAGCACCGTGAACACGCTGCGCAGCGCCTGCAGCGCCGGCGTGCCGGCGCCGGCGATCAGCGAGAGGCCCTTGGGGGCGAGCGCCTTGAGGCGCTCGACGACGTGGAACCGGGTCTCGGCGGCGGCGAACGGGCTGCCCGGCTTGGTGAAGTCGTGGATGTAGCCGGGCAGGTTGTCGATGAGCTGCCGAGCCTGGTTGACGAGCGGCACCGCCAGCACGGCTACCACCGCCGCCAGGATGACGACGGCGGCGACGCTGACGAGCACCGCCGCCGGTCCGCGTTTCAGGTGGTGGCGGGTGAGCCAGGCGACCGCCGGCTCGAGCGCCATGGCGAGCACGGCCGCGATCACGAGCCAGAGGATGATCTGGCTGACGTCGAGCACGAACCAGACGCCGGCAGCGAAGGCTACGGCGACCGCCAGGACGACCGCGGTGCGTTTGGCGAGCTCGCCGAGCGGCAGGGACGCAAAGGTCGCGGCGGCGGACAGGGCGGCGGGCGGGACGACGGCGGCGGGCGGCCGCGAGGCGGCGGCGGCGCGGACGCGCCGCCGCCGCCCGCGCCGCGCGTCGCGCGTGCCGCGCCTGCGCTATCGGACCCGCCGCTCTGCGTCATAGAATCCCCCTGCCGGCGCGCGCTCCCCCGGACAAGCGCGAGCGTATCATGGTCGCGTGGGCCTATAGCTCAGCTGGTTAGAGCAGCCGACTCATAATCGGCCGGTCGCAGGTTCGAGTCCTGCTGGGCCCACCATGAACTAGCAGTATAGTAGGAGATTTGGACCTTTACCATTGAGCCTGTCACCCCTGTCGGCGGCAGGCTCCTTTCGTTGAGTTCGAGCTGTCTGGGAAGGCACCGAAACTGGACTCGAACTCACCAACGGACGCCGTCTCGTCTACCTGATGAGGTTCGGTCTTCGGTGGTCGTCCTCGTCGCGGCAAATCGCCGACGTTTGTCGGTAGGCGGCCCGCGCGGAACAGCGCGCTGCGCAGAAGTAGCTCAATGTGTGCGTTGGTGCTGCGCAGTTCGTCGGAAGCCCAGCGAGCTAGGGCATCGTGGACTGCCGGGTCCAGACGGATGAGCAGACTCTTTCTCTCAGGCATTGGCTGAAGCCTCACGGGGGGTCAGGGATGACTCCATCAGATCGGCAACCTCGACTTGTTTGTCTGCAAGACGCAGCTGTAATAAACTGATATCAGATTATAACCATAAGCAGGTGCCAAGTCGAGGCGCCTCGAGGTAGAGCCAGTGAACCGACGAGCATCGACGAAGGAGTCACGAGAAGCGAGTCATGCGAAGGCCGGCGACGACGCCGGCCGGGCTCTTGTCGTCGAGCACCTTTGCAAGACGTACCCGGGAACTGTCGCGGTCGACGACGTCTCGTTCACGGTCGAAGAGGGCGAGATCTTCGGCATCCTCGGTCCTAACGGTGCGGGCAAGACCACGACGGTCGAGTGTGTCATCGGACTGCGGACGCCCGACTCCGGCACCATCCGCATCATGGCATTCGATCCCCACGTCGACCGCGCCCAGGTGCACGCGATCGTAGGCGCGCAGCTGCAGACGAGCGCACTCCAGCCCAAGCTCAGGGTTGCCGAGATCCTCGACCTCTACCGCTCCTTCTACCGAGATCCAGCCGACGTGGGCGAGCTCCTCGACGCGCTCGGGCTTCGTGAGAAGCGGAGTGCCTATTACAAGGCGCTCTCCGGGGGCCAGAAGCAGCGGCTCTCTTTGGCCCTGGCGCTGGTCGGCCGGCCCAAGATCGCGATCCTTGACGAGATGACGACGGGCCTCGATCCACAAGCTCGGCGCGACACATGGGAGTTGATCGAGGGCGTGCGCGATCGGGGCATCACCGTCATCCTGGTGACCCACTACATGGACGAGGCGGAGCGGCTCTGTGATCGCGTGGCGCTGGTTGACGAGGGACGTATCGTCGCTTTGGACACCCCAGCGGCGTTGGCCGAACAGGCTGGCGGCGGCAAGCGGGTGCGGTTCGTGCCATCGCAGCCTTTTGACGACCGTCTGCTGACCGATCTTCCCGAGGTGGTCAGTCTCGAGCGGCCGGGTCACCACGTGCTCGTGAACGGTACGGGCGATCTGGTCAACGCCGTGATCCTCACACTAGCCGGCGCCGGAGTGACGGCAAATGAAGTCGAGGTACAGTCCGCGACGCTGGAGGACGCCTTCGTCAAGCTCACTGGTCGCCACCTCCATGAGGGCGACGAGGTGGCGGCGAGATGAGCGGCCCCGGGGAAGTGCTTCCCGCCTCGCCGCCGCGGGCCGCGTTCGGCAAGCTCTTGGCCTGTGAAGCCAGGCTGGCGTTGAGGGAGCCGATCGGACTGGTGTACGGTCTAGCCATTCCGGTGGTGCTGCTCGTGGTCTTCGGCGCCATCCCGAGTGCCCACAAGCACGAAGCGCAACTCGGCGGCCTCACTGTCTTCGCGGTCTACGTGCCGATCCTGATTGCGTTCTGCATCGGGATGCTCGCACTCTTCAGCCTCCCGCGTGCCTTGGTCACCTACCGCGAGTTGGGCATCCTGCGGCGTCTCTCGACGACGCCGCTGCCGCCGAGCTGGGTGCTCGCCGCGCAGGTGGCCATCAACTTCGTGCTCGCTCTCTGGGCGCTCATCATCCTGGTTGTGGTGGGCGTCGCTGCCTTCGGGGCCGCTGCTCCCAAGAGCCCGGCAGGATTCGTATTGGCCTTCTTGCTGTCGGTCGCCGCGCTGTTTGCCATGGGCTTGTGGGTCGCGGCGGTGGCCCGCAGCGCCTCTGCTGCGAACGTAATGGCTGGCGCACTGTTCTTCCCCCTGATCTTCTTCGCCGGTCTGTGGTATCCGCAGCAGTACATGCCGGCGGCTCTGCGCGACGTCGGTCAACTGACGCCGCTTGGCGCGTCGGTACAGGCTCTGCAGAACGCCACACAAGGCCACTTCCCCCCGGCTGGGTCGCTGCTTGTCATGGCAGCCTATGCCGTCGTCTTCGCCCTGCTCGCCTTGAGGTCATTCCGATGGGAATGACAATGGGGAGCAGGTACCGCATCGCCGCGGCATCCTGGATTCTCTCGGGATGCCCACAGGCACCGGCTCCTGTTCTGGACGGGAACCGCCAATACCGCCACGTTCGTGTGTGATCGGGCCGAGAAATGCAACGTCGCACTGACAAGCCGGGCCGCAAGCGGGTTCAGGCGAACCCGGCCATCACTCACGAACCGCCTCCAGCCGACTCATCCCGAAGCTCATGGCAGTACTGAGGACGGGGGCCGACCGGATGTGACCCGGGGATGTACGATCGTTTGGGACAGATCGCCTGACGATGGGTTTCGCTGCGGCTCGGCGCACCCTGCGAACTCGACCGCCGTCCAACAAGTGAATCGAGCGGACGCTGTCGGCTAGACTCATCCCGTCGTGCACGACCGCTGCTCATGTGCCTCACGGTCAGACGCGGCCGTGAGGAACCGTGAAGCCTGCAAGACCGACGACCCTGGGTCCGATGTCGCTCCTCACCGCGTTGACGGCGGCTCTGGCTTTCGTCCCTGCCGGGTGCGGCGAGGATTCCACGTTGGCGAACGCGTTCTCAGAAGGAGAAGTATGAAAGTCATCGCGATCAACGGCAGCGCGCGCAAAGACGGCAACACGGCGATCCTGATTCGCCACGTCTTCGAGGAGCTCGCACAAGAGGGCGTCGACACGGAACTCGTTCAGCTGGCCGGGCACGCCATTCGAGGGTGTACCGGATGCGACACATGCAAGGAGCTAAGAAACGGAAAATGTGTCATCGGGGACGATCCGGTGAACGATTGCATCGCGAAGATGACCGCTGCAGATGGGATCATCCTTGGCTCACCGATCTATGTTGCCAACATCACCCCTGAGCTTCTGGCGCTGATCGACCGCAGCGGCAGAGTGGGAGGGGCGAACGGCCATCTTTACAAACGCAAGGTCGGAGCGGCGGTGATCGCCGTCCGGCGGCGCGGCGCACTTTCTGCGCTCGATTCGATCAACCACTTTCTGCATATCTCGCAGATGATCGTCCCCGGCGCGCAGGGCTGGAACGTCGGGGTTGGGCGCGACGTCGGTGATGTCGAGAAAGACGAAGAGGGACTTGCCGCCATGCGGAGCCTCGGTCAGAACATCGCCTGGCTGCTCAAGAAGATCAGCGGATAGCAGTAGTCGCTGGTCATGCCTGCCAGTAACCCCCCGCGCCGAGAGATTCTTCCCCCGGGCAATGCGCCCGAGCCCGTGCGTCTCGAGCATCGAGGTCGCCAAAGGCGGCGACCTGTTCCGAAGGGACACGCAGCCGTGATCACTGCGATCAAGAACGCAAGAGTGTTTGACGGCAACGACATCATCGATGCCCGAACCGTCGCGATCGAGGGAACGCAGGTCATGTCGGTCGGCGGCGCGGTCCTCTTGGGCGCGAAGATCGTCGACGCCGATGGCTCGACACTGATGCCGGGCCTCATCGACTCCCACGTCCATACCGACATGGCCGGCCTGCGCGATGCGCTGAGATTCGGTGTGACCACAGAGCTTGAGATGATGGGCCGCTGGTCGGCGAGACAGCGCCGGCGGATCGCCGAGCGCGACGACGTCGCAGACGTACGTTCCCCGGCATGGGCGTGACTCCGGTGGGCGGCCACCCGACCCAGTACATGAGTTCGAGCAACAACCTGCTCATACGGCTGCTGTACCGCTTTCCGTTCGTTCGGGACGCCAGCGAGGCCGTGGAGTTCGTGGACAAGCAGGTCGCCAGAGGCGCGGACTACATCAAGATCTTCATCGAGGGAGGAGACTGCATCGGCTTCCCTGGGCTGCCCGTGCTGGATGACGAGACCCTTCGTGCAGCGGTGAAGGCAGCCCATCGGCATGAGAAGCTTGCAATCGTCCACGTGACGACTGCGGACGCCACGAAGAGGGCCATTGACGCTGGAGTGGATGGACTGGGGCACCTCTTCTTCGATCGCCAGCACACGCCAGAACTGATTGCGGACATAGCCTCATCAGGAGCGTTTGTCGTTCCGACCTTGGTGACGATCTCGTCGGCCCTTGGGCATAGTGCTGCCGCGCTGGCTGCCGACGAGCGAGTGAGTTCGAGGCTCAGCCGGCAGTGGCTGGACTCCCTCTCGCGCAGCATGAACGTCTACCCACAAGGGAAGCTCGAAGATACCTTTGCCACGGTCAGCGCGCTCCGTGATGCCGGTGTCGACATCCTCGCCGGCTCTGACGTGTCAGAACCGCTACCGATCCTGGGCGGTCTTGCCCACGGTGCCAGTCTGCATCGCGAGCTCCAGCTGCTGGTTGACGCCGGTCTGACGCCCACGGAAGCCTTGCGAGCGGCGACCAGCACGCCTGCGCGGCGGTTCGGGCTGGACGACCGAGGGAGGATCGCGCCGGGTGCCCGTGCGGACCTGCTGCTCGTGAAGGGCGATCCAACCATGAACATCACCGACACACTGTCGATTGAAGCCGTGTGGCGCCATGGCGCCCGTTTGCAGGCTTGATGAAGTTCCGAGCTAAGGTCATCCCTTCCGGCAACGCCACCGCTGTCGAGATCCCGGCAGATGTCATGAAGGCCCTGGGTTCCGGCTCTCGGCCCCTGATCGCCGTCACGATTAACGGCCATGCGTGGCGCGGCAGGGTCGCGTCGATGCGCGGCAAGCACCTGATCGGGATCAGCGCCGCGAACCGTGCCGCGAGCGCGATCGCCGAGGGCGACGTCGTCGAGGTCGATCTTGAGCTCGACACCGAGCCGAGGGTAGTGCCCGCACCGCCGGACCTCACCAGGGCGCTGCACGACGACCCAGAAGCCGGAGCCGCGTTCGACCGCCTGCCCTATGGCCTCAAGCGCAGGCATGTCGCCGCCATCGAAGAAGCCAAGACCTCAGAGGTCCGACAACGCAGGATCGCCAGGCTGGTCACGTCGATGCGGTCACACCGCGTCTAGATCCGGCCGCTCCCCGAAAAACTCGCCCTGACCCACGACGACCAGTCTGTCGGGAGAGCGTAAGAGAATAACTATTTGAGGCGATTCAGGCATCGCGGACTCCAAGGGTGGAGGCGCTTCTAGCAGCCGCAGCTGGGCTCGCCACCGGTCAGCCAGCCGTGGATGATCGCTTGCGCGCAGCCGACGCCGGGGTCGACGCTGATGGCACCGGGCACGCAGTTGAGGGCGCAGGCGCCACACTCGATGCAGGCGTCGCGGTCGGCAAGCGAGGCGCGGCCGTCGGCGATGGCAAAGACGGCACGCGGGCAGAC
>CAWCWZ010000056.1:0-121678 GCA_963799395.1 uncultured Actinomycetes bacterium
GTGTAACCCTACCTCGACTACAGTTGCGTATTGCTGCATGGTCGACGCCGACGGCCGGACCGTGCCCTGGTTCGACGGGAGCGGCAAGGAGCTCGGGTCCGTAGGCGACCGCTTCCGGCCCGCCGACGGCCAGCGCTTCATGCTGCTGGGCGGCGGCCTCACCGGGTCCTCTGTACCGCCGCAGGCCAGAGGGAACTACATCGACGACTCCCTCGCGGAGCGCATCCGAAAGGGCGAGCTCAAGCTGCCCCTGTATGCCGACCTGCCAAGCCTTCCCGAGCAGGAGCGACGCGCTATTTTTGGTCTCATGGTCGGCAACGAGGGCAAGACCCGAGTCCCCGTATACGAGACCTACACGAAGGCCGGGTTCGACCCCGGCCGCGACATGCTCCAGGCGCCGATCATGCCGCCCGACGCGTACCGGAGCCCTCACTACCCCGCGGGGGCGGCCGTGCCCCAGTGGCGAGAGACGTTCGGCGGTGGCCTGCTGGTGGACTGGGATCTCCGGTCGAGCCTCGAGGGACTGTACGCCGCCGGGCGTTCCGTATTCGGCGGCGGCGACCATTCGGGGGCAGCCACCAGCGGGCGATACGCCGGCAGGAAGGCGGCGGGGCACGCCGGCGCGAGGTCTCCGAGACCGAGGTCGACGCGATCAGGTCGAAGCCGAGAGGGACTCGCGTCTACGCGCCCGTGCGCCGCAGGGGCGAGTCGCTGGGCTGGAAGGAGCTGAACGCCGGCATCTGCCGCGTCATGCAGGACCACTGTGGCAAGTACGGAGGCGACGAGGCGCCCTGCGACAGGGGCTCCGGCTCCTGGCCGAGCTGCGGCGACTCTGAGCTCGACCGTGGGTACGCGGCCAACCCCCACGAGCTCGGCCGGATGCTGGAGTGCCACACCCTGGTCACCGTCGGGGAGATGGTCATCCACGCCTCGCTCGCGCGCCGGGCGAGCAGCGAGCATCTCGGGTTCATGCGACTCGACTATCCGCACGTCGACCCTCCCGAGTGGCACAAGCTGCTGCCGATCCGTCGTGACGCCGACGAAGTGGTGACGCGAGAGCTACCGATCGACTTCCACCTGCGGCCACCGTACGCCTCGACCTTCGAAGAGAACTACCTGGCCCACAGCGGATCGGCCGAGGAGTCGGGTCTGGGGCGCGGGGGAGAGCGATGGACGACAACGTCTACATGGTCCCGAACCCCCCACCCCCAACATCCCCGTGCGGTTCGAGCGCGGACTGTGCACCGGCTGCAACATCTGTGTGAAGATCTGCCGCACCGACGTTCTCATGCCCAACCCCGAGAAGCATCAGCCGCCGATCGTGCTGTACCCGGACGAATGCTGGTTCTGCGGATGCTGCGTCGAGGATTGCCCGCGACCCGGGCGCCATCACGCTGGCGCATCCGCTTGAACCAGAGCGTCGTGGTCACCTGGAAGCGGAAGGACACCGGCGAGCACTTTCGTCTGGGCATGAAGGACCCGCCTCCTCCGAACACGCGCCCCCCCGCCCGGCTGACACAGCCGAGGCCCTCGCCTTGGATTGGAGCGAAGGCGGCGCGTCGATCAGCGCGTCGCCGCGGCACCGGGCAGTCCCGACTCGATCAGCTCCGGCAGCGAACGCTGCAGCATGAACTCGAGCACGGCGTACGCGCGGCGCATGTCGAAGTCGTCGTCGATGGCCTCCTGGATGGCCAGACCGTCGACCACGGCGGTCATGAGCTCGGCGACGCCCAGCAGCGCCTCCTGCTCGCGGGGCGACGGCTCGTCCCCGCCTCGCAGCCAGTCCCGCTTGATCTGCCGGTACGAGTCGTAGGCGCGAGCCATGCGGCCGCGGAGGCCGGCATTGCGCAGGGCGTAGGGCAGCACATCGAAGAAGACGCGGAACGAGCGCGACGAGCTGATCGTGCGCAGGCCGTCGACGAACCGGTGCAGACGGTCCTCGCTGCCGACGGCGCTCATGGCCGCCGCGGCGTCCTCCTGGTCGTCGCGGAAGACCGAGTCGATCATCGCCTTGACGAGGCCCTCTTTGTTCCCGAAGTAGTACTGCACCATCGCCGAGTTCTCACCCGACTCGGCCGCGATGGCGCGCAGCGTGAGGCCGGAGAACCCCTTGGCCACCGAGCGCGCTCTGGGCGGCGGCGAGGATCTTGAGGGCGGGCGGCGACATGCTGCTGCCGCGGGTCGCCGCTCGGCAGGGCGCCGGCGCCCGGCCGGTCCTGATCTCTCTGCTCCGTCGGCCAGTCCGCCGCTGCTGCTCGTCGATGTTCGTCGGCCGCGCAGCGCGGTCCCCTCGTAGCTGCTTGTAGTTAATCACTTGATTGATTAGACTTCTTTGCGGCGAATCGAATCAACCCCGGGAGCGAGAGGAACGACGATGGCGAAGACCGAGACTGAGGTCAGGACGCTTGGCTACATGGTCGATGGCGAGTGGCGCGAATCCCAAAGCGACACTTGGGTCGACATCACCGATTCCAACACCGGCGAGGTGATCGCTCGCACGCCGATGTGCACCGAGGCCGAGGTCACCGAGGCCATCGAGTCGGCCCACCGCGCCTTCGGCCCGTGGGCCAGCCTGCCGATCCAGAGGCGCACCGAGGTGCTCTTCACGTGGCGCCCGATGCTCCTCGCGAAGATGGACGAGATCGCCACGCTGGTCTCGACCGAGCTCGGCAAGAACTTCGACGAGGCCCGCGGCGAGGTCATTAAGATCATCGAGGCCATCGACGTCGCCGTCGGCGCCCCGATGCTCATGAAGGGCGAGTCGCTGATGAACGTGGCCACCGGTCACGACACGGTCAGCTACCGCGAGCCCCTCGGCGTGTTCGCCGGCATCGCGCCGTTCAACTTCCCGGCCATGATCCCCTTCGGCTGGATGCTGCCGCTCTGCATCGCCACCGGCAACACCTTCGTGCTCAAGGCCGCCAACCCCGTGCCGCTCACGAGCCACATGCTCCTCGACATGCTCTACGAGGCCGGCCTGCCCAAGGGCGTCGTCAACATGGTGACGGCCGAGAAGGAAGAGGCCGAAGTCCTGCTCAAGCACCCGGCCGTCCGCGGCGTCAGCTTCGTCGGCACGACGCCGGTCGGCAAGCACATCTACTCCATCGCCGCGGCGCACGGGAAGCGGGTCCAGGCTCAGACCCAGGCCAAGAACCACGGTCTCGTGCTGCGTGACGCATCGCTCGAGCGGGCCGCCCGCGGCATCATCAACTCGACGTTCGGCTGCGCCGGCATGCGCTGCATGGCGCTCCCCGTGTGCGTCGTCGAGAACGCCGTCGCCGATGAGTTCGTCGGCTACATGAAGAAGTTCGCCGAGGAGCGCATCGTGGGCGCCGCCTACGATCCCAGGACGGAGCTCGGCCCGGTCGTCTCCGCCGCTCACCAGGCGTCGGTCAAGCGCTGGATCGACAAGGGCGTCGAAGAGGGCGCCACGCTGGTCCTGGACGGCCGCGACCTCGTGGTCCCGGGCTATCGAGAACGGCCACTTCGTCGGTGCGACCATCTTCGACAACGTCACGCCCGAGATGAGCTGCGGCTGGGAAGAAGCCTTCGGCCCCGTGCTCTTCATCAAGCGCGTCGACGACTTCGAAGAGGGCCTCGCGCTCATGAACCACAGCGAGTTCGCCAACGGTTCCTGCATCTTCACGGAGAGCGGCTACTACTCCCGCGAGTTCGCCCGCCGCACGCACGCCGGCATGGTCGGCATCAACGTCGGCATCCCGGTGCCGGTGAGCTTCTTCCCGTTCTCGGGCCACAAGAACAGCTTCTTCGGCGACAACCACGTGCTGGGCAAGGACGGCGTGCAGTTCTTCACCGAGACCAAGTGCGTGACCACGCGCTGGTTCACCGAGTCCGACAAGAAGCAGAAGCAGATCAGCACCTGGGAGGGCACCGTCAACCGGTAAGCCGGGGCAAGGGACGCCACGCCTTGAAAGAGGGGCGGGCCGTGAGGCCCGCCCCTCTTTCTTCTTGGAGTCCATCGTGGGGCCAGTCGTGCTCGACGAGTTCCAGCGCGCGCCGGAGATCTTCTCGTGTGTCAAGCTTGCCGTCGACCGCGACAGGCAGCCCGGACGGTTCCTGCTGACCGGGTCCGCGCAGCTCCTGTTGCTGCCGCACGTCGCCGACGCCGTCGTTGGCCGCATGGAGCAGGCCACGCTCTGGCCTTTCGCTCAACAGGAGATCGCCGACACCGGCAAGGATTTCAGCGTTCTCGGGCGACCACATGGCCGCGTCTGGCATCCGGCTTTCGCGCGCGAAGCTGCTCGGGCAGATTGTGGCCGGTGGGTTCCCCGAGGTCGTCTCCCGAGTCCCCGACCGCCGGCCGGCCTGGTTCTCCGCGTACCTGGCCTCCAGCCTCGAGCGCAGCATTCGCGACGTCGCCGACATCGAGGGGCTCACGCTCATGCCGCGCCTGCTCGCCCTGATCACCGCGCTCCCTCTCGGCGGCCAGGCTCCGCAGGATCAGCTGTCCTTGCCGCCGCTCCACGAGGCGAAGAACGCCCGGCCGGCGACCACGTCGAGCTCCGCACCGTGGCCGGGCGACGGCGCGGTCATGGCCCCGTTCCGCCGGCCGCGCCACCGCACTCCGCGCACACTCCATAGACCTCGAGATGGTGCCCGTAGATGGCAAAGCCGGTCTCGGCGGACAGCCTGGCCTCGAGCACCGTCAGGTCACCCTCGCCGTCGAAGCGCACCACACGGCGGCAGAGCCCGCAGACGAGCGGATGGCTATGGCCGATCGGCGGCGCCGTGAAGCCGATGTCGCCGCGGCGGTCCTGCACGCGGACGAGCAGGCCGAGGTCGGTGAGCAGCGTCACCGTCCGGTAGACGGTCGCCTGGCCGATGCCGGCCTCGCACAACCCCTCGGCCGCCTCGGCGACGGTGGCGGCCCGCGAGCCCAGAGCGAAGAGCTCCCAGACCTGCCGGCGCTGGCGGGTCATGGGGGTGCCGTGTGGAGCGAAACACCTCGTCAATGTCGGCGGTCGCCGGCGCCGACGTGGCGGGCGGGGATGATGATGACCGCTGGCTCCGGGTCACAGTTGAGAGAAATTATCAACCTATCCCCGGCGCGTCAACCCCGCGCGGACGGCCGCGCGGCCTAACCGCCCTTCGTCAGAACGGCCGCCAGACCGCGCGCCAGAGGAGGTGTCCACTTGTCGCGGCCCGAGTCGACGAGGTGGAACAGGTCGGCGAAGTCGTTGGCGCGCAGCCCGGCCTGGGGCTGACGGCAATGTCGGACACGCCGAGTTGCCGGGCGACGCCGGCGATGTCGTGGCGATAGGTGGAGATAGGCGTCCCATGCCGGCCCGCTCGCCTCGGGGCCGAGAGGCTGTTCGAAGAAGGTCACGGCGTAGCCCTTCTCGCGGCCCAGACGGACGACCTCGGCGAGGACCGCCAGGTTGTAGGCGGCGTTGGCGGCATAGAGGGGCTTCTCGCGGGCGAGTTCGGCGACGCTGCCCTGAGCCTTGGCCGAGGGGCTCGCGATCGGACCGTCGGTGTAGTAGTGGTCGGCGTAGGTGATGGGCGACAGGTCGGGCGTCCTCGTGAAGATGCGCTGATTGAAGTACGAGACGGCGAAGTCGAACATGCCCGGCAGCAGTCCGGGCAGCGGCTTCTTGAGCGAGGTGCGGCCGACCAGCTCCGCGGCGAGCCGGGAGCTGGTCAGAGCCAGAGGCGAGCCCGAGACCTGGCTGGCGTCGCTGCTGGGCGCCGCGATGAGCCGGTTCGGCGACAGTCCGATCGCCAGCAGCCCGTGGCCGGCCGGCAGGTTGTCGACGAGCGACAGCGTCTGGCCGATGCTCTGGTTGTGGGCCGCGAGGCTGACGACGTCGACGCCGGCGCCGGAGTCGGCCGAGATCGCGCTCGCCAGGGTGCTCTCGCTGCGGATCATCTCCATGGTGCCGGAGCCGCCGAAGAGGTAGACGACGGTCGTCGTCGGCGGCCTGCGCTTCAGGTCCGCGATCCGGTAGGAGATGTTGACGTAGTCGTCGTTGGGAATGCGCAGCATGAGCCGCTCGGGGATCACCGTGAAGGCGCCGCTGGCCACGAACCACTGCAGACCGGCGAGAGTGAGTATGGTGAGCAGGGCCGCCGCGACGAGGACCAAAGGCGAGCGGCTCCGCAGACCGCGGACCAAGGCGCGTCGTCTGGTGCTCGCCTCTTGCATATCCTGCAGCTCCCACGTGATCCGCGACCGTTGTGCGCCGACCGGCGGCGACAGTACGGGCAACCGGGCGCCACCGGACGGGTCGGCCGTCCAGCTCAGCAAAGGTACCCAGCCCACGCGCCCCGGTCAAACGCGGGGCCCGGCGCGGGCGCGCGATCGCTGCCGGACAGGCGGGCTTTCAGCCCCGGGGTTCGCCCGCGCCTTCGCGCCGGGGTTCGCCCGCGCCTTCGCCCCGCTGCTCGGCCGAGGGTTCGAGCGCCCGCGCCGGGGCCTCGGCGGCGGCCACGCCGTCGGGGTCCGCGGCGAGGCCGCGAAGATGGCTCGTGTCGTTGACGAACCGCACGCTGACCCAGTCGCCGTTCGTCTCGAGCAGGCTCAGACCGCCGTGACTGGTCGAGATCGCCCAGTGGCGCTCCGGCGGCACCTCGAGCACATGGTTCAGGATCGTGCGGATCGGACCGTCGTGAGACGACGAGGCAGGCGACGGCATGCTCTCTTCGCACGATCTCGTCGAAGGCAGCGACCACGCGTTCGCGGACCATCGCCAGAGATTCGCCGCCGGGCAATGTCGTGCCGAACGGCTCGCGCAAGAACGCGGCGGCGAGATCGCGGTCGGCGGAGAACTCGTCCCACGACCGCCCCTCGTAGTCGCCGAGATCGATCTCGCGCAGGCGGCGGTCGGGGAAGACCCCGACCGCCACCGACGCCGCCTCGGCGTTCGCCGCCGTCGCGCTCTCTCGAGCCGGCGCCCACCGGGCAGCGATGAGGCGAGCCGTGTCGAGCGCCCGGGGCAGGTCGCTCGCGTAGACGGGCATCGGTCCGAGCGGCGCCAGCCGGGCGGCCACGCGGCGCGCCTGGGCGGTCCCCAGGCGAGTCAGCGGATGTTCGCTCCAGCCGGTCATCCGGCCCGGCAGGTTGCCCGCCGAGCGCCCGTGACGTACGAGGTAGAGCTTCATCGCACGATCATCACGGCGCCGACCAGCGCCAGCGCCTCCGCGAGCTCGATGCCCAGACCGTAGACGTCACCGGTGAGGCCACCGAGGCGGCGTCCCACGAGCGCCTGCACGCCGAGCGCCACGGCCACCGCCGTGGCGCCCAGATCGAGACCCAGGAACGCACCGCCGAGGCCGCCGTGGGCGAGAGCGCCGGTGGCAAGGGCGGCGGCGGCGGCGATCGCCGCCGCCGCCACGACCGGGCCGTTCGTGGTGCCGGCGCCGGCGAAGGCCGCGCCGGTGCCTTCGCGCCGGGCGTAGGCGAAGAAGCGCACGTCGAGCGCCGGCAGCAGGCGCGCCGCGCTCAGGCCGACGAGCAGACCCAGGGCGGCGCCGGGGCGCGCGAGCGAAGCGAGCGCGCTCACCTTCACGACGATGACGGCGACGGCGGCAAAGACGCCCATGGCGCCGACCCGGCTGTCCTTCATGATCTCGAGCGCGCGCTCGCGCGGCGCGCCGCTCAGGTAGCCGTCGGCCGTGTCCATGAGTCCGTCGAGATGCAGCGCCCGCGTGACGAGCTCGAGGGCGACGACCACGAGAGCGGCGGCGACCAGCGGCGTCACGGCGTAGAGCAAGACAGCGTAAACGCCCCAAGCCGAGAGGCCCAGAAGGAGGCCGACCAGCGGGTAGAAGCCCATGCTCGCCCACAGGTCGATGGGAGCCGCCGCGGCGCCGGCGTCGGGCAGGCGCAGGGCGGTGAGGAAGGTCACGGCGAGCGTGAGGTGGCGCGCGCGGGTGGCAAGCCACCCGCGCGCGCCCCGGGCGGTCGGCGCCGCCGGTGGCGCGGCCCCGCCGCCTGCTGACGAAGCAGACGCGGTCTTGTCGGTCTCGTGGTCGTCGCTCATCGGGTGCCGCTGCCTCGGTCGCAGGCTCTGGAGCCGCCGCGCCCTAGCGGCGCAGGTCGGAGTCGGCCTCGCCGGGATCGCCGGCCACGCCCGCGCTCTCGAAGGTCGCCATCTCGTCGAGGATCCGGGCGGCCGCCTCGATGATGCCCATGGCGAGCGCCGCGCCGGTGCCCTCGCCGAGCCGCATCTCGAGATCGAAGAGAGGGATGAGACCCAGTTCGTCGAGCACAGCCTGGTGGCCGATCTCGATCGAGACGTGGCTCGGCAGGATGTAGTCGACGGCCTCATGGCAGAGACGCACGGCGCAGAGCACGGCCGCGGCCGAGATGAAGCCGTCCATGACGACGGGCACGCGGTTGGCCGCCGCACCCAGCACGACGCCGGTCAGGGCCGCGATCTCGAGCCCCCCGACCTTGGCCAGCACGTCGACTGGGTCGCTCGGGTCGGGCTTATTGACGGCGAGCGCCTTTTCGATGACGGCCACTTTGCCCGTCAGCGCCTCGGCCGTGATGCCGGTGCCGCGTCCGGTGACCCTGGCGACGGGCAGTCCGGTCAGGGCGGCGATGATCGCCGAGCTCGCGGTCGTGTTGCCGATGCCCATGTCGCCGGTGGCGACGATGTCGAGCCCGTTGCGCAGCTCCTCGTCGACCAGGTCGATGCCCGCGGCGATCGCCTGCAGCGCCTCGTCGCGGCTCATCGCCGGGCCCACGGCCATGTTCGCCGTGCCCATGCGGACCTTGCGTTGGCGCACGCCGACGGCGGCGGAGAGGTCGGCGTTGACGCCCACGTCCGTGACCAGGACGCGCGCGCCGATCTGGCGCGAGAGCACGTTGATCGCGGCGCCACCGGCGACGAAGTTCATGACCATCCCCGGTGTGACCTCGGCGGGGAAGGCCGAAACGCCCTCGGCCACGACGCCGTGATCGGCGGCCATGACGGCCACGAGCTTGTGAACGAGCCGGGGCCGCGGCTTGGCGGTGATGCCGGCCAGCTGGATGGAGAGCGCCTCGAGCCGGCCGAGCGCCCGGGGCGGCTTGGTGAGCTGGAGCTGGCGCGCCTCGGCGGCGCCCATCGCCGCCCGGTCGAGCGGCTGGATGCGGGCGATGGTCTGGGCGAGCTGGTCGGTCATTCGTCGTGCTCCTCTTCTGTCGGCGAGGGCGGTCGCGGGGCGAGGCGCAGCGCGCGCGGGGCGGGGCCGGTCGGATCCCCTTCGGAGGCGGCGAACGGATCGGCGGCCAGCGCCTTGATCTCGAGAGGGATGCCGGCGACCAGCAGGTAGACCTCGCCGGCGGCCTCGGCCAGGCGCCGGTTGGCGCGCCCAAGCTCGTCGCGGTAGAGACGAGCGATGGGGTACTCGGGGACGACTCCCAGGCCGACCTCGTTGGAGACCGCGATCATGGTCGAGCCGGTCTCGCGCAGGGCGGCGAGCAGCTCGTCGAGGGCGCCGCCGATACGCGCGGCCACCGCCTCTTCGACCTCGCGCGGGATGAACGCCTTGTCGAAGTTGCCGAGGCCCTCGGGCACCGTACCGCCCAGGTCGCCCGCCGAGAACATGAGGTTGCTGACCCAGAACGTGACGCAGTCGAGCAGGAAGACCGGTCCGGAAGCGCCGGCGCCGCGCACCGCCGCCGCCACGTCGAGCGGGCACTCGAGCGTGACCCAGGCGGCGGGCCGGGCGGCGCGATGCGCGGCCACGCGGGCCGCCATCTCCTGGTCGTTGGTCTGAGAAGTGGCCAGGTAGGTGACACGACCATCGTCAGCGCGCCGCGCGGCGAGGCGCTCGGCGAACGTGCTCTTGCCGCCGCGCGCGCCGCCCAGCACGAGAACGAGCCGAGTCGGGTCTTCGGGTGAAGAGACCACCGCAGCCCTCCCACGAGGCATGTAACGCAGTGACTCCCGGACCGCGGTGTCCTGGCTTGCCGCTTCGTCCTACTGGCCGCGCCTTCCCACCCCGCGGGGCAGTGGCGGTGTGCGGCGTTCGTCGGCGGTCACAGTTGCGGGGCAGCGCCGGTCTTGCACCGGCTTCCCACGAACCGGGAGAACGCCGCCAACACTAGTCGACGCCTTCGGCGGCGTCAAACGGGGGCGGCGTCAGATCCGGGCGGCGTTGGATCCGGGCGGTGGCCCGGCGCGGACATCGGGCAGCCTGCCCCGTCAGCGGACCACGAGCACTGGGCACGCGGCCTTGCGGACCACCGCGGAGGCGACCCTGGGTGCCCATAGTGCGGCGAGCCGCGACGATGCGCTTGCGCCGATCACGATGAGGTCGGCCCCGATCTCCTCGGCCTCCCAGAGTATGTTCCTGGCCACCAGGCCGGCAGGCGAGCTACGCAGCTTGCCCCCGGACCGTCACCCCCCGGCCGCGCAGCTCGCCGACGATGGGGGCGATCAAGGCCGCCGCCTCTGCCGGAGTCTCGCCGGCCAAAGAGCCGGCCCGGCCCATGGGCTGCCCATGCTCGCAGACGTGCAACACCTCAACCACACACTCGCCTCGCGACGCGAGCGCGAATGCGGCCAGGGTCGCCTTGCGCGAACCGCCGGATCCATCCACGGCCAGAAGGATGCGCCACGACTCCCGGCTCAGGATATCGGGCGACTCGTTCGTGAGGAGCTCGGAGAACTCGTCGTCGAGACCGCGCAGCTCCGACTTCAGGGCGCGATAGCGGCGGCGCAATCCGGGTTCCTCACGCATGGCGTCCTTGAGCCCCCGGTCTGTCCCCAGACCGAGAACGAAGTCCACGAGCTGGTCGTCACTGAACTCCCTCACCGTGCGCTCCGCGCCAGTCTGTTTCGCCCGGTGGCCCGCACCACGCGCCCCCTCGCCGCCTGCGCCTCGGCCGCGCCCGCGTCAGGCTGCGGTCGCCGCGCGTCCCTCGCCTCGAGCCTGGACCGGGACAGAAGCCGCGGCAGCGCCCACGACGACGACCGGACAGTCGGCCTGCTGGATCACCCTGTGCGCAACGCTACCCAGCGGCAGTCCTGCAAAGCCTCCGGTGCCGCGCGAGCCCACCACGATGGTGTCCGCACGGAAGTCCCAAGCGGCACGGAGGATCGCGTTCGCCACCTCGGCAGACCGTTCGACCCTGAGGCCGCGCACTCTCATCGCTTTGCTCGACGCGAAATCGAGGGCGGCCTCAGTGAGCGCCCGCCTGTCGTCGTTCGTCCGCGGGCGGACGGCCTCGCGCGACACGAATCCCCTGTCGTGCACGTGCACCATGAGGACCTCGCCCCGTGACTTGGTGGCGAGGTCGATCGCGGCCGCGATGGCTCCTCTCGCCTGATCCAGGTCGTCAACGGCCAGGACGATCTTCTCGAACATCGTCTGCCGCCCCCTTTCGCGCAGGACGCGCGCGGCGCCGGCGTGGCCGGCTCAGCCGGCGTCCCGCGTCTTGCCGTGATCATCGCGGTCGCTCTTGCGCGGCCGCAGATCGAGCCAGGCGCCCATCACGATCGAGGCGACGGTGACCGCGACGCCGGCGGCGACCACCACCAGGTCGATGTGGTCCATCGTCGATCGCCCCCTCACCCTGCCTTGCCGCTGAGGGACCCGATCAACTGCGCAAGGCTTGCCTCGCCCTCGCCGGATTCGTCGGGCCAGACATCGAGCCCGGCCGCGCTCGCCACCCATCGCGCGTACACGAGGTCCCGTTGCCGGATCATCAGACGTGGCGTCCGGCGGTTCCCCGAGTACCGCTTGCCGCCGACCCAGTCACCCCAGATCTCGGCCTCGATGCCGCGGGCTTCCAGAGCGTGTTTCACGTCGTACAGCCGCCCAAGATCGGTCAGGCGAGCAAGTTCGCAGAGGTCGTTCATGCGTCCCCCTCCGCTCGCGACTCGGACCCCGCCCGCGTCACGCGGTCACGGTCTGCCCCTCGCCGCGATCATGGTCCGCAACGACGGCGGCGGCGCGGACCACGATCACCGGGCAGTCGGCCAGCTGGATCACCCGGTGAGCGACGCTGCCCAGCAGCAGCCCGGCAAACTCTCCGAGCCCCCGCGAGCCCAGAACGATGCTGTCGGCGTCGAAGCCCTTGGCGGCGTGCAGGATCTCTTTCGCCACATCGGACGACCGGGCGGCCCTGAGCTCGCTGTGCGCTTTCACCCCGGCCTCCACGACCACTTCAAGAGCGGCCTCGGTAAGAAGACGCGCCTCATCCTGAGTCTCCAGGTCGGTCGTTTCGCGAGACACGAGGCCCATGTCGTGCACGTGTACGACGAGGACCTCGCCCCGGGACTTGGCGGCGAGGTCGATGGCGGTCGCGATGGCTCCTCTCGCCTGGTCCGAGCCGTCTACGGCCAGGATGATCCTCTCGAACATGGTCGGCCGCTCCCTTTCGCTGCGCCACTGAGCTGCTGCCGGCCGGACCGGGCGGGTCGGCCGGAACGGCGGCGTCGGACGCGACTTGCCTGCCTTGTCTCCGACCCCAGAGTACGCGCCCAGGACGGCCGGCCGCATCGGGCCGACAGGCGGTTTCGCCATCGGTCAGTCGGCCGAACTTCTGGTCGGTCGCTGGACGGTGGCGGCGCTAGATGAGGCGGTGCCGCACGGCGATCGTGGCCGCTTCGGTGCGGCTCGAGGCGCCGAGCTTGGCGATGAGGCTGCTCACGTGAGTCTTGACCGTGGATCGGCTGATCACGAGCCGGTCGGCGATGTCGGCATTGGACAGCCCTTCGGCGACGAGCGTCAGCACCTGCCGCTCGCGCCTGGTGAGATCGCCGCCCGGGGAGCCCGGGGTCGAGACCACGCGGATCAGCGCCTCGGCCGCCTCCGGGGCCAGCGTGGACTTGCCCGCGTACGCGCCGCGAATGGCCTGCGCAAGCTGTTCTCCGCTGATGTTCTTGAGGAGGTAGCCGATCGCTCCGGCGCGCAGCGCGCCCTCGATCAGCTCCTCGTCGGAGAAGCTCGTGAGCGCGAGCACCTTCGTCTGCGAATACTGACGCAGTATCTCCTCGGTCGCGGCGACGCCGTTCATGCCGGGCATGACGAGATCCATGAGCACGACGTCGGGCCTGATCTGCCCGCACATGCTCACGGCCGCCGCTCCGCTGTCGGCCTGCGCGACGAGATCGATGTCGTCGAAAAGCTGCAGGATGCTCTCCAGTCCGCTGCGTACGAGCGCGTGGTCGTCGACGACCATGACCCGTATCGGACCGGAGAACACCGTGGCGTGGTCGTTCACTGCCTCACCCCCGTTCGGCCGACCACGTGGCGGTGACCACAGTGCCCTGGCCCGTCGTGCTGTCGATCCTCAGACTCGCTCCCGCCGCTTCTGCGCGTTCGCGCATGATCCTCAGTCCAAGCTGCTCGGGCCCCACGGTCGCCGGGTCGAACCCGCGCCCGTCGTCGCCGACGACGAGCTCCACCGCCTCATCCGAGCTCGTCAGCGTCACCCAGACGTCGCGGGCCTGGGAATGGCGCACCACGTTGTTCGTCGCCTCCTGGGCGATGCGATAGAGCGCGATGGTGACGTCGGACGGCAGCGGCCGGGAAGCGGCGGCGGTGAGCCGGATGGACGCGCGGGTCCGCGCCTCGGTGGCCCGCACCACGTGCTCCAGCAGATCCGAGAGCGACGATTGTGCGAGGGTCCCCGGGCGCATCTCCAGCAGCAGCGTGCGCATCTCCGCCAGGGCGCCCCGGGTGAGACGCTGTACGTCGCGGAGGCTCTCGCGCGCTTCCGAGGAGGTAAGGTCCGACGCTTTCAGGAGAGCCTCGGCCTTGAGGCCGGCCGCGAACAGCGACTGCGTCACCGAATCGTGGAGCTCGCGCGCGAGACGAGAGCGCTCGGCCGCCACGGCGCTACGTTCCACCTGTTCCCGCAGCCGGGCGTTCTCGATAGCGAGGGCCGCCTGGTCGCCGAACGACGAGGCAAGACCGACGTCCTGGTCGCCGAACGCCCTGGGCTCCTGGTAGTAGAGAGCGATCACGCCGTACACGTCGTCCCGCACGACCAGAGGCACGGCCAGGCAGGCGCGACAATCCGTCAGCGCCGAAGGAGCACCGTGGCATTCGCGCTCGTCGCTGCCCACGGCCCCGAGGTCGGGCACGGCCACCGGCCGCCGCTCCGCGACGGCCTGAGCGACGGGCCCGCGCCCGATCGGCAGCGAAGCATCTTCGTCGGGGTCGCCCGGCAGGCCGGTCGCCGCCTGGAGCGTCAGGAGACCGTCGGCGGGCTCGAGCCGGAACAGCCTGCCGCCATCGCTGCCGAGGAGCTGGCGCGCCTGCCCGACGATGTCGAGGAGCAGCTCCGACAGCGGCCTGTCGGAGTTCAGCACCGACACCTCCTGCAGGCGCTGGAGCTGGGAGGTCAGGGAGTGCAACCTGGCGGTCGTCGATCGTTCCGTCTCGTAGAGCTGGTCGAAGCGGTTGTACAGGTATCCCAGGGCGATCAGGCCGGCTCCGGCGAGCGCGCCGAACCAGACCAGCAGGATGTTCTGCGCATTGGCGCGGCCCTGGATGAGCATGGCGGTCACGGTCAGACCCAGGCAGACGACACTGACGATCACGACGGCGCGGCGCTCGCGGAGCGCGAAGGCGACCAGCAGAAGAGGCACGAGATAGAACCCGGCGATCGCGTACCCGGGGATGACGAGATCGAGAATGAACGACGTGGCGATGCCGGCTACGGTTAGCCGTACCACCAGATCGTGGTGGTCGCGCAACCACACGATGCCACGCAGCACCCGTGGGAAGCGGCGCCCTTCGGCGCTTGCGTCCGACCCCGACCAAGCCATGAGGTGACGGCGCTCCTCGTCGGCCCGAGCCCTGGCGTTCTCGTGCCGTGGCCAGTGATGGCTCCTGCATTGGCCACGCAAGACGATCATACCCTCAGGCGATGGTCCAGCGCCGCGAGGTGGCGTTCCGCCATGGCCGCGCGCCATGCTCCCGTCGGGCAGGCGCCCTCCGGCGAGCCGGCGAACCGGGGGTCAGCTCGTGGCCGAGGCGGCCGTCGAAGGCCGCGGCCGAAAGTCCTTGACCATGCGCACGCACGTGCCGCGGCCACCCGCGCCGCCGGCGCGCACGTTCACGTCGTCCATCAGATGATGGATGAGGAACAGGCCGCGACCGTGCGCCTTGAAGGGATCGGGCCGCGACCGCACGTCGACCGCGCCGAGCTCAAAGCCGCAGCCGCCGTCACTGATCTCGAGGAGCACGCGACCGGCCCGGACCTCGGCCCGCACGTCGACCTCGCCGCCGACGTCTCCGCTGTGCATGAAGGCGTTGACATAGGCCTCGTCGGCCGCCAGCAGCACGTCGGCGGCCGCGGGGCGCGGCACGTCGTTCTGCGCGAGGTGACGCGCGAGGGACCTGCGCAGCAGGTGGGCGGATGCACGCTTGAGCGGCAGACGCAGACACACGACCGACCCGTTCTGGTCCCCAGTCACGACGACGCTCTCCCTCGGTCTCTCCCCAAGCACACGCCCACCGCCGGACAACATATACGGCATCGGTGCATACGTCCCTGTGTATCGGCGTTCTTCTTCTGTTCTGCCTCCATCACGCGTTGCCAGACCGGGCAACGGGGGACTCGGACGGGAGCGTTCGCCGCCCGGCTATACTCAGCCTGGTGTCGGACTGGGTCTTTCAGGAGAAACGCGTGACCGTCGACGACCTGAGACGCGCGCCGCTGCTCGCCGGCCTCTCCGGCGAGCAGCTCGGCGCGCTGGCCGCCATCGCCCGGCCGGTCTCGCTGCCGGGCGACGCCGCCGTCTTCCTGCAGGGCGACCCGGCCGACGCCTTCTACCTGCTGGCCGAGGGCTCCGTGAAAGTCCTCAAGGCCTTGCGCGACGGGCGCAGGGCCACCATCCGCCATGTGCGCGTCGGCGAGACCTTCGGGGAATCGGTGCTGTTCACCGACACCTATCCCGCCACCGCGGAGACCATGGAAGCGAGTCGGCTGTACCGGTTCGGCAGCGACGACTTCCGCCTGCTGATGCTGGCCGAGCCCGAGCTCGCGCTGCGCATCATCGCCGCCATGGCCCACCTGCTCGTCATGCTCAACCAGCGGGTCGAGGAGCTGCTCCTGCCGGTGCCGGCCCGCCTCGCGCGCTATCTGCTCGACCTCTGCGGCGAGCAGGGCTCGCCGACGGACTGTCGCCTGCCCTTCGCCAAGCAGGAGCTGGCGGCGCGCCTGGGCACCGTGCCCGAGACCCTCAGCCGTACGCTCAAGCGGTTCGTGCGCGGCGGCCTGATCGCGGTGGACGGCAACGCCTTCGAGGTGCTGAACCGGCCCGCGCTGGAGCGCCTCGCCCGGCAGTAAGCGCGCGCGGCGGGCGTTGTTCAGGCCGCACGACACCCCACCCCCCCGACTGAAGGCACACTCACGGCCCGCGCTTGACGCAAGTCAAGGGAGCGCGCCGACCGTTGCGGGTACCGTTGGGCTGCAGGGACGCCCTGCCCGAACCCCAGCGCCCAGGAGCCTCGCCTCCCGGCGGGCCCCTCGAGAGAAAGCGAGCCGACTCATGGCGATCGTCACCCGCAGCATCGTCCACATCGACGAGGAGCTCTGCACTGGCTGCGGCTTGTGTGTCATGCCCTGCGCCGAGGGAGCGATCGAGCTCATCGACGGCAAGGCCAGGGTCGTCAAGGAGGAGCTCTGCGACGGCGCCGGCTTCTGCCTCGCCGTCTGTCCCGAGGGCGCGCTGACGATCGAGCAGCGCGAAGCGCCCGAGTTCGACGACGAAGCCGCCGCCGAGAAGATGGCCGCCAAGCTCGCCGCCGGCGCGGTCATGACGCAGACCTGCATGAGTTGCGGGCGCAGCGAGATGGACAGCCCGCTGCTGCCAGTGCGCACCGAGGGCCGCAGCGACTGGGTGTGCGTCAAGTGCCTGCCGCAGCTCATTCACGGTTGACGATTCCTGGACGCGAGCGGTCGCCACGCGAGCGGCCGCCGCGCGAGCCGGGACGACGGATCATCCCCACGAAGGAGGACCATGGAGACCACGGGAACACGCGATAGCCTGCACGGCTCGGTGAACACCATGCTCGAGCGCAGCAGGGCCGCCGGCGAGGACACCGTCTTCGACCGCATGCAGGCCCAGGGCGACAGGCGCTGCCAGTTCTGCGAGGGCGGCATCCGCTGCTCGATCTGCTCGCAGGGCCCGTGCCGCATCACCGCCAAGGCGCCGCGCGGCGTCTGCGGCATCGACGCCGACGGCATGGCCATGCGCGGCTTCCTGCTGCAGAACACGATGGGCACCGCCGCCTACACCTACCACGCCGGCGAGGTGATGAAGACCCTCGCCCAGGCCAAGCCCGGCGGCACCTACGAGATCAAGGACTGGAGCAAGCTCGAGCTGCTGGCGCGCGCCGCGGGCGTCGCGCTCGAGCCCAGCGACACGCTGGCCAAGCGCGTCGCCGACACCATCTGGGCCGAGTTCAACCGCGACCACCACGAGGAGTCGCCGCTGGTCGCGGCGCTTCGCGCCGGCGCCCCGCGTCGAGGCCTGGCGCAAGCTCGGCATCATGCCCGGCGGCGTGCTCGCACGAAAACAAGCCGCTGCCACGACGAGCTGCATGACCAACATCGACGGCGACTACTCTCGCCTGGCCGTCAAGGGCCTGCGCCTGGGCATCGCCACCGCCTACGGCGCCCAGGTGCCGCTCGAGCTCGGCCCAGGACGCCCTCTTCGGCACGCCCGCGCCCCACGCCATCAAGGTCGACCTCGGCATTCTCGACGCCAGCTACGTGAACATCGTCGTGAACGGCCACGAGCCCATGATCGGCGCCGCCCTGATCGCCGCCGCCCACGACGCGGCGACGCAGGCCAAGGCCCGCGCAGCGGGCGCCAAGGGCCTGCGCATCGTCGGCAGCATCGAGACCGGCCAGGAGCTCGTCCAGCGCTTCCCGGTCGACGACGTCTTCGTCGGCCTCACCGGCAACTGGCTGAACCAGGAGATGGCGGTCGCCACCGGCGCCATCGACGTCTTCGCCGCCGACATGAACTGCACCGTCCCCACGCTGGCCGCCACCTGCGCCGCCCACGGCGCCCTGCTCATCCCGGTCAGCGACCTGATGGGCATTCCGGGCGCCGAGCCTACCGTCGTGTTCGACCCCGCCAAGGCCGGCGAGCAGGCCCAGGAGCTGATCGCCAGGGCGATCGGCAACTACCCGCAGCGCGCCGCCCGCGGCAACGGCAAGCCTGCCCTGCGCACGGGCGACACCGTCGCCGGCTTCTCGACCGAGAGCATCCTCGCGCGCGCTCGGCGGCTCGCTCGACCCGCTGCTCGACGTGATCAAGAAGGGCACGCTGCGCGGCGTCGCCGGCCTCGTGAGCTGCACCACGCTGCGCGACTCCGGCCAGGACAGCAACACGGTCGCCGTGGCCCGCGAGCTCATCAAGAACGACGTGCTCGTGCTGGCCATGGGCTGCGGCAACGCCGCCGTCCAGGTCGCCGGTCTCGAGGCGCCCGAGGCCAAGGAGCTCGCCGGCCCCGGCCTGAAGGCCGTCTGCGAGCTGCTCGGCATTCCCGCCGGTCCTGCTCGTTCGGCACCTGCACCGACACCGGCCGCATCATGCTGCTGGTCGGCGCCATCGCCGACGCCCTCGGGGTCGACGTGCCGGCGTTGCCCGTTGTGGCAACGGCCCCCGAGTACATGGAGCAGAAGGCCACCATCGACGCCGTCGCGGCGCTGGCCTTCGGCATGTACGTGCACGTCAACCCGGTGCCCTTCGTGACGCGGCGCCCCGCGCCTCGTCAAGCTCCTCACCGAGGACCTGCCGGGCGTGACCGGCGGCAAGCTCGCCGTCGAGACCGACCCGGTCGAGGCCGTCGGCCGCCATGCTGGCGCACATCGAGGCGCAAGAGGACGGCGCTGGGGATCTGAGTCCCGCGCCGGCGCGCGCTGCCGGCAAGCGCTGCCGGCGCGCGAAAGGGAGAGCGACGGGTGGCGGGGGTGCAGGCATTCGCCCGCACCCCCGCCCTCTTTGCGTTTCAGCAACGGCGGCCGCGTCTCGGCGACGGCGGCCGCGTCTCGGCGACGATCGCCGCCCAAGAAGGTGACGCTCGTCCGGCCGGCCTTGACCGGCCCACGGCACGGCCGAAGATACTGCTGTGTCGACTCACTTGCCATCAGCGCCCAAGCTGCCGCCGTGCCCGGAAGGCCGACCCGGAACACCCGGTCGTTGGGTGACTCCGCGTGGGGCGACTCCGCGTGGGGCGACGCCTGGAGAGGCACCCGCTCATCAGGCGGTCTCTCGGGGCCCGACCGCTCCCAGCGGCCCGCCCCGCCTTCTCGACCAGCTACGCCTGGCCCTGCGCTCGCGCCACTACAGCAAGCGGACCGAGCAGGCCTACTGCCTCTGGGTCCGCCGCTTCATCCACTTTCACGAACTGCGCCACCCGGCCGAGATGGGCGAGCCGACTTTACGCAGTAGGCAGAATCACTGTTAGCCACAGCTTCGTCCCTGGCCTCCTGGGTACACTCGTGTTACTCTTGGTTGTACTGTAGGAGGTACCGCTGATGGCATCAGTCCCCGACATCGTGCCCGTTTCCGAACTTCGCCAAGACGCCGCCGCCGTGATCAAGCGGGCGTCGGCCTCGCAGGAGCCGGTCTTCATCACGCAGCGCGGCCGCGCGGCCGCGGTCATGCTCAGCACGCAGACCTACGCCCGTACCCAGCGCGAGCTTGCCATCCTGCGGCAGCTCGCTCGAGGCGAGGTCGAGATCGAGGCAGGCACAGGGCATGATCTTGCTGCCGTGTTGGCCGAGGCCGACGACCTGCTCGGCAGGGCGTGAAGCGGGCAGTCCTCTTCACCCCACAGGCTCGCGCCCAGTTTCTGGCGGCGATCTCCTATGTCGCCGCCGACAACCCTGAGGCGGCGCGCCTCCTGCGTGCCCGGACCGCGACCTCGCTCTCCCGCCTCGCCGACTACCCCGAGTCGGGCCGCGTCCTGCCGGAGTTCCCAGAGCTGCCGTTTCGCGAGGTGGTTGTCCCTCCTTACCGGTTCTTCTACCGCGTGAGGGACGACGCGGTCTGGATCGTGGCGGTCTGGCACTCGGCCCAGCTTCCGGATGAACCGCCCGCGGGTTCGCGTGGCTAACAAGCATTTCGAGCTGCCTCGCCGAATGTGTACGCCAGAAACGAGCGCTTCGCTCGCAGCTCAAATGCCGAGACGTTAGTCTGACCCGCGTCGGCAGCGTCGGGACTCCGCTGTGGTCAGCCACGACAGACACAGGTAGCATGTCCGCGGAGGTGTCGTCATGGTCGAGGTGCTGCAAGACAAACGCCAAGCGATCGCCAGGCTCTGTGCTCGCTACGGGGTCGTGCACCTGGATGTCTTCGGCTCAGCCCTCCGCGATGACTTCCGGCCCGGCGAGAGCGACATCGATCTCCTTGTCGAGTTCGCCGCCATGGAGCCTCACGCCTTGGCCGACGCCTACTTCGGTCTGCTCGACGACCTGCGCGCAACGCTCGGCGACGAGGTCGACCTCGTCATGGCCGACGCCGTCAAGAACCGCTACATCGCGCGGGAGATCGCGCGCACCAAGCAGTCGCTCTATGCCGCGTAATGCGCTCGCCTACCTCGCCGACGTCGTCGACGCCTGCGTCGCGATAGAGGGCTTCCTGGCGGACGTCGATTTCGCCGCGTACCAAACGACTCCCATGGCCCGCTCCGCCGTCGGACGCCAGCTCATCCTGATCGGCGAAGCAGTCGGCTCGCTGCGGCGCCTCGACCCGAGTCTCTCCGGCCGCATCTCGCACGCTCGCAGGATTGTCGCCTTCCGCAACCAGTTGACCCACGACTACGCTGCCGTGAACGACGCCGTCGTGTGGGCCATCGCCACGAGTGAGGTTCCCGTGCTGCGCGGGGAGTGCCAGGCGATCCTCGCTCAGGCCGAGGCCGGCGGTGACGCAGACTAACCAGCGTTTCGATCAGGCTCGCCGGAGGATTGCGCCAAGCAGAAGCCGCGGCGCTCGGCTGCTCAAACGCTATTCGTTAGCCTGACTGTCTTTTCGCTCGGCCGACCAGCCGTCGGCGCAGCCATTGGGCAAGCGCCGCTTCGGTGAGTTGGCCCCCCGCCAGAGCGCTCATCACGGCGACGACCTCGCCCTCCGGGGCCTCGATGGCCTTGCCATTGAGCCTCGTGAACACCGCCATGGTGACGAATGCGATCTGCTTGTTGCCGTCCATGAACGGGTGGTTCGAGGCGAGGCCGTGACCATAGCTTGCGGCCAGCTCGGCGAGGTCTGCCTCGGGCCCATAGCCGAGGCGCTGCAGCGGGCGGGCGAGAGCCGCCTCCAGGGCGCCTTCATCACGCAGGCCAAGGCGGCCGCCATGCTCACGGATGAGGTCGACGTGCACGGCCTCCTCCACCAGGCGCTCGACCCAGCGCGGTGTCGTGGCGACCACCTACTCGGCCAGTTTGCGCAGGGCGTTACGGTAGCGGCCGGTGACCTCGCCGGCGATCGCCAGCGCTTCTTCGGTGAGCGGGTCGTAGGGCGTGAGCAGGATCCCCTGGTCAGTCTCGACGGCGAGCACTCTGTCCCCGGCGGCCAGGTGCATCCGCTCGGCCATGTCCTTGGGCAGGGTGGCGGCGATCGAGCCGCCGGCCTGCCGCAGCCTGAGTCGGCGAGTCATCTCCACTCCCTGATCGCAGTCTGGTAGCACTGGAATGCTACCACCTGAGCGGGCAGGCTAACGAGCAGTTCGTTGGCTCGCAGTAGGCTCTCGCCGAGCCGCGATGCCTCGCTCGCAGCTCAAATGCAGTCCCGTTAGGCCGAGACACGACCCTGCGCTGCGTCTGGCATCACGTCTTGCGTTATTCACGCGACGCGCTATGAAAGCGGCGTGATCATCTCCTTTCGCGACACCGACACCGAGTCGCTGGCCAGGGGCTGCAAGGTCCGACGCCTCCAAGTGGTCGAAACGGTGGCGCGGCGCAAGTTGCGCCATCTGGAGATCGCCAGACGTCTCGACGACTTGAGCGTCCCGCCCGACAACCGGCTGGAGCGGCTCCGAGGCGATCGCGCCGGTCAGCACAGCATCAGCATCAACGACCAGTTCCGCGTCTGCTTCCGCTGGACTGAAGCCGGCGCGGCGGAAGTCGAGATCGTGGACTACCGCCAGAGGTGAGACAGATGACCAAGCTCAAGCCTGGCGCAAGGTCGCGCGGCTGCTCGCCTCTGCCTGGACTATCTGAAGCCCGGTGGCCTTCGACGATGTGCCGTACCCGATGCATATTTCCCCGACCACGCCTATCAGGCGACAGCGCAAGCAGGCGGGCCCGGCCACGAAACCGCTGTAGGGCGAGCAGCGGCCCACATCTGGCGCGGACAGGCGCCACAGTCGTATCCTCCAGTCGCAGCGCGCGCAGGTCGTGTGCCTGACGGTGGGTCGCCGGGCACTCGCTGCCCAGAAGGGGGTGGAAGTTGCTGATCGGCTACGGTCCGCCGGGAGACCGGGGTCAACTGCCGTCACAGCCTCGCGATGAGGACGACGAGCGGCAGACCGCCGAAGCGTACTCCAGGCGTCGTCGAGGGCGAGCCCGCGGGGCATGGCTGGTCGGGGCGTGGTCATCACCGTGCTGGTCGCCTACCTCCTGGCCCGGCTCGCGTTTCATCTGATCTGAGCCGACGACGACCGGGGGAATCGTCACAACCAGGCGGGGGAGCTTGAACTTCGACGTCTCGAAGCCGGACAGGGGTCTGCGCGGCGCGTTTCTGGCCATGCTGGACGACTACGATGCCCACGACCCCGAGAACGGCAAGTTCTATGCCGCCGCGCGAGCTGACTTCGGCACCTACGTTCAGCGCTTGCACGACGACGAGCGCGGCCTGGATCTTCCGGAGGGCTACGTGCCTTGCTCGCACCGTTGGCTGATCGACCAGGCGGCGGAGATCGTCGGGATCGTGCGCGTCAGGCACACAATCGGCACGCCGTTCCTGGCCGAGGAAGCCGGCCACATAGGCTACGACGTACCGCCCGCCCGTCGTGGTCGCCGCTACGGTGTGGCCAGCCTGCGCGCGGGACTGGCCGAGGCGCGGCGTCTTGGGCTGACGCGAGTCCTGCTGTGCGCGGACGCCGACAATCCGCCGTCGTGGCGGACCATCGAGACCTGCGGCGGCGTGCTCGAGCGCGAGTTCCACTCGGAGTTCTTCTCTTGCGTAGTGCGCCGCTACTGGGTCGAGCTGACCGAGCCGGAGGCTGATGATGCCCCGGCCGACACGGCCAGCGAGGGCAGCCGCTGGCCGCACTCCCCCCGTCGATCACCGAGCGCGTGGCCGGATCGGAGCGAGGGAATGGATAGCCTGAACGACCGTCACCGTGCGGTGGGCAGGCATTACGACGACGACGCGTTCGAGTACGAGCTCACGCGACTCGAGCGGCACAGTCCCGTCGAGCGCGCGATGACGGAGCGCTACCTCGAGCGCTTCGTTTCTCCCGGCAGCATCGTGGCCGACGTCGGCGTCGGCGCAGGACACTATGACGAGTTCCTGGCGCGGCGCGGATGCAGCCTCTAGCCGAGTTCCGTGCTTTGTTCGCGGGCGCTTTCGAGGAGCTCGCCTTCGTCGGCCTCGAGTCGTTCACAGGGAGTCGGCAGGAGCACTTTCTCGAGCTCGCCCCAGACGTTCGGCGGGCCTGGCTCGACTTGGTGGAAGCGACGGCCGCCGAGGATGAAGGCATCGCGCTTTCGGAGCACTTCCTCTTCGTCGGCAGAAGGCTGATCCCCGGTCTACCGGAGGCGTGAGATGTTCTGTCCTCAGTGCCAGGCCGAATACGTGCCGGGTTTCACCCGTTGCGCCGACTGCGGCGTCGATCTGGTCGAGACCCTGCCCGCGCGCAAGCCCCGCTCCAAGACGGGTCCGGACTTGGTGACCGTCTTTTCCAGTCGCGACCCCGGTCTGGTGGCGGTCGCCAAGTCTCTCTTGCAGTCAGCCGGCATCCTCTTCTCGGTGCGGGGGGAGATGCTCCAGAACCTTCCTGTCTTCAGTCCCGCGGAGCTGCAGGTCCTGACGACCGACGCCGATGACGCCCGTCGGATACTCGCCGACCTGTCGCAGCCTGAGATCCGACCGTAGTCATGGCGCCGGTGCGGCCATCGCTTCGCGACCGCCGCTTCGCGGCGCTGTTCGTGGCCGAGGCGGTCAACTCGATCGGCAGCTGGGCTTCGGCGGTCGCGCTCTGGGGATTTGCCGCGTACCGCTTCGATGCCGGTCCGACGCAAGTCTCTGTGCTCATCATCTGCTGGGCCGCGCCGTCGGCCGTGCTCAGTCCGTTTCTCGGCGTTGTCGTCGACAGGTTGGGCGCCCGCCGGGCGCTCTCGGACCGTCGACGAGCGCCTATGGTCTCGCCGCCTGCTTGTTCGTCGGCACGACCTGGATGGCGGTCGCCTACACCGGCGCCTTCCTCTGGGGAGTCAGCGGCATGATCTTCGGCGTCGTCAGCGTGACGACGATGCAGCGCCTGATCGCACCTGAAGCCCACGGCCGCGTCTTTGCCCTCGACTCGGCCGTTGGGTCCATCGCCGAGGTGATCGGTCTTGCGATCGCCGGTCCCGCCATCGCCGTGCTCGGAGTACGTCCCGGGCGCTGGCGCTGGCGGCGCTGCCCATCACGGCCGGACTGGCGACGGCGGCTCCCCTGGCGACGAGCTTGCGGCAAGACGCGTGAGCTTCGCCGTGCAAAGGCGTTCGGTAGTAGAGTCGCAATCGCGGCATCGACACACTCTCACTATGGGTCTCGACCTACGGCAGCAACAGTGATTGCCCGGCGGCCGCGGCCGCCGGGCTCAGGCGCGGAGGGAGAGTTCATGGCGGACGATCAGATCGCGACCATGCTCATGTTCGCCGGACAGGCGGAAGAGGCGATCGGCTTCTACACCAGCCTGTTTGACGACTCAGGCGTCGAGTTCATCGAGCGCTACGGGCCGGAGTACCCCGGGCCCGCCGGTCAGGTCGTCCACGCCAGGTTCAGGCTCAACGGACGGCTCGTCTTGGCGATGGACAGCCACGTCGAACAGTCGTTTACCTTCACGCCGGCGACGTCGTTCTTCGTCACCTGCCCGGACGCGGCCGAAGTGGACCGGCTCTACGCCGCGCTCTCCGAGGGTGGCAGCGTGATGATGGAGCTCAACCACTACCCGTTCGCGACAAGGTACGCGTGGGTACAGGATCGCTTCGGTGTCTCCTGGCAACTGATGTTCCCATAGACGACGGGCCCGGCAGACCACAGTGACGGCGGGCTACACGATCGTTCGCCCCGGCCCAGAGCACATGCAGGCCCTGCCGGCGATCGAGCTGCGGGCGGGCGGCCGCTTCCACGGCTGGGACGTGCCCGAGACAGTCATGCAAGCCGTGACGCCGCTCGCCGAGCTGCGGCAGGCGCAGGCCGCCGGGCTTCTCTGGGTCGCGCTCGATCGCGCCGGCGACCCCGTTGGCTTCGCCCTTGTCGCGCCGTCGCGCCGCCGTGTCTTCGTCGAGGAGCTCGATGTTCTTCCCGAGCACGGCCGGCGCGGAGTGGGCGCGGCCCTGGTGCGAACGGTCGCGCAATGGGCGGCGGCCAGTGGGCACCGTGAGCTTGCTCTCACGACCTTTCGCGACGTGCCGTGGAACCTGCCCTTCTACGAGAGACTCGGCTTTGAGGCCATCGATCCGAGGGCTCTCGACGCCGAACTGACGAAACGACTGGATGCCGAGGCCGCGCGAGGGCTCGACCCTTCTCGGCGTGCGGCAATGCGGATGACACTCAGCGCCGCGGGCTCGGTCGAGCACATGTGGGCCTCGTTTCTGGCAACGAGCCCCGAGGCGACGGCCGCAGGAGCCTCGTATTCCGCCTGGCACTTCTGCGACGATCAGGCGTCGGCCGACGAGCTCGCCGAGCTCGTGCTGTCCGGGCGCAAGCGCGCCACGGCAGGCAGCCTCTGGGCCTACGAGCTCGAGAAGGAGCCCCTGCCGCGAGTGGGCGATCTGAGTGTGATCACCGACTGGGAGGGCCGGGCGCGCTGCGTGATCCGCACGACCTCCGTCGAGGTGCTCCCGTTCAACGCGGTCACGCCGGAGTTCGCGGCGACCGAAGGCGAGGGTGACGGCTCGCTCGAGTACTGGCGCAAGGTCCATCGGGAGTTCTTCACGCGCGAGCTCGAGGGGACGGGCAGGGAGCCGCGACCCGACATGCCGGTCGTCTGCGAGCGCTTCGAGGTGGTGTTCGGACCTGCTCGATGACCTTCTCAGTCCGGCGGCCGATCCGACGGGCATGAGGGCTTCACCCATCGTCGTCCGCGTGGCCGTGCCCGACGACGCCGCGGACATCTCGGCGATCCACGCAGCCGCTGTGAACGGCGAGCGCGGCCGCGGCGATCACGACGACCGTCAGATCGCCGCCTGGGCGCATCCGCGGCCGCTGTCGGAGCTCCGGGAGCGCGTCGCCACCCGACAGTTCTTCGTCGCCGAGACCGCGGCCGAGCCGGTCGGCTACGCTCAGCTCGACGCCGGCGCCGGCGTCATCCGCTCCATCTACGTCGTCCCCGGCCACGCGCGCCGGGGAATCGGCCGCCGCCTCGCCTACACAGTGCTCGCGGCCGCCCGCGACGCGGGCCTTGCGCGAGTCGAGCTGGACTCCTCGCTGAACGCGGTGCCCTTCTACGAGGCGCTCGGGTTCGCGCGCCTGAGGAACGTCGAGCACGGGCTGAGGGATGGAGTGCTCCTGCCCTGCGTCCGCATGGCCAAGCGACTCGCCGACGAGCCCGACGCGACCGCTCCGTCCGCGCCGGCGGCGTGTGGGCGGCGCCACACAACGGCCATGACGCCGCATCGAGGGCCACGTATGCTTGCGAGCCGACTGAAGCAGGGCGACAGACTGGGCGTCGTCGCCCCCTCCTCGCCGGTCACCTCCGACACGGACGATCAGTTCGCAAGGGGCATCTCGTACCTCGAGGACCTGGGCTTCGAGGTGGTCGCCGGCAGACATGTCCGCTCGACCACGCTGGGTTACTGCGCGTCTCCACAAGAGAAGGCCGCCGACATCACCGCGATGTTCGCCGACGGTTCCATCGCCGGCATCGTCTGCGCCCAGGGTGGCGCCACCGCGAATGCCTGTCTGCCATTCCTGTCGTGGTCGACCGTCAGGGCCCACCCCAAAGTATTCATGGGTATCAGCGACATCACGGTCCTGCTGAACGCGTTCTACGCCGCGACGGGGCTGGTCACCTTCCACGGGAACGACCTCCTCTGGGGCTTCGGCCGCCACCCGACCGACTACGATCGCGACGCCTTCGTTCGCACCCTGATGGACGGTCGCACCGGCATGGTCGAGCCCAACGGAGAGCGCCGGACCGTCCGCGCCGGCAGCGGTGAGGGAGTGGCCCTGGGCGGCAACCTGCGCTGTCTCCTCAAGCTGGCCGGCACGCCCTATTGGCCGGACACGACCGGCGCGGTCCTCTTCCTCGAAGCGGTCGATGTGACCTCGGAGACCTGCGACTGCATGGTGCGTCAGCTCGGGCAGATGGGCGTGTTCGAGACGCTGAACGGGGTCGTGGTCGGTCACGTCGACGGGCTCCAGCAGAACGCGGGAGCGCGGCAGTTGGAGGACGTGCTGCTGACGGCCAGCGCCGGGCACGACTTCCCCATCCTCAAGGTCGACGACTTCGGGCACAACTGCCCGAACGTCGTGCTGCCGATCGGCGCCCGCGTCAGAGTCGACGCCGACCATCAGACCGTAGAGCAGGTGGAACCGTTCATCGCCTAGCCGCACTTGCCCGGTACGCCGCGCCCCCTGCCGTATGCCACCGATGATCGGAGATCAGATGACCGAGGAGGCTGAATTCGAGGTGCGCGACCGGTTGTCGCCGTCGCAGGTCGACGACCTCTTGCGCATGTACCGCAACGAGTGGTGGAGCAGCGCGAGAACACGGGCCGGCGTGGAGCGGATGCTGGCCGCCTCGGACCTGCTCTACGCGATCGTCGAGCGCAGGTCCGACTCGCTGGCCGCGTTTGCCCGCGTGTTGACTGATGGAACGTATCTGGCGCTCGTCCTCGACGTCATCGTCGCTCCGGCGCATCGCGGGCGCGGGCTCGGGCGGCTCCTGATCGACAGCATCTGCTCGGCGCCGGCCCTGCGCGACGTCGCCAGCATCGAGCTCGTCTGCCAGCCTGAGCTCCTGCCCTTCTACCGGAAGTGGGGCTTCTCGGAGCAGGTGGGCCGCTCGCGGCTCATGCGGCGGACGAGCGACCCGCGTCTGGTCGATCTCCACCACCTCGCAGGAGGCCTGACGCCCATGTTCCACGACATCCCGCAAGCGATCGCCGATCGAATGGCCTATCTGGAGGACCTCGACTCCCGAGACCGTGTCGATGGCGACACCCCGACTCCAGCGTCTTCGTCAGGTGCCGCCCCAGACCGGCAGGTTCATCGCCCTGCTGGCGGCGGCCGCGCCCGCCGGCCGGTACCTCGAGATCGGTACCAGCGCCGGGTACTCGACGCTGTGGCTGGCCCTGGCCTGCCGACTGGTGGGCCGGAGACTCACGACCTTCGAGATCCTCGACGACAAGGCGGCGCTGGCCCGCGAGACGTTCGCGCTGACCGGCGTCGGCGACGTTATCGACTTCGTCCACGGCGACGCCCTCGACCATCTCGCCGACTGTGAAGGCGTCTCCTTCTGCTTTCTCGACGCCGAAAAAGACGTCTACTCGGCCTGCTACGAGGCCGTCGTGCCCACCATGACGGCCGGCGGCATCCTCGTCGCCGACAATGCCATCAACCACGAAGCGACGCTGCGGCCGATGCTCCAGCGGGCTCTCGACGACGAACGCATGGACGCCATGATCGTGCCGGTCGGCAAGGGCGAGCTCGTCTGCAGAAAGCGATAGGGGACGGGTCTTCGGCGCAGCGGCAACGGACGCCGCGTTTTCGTCGGGTGCACAGGGCGCATATGTTCGCCGTGAGCGACCACGAACACTTTCACACGGCCTACGCCGAGGGCGCGACTCCCCCTGGGACATCGGCCGGCCGCAGGCCGCGCTGGTCGAAACCGAGCGGCGCGGCTGGGTGCGCGGGCCTGTGCTCGATGCCGGCTGCGGCACGGGTGAGCACGCGCTGTACTTCGCCGCCGCCGGCTACGACGTCGTCGGCGTCGACGTGGTGCCGGCGGCCATCGACCGCGCCGTCGCCAAGGCGGCGGCGCGCGGACTGGCCAACCCGCCGCGGTTCGTCGTGGCCGACATCCTGGAGCAGCCTCAGGCGCTTGTCGGCCGCGCGTTCGGCACGGTCGTCGACATGGGGTTCTTCCATACCTTGAGCGACGAGGAGCGCTCGACCTGGCGCGCGGTCCTGGCCGATCTACTCGCGTCTGGCGGGAGCTACGTGATGATGTGCTTCTCCGAGCTGGTGCCCGGCGACTACGGTCCCCGGCACATCTCCGAGGCCGAGATCCGCGAGACGTTTCGTGAGGCCGACGGCTTTACCGTGATCGACCTCGAACGGACCGCCATCCAGTCGAACCGCGACGGCGCGCCCGCCGACATTCCGGCCTGGCTGGCGAGGATCGAGCGGACGGGCGCCGCTTGACGGTCCCGCCCCAGCGGTGAGGAGCACGCCCGCGGCGGGGAATGCTTGGTCGACGCGACGGCGGCGGCGAGCACCCGGCCCCGGAGGGCGGACATGACGAGCGCAAGCGCCAACGGCTCAGGCCCCCGAGAGAAAGGCCGGCTCGCCCGCCTGCACGACGTCATGGCAGGCTACGTGGAGCGCGGCGAGGTTCCCGGCATCGTCACGGCCGTCGCGCGGCGCGGCGAAGTCCACGTCGACGCCCGTGGCCGCATGGCGCTCGGCGACGACGCGCCCGTGGAGCGCGACACGATCTTTCGCATCTCGTCGATGACCAAGCCGATCACGGCCGCGGCGGCGATGATCCTGGTCGAGGAATGCAGGCTGCGTCTGGACGAGCCGGTCGACCGGCTGCTTCCTGAGCTTGCCGACCGCCGGGTGCTCAAGCGGCTCGACGGCCCGCTCGACGACACGGTGCCGGCGAACCGGCCGATCACCGTGCGCGACCTGCTCACGTTCCGCCTGGGCTTCGGCCAGGTCATGGCGCCGCCCGATTCCTCTCCGATCCTGCAAGCGGCGTCCGAGCTTCAGATCGGCATGGGGCCGCCGCAGCCGGCGGCCATGCCGGCGCCGGACGAGTGGCTGCGCCGCCTGGGTTCCCTGCCGCTCATCCATCAGCCGGGTGAGCGCTGGATGTACAACACGGGCGCCGATGTGCTGGGCGTCCTCATCGCGCGGGCCTCAGGCCGACCGTTCGCGGAGTTTCTCGGCGATCGCATCTTCACGCCCCTCGGCATGAAGGACACGGCTTTCAGCGTGCCTGTCGCCGGCCTCGGCCGGCTGACGAGCAGCTACTGGACCGACCCCGCCACCGGTATGCTCGCACTCTACGACCCGGCGGCGAACGGCCAGTGGAGCCGGCCCCCCGCGTTCGCGTCCGGCGGCGCCGGCCTGGTGTCGACCATCGACGACTACCTCGAGTTCGCGCGCATGCTCCTGAACAAAGGCGCTCACGGCCGCGTGCGCATCCTCTCGCGGCTGTCGGTCGAGCTCATGACGACCGACCAGCTGACGCCCGCGCAGAAGTCGGTGTCGGGGCTGACCCCCGGCTTCTTCGAAAGTCACGGCTGGGGCTTCGGCATGGCGACCGTGACGCGGCGCGACAATGTGGCGTTCTCGCCGGGCAGCTACGGCTGGGACGGCGGCCTGGGAACGTCCTGGTGGTCGGATCCCGGCGAGGACATGATCACGATCCTCATGACCCAGCGCGCCTGGACGTCACCCAGTCCGCCGCCTGTCTGCCTCGACTTCCGGACGGCGGCCTACCAGGCGATCGACGACTGCGGGACGCGCCCCTAGGTCTCGAGCAGCTCGAACCCGGTGGCCGGGTCGGCGCGACGGACCGCGTCGTTGCCGGTCAGCTCGATGATCACGGCCTCGCCGACGATCCAGGTCGCGACACCGAGCCTGATGCAGCCGGCGGTCACCTTGTCGTCGCGGCCGAAGGCGGCGTGCAGGTGCAGCGTCGGCCGGCCGGCCGCGTCGGGGAACAGCGTACCGACGCCGGCCATCTCGTGGACGCCCCGCAGCACCTGCTCCATAGGTTCGATCACGGCCGCCCGGCCGTCGTGCGGCCCCACGACGACGCGGCTGCCATCGTCGGCGCCCCCCAGCACGATGACGGCGGCACGCCGCACGCCCTCGCGAACGGCCAGCTCTTCGATCGACTCGTGGACGACGTCGCCGTCTTCGAGGCGCACGACGAAGACGCGTCCGAGCCCGGCTGTCGAGTACTTCACCAGAGACACTCCTTTTCCGCGGTCACCGGCGGCGTCGCCGCACGTGCGACGCGAGTGCCGCATCGTAGCACGACGCGCTCGCGGTTCGGCGTGGCGCGTCGTCGGCGGACCGCCTCGCCTGGTCGTGGAGGGCGTCGCCGTGCGCGGCGTCGCGCATGTGCTAGCGTGAGGCCATGACGCATGGCCCCCACGACACCGAGCTCGAGTTCTTCGCCGCCGGCGGCCAAGGGCGCCGAGGAGCTGCTCGCCGACGAGCTGCGGACGCTCGCGGCCGATCAGCGCACGGGCGCCGCGACAGTCGCCCGGGAGCGGGGCGGCGTCTCGTTCGAAGGACCGCTGGCGCTCGGCTACCGCGCCTGCCTGTGGTCGCGGCTCGCGCAGCGCGTGCTGCTGCGGGTGGCCTCGGTGCCGCTCGCCGGGGGCGCCGACGCCTTCTGGAGCGGCCTCGCCGAGATCGACTGGTCCGCACACCTGTCGCCGGACGGCACGCTGGCCGTCGACTTTGCCGGCCTCGGCGCGGCCGTCGGCGTGACCAACACGCTGTTCGGCGCGCAGCGCACCAAGGACGTCATCGTCGACCAGCTCCGGATACGATTCGATCGCCGCCCGTCGGTCGACCTCGCCCGCCCCGACCTGCGGGTCAACGTGTACGTCGGCCGTCGCGAGGCCGTCGTGGCCGTCGACCTGTCGGGGGAGAGCCTTCACCGGCGCGGGTACCGCGCCCCCGGCGAGCAGACCGCGGCGCCGCTCAAGGAGACGCTCGCGGCGGCGATCCTGGTGCGCGCCGGATGGCCGGCGATCGCCGCCGCGGGGGGCAGCGTGCTCGACCCGCTATGCGGCTCGGGCACGCTGCCCATCGAGGCCGCCATGATCGCCGCCGACCTCGCCCCGGGGCTGCTGCGGGAGGCCGCCGCGCCGAGTGGTCCGCGCTGGGGGTTCACCGGCTGGCTGGGCCACGACGTCCGCCTGTGGGAGAAGCTGGTGGCGGAGGCGGGCGAGCGCCGCGCAGCGGCGCTCGCCCGCCTCCGCGCGGCTCGTGCGCCAGCGAGCGACGGCCCTGCGACCGAAGTCGGCGCCGTCCCCGTGGCCTTCGGCTACGACCGCGACGCACGCGCGGTCACGCTCGCCCAGGCCGACGTCGAGCGCGCCGGTCTCGGCGAGCTGGTGCGCATCGAACGCCGTGAGCTCGCCGGCCTGGTTCGCCCCGCCGGCGTCGCTTCGGCCGCGCCGGGCCTGGTCGTCGCCAACCCGCCGTACGGGCACCGGCTGACGAGCGGCAATAAAGCGGCAACTTCGGCGGCGGTCGATCCGGGGCTGGCCGCGCTCTACGAGCTGCTCGGCGAGCGTCTGCGGACCGAGTTCGTCGGTTGGCAGGCGGCCGTCCTCGTCAACGATCTCGAGCTCGGCAAGCATCTCGGCCTGCGCGCCCGACGCGCGAACCGCTTCATGAACGGGCCGCTGCCGTGCACGCTACTGCGGATCGAGATCGACGGGCGGGCGAGCGTTCCACGGCGCCCGGCGGTCGCCGAGCCGGCGAGTCCCGGGGGTGGCGAGTCGGGGAACCGGGTGGGGTCGCCGGCTTGTTGTCCAATTGGCCCGGATCTGGGCCAATTGAACAACGAGCCGGAGACCCCGCACACCTCTTCGACGCCAGTGCCGGGAAGCGTCGCCGGCGCTGTCTCGCCCGCGTCCGAGCAGTTTGCCAACCGGCTGCGCAAGAATGCCCGCCGCTGGAGCCGGTACATGCGCCGCGCCGGCGTCACCTGCTACCGCGTCTACGACGCCGACCTGCCCGACTACGCAGTGGCCATCGACGTCTACGAGCGCTGGGTCCACGTTCAGGAGTACGCTCCGCCGCCTGAGATCGACGAGGCGAAGGCGGCGGCCCGCCTCGCCGAGGCCATGCGCGTCATCCCTGAGGTCCTCGACGCGGCACCGGACGACGTGTTCCTCAAGGTGCGCGCCCGGCAGCGCGGCGCGACGCAGTATGCGCGCCGCGCCGCCACCGGCGTCGAGCACGAGGTCCACGAGCGCGAGCTGTCGTTCCTGGTCAACTTCACCGACTACCTCGACACCGGGCTGTTCCTGCCCGCACGCGAAGTCCGCCACCTGCTCGCCGGTCTGGCGACCGGGCAGCGGTTCCTCGACCTCTTCGGCTACACCGGCACGGCCAGCGTGGCGGCCGGCAAGGGCGGCGCCACGAGCACCACGACCGTCGACCTGAACGGCCGCTACCTCGAGTGGGCGCAGCGCAACTTCGCCGTCAACAAGCTGAAGGATGCACGCAACGCCGTGGTCGAGGCCGACGTCCTGCAGTGGGTGGCGCGGACGGACGAGCGGTTCGGCCTCATCTACCTCGATCCGCCGACCTTCTCGAACTCCAAGAAGATGGGGCGGGCGGTGTTCGACGTGCGCCGCGACCACGCCGACCTGATCCGCCTGGTCGTACGCCGGCTGCTCGAGCCCGGCGGGGTCCTCGTCTTTGCCTGCAACGCGCGCAAGTTCGCGTTCGACGCCGGGGCGCTGGCCCCCGACCACGACCTCGAGGATCTGTCGAGGGCGACGCTCCCGCCCGATTTCGCGCGCAGCGCGCGGGCCCACCACGTCTGGCGGATCAGCGCCCGGGCGTAGAGTACGCCGGCGCCGGCCGACCTCCACCCGGCACGTGCCGCGTCGCTCCCGGTGGACGTCTCGAGGGACCGCGCCCCCCGAACTCGCCGCCCGGGGTGGACATCGCAGCGTCGGTCGTCGCGCCCGGCCGCGATGTCCGGGCGATGTGCTAGTCTCGGGCCATGTCGCCCGACATCCAGTCGCCGCCGTTGTCTGCTCCGTCTGCGCCCGCCGACCAGTCTGCCGCCGACTCTTCCGCGGCCGACGCGTCCACTTCCGGCTCGTCCGCGGCCGACGTTTTGCACCGGGTTTTCGGCTTTCGCGAGTTCCGGCCGCTACCAGGGGGAGATCGTCGAGCACCTCGTCGCCGGCGGCGACGCCTTCGTGCTCATGCCGACCGGCGGCGGCAAGTCCCTCTGCTACCAGATCCCGGCCATCGTGCGGCCGGGCGTCGGCATCGTCGTCTCGCCGCTGATCTCGCTCATGAAGGACCAGGTCGACGCCCTGCTGGCCTCGGGCGTACGGGCCGCCTTCTACAACTCGTCGCTCGACTCGAGCGAGGCGCGTCGTGTGCTCGCCCGCCTGCACGGCGGCGAGCTCGACCTTCTCTACGTGGCGCCCGAGCGGCTCATGACCGACGGCTTTCTCGAGCGACTGCGAGGCCTCGGCGACGATCGCGAGCCCGCGACCGGCCAGCGCGGCGGGGCGGTGGGCGGCGCGGCGTCCGCCGCGCCGCCCACCGCCGCCATCGCCCTCTTCGCCATCGACGAAGCCCACTGCGTCTCGCAGTGGGGCCACGACTTTCGCCCCGAGTACATCGACCTCGGCCGTCTGCGCGGGCTGTTTCCCGGCGTGCCCATCGTCGCCTGCACGGCCACCGCCGACCCCCAGACCCGCGACGACGTACGTGCCCGCCTGGGCCTCGCCGCCGCGCCCTGCTTCGTCGCCGGCTTCGACCGGCCCAACATCCGCTACACCGTCGTCGACAAGCGTCACCCGGCCGACCAGCTCCACGCCTTCGTGCGCGAGCGCGCCGGTCAGGCGGGCATCGTCTACTGCCTCTCGCGCAAGCGCACCGAAGAGGTCGCCGAACGCCTGGCGGCGGCCGGCGTGCCGGCCGCCGCCTACCACGCCGGCCTGCCGGCCAGCGAACGCGACCGGGTGCAGACCGCCTTCGCCCACGACCAGATCGACGTGGTCGTCGCGACGGTCGCCTTCGGCCTGGGCATCGACAAGCCCGACGTGCGCTTCGTCTGCCACTACGACCTGCCCAAGAACCTCGAGAGCTACTACCAGGAGACGGGGCGAGCGGGCCGCGACGGCCTGCCCGCCGAAGCCCTGCTGCTCTTCAGCCTCGCCGACGCCGCCGTCGCGCGCTCGCTTATCGAGCGCGGCGGCAACCCCGAGCAGATCCGCATAGAGCTGCACAAGCTGAACGCGATGGTCGGCTTCGCCGAGGCCACCACCTGCCGGCGACGCGTGCTGCTCGGCTACCTCGGCGAGCCGCTCGCCGACGACTGCGGCAACTGCGACGTCTGTCTCGATCCGCCCGACACCTACGACGCCACCGAGCACGCCCGCATGGCGCTGTCGTGCGTCTACCGGCTGCGCCAGGGCTACGGCATCGGCTATGTCGCGGACATCCTGCGCGGCAGTGGCAGCGAGAAGGTGTTCGCCCGGGGCCACGACCAGCTCAGCACGTACGGCATCGGCGCCGGGCAGAGCAAGGACGCCTGGCAGCAGCTCATCCGCCAGCTCATCCACCGCGGCTACCTCGAACAGGACATCGCCCGCTACTCGGTGCTGCGCCTCACGCCCGCGGCGATGGCCCTGCTGCGCGGCGACGAGACGCTCGTGCTGTCGCGGCCGCGGGTCAAGCCGCCACCAGAGCCGCGAGCCCGCGGGCGCCGCCGCAAGGCCGGCCCGGCCGGCGCGGCCGCCGGCCCCGAGTGGTTCACCGGCGGCCCGCCGGCACGTCTGTCGGGCGACGGGCCCGGCCTCGACCTGCCCGAGCCCGACGCCGGGCTCCTCGAGCGGCTCAAGGAGCTTCGTCGGCGCCTTGCCCAGCAGCGCCGCGTGCCTGCCTACGTCGTCTTCAACGACGCCACGCTGAACGAGATGGCCGCCCTCAAGCCCGCCACCCTCGACGAGCTGCTGCAGGTCAACGGGGTCGGCCAGGCCAAGCTCGAGCGCTACGGCGAGACGTTCCTGGCCGCGATCGCGGCGTCAGACTGAGCGCGCCTTCGCGGCGGTCGCCGTCTGGTCTTGCCGCCGCCATCTGATACCGTTAGCTGCAACGCGGGTTCGCGGGCGTCGACGGATGGTGGCATGGCGGCCGTTGACACGGCGGACCGGGAGCGGCGACGACCGCCGGGGGGAGGAGCCATGCGAGAGCGCGCCAGCAGCACCGGGACCGGCCGCGCGAGCTGGGGCCGGCTCGCCGCCGTCCTCGCCGCGGCGCTCGCCGCCGTCGTCGTGGCCGGCCTCGCCGGCGGCCTCGTCCGCGCCCTGGCCGTGACCGCCCCGCCGTCGCCGGCGGGCACCACCGTGCTCAAGGTCGGCTGGGTCAACGAGCCCGACAACCTCAACCCGTTCATCGGCACGTCGACCTCGTCGTTTCTGATCTTCCACCTCAACTACGACATGCTTACCGGCTACAAGGCGAGCAACGTCGACCCGGCGCCAGAGCTGGCCACGAGCTGGAGTCACAGCCCCGACGGCAAGGTCTGGACCTTCAAGCTGCGTCCCCACGTGAAGTGGCAGGACGGCGTGCCCTTCACCGCGGCCGATGTCGTGTTCACCTACGAGTACATCATCCGCAACAACATGGCTTCGTACACGAGCTACACGACGGACATCAAGCAGGTGGTCGCGGTCGACCCCCTGACGGTGCGCTTCGTCTGCTCGGCCCCCAAGGCCAACATCCTGGGCATGTGGGTGCCGATCGTGCCCGAGCACATCTGGTCGAAGATCGGTCCCAACGCCGCCCAGAACTCGTTTCAGAACAACCCACCCATCGTCGGCACCGGGCCGTTCCAGACGGTCGAGTTCAAGAAGGGCCAGGACATCCGCATGGTGGCCAACAAGAGCTACTGGCGCGGCGCCCCACGCATAGACGAGGTCGTCTTCACCCCCTACCAGAACCCCGACACGATGGTCCAGGAGCTGCGCAGCGGCACGATCGACGCCTGCTGGGGCATCCCCGAGGCGCAGGTCGCCCCGCTCAGCAGGAATCACGACTTCAAGACCATCGTCTACCCGGTCAAGGGCATCGACGAGCTCGGCTTCAACTGCTACACGGGCAAGTCGCAGGGCAATCCCGTCCTGCGGGACTGGCGCTTCCGCCAGGCGCTGAACTGGGCCATCGACAAGCAGCAGATCGTGAAGATCGCCTACGACGGCTACGCGGTCCCGGGCACGACCCTGGTCGTGCCCGGCTACTACCACGACCCCGACTGGCACTGGCAGCCGCCGGCGGACGTGGCCTACCGCTACGACCCGGCCAAGGCGACGCAGATGCTGGCCGCCGCCGGCTACAGAACGGTGAACGGCAAGCTGCTCGACAAGCAGGGCAAGCCGATCACCCTGCGTCTGTTCGCCTGCGACGCGCCGACCCAGGGCGACAACATCGGCAAGCTGCTGGCCGGCTACCTCGGGGCGATCGGCATCGACGTGAAGTTCCAGTACATGGACGAAGGCGCCATGAACGACTACCTGTACAACACCGTCGGCGGCAAGTTCGTGCCCAACATGGACCTCTACATCTACAACTGGACCGGCGACGTCGACCCCATGTTCATCTTCTCGATCTTCCTGACCAACCAGATCAACGGCTGGAGCGACTGCGCCTGGTCCAGCCCAACCTACGACGAGCTCTACGCCCAGCAGGCGAGCGCCATCGACCCGACCAGGCGGCAGGCCATCCTCTATGAGATGCAGCAGCTCCTCTACCAGCAGAGTCCCTACATCATCCTCGCCTACCCCAACGGCCTCGAGGCGGTCAACACGAGCCGCTGGACGGGCTGGGTACAGTCGCCGAGCGGCGACGGCTCGGCGATCTACTCGATCGACAACATCGACAGCTACCTGTACGTGCACCCGCGCGGCGGGGCGGCGACCGCCAAGTCGAGCGGGCCGTTGATCACCTTTCTCGTGACGGCGGCGATCGCGATCGTGCTGATCGTCGTCGCGGTGGTCATGCGCCACCGCCGACCGCGGGAGGTCGAGACATGAAGGTCTTCATCAGCATCGATCTCGAGGGCATAAGCGGCATCTGCCGGCTGGCCGAGACCGACCACGGCACTGACGACTGGCAGACCGCGCGCGGGTTCATGCGCGGCGACCTCGAGGCCGTGCTCGAGGGCTGCCTCGAAGCCGGCGCCGACGAGATCGTCGTCTGCGACGCCCACGACCGCGGCGACAACCTGGGCGTCGCCGGGCTGCCGGCCGGCGTCTCGCTGATCAGCGGCGGCGGCACCGAGCTCAGCATGATGGCCGGAGTCGAGGCTGGGTTCGACGCCGTCTTCATGGTCGGCTACCACGCGCGGGCCGGGACGGCCCGCGCCACACTCGCGCACACCTACCTGTTCGAGATCACCAACGTCGTCGTGCGCGGCGGCCCCGACGGCGACCTGGCGATCGGCGAGCTCGGCTTGAACACGGCGGTCGCCGGCGCCTTCGGTGCGCCCCTCGCCTTTGCCTCGGGCGACGACAAGCTCGTCGCCGAGGCCCGGGCCCTGGTGCCGGGCGTCGAAGCGGTCGCCGTCAAAGAGGGGCTCGCCTGGACGACGGCCCGGCTGCCCGCGCCCGAGCGCGACGCACGCGGCCCTGCGCGCCGGGGCGCGCCGGGCGCTGACCGGGCCGCTGCCGCCCGCGCTCGACTGGAACGGTCGCTCGCTGCGCGTGAGCTTCGGCCGCTCAGACTGGTGCGACGGAGCGGCCGGCTGCCCGGGCGTCGAGCGGCTCGATGGCACGACGATCGAGATCCCGGCGGCCGACTGGCTCACCGTCTTCGCCACCTTCGTCGCCTGTACGAACCTCGTCTAGGACGCTCGCCGGCGCGCGCCGGCGGGAAGGTCCCAGGCGATGCGCTGACCGACCAGGTTGCGCAGCGTCACGGCGTCGCGCACGGCCGCGCCGCCGAGGTCGTCGGTGAACGATACCCGTACGTCGAACTCGTCGGCCGCCCACGAACGGCAGGCGTCGGCCCAGCGCCGCAGCTCGTCTCGCCCGTAGGCGCCGGCGAACGGCGCGCCCAGCCCATGCAGGCGCAGATAGACGAACGGCGCCGTGACGACGTGCGGCGTCTCACGATCGCCCAGGTGGTAGATGCAGAACGCGGCCTCGCGGTCGGCGAGCAGGTCGTAGACGCGGTCGCGAAACCAGGTCGGGTCGCGGAACTCGAAGGCGTAGGCAAGGTCGCGCGGCAACCGGTCGAGAAAGTCGCGCAGGAGGCCCGTGTCGCGCGGCAGACCGTCCGGCAACTGGAAGACGATCGGGCCGAGCGTCTCGCCCAGGCCGCGCACGCGAGACAGAAACCCCGCCAGGGCCGCGTCGCTGCGGCGCAGGCGCCGCACGTGCGTGATCTCGCGCGGCGCCCTGACCGCGAACGTGAACCCCAAAGGCGCGGCCTCGCGCCAGCGCTCGATGGTGCCCGCCTCGGGCAGCGAGAAGAAAGTGCGATCGATCTCGACCGTAGCGAAGCGCTGCGCGTAGTAGGCGAGCGTCGCATTGCCGGCGAGCCGCTCCGGGTAGAATACGCCGTGCCAGTGCCGGTACGACCAACCCGATGTCCCCACGAGGATCCTGCCGGCCGCTCTCTGCGGCGGCTGTCGGTGCATCGTCTCGAGTGTCATGCCCCCCTTGTTCCCAGCTTTGGCCGGGAGCGCGCGCCCAGGTTCCCGGGCGAGCGCGGCGTCGGGTCGCCGCCCGTGCCGCAACCGCCGGCACGATGACCGCTTCTCTCGTCGATCGCCAACGCCTCGAGGAGTGAACGACGCCCGACGGGGAATAGAGAAAAACCGCGAATGGCGTGCGCAGGCGCCGAGCAGCGCGGCGTCCGGCGCTGTCCCTACCCCGGCGCCGGACGCCGCGCTGGTCGGCGGTCGCGCGGCGATGCAGGCGGCGCATCGTGGACGCAGTACCGCTCGCCGCCGGTCCGCTCCCGGACTCACCTTCCGACCAGGCGAGCGGTAAGGTCGGCGCGCTTCGACGGTCTGCCAGTGCGGGCTTCGACGCGGTCGGCGCTGCCCATCATGGCGAGCGACAGGTTGACGCCCAGCCAGCGCAGCGGCTCGGGCTCCCAGGGCGGCGAGGCATGGCCGACCCACGGCAGCCCGGCAAGTCCATGGTCGGCGCCGGCGATGAGCTCGGCCAGCGTGCGGCCGGCGAGATTGGTGGTCGACACACCGTCGCCGACGTAGCCGCCGGCCCACGCCATCCCCTTCTCCTTGTCGTAGCCGACCGTCGTGAACCAGTCGCGCGGCACGCCCAGGCAGCCGCCCCAGGTGTGGGTGACACGCGCCCCGCCGAGCGCCGGGAACAGCGCTTTGAGCACGCCGTGCAGCTCACCGAACACCTTGGGCGCGAGGTCGTAGTCGTCGCGGATCTTCGAGCCGAAGTGGTACGGCGCGCCCCGGCCGCCGATGGCGATACGGTCGTCTTCGGTGCGCATGCAGTAGATGAGCAGGTGGCGTTCGTCGCCGAAGACCTCGCGCCCCGACCAGCCGACCTCGTCCCAGAACGATCGCGACAGCGGCTCTGTCGCGATCATCACTGAGTACAGCGGCACCATGTCGCGGGCGTGACCGGGGAGGGCGGCGACATAGCCTTCGAGCGCGTTCACGACCACGTCGGCCGTGACCGTGCCGCCGGGGGTGGGCACCTTGTGCGGCGTCAGGGCGAGCGCCGGCGTCTGCTCGTAGACGGTCACGCCCAGTCGTTCGACCACGTCCGCGAGACCACGGGCCAGACGCGCCGGGTCGACACAGGCGCAGTGCGGCGAGTACATCGCCCCCAGACAGCCTTCGACCCGGATGCGCGCGGCGGTCTCGTCGGCGCTGAGATAGGCGTAGTCGGACTCGCCGAAACCCCACTCGCGCTCGTGGTCGATCTCGGCCCGCAGGCGCAGCAGCTGGGCCTCGCTCGTCGCCAGCGTGAGGGTGCCGCCTTTGTGGTAACGGGCGTCGATGCCTTCGTCTTCGACCACGCGACCGACCTCGTCGACCGTCGCGAACATCGCCCGCTGCATGGCGATCGCCGCCTCGCGTCCGAACTCGTCGGCGATCGTCCCCGGCGACGCCGCGAAGAAGCTCGAGCACCAGCCGCCGTTGCGCCCCGAGGCGCCGAACCCGGCGATCTCCTTTTCGAGGACGGCGATGCGCAGCGACGGGTCGGCCTTCGTCAGGTAGTAGGCGGTCCAGAGCCCCGTGTAGCCGGCGCCGACCACCGCCACGTCGACCACGGTCGAGCCGCTCAGCGCGGGTCGCGGCTCAAGCTCGCCGGGTACGCCGTCGAGCCACATGGAAACCGAGCGGTAGTCTCTGCTCACGATGCCCCCAGCCCTCGTTTCTTGAGCGCCTTCAACGCGGCGACGCGCACGGCCTCGTCGCGGTCGCGCAGCGCCGAACGAATGAGCTCGTCGGCCTGGAGGCCGCCGAGCTTCGCGAGCGAGCGTACCGCCAGCAGGCGCACGCCGGAGTCGCGGTCCCTGAGCGCGTCGGTGAGCGGCGGCAGCACGGAGGGCAGGCCGACCTCGCCGAGAAGGTGGGTCGCGTCCTGGCGCCGCCCGACGTCGCCGTGATCGACGACGTCGGCGAGGAACGGCACCGCCGGCTCGCCGATCTGATGGAACGCATCTCGAGCCAGCACCATGTGGCGGGTGTTCTTGGACTGGAAGGTGTCGAGCAGGATCGGCATGCGGCGCTCGAGCGCCTGCCGCGCCTGCTCGGCGATCTCGGGATCCTTCTTGTACTTGCTCGCCCGCAGGAGGCCTTCGACCAGGCCCTTGGCGTCGAGCCTCTCGACGTTGGGTCGTCCAATCGGCATGAAAGCGCCCGCCTTTCGGGGGTTTGTGACCGTGTGCAGGACGTGGCCCGCATCCGTTTGCGATTCTACAGCGAGACGCCCGCCTCATGTCTCGCGCCCCGAAATCTTCCTTCCCTTCGTCCCCGGTCACGCGACTCGCCGGTCCCGTGTCCCGCGGACTCGCCCCGGCGCCGCTGGCGGCGTACAGTTGCGCCATGAGCGACCGGTACACGACGACGCGCGACCGCCTCGCCTGGACGCGCTCCACCTGCTCGTGACCTACCGCTGCACCTACGCGTGCGACCACTGTTTCGTCTGGGGCAGCCCGGAGCAGGAAGGGACGATGACGCTGGCGCAGCTCCGCCGGGTCATCGACCAGGCCGCCGCGGCCGGCTGCTCGATGGTCTACTTCGAGGGCGGCGAGCCGATGCTCGCCTACCCGGTCGTGCTGGCCGCGGCCCGTCACGCCCGCGCGGCGGGGCTCGAGGTCGGCGTCGTCTCCAACTGCTTCTGGGCGGAGTCGCCCGACGACGCCCTCGTGTGGCTCACCCCCTTCGCCGAGCTCGGGGTGGCCGACCTCTCGCTGTCGTCGTATGCGTACTTCACGGAGCACCTCGAGGATGAGACACACTTGCGCAACGCTGTGATCGCCGCCCAGCGGCTCGGCCTGCCGCTGGCCGTGCTCGAGGTCGGCGCCCCGGCTGCTCTCGCCGACCTCGGAGTGGCCTGCGGCGAGCCCGGCGCGATCATGTACAAGGGGCGGGCGAGTGAGGCGCTCGCCGCAGGCGAGCGCCTCACTCGCCCGCCCGACACGCTCACCTCGTGTCCCTTCGAGGACTTCGCCGACCCCGGCCGCTGTCACGTGGGCTGCGACGGCAACCTCATGCCCTGCCAGGGCATCAGCATCGGCAACCTGTGGCAGCGTTCGCTCGTGGACATCCTCGCGACCTACGAGCCCGCCTCGCTCGCGGTCGTCCGCGAGATCGCCGCCGGCGGCCCCTGGGAGCTCGCTCGCGCGACCGGGCTGGAGCCGGCGCGGCCCCTCTACGCCGACGAGTGTCACCTCTGCTACGAGCTCCGCGGCCGCCTGCGAGCGGCGGGCCGCCACCTCGACGTGCTGGCGCCCGACCAGTGCTACGGCGTTGGCGAGGCGCCGGCCGCCGATGGTCCCTCGTAGCGTGCCGGCGACGGGCGTCGCCCTCGAGCCCTTCGGCCCCGCGGACGGCGTGGGCCGGGTCCTGGTCGCCGCCGCCCTCGAGGCCGCCTTCGGCGCGCTCGGCTTCCGCCGCGAGGGATTCCTGCGTGATAAATGTCGGGTCGGAAACGAGTACTGGAACACGCTGATCATGTCGCTGCTCGACGACGAGTGGCGGCGGAGAAAGGAGTCCTGATGGCATCGCAGCGACAGACGTTCTGGGACCATGCGAGCTTCGCGGTGGTGGGCCACAGCGATAAGCGCTCCTTTCCCAAGCTCACCTACAACGCCCTGAAGTCGTCGGGCAAGCCGGTGTACGCGGTCGACCCCTCCGCGGATGAGATCGAGGGCGACAAGGCCTTCTCCGATCTCACCGCTCTCCCATCGCCGGTCGAGGCGGCGGTGTTCGAGCTGCCCAAAGACGAGACCGCGGCGTGGGTGGCTCGCGCCGCCGACGCCGGCATCAAGGCGGTCTGGATCCACCAGCACACCGACACCCCCGAGGCGCTCGCCCTGGCGGGCGAGCGCGGCCTCGACGTCTGCGCCGGCACGTGTGCCGTCATGTACGTGACTCCCGGCCTCAGCGCGCACTCTCCGCACCGCTGGATCATGCGAGCCCTGGGTAAGTTCTGACTTCGGAACGGGGTCGACCGATGACTCGCCGCCGACGCGACAGCACGAAGGTCAGCAGATGAGCGACGACGAGCCGACATCGCCGGTTCCGGGACCGCCGCCCGACGGGCAAGTCCCCCGACGCCCGTGGGCTGGGTGCCGCCGGCGCCGCCACCGCCAGCCGGAGGCTGGGCCGCGCCCGACCGCGGCGACCCCCAGCCGTATGCCGCCTCGTATGTCCCGCAGCCGGGTTACGCCTACGGTCCGCCGCGGCCGGGAGCCGTCCAGCCCACCTACCAGCCGGGTCTCGGCAAGATCAGCGTCGTGCCGCCGGCGGCGAGCGGCTGGAACTGGGGCGCCTTCTTCTTCACCTGGATCTGGGGGCTCTTCAACGGCGCCTACGTCACGTTGTGGGGTCTGCTGCTCTCGTTCGTGCCGCTCGGCAACCTCGTATGGGCGATCGTCTGCGGCGTCAACGGCAACCGCTGGGCCTGGCAGGGCAAGCCCTGGACGAGCGTTGAAGAGTTCCGCGCGGCGCAGCACAAGTGGGCGGTGGCGGCGCTGATCGTCTTCCTCGTCGCCGTGATCGGCCTTGTCCTGCTTGTGCTCGTGGTCCATGCCGCCGGCCATGGGTCGGCGACCGGGGCCATCGGCGCGCTGCCGGCCGTGTCGCTCTGACCGGCGAGTCGAGGGCAGCGCAGCGTGAGACGCGGCGGGGGCGGAAAGCTCGTTTCCGAGCTTCCCGCCCCCGCCGCGTTTTTGTCAGCGCGGCGTGATCAGCTCTCCGGCGTCGGCGACGCCGGAGGAGGCGGCGGCGTGACGTTGGTCGGAGCCGGCGGCGGCGTGGGAGCGGGCTGGACGACCGGGGGCGCCGGAGCCGCGGGCGGCGCCTGTGGCGACGGTGGCGCAGCCGCCGGAGCGGGGGGCAGGCGCGGGGCGGGGCGACGTCGCCGCGGGCGCGGGGGCTGGTGCCGGCGGCGTCGCCGCAGGCGCCGGTGGCGCGGCCGCGGGCGCAGGTGGAGGCGGCGGCGGAGACGCTACCGGAGCCGCTGGGGGCGCCGGCGGCGTGGCCATGGGCGCCGGTGGCGCGGGCGCGGGCGCAGGTGGAGGCGGCGGCGGAGACGCTACCGGAGCCGCTGGGGGCGCCGGCGGCGTGGCCATGGGCGCAGGCGCGGGCGGCGCAGGAGGAACGGGTGCTGCCGCCGGCGGTGCCGCCGGGGGAGCAGGTTCGGGTGCGGGTGGTGTGGCCACAGGGGCGGGCTCGGCCGCCGGCGGCGGCGCGACCACGACCACGGGCTGCGGTGGCACGGGCGGCGCCTGCTCGACCGGAGCGGGCGGCGGCGGTGCGCTCTGCGTCGCCCACGGCGGCGGCGTCGCTGGAGCGGCCCAGGTCTGCGGGGGCTGCTGCGGCGCCGGGGCGGGCCCAGGCGGCGGCGGGTACTGGGTGTAGCCGGCGGCGTAGGGCGCCGGCTGCGCAGGGGTCTTCTTCGGCAGGAGGTACAGGATGAGGATGCCGATCAGTTCGAGGAAGAAGGCGAGCACGAGGCCGAGCCACACGGGGTAGCCCTTCTTGGCGATCCAGTATCCCCAATAGAGTATCGCGACCCAGATCACGAGGCCGATCAGGCCGATGATCAGCCCCGCCCCAGCACCTAGCGCACTGCCGGCCGCGATGGGGATCGACACACTACTCGTCATGGAGCCTCCTTTTGGCCCTGGGCCTGCGAGCACGGTCGCACCGGGAGCGGACGTGCCGCCCGCGAGCGACCCCGCTTCTTTCTTTCGGTTCCGGGCGGTCGGCTCCTTTAGCAGGGCGACCGGCGGCAGTCGCCAGACGAAGGCGCACCTCCGGGCCGCAGCCGCACCCGCGGTGCCGAAAAGCGGTCAGTCCGGACGCCGTCCCGCGGCCGGGACGTCCGCGGTCGCGGTCGTGCCCGGCGGTTCGGCCAGGTGCTCCACATGCGCCACGGCCCGGCGGGCGGCGGCGGCCCCTTCGCGGATGCAGTCGCCGATGCCGATGCCGTGAAGGTAGCCGCCGGCGAGCTCGACGCCGGACAGCTCGGCGACGTCGTTCTCGATGCGCTCGATCAGGGCCCCGTGGCCGACGCGGTACTGGGGCATTCCCTGCGGCCAGCGGAAGATGCGGGGCAAACAGCGGCTCGGCGCGCAGGCCGACGATGCTCGGAGCTTCGCCCGCACCAGCCGCAGCAGCCGGTCGTCGGGCAGCTCGACCGGCCCTTCACGACCGGCGCGCGGCAGCCAAGGCACGCACACGAGCACACCGTCGTCGGGCGCCCGCCCGGCGAACTTGAGCGAGCTGAAGGTGCCGGCCATGATGCCGCGCTCCTCGGCGCGCGGCACGACGAAGCCGAAGCCGCGCAGCGGCCGGGCGACGTCGGCGCGCCGGTAGGCCAGCGAGACGGTGGCGGTGGTGACGTAGGGGATCGACGACAGGTCCAGCGCGGCGGCGGGCGCGACGCTGCGCAGCAGCTCGCCCGCCGCGAACGCCGGACTGGCGAGCACGACGACCTGCGCCACACGCTGGAAGCTCGTCGGGATAGTCAGGCGATTCTGGCCGGGTCGGCAGAGCTCGCTGCGGTGCCTGACAGCCGGCTCCGGGGCCATCGACTCGACCGCGACGCCGGTGCGCAGACGGTCGGCCGGCAGGTCGGCCACCACCGCGTCGGCCAGATCGGCCAGGCCGGTCCGAAACCACAGAAAATAGGCGCGCGGCCGGGCCGGGGCGCCGGCAGCAGTGCTCGCCGCGCCCCGGCCAGCCGTGCTCAGGCGCCGGGCGCGGACGCGCTGCGCGCGCCCGCGCCCGGCGCCTGCGGATCATGCCGACGATGAGGCTGCGGTGCTTCTCCTCCATCTCGAGGAACATGGGGAAGGTCGCGCGCACGCTCATCTGCTCGGGGTCGCCGGGGTGGATGCCGGCGACGATGGGCTCGGCCACCTTGGCGAGCGCCTCGCGCCCGAGCCGCCGGCGCACGAAGACGCCGAGGCTCTCGTCGTCGCCGGGCCGGCCCCAGCACCAGGTCGAGCCCCATGCGCAGCTTGCCGCGCCAGCTCATGAGGCTCGACAGGGCGAACGGCACCAGCCCGGCCGGGACCATCAGGATCAGACCCTCGGGCAGCTCGGCGCTCGCGAGAAGACGTAGCTCTTGCGGATGTCTTCGTTGGAGTCGAGCAGACGGTCATGCCCACGGCGCGAGCGAGCTCCACGGGCCAGGGCTTGTCGGCGATGAACGAGTCGGGGCCGCCCTCGACGACGAAGCCGTCGATGCGCTCCGTGCGGACCTTGCCGCCCAGGTAGTCGGCGCGCTCGAACAGGACCCAGTCGAAGGGCGCCGCGCCGCTGGGCTCGGTGGGGGGCGCGCCGGAGGCGGTCTCGGCGTCAGCCCCGCGGCGGGCGCGTCTCGAGCGCATGAGCGGCGCCGAGGCCGGCCATGCCGCCGCCGATCACGGCGATGACCGGGAGGTCTTCGCTCATCGCGCGCTCGTCAAGATCGCGTCGGCGGACCGTGCCAGTGCGAGCCGTCGGGATCGAGCTCGACCGAGTGCAGAATCGGCCGGTGGGCGAGGTGGTCGATCACGATGTCGGCGAGCGCCTCGATGAACCGCGGTGCATCGTTCAGGGCGCGGCTGCGCAGGTAGTCCATGCCGCACGACTCGGCGACCTCGCGCAGCTCGACGTCGAGGTCGTAGAGCGTCTCGACGTGGTCGGCGACGAAGCCGACCGGCACCACCAGGAGCTTCTTCCAGCCGGCGGCGGCAAGCTCACGAACCGCCGTCGCCGCCTCGGGCTCGAGCCAGTCGCCGCCGCGCCGGCCTTTGCTCTGAAAGGCGAGGCGCCAGTCGCCGGGCATGAGCGCCGGCAGGAGCTGGGCGACCGTCTGCTGGAGCTGCTCGACGTAGGGGTCGCCCTCCATGACCGTCTCGAGCGGCACGTTGTGGGCCGTGAACAGCAGCGCGAACTCGTTGGGGTCGGCGCCGTCGAGCGTCTCGTTCACGCGCTGGCTGAGCGCGGCCAGGTAGCGGCGGTCGACATGCCAGCCGTCGAGCAACGGCAGCTCCTCGCGGCCCGCCGCCGCGAGCGCCGCGCGGTAGGCGCCGGTGGTCAGACGCGACGAGTAAGGCGACATGGGCAGCACGACCGTGTCACGGACGTCGAGGTCGGCCAGGCACTCGCCGACCGTCGGCGCGCAGTACAGAAACCCGGGGCGCACGCGCACTTCGACGCCGAGCTCCGCGACCATGACGGCCTGCAGGGCGGCGGCCTGGCGCCGCGTGATCTCGGGCAGCGGCGAGCCGCCGCCGATCGCCTCGTATCTCCGCGCTACATCGGCGAGCACTCCGGCGGCCGGCGGCATCCCGGTCATGGCCTCGATGAACGGCCCGATATCGGCGGCCGACCGGGGGCCGCCGAAGGCGAGCATGGCGACGTCGATGGTTGCCATATGGCTTTCAGCCCTCTCCGTTCCAGTCGTGGACGAACTCGACCAGGCGCGCGACCGTGTCGGGCGGCGTGGCCGGCAGCACTCCGTGGCCCAGATTGAAGATGTGGCCCGGGCGGCGCCGGGCGCGAGCCAGCACATCGGCGGCGTGGCGCTCCACCTCGTCGAGCGGTCCCAGCAGCACCACCGGATCGAGGTTGCCCTGGACGGCGACGCCCTCGCCCAGCTCGTCGCGGGCGCGGTCGAGGTCGATCCGCCAGTCGACTCCGACGACGTCGCCGCCGGCCGCGCGGACCTGCGCCAGCATGCCGGAGGAGGCGCCGGCGAAGTGGATCACCGGCACGCCGCGGCCGCCGACGGCGTCGAGCACCTTGCGGGAGTGGGGCGCCACGAAGCGCTCGTAGTCGCGCGGGCCGAGAGCGCCGGCCCAGGAGTCGAAGAGCTGGACCACCTGGGCGCCGGCTTCGATCTGGGCCAGCAGGTGAGCGGCGACCGTGTCGGCGAGCAGGTCCATGAGCCGTTCGAAGGTGGCGGGCTCGGCCAGCATGAGCTTCTTGACCTCGGCGTAGTGGCGTGAATGACCGCCCTCGACCACGTAGCTCGCGAGGGTGAAGGGCGCCCCGGCGAAGCCGATGAGCGGCACCCTGCCGCCCAGCTCGCGGGCCGCGAGGCGCAGGGCGTCGAGCACGTAGGGGGTGTCGGCGCGGGGGTCGCCGACGTGCAGGCCGTCGACGTCGTCGGCGGTCCGCACCGGGCGCTCGATCACGGGACCGTCGCCGGCATCGAAGTGGAACCCGACGCCCACGCCCTCGAGGGGCAGCAGGATGTCGGCGAAGATGATGGCGGCGTCGAGCTCGAACCGGGCGAGCGGCTGCAGCGTGACCTCGACGGCCACGTCGGGCCGCCGGCAGAGCTCGATGAAACTCAGCTTCTCGCGCAGGGCGCGGTACTCGGGCAGGTACCGGCCGGCCTGGCGCATCAGCCAGACGGGTGTGGTATCGACTGGCTTGCCGAAGCAGGCGTCGAGCAGTCGCGTCGTCACGTCGTCACGTCGGTCGTCTCTCTTCGCGGGAGTGGCGGTGTGCGGAAGCGGCCCTATTCTAGCCCGAACGGCGGCCGCGAGCGCCGACCGAGCGCGCCGCTCTGCCCTCGACAGGTAAGGGCGTGGCGCATGCGTGGCGCGGCGCAGAGCGGACGCGACGCAAGCGTGGCGCAAACCCGGCGTGGGACGGACCCGGCGCGGTACCGAACGGCCGCGCTGCGGATATCAGGCGCGCGGCCGGTAGCCTTCGCTCAGCGCCGCGCGCCGGCAGGTGCGGCAGACAGACACGTGGCGAGCGGTCAGGGGCGAGACCATGGCGAACTGGCTCCAGCGACCGCCGAGCGACTCGCCGCAGAGATCGCAGCGCTCGTACTCGCGCGACGCGCCCGCGAGGCGCGGTCTCGCCTTCGGGACGGGCTGGGCAGCGGTCGGCGCGGGGGCAGCGTCGACCGGGCTCGCGATGACGTCCGTCTGGCTCGAGGACGCCCCGGCCGAGGAGGCCGGCGGCGGGGCGAGACCGGTGGCGGACGAGGCTGAGTGCGCGTGGTATGGCGAAGGTGTCGCGAGGTTCTGTGCCATGTCACACTCCTGTCCGGTGGGGCGACCGTCGCCGTCCGCCGGGGAGGCGGTCGGCGGCGAGAGTATGCCGGAACGGTGCCTTTGAACTACCCGGCGGTCCGGCCCGGCAAACCCTCCTTTTGGAAGGGGAAATGCGGTTTTGAGCCCGGCCGTCGCCGGTCGGTCGTCGCCCTCGCTACCGGGCGTCCGCCCGGGGCCGGACCCGCCATGCGTGGACAGAAAGTAGACAATCCCTGTCGAGAATACGAGTCTTATCCCTACCTGCGAGTGGGATAAGTAATGCTCATTGGACAGATAACGTGCAGCTATTCAGACTGGAGTGGACCGTCCGCGACCAAGTGGGGAGCCATGACGACCACCACACCCGACATCCCGGCCGTGACCGGCGGTGTGCTGCTCTTTCGCAGCTGTCTGATCTCGACGGAGTACCCCGGCTGCGAGGCCGCCACCAAGTGGCTCTTCGAGCGCTTCGGGATCGAGTATGCCGTCCTGCCCGAGCAGACCTGCTGCACGGGCCTCGGCTACTACTCGGAGATCGTCCCGGTCGCCACGTCGGTCGCCCTCGCGGCCCGCAACGCCTGTGTCGCCGTCGAGAGCGGTCATCCGGTGATGAGCTACCTCTGCTCGACCTGCTACGCCATCAACAAGAAGGCCCGCAACATCCTGGCGGTGCCCGAGTACCGCGCCGACACGAATCGGGTGCTCGCCGGCCTCGACCGCGAGTACACCGACGACGTCGCCGCCGCGATCCGCCACAGCCACACCATGGAGATCCTCTGGAGCGCCCACAAGTCCATCCCGGACCTCATCCGGCGACGCCTCGACGGCATCAAGGTCGCCACCCACCCGGCCTGCCACTACTGCAAGGTCTTCCCCGACGAGGTCGTGGGCGACAGCGAGAACTTCATGATCCCCGAGGACCTGCTCGACGGTACGGGCGTCGTCAAGACGGGCGCCTACAACGAGAAGACGATGCACTGTGGCCGCGGCTTTCGACAGGGGTTCGTGAACCCGGCGATCTCTATGGCGGTCACACGCGAGAAGCTCCGCCGTCTTGCCCAGGAGCGCATCGACGTGCTCGTCCACATGTGCCCCAACTGCGCCGTCCAGTTCGACCGCCACCACGAGATCATCGAAAGCTCGTCGCACGAGGAGTACCCCTTCGTGCATCTGCACGTGCAGCAGCTCCTCGCCCTCGCGCTGGGCGCCGACCCCGACAAGGACTGCGGCGTGGCTTCGCACTCGCAGGACGTCGAGCCTCTGCTCGAGCGCATCGGCGCGCGCGACAGGGTGACGGTAGCAACCGGAGGGAGCTCACGATGAGGGCCGGCGTCTTCTTGTGCCAGTGCGGCGGCAACATCTCCGGGGTTCTCGATCTCGAGGCGCTCGCCCAGGTCGCACGCCAGCTCGACGGCGTCGTGCACGTCAGCATCAACCAGTTCATGTGCGGCACTGAAGGGCGAGCCGACATCGAGGCCGCGATCGAGGATCGCGGCCTCGATCACCTCGTCATCGGCTCGTGCTCGCGACGTTTTCAGGGCCCGACCTTCGAGCGCATGGCTCGTGAACTGCGGCTCGGCGAGAACGCCGCCGCGTTCGCCAACCTGCGCGAGGGGTGCTCGTTCATCCACCGTGACGACCCCCAGGCCGCCCAGAAGAAGGCCGAAAAGATCGTCGCCGCGGCGGTGGCGCGGGCGCACCACCAGAGCGACCTGCCGCGCTCGCGCACGTTTCTGCACCGCGCGGCCCTGGTCGTCGGCGGCGGCATTGCGGGCCTCTCCGCTGCGGAAGAGCTCGCCGACGCCGGCATCGAAGTGCACCTGGTCGAGCGCCAGCAGAGCATCGGCGGCTACATGGCCCGGCTCTCCAAGACTTTCCCGACCGAGGACTGCGCCATGTGCTCATTGGCGCCGCGCCTCACGAACGCCGCCACCGATGCGCGCATCCACATCCACGCGCTCAGCGACGTGACCAAGATCGTCGGCCCGCCCGGCGAGTTCCGGGTGACGATCCGGCACAAGCCGCGGTACGTGACCGAGAAGTGCGTGGGTTGCGGCGAGTGCGTGCCGGCGTGCCCCGTGAAGCTCAAGAGCGAGTTCGATTTCGGCGTGACCGAGCGCACCGCCATCTCGCGACCCTTCGCCAACGCGGTGCCGGCGACCTTCGCGATCGAACGCAAGGGCTGGTCGCCGTGCAAGACTGCCTGCCCCGTCCACACCTCGGCCCACGGCTACGTCGCCCTGGTCGCCGCGGGCCGCTTCGACGACGCCTACCGCGTCGCCAGCGACCCCAACCCGTTCCCCAGCGTCTGCGGCCGTATCTGCACCCACGTCTGTGAGACCGAATGCACGCGCGGCCAGGTCGAAGAGCCGATCGCGATCGCCGGCCTCAAGCGCTTCGTCGCCGACACCGCCATGCCCACCGAGCCGCCCGCGCCGATCCCACCTGTCTTCGACGAACGTGTCGCCGTCGTCGGCGGCGGCCCGGCCGGCTTGACCGCCGCCCGCGAGCTCGCGCGCCTCGGCTATGCCGCGACCGTGTTCGAGGCGCTGCCCCAGGCCGGCGGCATGCTGCGCGTCGGCATCCCCGAGTACCGCCTGCCAAAGGCCGTGCTCGACCGCGAGATCGAGCGCGTCCTGGCACTTGGCGTCGAGCTGCGCACGAATCAGCGCGCCGGATCCGAGTTCACCGTCGACTCGTTGTTCGCCGATGGCTACAAGGCGATCTTCCTCGCCACCGGCCTGCAGGCGAGCAAAGATCTGCCGCTGCCGGGTCTCGAGCAGCGGGGCGTCGTTCGAGCCGTCGAGTTTCTGCGCGACCAGGCCCTCGGTCGTGGACCGACGACGGGCAAGCGCGTGGTCGTCATCGGCGGCGGCGACGTGGCCTTCGACGCCGGGCGCACGGCGCTACGCTGTGGCGCCGAGTCGGTCCACCTCGCCTGCATCGAAGACGAGCGCACGTTGCCGGCTTCGCACGAGGAGCTCGAAGAGGGGCGCGAGGAGCAGGTCGAGGTCGAGTACGCGCTCATGCCGGTCGAGATCCTCGGCAGCCACGGCGAGGCGACTGGCGTGCGCTTCCAGCGCTGCGCGCTGGGTCACCCCAACGAGCGCGGCTGGCGTCCACCGCTACCCATCGAGGGCGAGTTCGTCGAGATACAGGCCGACACGGTGATCGTCGCGATCGGCCAGGCGCTGGTCGACGACTTCCTGAGCGGCGCCGATGGCATTGCCGTCGAGAAGGCCCAGATCGCGGTCGACCCCGACACGATGATGACCGGCCGCCCGGCGGTGTTCGCGGGAGGCGACGCGGCCGCCATGGGGCCCTGGACGGCAATCGAGGCCATCGCCGCCGGACGGCGCGGCGCACGCGCCATCCACAACTTCCTACGCGGCGAGCAGCGGGTCGCGGTCTGGGACAGCGTGCTCGACAAGGCGAAGATCCCGCAGACCGAGCTGGCCCCGCTCGAGCCGCAGGCGCGACGCATCATGAAGACTCTCGACGGCGTCGCCCGGCGCACCACATGGCACGAGGTGCGGCTGGGTTTCAGCGAACAGGATGCGGTCGCCGAGGCCCGACGCTGCCTGAACTGCGCGGTGTGCTCGGACTGCCGCTCGTGCGTCGAGGCTTGCCCCGCCGATGCGATCGATCTCGAACAGAAGTCGAGTGAGGAAGAGGTCACCGTCGGTGCCGTCATCATCGCCACCGGCCACAAGGAGTTCGACGCGACGCGCAAGCTGCCTCTCGGCTTCGGGCGGTTGGACAACGTCCTCAGTCAGAGCCAGCTGGCCCGCCTCCTGTCGGCGAGCGGCCCGACCGGCGGTGAGCTCCTGCGACCGAGCGACGGCACCGTCCCGAAGAAGATCTTCATGCTGCAGTGCGTCGGCTCGCGCGACTGCACCTCGAGCGGCAACGAACACTGCTCGGCGATCTGCTGCCTGTTCGCCACGCTTCACAGCTCCCTCATCAAGCAGCACATCCCCGACGCCGATGTGACAATCGGCTATACCGACCTGCGCGCGCCCGGCAAGGCCCACGAGGAGTACTACCGCCTCGTGCAGACGCGCGGCGTGCGCTACGTGCGCGGTCGTGTCGGCGAGATCGCTGAGGAGCCCGACAAGAGTCTGCGGGTGCGGCTCGAGGACACGGTGACCGGTCACAAGAGCGACGAGCTGTTCGACCTCGTCGTGCTGTCGGCCGGACTCGAGGCCAGCGACGGCACTACCGACATCGCCCGGGTCGCCGGCCTGCAGCAAGGCGCGGCCGGTTTCATCAAGGAGTACCACCCCAAGCTGAAGCCGGTTGACACCCAGCGTTCGGGCATCTTTCTGGCCGGCACCGCCCAGGGCCCCAAGAACATCCCCGACTCCATCGCTCAAGCCAAGGCCGCCGCAGCCCGTGTCATCGCCATGCTGTCGGCGGGTTTCGTGCTCACCCCCGCTCAGGTGGCGTCGTCCGATGTGGATGCCTGCATCGGCTGCGGAGTGTGCGAGAGCGTCTGTCCCCAAAGCGCCGTCGCGCTGGTCGGCGAGGGCGGCGAGCACCCCCATGCGACCGTCGAGGTCAACGCCTGCCGCGGCTGCGGGATCTGCGCGGCGGAGTGCCCGTCGGGGGCTATGACGCTCGGCGGCTTCTCCGACGACGAGATCCTCGCGGAGGTGACCGTCTGATGTCGCCCGTCGCGGCCATCGCCACACCGGCGCCGGCGGAGGCCGCCGGCCGGAAACCCACCGGCGACGATGCCCCCCGCCGGATCGTCGCCTTCTACTGTCGGGAGTGCGCCTACGCCGCCGCCGACGCGGCCGGCAACGCCCGCACTTCCCTGCCGGCCACCATCCGCAGCGTCCTGGTGCCCTGCACAGGCAGGGTGAGCCCCCTGCACCTGCTGAGCGCCCTCGCCGAGGGCGCCGACGGCGTCTACGTCGCCGGCTGTCTCGAGGGTCAGTGCCACTACCGCGAGGGGAACTTTCACGCCATCGACCGAGTGACGTTCTGTCAGCGGCTGCTCGAGTCGGTCGGCGTCGAGCCGGAGCGCGTGCAGATGTTCACGATGAGCGCCGCCGACTCGCCCAGGTTCAGCGCGGTGGCGCGCACCATGGACCGCGTCATCACCGACCTGCCGCCGCTCCGGCGATCAGGCGCCGACGGCGCGGGAGCGGTCGCGATCGACCATACCGCCGGGGGTGCCTGAGATGCCCCTGACAAGGAGGGGCGAGGCGATCTTCGAGCGGCTGCCCCAGGGATCCCCGCAACAGACTACCGGCGCGATCGGCTGCCTGATCGTGCGCCACGAGGAGCTCTGCATCGGCTGCGGCCGCTGTGTGGACTCCTGCCCGTCGGGGGCCAGCAGCAGGGGAACGACCTTCGACCCGATGCAGATCTTCGAAGCGCCCGCGGAAACGAGGCGCGGCGCGCTGGGTGTCGCCTTGCGGCGCATAGCGCGCCGCGCCCCGAGCGGGCCCATCGAGGTGCCCGAACACGTGACGTCATTCCGCACGATCGGCTACGACGAGCGGCTCTGCCTGGGCTGTGGCACTTGCGCCAGGATCTGCCCGACACAGGCCGCCGAAGCCAGGCCGCTCACCGCCGAGGCGATCCACGACCTCATGGCCGCGGTCGAGAAGGCGGCGCCGTGAGCCCCGCGTCGACGAGCGGGGCGGCGACCGGCCCGGCCACCGCCAGACCGGCCGTCCTGCTGTGCGAGTGCGCCGGCACCATGGCAAACGTCGACTTCGACGAGCTGGCCATGTTCGTCGGCCGTGAGGCCGACGTTCTGCGCGGCGAGACGTGGTGCAATCGGGAGGGCCAGGCCCGGCTGCTCGAGCTACTGGAGGCCGGTGAGGGGCGGCGGCTCGTCTTCGCGGGCTGTTCACAGGATTTCGCCAATCGCCGCTTCAACCGCCTGCTGCAACGCGGCCTCGCCATGAGCGTCGCCGATATCCGCGAGGGCTGCGCCTGGGTACACGGCGACGACGTCGATGGCGTCACGGACAAGGCCTGCCGCATCGTCGACGCCGCGCTGACGTACCCCGAGGCGCCGGCCGACAAGCTGGTGCGCGACAAGAAGATCGACTCCGTGCTCGTGATCGGCGGCGGCGTGGCCGGCACACAGGCCGCCGCCGAGCTCGCCCAGATGGGTCATCACGTCGAGCTCGTCGAACGGCGGTCATTCCTGGGCGGCCGCGCCGCCCGCATCGGCACGGTCTTTCCGACCAACGACTGCGGCCAGTGCCTGCCGACCACCGACGCCCAGGCCGGCACGCGCAAGTGCTTCCACCGCAACGTCGCGATCGACAATCCCAACCTGCACATCTGGCGGCGCACGACTGTCGAGTCGGTCGCCGGCGAAGCCGGCGCCTTCGAGGTCTCACTGCGTCGCCTGCCCAACGTCGTCACCGGCGACTGTGTCGGTTGCGGCGCCTGCGAGTCCGTCTGCGAGGTCGCGAACTCCGAAGGCAACGGCAAGGCGATCTACGCGGAGTTCTACGACGGCCGCGTCCAGCGCACGGTCGACCTGGAAGCCTGCACGTTCTGCGGCGCCTGCGCCGAGGCCTGCCCGATGAGCGCGATCGACTTCACGCAGTCTCCCGAGCTTGCCACCATCACGACGGGCGCCATCCTCACCGCCGTCGGCTGCGAGACGGCGCCGTCGAGGCTCATCGAACACCTCGGCTACGGCCGCGAGGGCGTGGTCACGCAGACCGACCTCGCCGAACTCATGGACGACTGGGAGGAGCAGTCCTGGTTCGGCCGGCAGCCGGCGCGCGAGATCGTCATGATCCAGTGCGCCGGCTCGCGAGACCGCCGCCGGCTGCCCTACTGCTCCCGGGTGTGCTGCATGATCGCCCTCAAGCATGCCATCCGACTGCGCGCCCTGTTTCCCGCGATGAAGGTGACGATCTGCTATCTCGAGCTGCGCGCCGCGGGAGTGGGCTACGAGAACTGGTACCTGGAGGCGCGCCGGGCGGGCGTGGAGTTCCTGCGCGGCACGCCGCCGAACGTGCAGTTCGACGATCGCGACCGTCCCGTGATCGAGGTCGAAGACGTGACCGGCTCCGGCAAGAGACTTCTGCGGCCCGACCTCGTCGTGCTCTCGACGGGCATGGTGCCGGCGACCGACGCCGAGCGCATCGCTTCCGTCCTGAACGTTGATCTGGACGAGGACGGCTTCATCGAGATCCTCGACCGCAAGAACCGCGCCACTGAGACCACCGCCGAAGGCGTGTTCGTGTGCGGCTCGGCGGCCGGCCCCAAGGCGCTCGTCGAAGTCAACACCGAGGCCTCGGCGGTGGCCAGCGAGATCCACAACTTCCTGATCTCGGCCGGCCGCCGCGTGGCGGCCTCTTCCGCAGTCGATGCGGCGACCTGCGTGGGCTGCGACACGTGCGTCACGATGTGCCCCTTCGGGGCGATCGAGCTCGTCGAGCGCCCGCCCGATGCGCCGCGTCCGGACGACGTCAAAGACGAAGGCAAGCTTGCGGTCATCGACGAACAGGCCTGTCGCGCCTGCGGCATCTGCGCCGCGAACTGTCCCGAGATGGCGATCGTCCACAACCTCGACGACGAGGCCCTCTTCGGTAAGCTGGCGATCATGACCAGCGGAGTGGAACGGCCGGTGATCGGCTTCTACTGCAAGGAGTGCGCCGGGGCGGCCATCAGTCTGAGCGGCCTGCGCCACGACGCATATCCCCAGACCGTCCGCCTCGTCCAGCTGCCGTGCCTCGGACGTGTCAGCGCGCTGCACATCATCGAGGCGGCGCGGCTCGGCGCGGCCGGCGTGTTCCTGGCCGGCTGCGCCGAGGGCCGCTGCCAGTATCGCCGCGGCGACATGTCCGCCGCCGACCAGGTCGAACTGGCCCGCGAGCTGCTCGCCGAGGCCGGACAGAGCATCCCCCTGGAGCTCTGGCACCTGTGCGCCGTGGACCGTCACACCGTCGGCCGCCGCATCCGCCGCTTCTGCGCCGTCGCCGAGGGAGCGCCGAGTCAATCGTTCGAAGTCTCCGCGGGAAGCGGGACCTGTCAGGGAGGTGAGGGCTGTGTCCACGTCAGTGGCTGAGTCCGCCTATGAGACCGTCTTCGCGCTGGCCGAGCAGTGCCGCCAGTGCTACCAGTGCGGCCAGTGCGTGGCCGCCTGCCCTAGCGGCTTCGACCTCCAGCAGGGGCCGCGGCGGATCGTGCGACTGATCCTGGCGGGCGACGTCGAGAACCTTCTCGAGGCCGAAGACGTCTGGCGCTGCAGCGAGTGTCGCGCCTGCACCGACGCCTGCCCCATGGAGGTGCCGGTCAGTGAGATGATGGCCGCCGTGCGAGCCCTGCAGCGCGAACACGGCGGCGTCCGCTGCGCCGAGAGGGCTGCCGCTGAGGTGGCCCACAAGCGCCTGGCGGGCAGCCCGCGCATCGACAACATGGCGTTCGGGGTCGGCATGGCCGCCCGGGGCTACGTCCCCAAAGACGTGGTCGGAGCGGCGGGCGCGGCGGCCAGGATCGTCAAGGGCATGCTCGACAGGGGCGAGCCGGCGGTCGGCGGCGGCGCGGTCGCCCCGGTGGCGGTCACGCCGCTCTACGCGGGCTGCGCGCTGCCTCAGGACCGCGAGGCGCACGCGCTGACCCGTAAGGTCGCGCGCGACCTCGGACTGCCCCTCGTCGAGGCCGGCGGGGCCGGTTGCTGCGGCCATCCGACGCGCGGCCAGGCTGCGGCGAAGTACGCCAGCGACGACGCCGTCCTCACGGCCTGCCCAGCCTGCGACCAGGGGCTGCGCGACTCCGGTCTGACCACCACGCCGCTCTGGCAGGCTCTCGTGGAGCATGCCGAGAGGAACGGTCGAACGTTGAGCGCCGCGCGGCCCCTCTTCGTGCCCTACGTGGGCTGCCTGAGCGCGCGCGGCCCGGCGCTGAGCTCGCTCAGCACGGCGGCCGCTCTGGCCGGCGCCTCGGTCCGGATGAGCTACCCGTCGCTCCATGCCGGCTGCTGCGGCGCCCTCGGCGGCATGTACAGGGGCGCGACCGAAGCGGTCGTCAAGCTGATCGCCTTCGCCCAGAGCGAGAACGCTCCCATCGTCACACCGTGTCTGCTCTGCCGCGACAACCTTCGGTCGGCTGTTCGCAAGCACGGTGGCAACACCCCGGTCTACTTCTGGCCCGAGTTCTTCCAGGCTACCGGGGGCCCCGAGCCGTCCCAGGGAGAAGCCGATGACTGACACACCCGACGAGAAGACCATCGGCGGCGCGGTCGACGCGCCGGTCGCAGCCGACGCGGCCACCGAGGGAGTCCGCGTCAACCCTTACGCCGTCATCGCCGAGAGTGCGTTCCACGAGCGTCCCCAGGCACGCGTGGATCTGGTCGAGCGCATCGTGAACGACCCGCGCATGCACGACCACGTGGAGGGCTTCCTCTCCTGCCTGCAGTGCGGCGTGTGCACCTCGGGCTGTCCGGCGGCGCGCTTCACCGACTACTCGCCGCGCGAGATCGCCCGCCGTGCCTACGAGGGTGATCCCTCGCTGCTCGAAGACGATAGCGTCTGGTACTGCTTCTACTGCTATACGTGTCAGAGCCGCTGCCCACGCAAGAACAGCGTGGCGGTGATCAACCAGGTGATCCGCAGCACGCAGGTGGAGAGCGGCTACGGCATCAAGCACGTCGACATGTTCGCCGCGTGGGGCGAGCAGTTCTACGAAAAGGGCATGGGCGGCACACCGAACGTGTTCTTCAGCGACATCGCCGAGGCGTGGGGGCCGAAGTGGAAGGAGTTCATCGCGGGGCGCGACGCGCTGCGCGAGGAGATGGGCTTGGGGAGCATGTACCCTTCCGAAGAGACGGTGAAGGAGATGCGCGCCATCATGGACCAGACCGGCTTCAAGGCGCGCCTCGAGAGCCTCGGTTCGTGGGGCGGCCACCGGCCCGACGACGAGTGATCGGGCGCGCGTTCGGCCCGATGACGAACGATCGGGCGGGCGCCTGCTAGAATCAGGGCAGATGCCCCGCGCGCCGTCGCCGGGGCGCCCGACCGAAGGAGCGATGTCAGTGGCCAAGGTACGCGTGAAGCTGCCGCTCGGCGTCACCTATCCCGATCCGCCACGCGAGCTCGAGGTCGAGGGCGCGACCATCGAGGCGGTCGTCAAGGCGGCGATCGCCGCCGAGCCGCGCCTCGAACCCCGCATCTACAAGGACGGCAAGCTGTTCGTCGGCGTGTTCGTCAACGACCGCAACATGCGCGCCCTGGGCGGCTTCGAGGCGCCCGTCTCGGACGGCGACGTGCTGCGCGTCATGCCGCCGATCGCCGGCGGCTGAGGCGCCCGGCGCCCGAACGCCCCTCCCTGCCCTCGCCGACGCGCCAAGGAAGGCCTCCGATGACGGACCTCTCCGACTCCCAGCAGCAGCTCCGCGACCTCGCCGCCGAGCGCGACGCGGTCATCCTCGCGCACAACTACCAGCGCCCCGAGGTGCAGGACGCCGCCGACTTCGTCGGCGACTCGCTGGAGCTCGCGCGCCAGGCGGCCGCCACCGACGCCTCGACGATCCTCTTCTGCGGCGTTCACTTCATGGCCGAGACGGCCAAGATCCTCTCGCCGGGCAAGACCGTGCTCATGCCCGACACGCACGCCGGCTGCCCGATGGCCGACATGGTGACGGTCGAGGGCTTGCGCGCCCTCAAGGCGCAGCACCCCGACGCGGCCGTGGTCGCCTACGTCAACACGAGCGCCGAGATCAAGGCCGAGGTCGACGTCTGCTGCACGAGCGCCAACGCCCCCGACATCGTCGGCCGCCTGCCGGCCGAGCAGCCCATCATCTTCGTCCCCGACCGCAACCTCGGCGACTGGGTCGCCGGCCGCACCGGCCGCACCAACATGATCATGTGGAACGGCTACTGCCCCGTGCACGAGGAGATGACGGCGGCCGAGGTGCGCGCCGCCCTCGAGGCCCACCCCGGCGCCGAGCTCATGGCGCACCCCGAGTGCGGCCGCGAGGTGCGCGCCCTGGCGACCGTGATCACGAGCACCTCGGGCATGCTGCGCTACCCGGCGACGAGCGCGGCAAGGGTCTTCGTCGTGGCCACCGAGACCGGTCTGCTGCACCGCCTGGGCAAGCTCTACCCCGACCGTGAGTTCGTCCCCGCCGCGCGCGGCGCGATCTGCCCCAACATGAAGCGCACGACCCTCGACAAAGCGATCCAGGCGCTCGACGAGGGCTTGAACGAGATCGTCGTGCCGCCGCGGATCGCCGAGCGCGCCCTGGCCGCCGTCGAACGCATGATGCAGTAGGCAGCGGACCGCGAGAGGGCACACCCTGGCGTCATGACCCGCCAGCGCGACGACCTCGAGACCATCCCCGGCATCGGCCCCAGCATGGCGGCCCACCTGCGCCGCCTCGGCATGCTTCAGCGTCGCCGACCTGCGCGGCCAGAGCCCCGAGGCGCTCTACGAACGCGATCGCCAGCTCGCCGGCGGAAGCCTCGATCCCTGCGTGCTCTACTCCTTCCGCTGCGCCGTCTACTACGCCTCCACCGAGCGGCACGACCCGGTACTGCTCAAGTGGTGGAACTGGAAGGACAGGGCGTCGATCTGAGGCGCGCCCTACGAGGCGACCTGCAGCACCGCCGCGCCGCGGATGCCATCGTGCTTGAGCGCGATCAGCGCGTCGTTGGCCTCCTCGAGCGGGAACACCTGGATCTCGGTGGCGATGGGGATGGCCGCCGCCAGGCGGAGCAGCTCGGCGGCGTCGCGACGCGTCGAGTTGGTGACGCTGCGGATCACCCGCTCCCGGTAGATCAGGGGATAGTCGATGGCCGGCACCGGCGACGAGTAGATGCCGCCCATGGCGACCGTGCCGCCCTTGTCGAGGGCCTTGAGGGCGTCGATCACGAGCTCGCCGGCCGGGGCGAAGATGATGGCCGCGTCGAGCTTGATCTCGGGATCGCCTCCCGGCGCCTCGTCGGCCGCGCCGGCCCACACGGCGCCGAGCTCGCGGGCGAGCCGCCGGTGCTTCTCTTCGCGCGTGAAGGCGTAGACCTCGGCGCCCCAGTAGCGGGCGATCTGCAGGCAGATGTGGGCGGCAGCGCCGAAACCGTAGAGGCCGAGGCGGCGGCCGGCGGCCGCGCCGGCTCCGGCGGGACCGGCGGCCGCCTCCCTGCCGTGTCCCCAGGGCACGAGGCCCGACAGCCACAGCGAGCGGTAGCCGATGATGCCGGCGCAGAGCAGCGGCGCCGCGGCGAGGTCGCTCAGGTCTTCGTGCAGCGCGTAGCTGAACGCCGCCGGCGCCACGACGAGCTCGGCGTAGCCGCCGTCGACGTCCCAGCCGGTGAACTTCGCGGCGTCGCAGAGGTTCTCGTCGCCGCGCCGGCAGTAGCGGCAGGTGCCGTCGGTCCAGTGCAGCCAGGGCACCCCGACGCGGTCGCCGAGCCGGTGCTCGGTCACGCCCTCGCCGAGCTCGGCGACCCGGCCCACGATCTGATGACCGGGCACGACCGGCGACCTGTGCGGCGGTAGCTCGCCTTCGCAGACGTGCAGATCGGTGTGGCACACGCCGCAGGCGCTCACCGCGATCAGGATCTCGCCCGGGCCGGGGTGCGGCTGGGGGAGCTCGACGAGCTCCAGCGGCCGCTCGTCGATCGGTTTGGGCTGGCGCAGCAGCATCGCTCTCATGCGGACCTCCGCGAGGTGGTTGCCGAGATGATACCCGGGCCGTGCCGGCGGCCCCGTTTGCGGCGAGCCGCCGCGTGCGCTACGTCAGCACGTCCTTGCGGCTGAACACCACCCACGCCGCCAGCAGCAGGACGCCGGTCGTCACCCCGTAGTTCAGCAGCGCCTGGCGGATCGGCGGCCAGTAGATCGGGTAGCGGAACAGGTTCAGGAACGCGAGGCGGTAGGTCGAGTACGTGTAGGGCTTCATGAAGTCGAAGACGCTGAAGGCGTTGAGGATGGTGAGCACGGTGAAGACGGCGATGGCGATCGTCGCCGCCGTGAGGCTCGAGTCGCTGAACGTCGAGATGAAGAGCGCGATCGTCAGTGAGCAGACCGCGCCGGCGACCACCAGCAGGTAGGCGACGACGATCAGGGCCAGGGCGTGACGCGCGCCGATCGTCGTGCCCGACAGGGTGACCAGCGGGTGCAGGCCGAAGGCGGCGATCCCCGCGACCAGCGACACGACGGCCACCAGCAGCGCTCCGGCCAGCGCGTAGAGCACGGCCATCGCCCACTTGGTGAGGAGCACGCCCGTGCGGCTCACCGGCCGCGAGAGCCAGGTCTTGAGCGTGCCGCCCTCGGCCTCGCTCGCCACCGACGAGGCGCCGCCCATGGCCGCGATGATCGGCAGCAGGAACGACGCCAGCGCGATCAGCGCCGAGAGCATGACGAGCAGCCCGTTCTGGCTGACGTGGGCCACGAAAGGCGGCTCGCCGGGGTCCTGTGGCCGGGGCTTCTGCAGCGCTCCCGGCCGCGACCACGATCACCGGCACGAGCACGAGGCCCACCCAGCCGATATAGGTGCGCTTCTGGTTTAGGATCTTGCTCAGTTCGAGGCGAAGTAGCCTCATCCGCGCCTCCCGGCGCCGCGTCCGTCGGCGCCACGCCCACCGCCGGCGCCGCGCCTCCCAGCGCCGCGACCGCCGGCGCCGCGCCGCCCCGGGCCGGGCTTCGGTCGCGCCCAGGCCGCCCGCGTCGGGTCCGCCGCTACGTGAGGATGTCCTTGCGCCGGAAGATCAGCCACGACACGAGGAGCAGGCCGGCGACGGTGACCCCGTAGACGAGCAGGGCGTCGCGGATGGGGTGCCAGTAGATCGGGTCGCGGAAGAGGTTGGTGAAGGCCAGGTTGTAGCTCGTGAAGGTGTAAGGCTTCATGAAGTCGAAGTAGCTGAAGCCGTTCAGAATCGTGAGTACGACGAACACGACCATGGCGCTGATGGCGGCCGTCAGGCTCGAGTCGGTGAGGGTCGAGACGAAGAGCGCGAGCGAGATCATGCAGAGCAGGGCCGCCAGGATGAGCAGATTGGCGAGCACGATACGCTCGAGCCCGGCGCCGATGCTGATGGTGGTGCCCGACAGCGTGGTGAGCGGATGGGCGCCGAACACGAGCCAGCCCGCCACGAGGCCGCCGACGCCCACGAGGAGCATGCCGACGACGATGTAGAGGATGGCCACGCCCCACTTCGAGAAGAGCACGCCGGCGCGTCCGACCGGCCGGCTCATCCAGGTCTTCATCGTGCCCATCTCGGCCTCGCCGGCCAGCGGGAAGGCGCCGGCCATCGAGGCGACCAGCGGCAGCAGGAAGAACGACAGCGCGCCGATCGCCGCGACCGGCACGAAGATGCCGTTGTTGATGATGGCCGAGAAGAACGGCGGCCCCTCGCCCGGAGCCGGCTTCGACGACGACAGGTCGAGCGCCAGCACGATCAGCAGGGGCACCGCCAGCAGGCCCGCCCAGCCGACGTAGGTGCGCCGCTGGAAGAGGATCTTCGTGAACTCGCGGCCGAGGCTGCGCATGGCCGGCTAACCCTGCGCTTCGTCGGCCGGGGAGCGGGCGGCGGCTGCCGCCGCCGCCCGCTCCCCGCGCCCTGAGTCGACGTCGGAGCTCTGCGTGAGCTCGAGGAAGAAGTCCTCGAGGCCCTGCTCGACGGCCGGCACCACGGCGCGCACGGCGACGCCGTCGGCGACGAGGCGACGGACGAGCTCGGGCACGCCCTCGTCGCCGGCGCGCACGACGACGTAGTCCTCGTCCCAGCTCACGCCCTGCGCACCGAACAGCGCCCGCGCCGTCTCGAAGGCCTTCTGCTGGTCGCCGGTCATGACCTTGACGGCCTCCTCGCGCGGGCGCAGGGTCGCGACCGGACCCTCGATCACCGTGCGCCCCTTGTTGATGATCACCGCGCGGTTGCAGACCTGCTCGATCTCGTGCAACAGGTGCGAGCTCAGGAACACGGTCGTGCCGCCCCTGCCGAGCTCGCGGACGAGCTCGCGCACGTCCTTCATGCCCTGCGGGTCGAGGCCGCTCGTGGGCTCGTCGAGGATGATCACGTCGGGCTTGTTCAGGAGGGCGTTGGCGATGCCGAGGCGCTGTTTCATGCCGTGGGAGTAGCCGCCCACCTTGGACTCGCCGCGGGCCAGCAGGCCGACGGTGTCGAGCACCTCGCTGATGCGTTCCTCGGAGGCGTCGCCGCCGGCCGAACCGATCAGGCGCAGGTTGCGGCGGGCGCTCATGTTGGGGTAGAAGGCGGGCACCTCGACGAAGCCCCCCAGGTGCCGCAGCGCCGCTACGCGGGCGCCGGGCACGCGGTGACCGGCGACCTCGGCGTGCCCGCTCGTCGGGAAGATGAGCCCGAAGATCATGCGGATGGTCGTGGTCTTGCCGGCGCCGTTCGGGCCGAGAAAGCCGAACACGTCGCCCCGGCAGACCGCCAGGTCGAGGTGATCGACGGCGAGCAGCTTGCCGAAGCGCTTGGTGAGCCCGTGCGTCGACAGCACGACCGGCCGGTCGTCGCAGGCTTGCCGGACGGCCGCTTCCGTGCCGTCCGGCTTGAGTTGGTCGGTCATGCCGGGCTAGTGCAGGCTGCCGGCGATCTGCGTGATGTCACTCCAGGGCACGAGTCCGGCGACCACGACGCGCACGTCGCCCTGGCGGAACGTGACGGCCGAGCCCAGCGACGTCTGCAGCCTAGTAGCGGGCAGACCGTCGACGGTCGTCTCGCCGATCATCGAGACCTGGCCGAGCTGCCGCTGGATCTGCACGTCCTGGGCGGCCGTCGTCCTGGACTCGATCACGAGGACCGTGCCGAACGCCTTGCCGTAGTCGAGCACCGCCGAGGGGTGCGCGGCGAGGGCCGCCAGGGCCTGGCGCTGCCCGGCGGTCAGGCCGGTCGGCGCCTGCCCGGTCGTGACCTTGGTCGGTGTGACGAAGGCGCCGCGGAACTCGATGCCGGCAGGCGTGGCCGACGGCGTCAGCAGGAACGGCGCCCGTGCCCTCGCCTGCGCCAGCGTGAGCGGCTTGTGCTGCGCGCCGCCCTTGTCGCTGGCCTTGCCACCGGCCATCCCCACGAGGTTCTGGCCGACGCTCACGTTCTTGTGGACGACCGTGGCGCCGCTGGGCGGGGTGAAGGTGAACAGGCTGTTCGAGACCGGTCCGAAGGACACGGTCTTAAAGCCCGCCGACAGCACCGGCGAGCCGTCGCCCCTGGCGAAGACCTGCACCCGCAGCGGGACCCAGCGATGTCCGTCGATCGCCACTGCCACCGAACCGAAGCTCGTGACCGGCGAGGTCGGAGTGATCGTCAGCGTGTAGGTCTCGCGACCGGCGACCGTCGTCTGGCCGGAGATGGCAAGCGTCGCGGTGGGCGCGAGCTTCTGGATGAGCCGGCCGATGGCGACCGCCGGATCGAGGCTCGTCTCGGGCGACGGCAACGCCTGGGCCGCGCCGCCGGTCGCGGCCGGCAGCGCGTACCGTGTGGCGGTCGTGGTCATCGAATCCCAGGTCCAGATGGTGGCGCCGCTGGCCACGGCCACGAAATCGCCGTTCTGGCCCTGCGACTCGAGGCGCACCTTGCCGTCCTGGGCCCAGAGGCGGCCGGATCCGCCGGTGAGCAGGGACGAAAGGCCGGCCGACGTCTGATTGCCGGAGAGCGACAGCAGCGATGAGGCGCCGCCGAGGAGGTCGTTGCTCCAGGCGAAGTCGCCGCTGATCGCGGTCGTGCCCGGGGCCCTGGTGGCGACGTTCTGCAGAAGTTGCGCGACGGTGATCGACGGCAGGCTCGACGGACCCTGCGCGCCGGCCGTGACCACGCCGACGACCAGCGCCACGGCAAGGACGCCCGCGGCCACGATGAGGGCCAAGGTTCTGCGACGCATCTTCGGCTCCTTTGGCTCCTGCGGTCGCCGCCTCCGACCGACCGTCGCTTGCTGCCCCTCGGCGCGACGCCCGGCACTCCTTGCGGCCGCGACTCGTAGTGGTTCCTACCGCGGTTGTTCCATGTTGTCGCCCGATCGGAACGTCTGTCCAGCGGGAGCGCCCCGAGCGACCGACGCCGACGGCCCTGCCGCGGCGTGGTCGCGTCCTACTGCAGCGTCATCACGTAGGCCTTCCAGCCCGCGTAGAACCGGCCCCACGACATGTGGAAGTCGCGGCGCACCACCTGCCTGATGGCGGCGCGGGTCAGCGAGCTGTCGGCTATGTCCACGCAGAAGCGCTTTACCGCGGCCTGGCCCCAGTCGGCCAGGATGTACTTCACGAGCGCCCCGCCCTCGAGATAGGCGAGCGTCACCCGCGCCATGGCCACGCCGGTCCACAGGTCGGGGCGGGCGAAGGACATGATCAGCGGCATGCTCCTGTTGCCGGCGGCCACCTCGACGCGCAGGGGGAGGTAGCTGCGGGCGCCCTCGACCGCCGTCGCCATGCCCTCGAGCAGCAGCGGCGGGGCGTGCGCGGTCGCGTAGAACCAGCGCCAGGTGAGGGTGTGGGTCACCTCGTGAGCGAGCATGTGCACCGTCCAGGGGTCGGCCGGCGCGAGCGACGAGGCCAGCACGCCGACGTCGGTCGGCCACCAGAGCTTCGTCGATGTCGTGGTGGGCAGGCGCGCGAAGAACTGCTCGCGTTCCTGGGCCCTGCCCTGGCCCAGGTAGTCGGCGATCTCGGTGGACGACGAGTAGACGAAGACGACGATGGGCCGGTCGCCGGTCACGCCCAGCACGGCCTTCACGTCGGCCCGCGCCTGGGGCATGTCGCCGGCGAGCTCCTGGGCGAGCGGCCGCCAGCTCTGGTCGAACACCACGACCGCGCCGTTGCGCACGATGGCGTGCGGCGTGCGATACGCCATGAAGTACTCGCGGCGGATGCCGGCGGGCGACCTGTCACCGGTCGCGACGAGCCGCACGCCGGACCGACCGACGACCAGCAGCCGCTCGGCGACGACGCGGTCGGGCGGCCCGGCTCCGCCGGGCCGCCCCTCGAACTTGACGTCGTAGACGCCGGGCTCTCCGCTGATCGGCGCCACCACGGTGTGCAGACCCCGCCACGGGATGGTCGCCAGGTGGCTGTAAAGGGCGCCGAGGGCCTGGGACGCGGCGCGACCCTTCGCCGGCAGCGCCGCCTCCCAGGCCGCCCTGTGGCGCGCCTCGAGCGCCGGCAGGCCGGCGTCGATCCAGCGGCGGACCTGAGCCGCCGGCACGCTCGCGCCCGTCGCCGCCGGGAGCGTGCGCACGATCGCGCGCTTCTGCGGCGGCGCCCGGAAGGCCTCGACAAAGGCTCCGACCGCGAGCGCCGCCAGCACCGCGATGAGCGCCACCAGGAGCGGAACACCAACGGAACGACCGAACACCTTGCGGACCTGCATCGTTCAAGAGTAGCACCCGGCGAAACGGGCGGCACGGACACCGCCGGCAGACGCCGAAGTCGCCGCCGACACGTTCGACCCGACGGGCCGCCCCGCCGGGGCTACCAGGCGAGCGCCGCGTGCTGCACAATGGGGACGATGGGAAAGCGATGAGACGCCGACGCGACAGGACCGACGGCCACGGCGCCCGTGCGCGGCGCCGGAGAGCGCGGTGGCCCACTACCGTTCGCAGCCGGTGAAGACGTCGCGCCGCGTCGTCCTGATCGTGATCGCCCTGGTGGCGCTCACCGTCGTGGCGGCGCTGGCGCTCGCGGCGGCGCTGACGCCGGCCGGCGGGGGCGGCTCCCGCCGCCCCCGCGGGCGCGAGCGCCGCCGCCGTCTCGGGGGCTGCCAGGTCCGCCGCCGCGACCACCGTCTCGCCGGGCGGCAGCCCGGCGCCGAGGCGCATCCCCGACTCCCAGCGTAAGCGTTGTCTCCGGAGGCGACACCATCGGCGACCGCGGCGTCAAGGCTTACATCGCCGCGCACGGGGCCGATGCGGTCTTCGCCGGCATCGCCCCCGTCCTGCGCGCGGCCGACGCCGCCTGGGTGAACCTCGAGTCGCCGCTGACCGACATCAGCGACCCGTACCCCGGCAAGGACGTCCATTTCCAGGGCGACCCGCGGCTCGCCGCCGGCCTCGCGAACGCCGGCGTCGACGTGGTCAACATGGCCAACAACCACGCCGTCGATCAGGGCCAGGCGGGGCTGCTCGACTCGATCCGCCGGGTCGAGGCGGCGGGCATCAAGGTCGTCGGCGCGGGCCGCAACGCGGCGGCCGCCCGGCAGCCGGCGATCGTGCGCACGAGCAGCGGCGCGACCATCGGCTTTCTCGGCTGGACCGACATCATCTGGCCCGGCTACGAGGCCGGCAGCGGACCCGGCGTGGCCACGGCCCGCACCGACATGAGTCTGGTCGAGCAGGCCATCCGCCGGCTCAAGCACCGCGTCGACTACGTCGTCGTCTGCTTTCACTGGGGGGTCGAGTACACCGACTCACCGATCGCCGACCAGGTCGCCGAAGCACATGCCGCGATCGACGCCGGCGCCGACATGGTGATCGGCCACCATCCCCACGTGCTCCAGGGCGTCCAGCTCTACAGGGGCCACTTCATCATCTACAGCCTGGGCGACCTCGTGTTCGACCACTACAGCCTGGCCACCGGCCAGACCGTGCTCGTCGACGCCGTGCTGTCGCCCCACGGCGTGACGGCGACGCTCATCCCCGTCTACGTCTCGGCGAACGGCATCCCCGCGGTCGTCACGGGCGCCGCCGGACGTGCCATACTGCTCCACATGCAGCAGATCTCGGCACCCCTCGGCACCAGACTGACGATCTCTGGCGACCGCGCCTACGTGCGGTCGTCCGGCGCATGATCCCGGTCTTCTTCCACCTCGGGCCGATCACCGTCTACAGCTTCGGCGTGATGGCCGCGTGCGCGCTCATCGCCGCCTGCTACGTGGCCTACCGTGTGCTGCGCACGAGAGGCGTGTCGTTCGAGTTCGCCTACGAGCTGCTGTTCGTCGCCGGCATCGGCGGCTTCGCCGGCGCGCGCATCTACTACCTGGTCCAGCACTGGGCCGCCGTCAAGGGCGACCTGTTCCACAACACGTTCAGCGGCTCCGGCTTCACCTGGTACGGCGGCCTCATCGGCGGCTTCGTCTGCGTCGCGCTGTGGAGCCGCTTTCGCCACGTGCCGCTGGGCCTCATGGCCAACGCGGCCGGTCCCGCGGTCGCCATCGGCTACGCCGTCGGACGCATCGGCTGCCTGCTCTCGGGCGACGGCGACTACGGCAGCCCCACCAAGTCGTTCATCGGCATCGCCTTTCCGCACGGCACCGTGCCGACGCCGCCGGGCGTCAAGGTCTGGCCCACGCCGCCCATGGAGACGATCGCCATGCTCGTCGTCTGCTGGGTGCTGTACCGCATGGCCAAGAAGCCGCAGCCGGGCTGGTACGTGTGGGGCTGGTTCATGGTCCTGGCCGGCGTCGAGCGCTTCCTGATCGAGTTCATCCGCCGCAACCCGGTGGTCCTTCTGGGACTGCGCACCACCCAGTGGGAGTCGATCGCCAGTGTGGTCATCGGTGCCGCCATCATCCTGCTCACGCGCAACGCGGAGACGGTCGAGGCGTCGCTCGAGGCCGTCGGCAGCGCGTCGCGGGGCGCCCGGGCCTGAGCTTCGCGTCAGGTGTGGGCGGGCACCGGCACCAGCATCAGGGGGCAGGGCGCGTCCTCGAGCATGGCCCGCACGAACAGCGAGCGCCCGGCGCTGAACACCCCCGCCCAGGCCAGGACGATGAGGTCGGCGGGCGGGCGGGCGGCCTCTTCGACGATCACCGCCGGCGGGTCGCCGACCCGCACGATCGTGCGGTGGCGGCCGCCTTCGGGGCAGGTCGCGAAGCGCATGGTGAACTCCTCGTGCCACGACGACCACTCGTACTGCTCCTGATCGACCATGCGGGGGGCCGGCAGGCTGCCGGGTTCGTCGGGCGTGTCGGCGGTGCCGACGTGCAGGACCACGATCTCACGGCCGCGGCCGCAGAAGGCCTCGTCGGTCACGCGCATCGCCTCTGAGCTCGACGGGCTGCCTTCGAGCGGTACGACGATGCGGCGCAGCGACGAGATCGACCGCATGCCGGGACGCATGACGAGCAGGGTCTGCGGCGCGCGGGCGAGCAGGGCGTCGGCCACCGGGCCGACGCCCTGCTCGCCCGCGCGCCGCATGGCGAAGGCGATCACGTCGTCGTCCTGGGCGACCGCCAGGATGGTCTCGGCTGGGTCGCCTATCTCTTCCTGGACCGCCGTGTTCGTCGTGAGCCGCGCCGGCAACTCGAGCTCGGGCGCGTCGGCGCTGGCCCTGACGTGCAGCACGCGGACGGGCCAGCCGCTGACGTGCGAGAGGGCCCGCGCGGAGGCCAGCAGCTCCTCGCCTTCGGGTCCGGCGTCGAGCGTCACCAGCAGGTTCATGTCTCCTCCTCCCAGGCGCCTCGGGCGCCCTTGCGGAAGTGATGGACGCCGATGGCCAGACGACGCCGGCGCCGTCCGACAACGACGGTCGCCGGCGCGTCGCCGACCGTCAGGTCGATGCCGTGGTGACGCGCGGCGACGTGGAACCGGGAGCCGCGGAACCGCACCGAGTAGTCGAGCGACGACCACTGCTCGGGCAGATGCGGGTCGATCACGAGCGTCTCGTCGTTGCGCCGCACGCCGCCGAAGCCCATGACCGCCGCCTGCCACAGCCCACCCATGGTCGCCATGTGCAGGCCGCGGGCGGCGTTGCCCATGTTGTTGGACAGGTCGATGTCGGCGGCCATGCGGAAGGTCTCGGCGGCGAGCCCGATCTGGCCGAGCCGCGCCGCCAGAGCGGCGTGGATGCCCGGCGACAGCGAGCTGCCGTGGCTCGTGATCGGTTCGTAGTAGCGCAGGTTGGCGAGGGCCGTCTCGGCGGGGATCTCGTCGGGCAGCAGGTAGCAGAGCATCACCACGTCGGCCTGTTTGACCACCTTGGACCTGAGCGTCACCTCGCGACCGAGCAGCAGGTCGGCGGCCATGGGGCGGGCGGCCAGGGCGGCGGGATCGACGTCGTCCATCTCGTAGAAGCCGGCGAACTGCTCGTAGAGCCTGGTGGCCGGGTCGTAGCCGTCGACCAGGGCGTCGGCCACGTTGCGCCAGTGCGCGAGCTCGCCTGGCGTCAGGCCGATGCGCTCGCCGAGCGCGACCGCCTTCTCGGGAGCCCGCGCCTCGAGCCAGGCCCAGGCGTCGAGGGCGCGGGCGATGTTGTAGCGCGCCAGGACGTTGGTGTAGGCATTGTCGTCGACGCCCTCGTGGTACTCGTCGGGGCCCACGACCATGGGGATGTGAAAACGGCCGAGCTCGTCGCGGCTCGCCCGCGAGGCCCAGAAGCGCGCCGTCTCGAGCAGCAGTTCGGCGCCCATGCTCTCCATGAACTCGTCGTCGCCGGTCCCCTTCCAGTATTCCCACGTCGCCCAGCCGACGTCGGCCGAGATGTGGTGCTCGAGCAGACCCGAGAGGATGGGGATGATCTGGCCGTGCGCTCCTATGCCGTACGGCGGCGTCGTCTCGATACCCTTGTCGGCCGACTCCCAGGGAAACAGCGCCCCCTTGTGGCCCATGTCGCGCGCCTTCGTGCGAGCGCCGTCGAGGTTGCGGTAGCGGTAGGCGAGCAGCGTGCGCGCCGTCTCGGGGTGCGTGTAGATGAAGAACGGCACGACGAAGATCTCGGTGTCCCAGAAGACGTGGTTGAAGTACGACAGTCCCGACAGGCCGCGAGCGCCGATCGACACGGTCTCCTTGGTGGGGTGGGCCGTGGACATCATGTGGTAGGTCGAGAAGCGCAAGGCGAGCTCGGCATGGGGATCGCCGCCGACCGACACGGCGACGTCGGCCCAGCGCTCGCGCCAGGCTTCGACGTGGCGGCGCAGGAGCTCGTCGAACCCGGCGGCCTCGGCCCGCTCCAGGGCGGCGAGCGCGGTCGTCGTCGCCGGCGGGCGGCTCGGCGAAGAGACCACGACCGCCAGGCGATCGATCGTCGCCGGCTGGTCGCAGTCGAGCCGGCCGCCGATCACGTCGCGCGACCGCTCGAGGTAGCGGGTGACCGGCGAGCCGGCCGCCGGCCTGGTCGAGACCGCCAGGACGTGGCCGCCGCCCTTGCGGCCCTTCGTGCGGGCGACGAACCCCGTGCCGGCGTGCGACGTGAGCGAGGCCTCGTAGACCGGGCCGCCGGCGTGCGACAGGCCGACGCAGGCCTCCCATACGAGACGTCCGCAGAAGTCTTCGGGGCTGGCCTCGGCCCGCAGGACCATCACGGAGCGGTCGGAAAGCGAGGCAAAACGGGCCGTGCGCACGCGCACGGTACGGCCCACCCGGTCGCGCTGGCGCCAGTAGCGAAAGACGATCCCCTGGCTCATGTCGAGCAGCCGGCGGTGCTCGATGACCTCGCCGTTCATCAGGTTCAACGGCATGCCTTCGACGAGCAGCCGCAGACAGAGCCAGTCGGGCGCCGTGACGGGCTCGCGGATGTGCAGCTCGCCGGTGTCGTCGCCGAAGACGCCGGCCACGAACGTGGCCGGCGTCGAGGCCGGCGACCCCTCTTCGAGCGAGCCGCGGGTGCCCGTTTCCCCGTTGGCGACCGTCAGCCAGGTCTCGACCTCGCGCTCGCGGAAGGGGTCGAAGCCCTCGACCTGGAACAGCCACGACGGGTCGGTGTTGGGCGCCGGGAAGCTTTCGAGCACGCGCGCCCGACGCAGCTCGATCTGCTCGTCCAGGAGCTCGAGGACCGCCGCATGCCCGCCGCCCAGGCGCCGCACGCGCCGCCCGGCGCCGTCGGGACCGGCGCCGACCGAGGCAAAGGAGGCGCCGTGCAGTTCGGGGATCATGAGCCGGCGGGCGGCCCCGCCACCGGCCCCGCCGGGGCCGAAGTCCTCGCCCACCACGAGCACCTCGCGGGCGTCGTAGTCGCGGTAGCGTACCACCCATTGCAGGAGCCAACGCATGCTGTCGGCGAAGTCGGTGAGCGAGAACTCGAGGCGGCCGCCGCGCCAGGTCACGCAGGGGCGCGGCACGCCGGCGCCGTGCGCCAGGCGCGTGGCCAGCTCGACCAGGCCTTCGGGCCCGGCGATCCCGGCCGCCGCCAGCCGTGACTCGTAGCCGTCGCCCGCGCGAGGCCGCGGCAGAGCGATGGCGCGCCGCCAGCGGTCGCCGCCGCGGGCGCTGGTGACGAGCCCCCGCGCGGCGAGGTCGTCGCGCACGCTCTGGACGGCGCGCGTGAGCTGCTCCTCTTCGCCGGGTGACACCAGACGGCGCTCGATCAGCCGCGGACCGGCGGGCCCCAGGACGTACGCCTCGGCGCCCTCGGACAGCAGCAGGAAGAGGCGGCCTTCGACGTCGGGACGCGCGCGGAGGCGGGGATCGACGTGGTCGATCCCCGCCTCCGCGACCAGGGCGACGTCGACCCCGAGCGAGGTCAGCCGCTCGATGCGGGCGCGCAGCTCGGCGGGGGCGCCGGCGAGCGCCGTCGGGCGCCGCCGCCTCCCACTCCAGGCAAAGCACCCGGTAGGCGCGCCCCAGGAGGGTCTTCGTGGAGTCCATGGCAGCCGGCAGATGCGTCTCTTCGGGTCGGGGATGCGGGCGGGTTCTTCCCGCTCGCCACCTATCGTACGCTAGACAGACCTCCGGCGCGCGTCCGACGCTCCGCCCGGCGAGCCCGAAGACGTTCGGCCGCGTCCCGAGCGTCACCTCGAGTGTCGTCGTCCCGGAGCTCGACCACGGTCACCGCGCCGGTTCTCAGAATCTCCACAGCAAACGGACGTACAATCCCCAGCAGGGCACGGGCACAGCGCGCGGGCGCCGCGGGCGCGGGTGGCCGGCACGGCAACGAGGAGGCGCAAGTTGAGCGAGCACCCCAGGATCCTGGTCGTCGACGACGAGGAGAGTCTTACCGACCTGATCGGGCTCGCCTTGCGCTACGAACAGTTCGAGGTCGACGTCGCCCACACGGCCAAGGCCGCGCTCCAGGCGTTGCCGGCCTTCCGGCCCGATCTCGTCGTGCTCGACGTGATGCTGCCCGACATCGACGGCTTCGAGGTCGCGCGCCGCATCGCCGCCGGAATCGCCCTCGACGCCGGTGCTGTTCCTCACGGCCCGCGACGGCACCGACGACAAGGTGCGCGGCCTGACCCTCGGCGGCGACGACTACATGACCAAGCCGTTCAGCCTGGAGGAGCTCGTCGCCCGCATTCGCGCCGTCCTGCGCCGCACGCAACGTGACGGCGACGCCCACGAGCGCCTCGTGTACTCCGACCTCGAGATGGACGAAGACACCTACGAGGTGCGGCGCGGCGGCGTCCGGCTGGAGCTGACCGCCACCGAGTACAAGCTGCTGCGCTACCTCCTGCTCAACCGCCGCCGTGTGCTCTCCAAGGCACAGATCCTCGATCACGTCTGGAACTACGACTTCGCCGGCGACGCCAACGTCGTCGAGATCTACATCAGCTACCTGCGCAAGAAGCTCGAGCCGACGGGTCCGCCGCTCATCCACACCGTCCGCGGCTTCGGCTACTGCCTGCGCGACACGCAGGACTGACGCTTGTCGCTGCGCCTCCGCCTGTTGCTCGCCCTCGTCGGCCTCGTGGCCGTCGGCCTGCTCGTCGCCGACGGCGTGACCTACCTCTCCTTACAGTCGTTCCTGGTGCAACGCGTCGACCAGCAGCTCGAAGCGGCGCCCCTGCCGGTGCTGCACGCTCTCGAGAGCTCGGGCTCGGGGCTGCCGGGCAACGTGCCGACGGTGAGGCCCGGCGAGTCGGCGGTCCTGCCACCGGGCACCTACGGCTGTCTGCTCAACGACTCAGGGCAGATTCTGGCCCAGGTCACCTTCAGCTACGGCGGCAGCACACCGCCGGTGCCGACGCTGCCCGCCGACCTGCCGCAGACCGCCAGCCGAGACGGCGGCCAGGCGACCATCACCGCGCCGGCCGCCGGCCGTTCCTCTCTGCACTTCCGGGTGTTCGCCACCCAGGCCGGCGGCTCGCCCTACACGCTGGTCGCCGCCATCCCGCTGACCGAGGTGACGCAGACCTTGCAGCGCCTCCTGCTCGTCGAAGGCATCGTCACCGTGACCGTGCTGGTCGGCCTCGGCCTCCTGGCGTGGTGGATCGTGCGCCGCGAGATGCGGCCGCTCGACGACATGGCGGCCACCGCCGGGGCGATCGCCGCCGGCGACCTCACCCGTCGCGTCGAGCGCGCCGACTCGCGCACCGAGGTCGGCCGCCTGGGACTCGCCCTGAACACCATGCTGGCGCAGATCGAGGAGGCTTTCACCAAGAGCCGCAGCTCCGAGAACGCCCTGCGGCGGTTCCTCGCCCAGGCGTCGCACGAGCTGCGCACGCCGCTCTCGTCGATCCGCGGCTACGCCGAGCTGTTCCGCCGCGGCGCCCGCGAGCGCCCCGAGGACCTCGCCCTGGCGATGCGGCGCATCGAGCAGGAGGCGACCCGTATGGGCGTCCTCGTCGAGGAGCTCCTCTTGCTCGCCCGCCTCGACGAGGGCCGCCCCCTCGAGCGCGCACCGGTCGATCTGACCCGTCTGGCCGCCGACGCCGTGGCCGACGCGAAGATCGTCGCGCCGGCACGCGACGTGTCGCTCGAGCAGAGCGGCCCGGTCGTGGTGTCGGGCGACGAGAGCCGGCTGCGACAGGTCGCCACCAATCTCCTGGTGAACGCCCTGCGCCACGCCGGCGCCGAGGCGCGCGTCCGGGTGCGCACGAGTGTCGCCGACGGCCGCGCCGTGCTCGAAGTGAGCGACGACGGCATCGGCATGTCGAGCGACGTCGCCGCCCGTGTGTTCGAACCGTTCTACCGGGCGGGCGAGGCGAGTGGCGGCGGTGAGGGGACGGCCGGCCTCGGGCTGTCGATCGTCGCCGCGATCGCCGAGGCGCACGGCGGCGACGTCGATCTGCGGACGGCGCCCGGCGCAGGCGCGCGCTTCCGCGTGCGCCTGCCGCTCGACGTCCTCACCGACGAGGGCGCGCCGCGACCAGATGAGGGCGACCAGGACCGGACCGCGCCGCCCGCCGACCATGAAGGCCGCGCCGTCGACGACACAGCCGCCGCGACGCCGAACGACGAGGCCGCCGAGCGGTAGACTAGGGCCGGCAGCGGCGAGCCGACCAGGGCGCCGCCGCCCCGTCTGGTCGGCTCCCGAGCGAGCCGACCAGGTGACCAAGCCGGCAACCGCCCAAGGAGCCGCAGCGCGATGAAGTTCGATGTCCCCTACGTCCGGCGGCAGTTCCCCGCCCTGGAGCGCACGATCGAGGGCCAACCCGTCGCCTACTTCGACAGCCCGGGCGGCACCCAGGTACCGCAGCGCGTCGTCGACGCCGTGTCCGACTATCTCGTCAACCACAACTCGAACACCCACGGATACTTCGCGACCACCATCGAGACCGACCACGTGCTGGCCGACGCCCGCGACGCCCTCGCCGACCTCCTCGGTTGCGATTGGGACGAGGTGGCCTTCGGAGCCAACACCACGACGCTCAACTTCCTGCTGGCTCACAGCCTGATGCACGATATGAAGGAGGGCGACGAGGTCCTCATCACCGAGCTCGACCACGAGGCCAACCGCGGCCCCTGGCTCTCGCTGCAGGATCGCGGCGTGGTCGTGCGCGAGGTGCCCGTCGACCCCGCGACCTGCACGCTCGCCTGGGACGTCTTCGAGCGCCTGCTGAACGAGCGCACCCGGGTCGTGGCCGCCGTCTGGGCGAGCAACGCGGTGGGCACCATCAACGACATCGGGCGCGTCGTCCAGATGGCGCGATCGGCCGGAGCCCTGACCGTGGTCGACGCCGTGCACTACGCGCTGCACGGCGTCATCGACGTCGCCGCCCTCGACTGCGACTTCCTGCTCTGCTCGGCCTACAAGTTCTTCGCGCCGCACGTCGGTGTGCTCTACGCGCGGCGCGAGACCGCCGAGGTCGTGCGCGCCCTGCGCCTCAGCACCCAGCTTCGCGAGACGCCCTTCAAGTTCGAGACCGGTACGCTCAACCACGAGGGCATCGCCGGCGCCGCCGCGGCCGTCGAGTTCATCGCCGACATGGGCCGGCACCACTTGCGGCGGGTCAGCGCCGAACCGGCGCTCGCCACGCGCCTCGAGGGTCTCGCCGGCCGCCGCCGCCAGATCGTCGCCGGCATGGTGGCGGGCGAGGCCTACGAGCAACCCCTCGCCCGTCACCTGATCGACGGTCTGCGGCTGATCCCCGGTGTGACCGTCTACGGCCCGCCCGACGACCACCCGCGCACGTCCACCGTGGCCTTCACCATCGGCGACCTGCACCCCGAGGAGATCTGCCGCCGGCTCGGCCGCGAGGGACTCTTTCTCTGGGACGGACACTTCTACGCGATCCGGCTCGTCGAGCGGCTCGGCCTGCTGGAGCGGGGCGGGCTCGTGCGCGCCGGCCTGGCCCCCTACACCACCGCCGACGAGGTCGAGCGACTGCTCGACGGCGTGCGCCGGCTGGCAGCCGCCGGCTAGGCGCCCGGCGATGCCCGGCGTCGTCACCCGAACGGTCTGCCTGCTGGGCTTCGGCAACGTCGGCCGACGGTTCTGCGAGCTCGTCGCCCGCAGGGGCGACGAGCTCGCAGACGAGCACGGCCTGCGCGTCGTCTTCGCCGCCGTCGGCACGGGCTCGCACGGCAGCCTGCTGGCACGCGGTGGCCTGACGGCCGCCGAGGTGCTCGCCGTCGCGGCCGACCGGGTGCGGGACCGCGCCGGGCCGGCGATGTTCCCCGACCCCGTCAGGCCCGGGGTCGACCTGCTCGCCGCGAGCGGCGCCGACCTGCTCGTCGAGGCGACCCCTCTCGACCCGCACGGCGGTCGTCTGGCGATCGCTCATCTCGAGGCCGGTCTGGCTCACGGCATGGATGCGATCACCGTCAACAAGGGGCCGATCGCCTGGGACTACCGGCGCCTCGCCGGCCTCGCGGCGTCGCGCGGCCGGCGCCTGCTGTTCGAGGGCGCCGTCATGGACGGCTGCCCGGTCTTCAGCCTGTTTCGCTCCTGCCTGCCCGGCTGCCGGCTGCTCGGCTTCGAAGCCGTGTTCAACTCGACCACCAACTTCATCCTCGACGCGATGGGAGAGGGCGTCGGCTTCGCCGACGCCCTCTCCCAGGTCCAGGCGGAGGGCTACGCCGAAGCCGATCCCGCCCACGACATCGACGGCCACGACGCCGCCGCCAAGACCGCCGCCCTCGCCAATGTCCTGATGGACGCCGGCATGACCCCCGACGACGTGCCCAAAGACAGCATCCGCGGCATGACGCAGGAGCGCGTCGCCGCGGCGCGCGCGGCCGGCCGCCGGTTGCGCGTGGTGTGCACGGCGGCGCGCGGCGAGGCGGCCGGCCAGTACGGCGCGCCGCCCGGGGACGGGTCGCCGGCGCCGGCCGGCGCCGCGTCGGCCACGCCCGTCCGGGCCGCGGTCCGCCTCACCGAGCTTGCGCCGCGGCATCCGCTGTTCAGCGCCGGCGGCTCCACCCTGTCGGTGCTGCTGCACACCGATCTCATGGGCACCGTGCAGATCGCCGAGCGCGACGCCCTGCCCGACCAGACCGCCTACGCGATCTACTCCGACCTGCTGGCCATCCACGAAGGCCGTTAGCAACGGACGGCCAAGGGCCGGCGGCGGCTACTCGGCGCTCCTCAGGGCCTGCCTGAAGCGGGCCATGGCGGCGGCGTTCCAGTCGACGTGGTCGTTGCGCTCGCCGAGCAGGTCCTTGAACAGCGGCGAGGAGTTGGCGGTGGCGTGGCCGATCACGTTGGCCGCGCCGATGTCGTAGGTGGCCTGCAGCCAGGCGACCAGACGCAGCCCGGCGGCGAGCTGTCGGGGCCGCGCGAAGATCTGGGCGATCGCCTGCGCGGGGGCCGACGTGGCGGGCTGCACGAACTCGATGCCGATGGCGCACCAGTCGAGGCCGATCGTGTGCCGGCAGCGCACGTTGAGCGGCACCTGCTGGTAGATCGTGCCGTCTTCGTCGATCACGAAGTGGGCCGCGACCCCGGGCAGCTCGCCGAGGACCGGGGCGTTCGAGGCAAAGACTCTGTGGGCGGCGGCGTAGGTCGACGTAGCGGTGTAGTGGAGCACGATGGCCTGGGGATGCAGGACCCACGTGGCCTGACCGTAATGGCGCCGGCTGAAGGCCGCCATCTCGGCCTTGCGCCGGGGACCGTAGGGGACGAGGTCGAGAACGATCGGCGGGGCGACGACCTGGGCCTGGCCGGGCGCCGTGCCGGGGTCCAGACCGGCCGCCGTGCCGGGACTCGCCGGCTCCGGGCTCGCCGTCGCCGCCGGCGAGGCGGGGGCGGCGCTTGCGGCTGGGCTTGCCGTCGACGCCAGGCCCGACGAGGCCGAGGGTGTGGCCGAGGGCGGCGAGCCGGCCGGCCGGCTCGCCGCCGCCCCGTCGCTCCACGGCCGCCACAGGGCGAGGGCGACCGCCGCGGCAACGAGAACGACCACGGCGAGCGTGAGAAGGCGCCACCGGCGCCGCCGGCGGCGCGACTCTTCGCGCCGTTCCATGCGCTGCCCCGGTTCGCCGGGGCGGCGCCGCTGGTCGAAGAAGTCGTTCATCCGGGCTCAGACCCCGTTCCTGCGGCCGGCCGCGCCGCGGCTCACACGCCCGCGGACAGGCTCGAGAGGCGCTTGCGGACGATCGTCGTCGCGGTCTCGATGACCTCGAGGCTCTCGGCGACGTCGGCCTGGGTGTGTGCGGTGCTGGCGAAGAAGCGTTCGAAGTTGAAGTTGTGGAAGTACACGCCGCGCTCCTGGCACTCGGTCTGGAACTGGGCGAAGAAGCGTTGGTCGCTGGCCCGCGCCTGGCGGTAGCGCGTGACCGGCTCGTCGTGACCGAAGAACACCTGCCACATGGGCCCGACCTGGTTGATGACGGCCGGCACGCCTTGCTCGGCGAAGATGCGCCGCATGCCGGCGACCATCGCGTCGGCGATGGCGTTCAGGTGACCGTACACGCGCTCGCGATCGCCGCTCAGGATGTCGAGGGCCGCGTTCACGCCGGCCAGCACCAGCGGGTTGGCGCTGTAGGTGCCGCCGTGGAGGACAACGTTGTCGGCTTCGAGAGCCATGATCTCGCGGCTCGCACCGAAGGCGGCCGCGCCGGGGGTGCCGCCGCCCAGCGCCTTGGCGAGGCAGGTGATGTCGGGCAGCACGCCGTAGAGCTCCTGGGCGCCGCCGAGCGAGACGCGAAAGCCCGTGATGATCTCGTCGAAGATGAGCAGGACGTCGTTGTCGGTGCAGATCGTGCGCAGGCCCTCGAGAAAGCCGGGCTCGGGCGGGATGATACCGGCGTCGGCGAGGATCGGCTCGGCCAGGACGGCGGCGAGCTGCCCGGCGTTGCGTCTGACGACCTTGTCGACGGCGTCGAGGTCGTTGAAGCAGCCGACGATCACCGACTCCTGCGAGGCGCGGGCGATGCCGCCGAGCGACGGCACGGTGCGCGGGTAGCGCTCGTAGCCGGCCGCGTCGAACGGCGGGTGGTGCGAGAAGGCGTGGCAGTCCAGAAAACCGTTGTAGCTGCCCTCCCATTTGAGGATCTTGTCCTTGCCGGTGAAGCCCCGGGCGAGCCGCATCGCCGCCTGCGTCGCCTCGGACCCCGAGTTGGCGAAGCGCACCTGTTCGACGCTCGGCACGGCGGCGACGATCTTGCGGCCGACCTCGTAGTCGAGCTCGTGGGGGAACGTGTAGAGCATGCCACCCCGGGTGATCTGGGCGATGATCGCGTCGAGGATCGGCTGGGGCCGATGACCGAAGATCATGGGGCCGTAGCCGATGCACCAGTCGATGTAGGCGTTGCCGTCGACGTCGTAGAAGCGGGCGCCCTCGCCGCGCTGCATGACGATCGGCCGCGTGCCGGTGAGCCGCGCATAGCTGGACTCGCCGCCGGCCACGACCTCTTTGCACTGGGCGAACGCCTCGCGCGTCTTTTCGAGGCGACTGTCGTCGATCAGGTAGTCGATCATGGGGTCCGCTGCTCCTTCACGCGGCCGGGCGCGGCGCGGTTCCCCGCGGGTGCGGGGCCGGGTCCCCGGCGTGACGTATGCCAGTCTAGCCGATTGTGGCGCGCGGGGCCGTCAGACAGTCACGGCCAGCAGGGTCACACCGACCAGCGTGCAACCGATGCCGACCCACTGGTGGCGCCGCGGGCGCTCGTGCAGAAAGGCCACGCCGAGGATCACGGCGAACGTGGCGAACTGCGTCGTAGTGACGGCCGCCACGGTGAGCGGGCCCATCGCCAAGGCCAGGGTGACGAGCACGAGCCCGCAGAGCTCCAGCGCACCGGCGCCGACGGCCGTCGCGCGCAGCCCTCGGGGCAGGGCGAAGCCCCCGGTGAGCAGCGCGGCCGGCAGCGCGATGAGCAGCGACACCGAGCGCGAGATCGCCGCCTGGGACAGCCAGCTGATCTCATGAGCGCGGCTGTAGAACACCAAGACGCAGGCGAACAGCAGGCCGGCGGCGATCGCCCACGGCACGCCCCTGGCGGTCTTGGCCCGACCCTCGAACGAGGCCAGCACGGCGCCGAAGACGCAGAGCGCGAGGGCGAGGGCGAGCAGGGGCGAGAGCCGCTGACCGAGCAGCACGAACACGGCGGCGGCGTAGGCGCCCTGGAGTGCGTTCAGCGCCGAGACCAGGCCGAGGTCGCCGCGGTGCAGGCCGCGCAACAGGCAGAGGAAGGCGCCGAAGTAGGCGGCGCCGGCCAGCGCCGCCGCGCCGGCGGCGCGCCACTGCCCCCCGCCGCTCGGCAGGCCGTCGACCAGCAGGGCGATGGGCACGATGATCAGCGCGCCGGTGATGAGCACCCAGGCGACCTGCGTGAGCGCCCGCGCCGCCCGCGTGACCCGCTGCGAGAGCAGGTCGCTCGTGGCATACGAGAGCGCGGAGGACAGGCCGACGAGGATGGTGAGCACGGCGCAAGTCTACAGGAGCCGACCCCGAGGCTCGCACCGGGCCCGCAGCGAGGGGCGGCCGGCGAGGCGGCGGCCCCGGCGCCGCTCAGCCGGCGGGCGGCCGGCAGACCAGGCTGTCGGCGAAGCGCCGCTGCGCCAGCTCGCGGTGCTTCTCGGCGATGGTGTCGGCGAGCCGCTCGAGGGCCTCGTAGTCGGCCTCGCCGGGGCAGGCCCTTGACCATCACCGGCTCGAGGAACTCGACCTTGAGGCGGCCGAGCAGCTCCTGGATCGTCTCGACCGTCTTGCCGGCCCAGCCGTACGAGCCGATCACCGTCGCGTACTTGGCCCGCGGCCGCAGCGCGTTGGCCAGGAAGGCCGCGCTCGCCGCCAGCGGATGCGGCCCGGTGAGCACCGTCGGCGTGCCCAGGACGATCGTACCGGCGTGGACGAGCGAGGTCGCGAGGTCGCCGGCGTCGAGCGTGGTCAGGTCGAAACGCTCGACCGTGACGCCGCGGTCGGTGAGCGCCACCGTCAGGTGGTCGACCATCAGCCGCGTGCTGTCGTGCATGCTCACGAACGGCAGGCAGACGATGTTCTGGGGCTCGCCGCCGGCCCAGTCGCGGTAGGCGTCGACGATGAACCGCGGGTCGTCGTAGACCGGACCGTGACTCGGCCCGATGAGCTCGATGGGGTACTGGGTGACCTTCTCGATGTTCTTCAGCACCTGCGGACCGAACGGCATCATGATCTCGGCGTAGTAGCGCTTGGCCCCGTCGAAGACCTCGTGGCGGTCGGCGAACAGGTCGCTCGTGGCCAGGTGCGAGCCGAAGAAGTCGCAACTGAAGAGGATCCTGTCTTCGGCGAGCCAGGTGCACATGGTCTCGGGCCAGTGCACCCAGGGAGTGAAGACGAACTCGAGCGTCTTGTCGCCGAGCGACAGGGTCTCGCCGTCGGCCACGACCAGGAAACGGGCATCGTCTATATGGAGGTGGTCGATCAGCATCGCCTTGGCCTTCGCGTTGCAGACGACCGTGAGCTCTGGGTAGCGCTCGAGCAGCATGGGCGTGGAACCTGAATGGTCCTGCTCGACGTGGTGCAGGACGAGATAGTCGGGCGCCGGCAGCTCGTCGAGCTGGCCGGCCAGGGTGGTCCACCTGGCGGGATCGACGGTGTCGATCAGCGCGTTCTTCTCGCTGCCGACCACGAAGTAGGCGTTATAGCTCGTGCCGTCGGGCAGCGGGATGAGCGCGTCGAACAGGCGCCGGTCCCAGTCGACGTGACCGATGAGGTAGACGTTGTCGCGGATCGTTCGTGCCTTCATGGGAACACACCCCCGTCGGGTGACGCTGTGCCGGGATCGTCTGCCGCCGATTATAACCGCGTCGCCGGGCGCGGCCGGCGTAGGGTCCAGACGAGGGCGGCAAAGTCTGTCCGGGACGCGGGCGGACCGACGACCACTGGCCTGGACGGCGCGAATCCCATATCGTCTTCTGCCAGACCTTGGGGAGGGGACATGAGCGATCTGATCTGGCGCACCGACTCCGCTTACGACTTTCCGCTTCTCGTCAAGAACATGCTGGCGGCCCCGCTGGTGGACGATCCCGAGCAGGAGATCGTCTACCGCGGCGAGCTGCGCTTCACCTACAGACAGTTCCGCGAGCGGGTCGGCCGCCTGGCGGCGGCGCTGCGCTATCTGGGCATCGGACCGGGCGACACGGTGGCCGTCATGGACTGGGACAGCCATCGCTTCCTCGAGTGCTTCTACGCCGTGCCCATGATCGGCGCCGTGCTGCACACCGTGAACGTCCGCCTGTCGCCCGAGCAGCTCGTCTACACCATCGGACATGCCGAAGACGACATCCTCCTGATCAACGCCGAGCTCCTGCCTCTGCTCGAGCACATCAAGAGCCGCATCGACACCGTCAAGCAGTTCGTGCTCATGAGCGACGACGGCCTGCCGGCGACCTCGCTCGAGTTCGCCGGCGAATACGAGGAGCTGCTGGCCGCCTGCGAGCCTGTGACCGAGTTCCCCGACTTCGACGAGAACACCCGCGCCACGACCTTCTACTCGACCGGGCACGCACCGGCCTGCCCAAGGGCGTCTACTTCAGCCACCGCCAGCTCGTCCTGCACACCCTCGCCGCGCTGGCCACGATCACCTCGGCCAACCAGGGGCGCCTGTGCCGTCAGGACGTCTACATGCCGCTCACGCCGATGTTCCACGTGCACGCCTGGGGCATCCCCTACGTCGCCACCATGATCGGCGTCAAGCAGGTGTACCCCGGACGCTACATCCCCGAGGTGCTGCTCAGGCTGCTCGCCACCGAAAGGGTGACCTTCTCCCACTGCGTGCCCAGCATCCTCAACATGCTGGTGAGCGACCCCGCGGCGGCCAAGGTCGATCTCTCGGGCTGGAAGGTGCTGATCGGCGGCGCGGCTCTGCCCAAGCCAGTGGCGCTCAAGGCGCTCGCCCGCGGCATCGACGTCTCGGTCGGCTACGGCCTCTCCGAATCCGCTCCGGTGCTCGCCATCGCCAGCCTGAGCCCCGAGCAGCTCGAGCTGCCCCCCGAGGACGCAGGCGGCGCTGCGCGTGCGCACGGGCACGCCGATCGCACTGGTCGACCTCAAGGTGGTCGACGAACGTGGCGCGGAAGTGCCGAGCGACGACACGACGGTCGGCGAGATCGTCGTCCGGGCGCCGTGGCTCACCCAGGGTTACTACAAGGACCACGCCAACTCGGAACGCCTCTGGCAGGGCGGCTGGCTGCACACGCAGGATATCGCCAGCCGCAACGCCGCCGGCTCGCTGCGCATCACCGACCGCGCCAAGGACATCCTCAAGATCGGCGGCGAGTGGCTCTCGTCGCTCGAGCTCGACATACTCTCCTCGCACCAGGCGGTCGCCGACGCCGCGGTCATCGCCCGGCCCGACGACAAGTGGGGCGAGGTGCCCCTCGGGCTGGTCGTGCTGAAGCCCAATCACGAGGTCACCGAGAAGCAGCTGCTGGCCCACGTGAGGCGGTTCATCACTGCCGGCGTGCTGCCCCGCGAGGCGGTCCTCACGGTAGTGCGGTTCGTCGGAGGAGATCGATCGCACTGGGGTCGGCAAGACCAACAAGGTCGCGCTGCGCGAAAAGTACCTCGACTAGGCGCAGGCGAGCGGGGGCGGGCGGCGGAGCCGCCCGCCCCCGCTCCCGTCCTCAGGGCGCCGGCTGCTCCCGGGGCCCGTGCTCGAGCTCGTCGGCGAGCTGCTCGACGAACAGGCCGACATCGGTGACCACGCCGATCGTCTGAAAGCTGCCGCGGTCGGCGAGCTTGGTGACGACGGCGGGGTTGATGTCGACGCACACGGTGTGCACGGCGGCGGGCAGCAGGTTGCCGGTGGCGATCGAGTGCAGCATGGTCGAGAGCATGAGGCAGGCGCCGGCTCGCTGGGCAAAGCGGCGCATGGCGCGCTGCGCATCGAGCATGTCGGTGATCACCTCGGGCAGGGGTCCGTCGTCGCGGATGGAGCCGGCCAGCACGAACGGGGTGTCGGTCGTCACCAGGGTGTGCATGAGGCCGGACGTGAGCACGCCCTGCTCGACGGCGGCGGCGATCCCGCCGCAGCGCCGGATGGTGTTGATCGCCCGCAGGTGGTGCTCGTGGCCCCCGGGCACGGGCATGCCGCTCTTCATGTCGATGCCCAGCGACGTGCCGAACAGGGCGGACTCGATGTCGTGGGTGGCGACCGCGTTGCCGCCGAACAGCGTACCGACGTAGCCGGCGCGGATGAGACGCGCGAGCTCCGACGCCGCGCCGGTGTGCACCACGGCCGGGCCGACCACGGCGATCGTCAGCTTGCCCTCGTCACGTACGCGGCGCAACAGGCGCGACACCTCGCGCACGATCTGGGCCTTGGGCTTCTCACTCGACACGGCCGAACCCATGAACTCGAACGGCTGGCTCTCGCGCGGCCGGGCGAGCGGCACCACGCGGATGCCGTGGTGACCGACGACGAACAGCTCGCGCTCGGTGACATCGCTCAGCGGCACGGTCTCGGCGCGCGGCGCGGCGGCGGCGTCGCCGCCGCGCCGCACGCGCACGCCGCAGTCCATCTCGGGACCGTCGACGTGGACCCACTCGCCGTCGAGGCGCACGTAGGTCTCGAGGTTCGTCGTCGAGTAGAAGTCGTCGGGAAGGACGCCGTCGGCGGGGGCCGGCGCGACCACGGCGTCCTCAGGCGCCACGGCGACGGCGCCGTGCTCCTGGACGGCCGTGAGGATCTCCTCGAGGTGCGCCCGGTCGCGGCCGTGGATGCGGAACACCGCCCGCGAGATGTCGGTCTGCGTGCGCCCCACGTCGAACGAGAGGATCTCGAACTCCCCCTCGAGGTCCATGACGTCGTCCATGATCTGCGGCACCATGAGCGAGTCGATCAGGTGCCCCTCGATGCGGACGTCTTCGTAGGGTCGCGTGGCCATCGCATCCGCGATTATCTCCCAAAAGGAGCTTCCGGCCCTAGACGACCGCCTCGATCGTCCGCCTAGCCTTGCTCGGGTCCTTCCGGCGCCGCGTGCGGGCATCGTCGGCCGGGATCGGCAGCAGAGCCGCGGCCGGCGCCTCGTTTTCGCGACGCCGCCCGGCAGCAGCTCGATGATCATGGTGCCGGTGAAGATCAGCGAGGCGCCGCTGATCATGCGCAGCGTGACCGTGTCCATGCCGAAGATGACGCCCGAGACGGCGGCGAACACGCTCTCGAAGCAGAGCAGCACGGCGGCGTGCGTCGACGTCGTGTAGCGCTGAGCCCACGACTGGATGAAGAACGCATAGATGGTGCCCGACAGCGCCGTCCAGAGGATCTCCACCCAGGCCTGCCAGCCGAGCGCCAGAGTGAGGTGGGCGACGAACGGCGTGATGGCGACGAGCAGAACGGTGGACACGGCCATCTGGGTCACGGCCAGCGTCGAAGGCGGCACTTTCGGCGCGAAGAAGCCGGTCGTCATGATGTGCAGCGCGTAGAGCAGCGCGCCGAGCAGGGTGAGCGCATCGCCCCAGCTCACCGTCAGGTTGCCGCGCAGCGAGAGGATGCCGAGGCCGACGGTGGCCACGGTCGCGCCGAGGGCCTGGAACCAGCCCGGCGAGCGCCGCGCCACCGCCCAGTACAGGAACGGGACCATGGCCACGCTGAGACCCGTGATGAAGCCCGACTTGCCGGGCGTCGTGTACTGCAGCCCGATCGTCTGCACGACGAGGGCGGTCAGGTAGAAGCCGCCGAGGAGGCCGCCCATGCCCCATTGCCGGCGGGTCGCCCGCAGCAGCGCGTGGGGCTGGATGCTCGAGAAGATCAGGGTGGCCACGATGTAGCGGAAGAACAGGTAGAGCATGGTGGCGGCGACCACGCCCTGGCCGTAGGCGGCGACCGTGTGGGTGAGACGCTCCGTGACGTTCTTGATGACGACGAAGTTGAAGCCCCAGAAGATCGCCACCGAGAACAGCGCAAGGTCGGCGATGAGGGCTTTGCGGGGCCTCTTCATGGGCCCCATCCTCTCACCCGCCCGTGAGGCGGTCGAGCCGCGCGCCGCCCTCCTGAACGCACCGGCGGCCCTACGCCGTGAACCCCCCGTCGACCACCCAGGTGCGGCCGGTCACGAAGCTCGCCTCGTCGCTCGCCAGGAAGGCGACGATCGCGGCGAGTTCCTCGGGCCGGCCGATGCGGCCCAGCGGATACCCGTCGGCCTGCCACGAGGCGTAGGCCTCGGGGTCGGGGGCGTCGGCGATCGCCTTGGTGAGCATCGGCGTGTCGAAGACGGCCGGGGAGACGCTGCACACGCGCACGTTGTCGGGGCCGTGATCGATCGCCAGCGTACGGGTCAGCATGATCACCCCCGCCTTCGAAGCCGCGTAGGCGGCGGCGCCGGGTTCGCCGTGCGTGCCGGAGTCGCTGGCGATGTTGACGATGACGCCCGACTTGCGCGGCGCCATGTGCCCGATCGCCGCGCGGCACATGAAGTACGTGCCCTTGAGATTGGCGTCCATGAGCAGGTCGTAGTCGGCTTCGCTCATGGCGGTGATCGGCTTCTCGGTCCAGATGCCGGCCGAGTTGACCAGCAGGTCGACGCGGCCCAACCGGGCGAGCGCTTCGGAAAACAGGGCCTCACAGTCGGCGACCCGGGCGACGTCGCCGAGGGCAGCCACGAACGCCGCCTCGCCGAAGCCGGCGCGGGCGGCGATCTCGGCGGCCTCGCCGACGACGGCGTCGGCGCGCTCCCGGTCGCGGCCGGCGACGACGACCGAGACGCCTTCGGCGGCAAGCCGGTGGACGATCGCGCGACCCAGACCCGACGACCCACCGGTCACGAGCGCCGCCTTGCCCGACAGCCCCTGAAACATGAGAACCCTCCCCTCGCGGACCGATGCCGGCGCCGACGTCGTGGCCGACGCAGTGACCGACGCCGTAACCGGCGCCGACGCCGACGCGCAGCATACACCGCGCTGCCGGCGCCACCCCGTTCGCTACGACATCGCGCTCACTCCGCACCAGCGCATGGCCGCGACGGCGACGATGGCCGCCGTGTCCACGAGCTCGTCGATCGAGACGCATTCGTTGACGGCGTGGGCGGTGTTCATGCCGCGCGGCCCGTACGAGAAGGTCGGCAGGCCGCCGTGCAGCGTGAACGTGGCCGCGTCGTGCCACGAGTCGAGGCCGCCGGGATGCGACGGGCGGCCGAGAGCGGCGGCCGTGTCGAGCACGGTCGTCACGAGCTGATGATCGGCGGCGATTTCGGCGGGCGGCACCTCCCACTCCCACTCCCACGTGATCGGGTGCTCGGCGAGCCAGGCGTCGGCCGCCGCGGCGGCGTCGATGCGGCCGCGGATCTCGGCCTTGACGGGATCCGCGCCGAGCACTGGATGCCAGTGCGCCGGCAGGTAGTGGCAGTCGAGGGTGAGGTGGCAGAAGGCGGGGAACGTGACGTCCCAGGTGCCGCCGTCCACCAGCACCGGCACGATGTCTCCCGGGGCGAGGAACCGGTGGCGCTGGTCGGCCCGCGCCCGCCAGTCGTCGTTGATGCGGCGCACCTCGGTGAGGACGGGCACGAGCTTGTCGATGGCGTTGACGGCGCCGCCGTCGCGCCAGCCGGGCTGAGGCTCCTGCGAGTGGCCGGCGCGCCCCGGGATGGTGAGCCGGGGCTTGAGGATGCCGCGACAGGCGACCCAGGCCTCGAACTCGGTCGGCTCGGCGCACAAGCCGGCATCCGGATGAAGTCCGCGCTCGGCGAACCGTCGCACGACCGACCAGCTTCCCATCCCCGACGACTCCTCGTCGGTGACCGCGGCGAACACGATCTCGCCGGCGAGGGCGACGCCGGCCCGGCGCAGCGCCTCGAGAGCGACGACCAGGGCGGCGAGACCGCCCTTCATGTCGTTCGTGCCGCGACCGAACAGCAGCCCGTCGCGCTCGGTGGCGACGAACGGGTCGCTCGTCCACTGCTCGCGGGGCTCGACGTCGACCGCGTCGATGTGGCCGGTGAGCAGGAGGCTGCGCGGCGGCCCGGCGGCCGGGTCAGCGGCGTCGCGGGGAGCGGCCGGGTCGGCCGGGCGGCCGCCCGGGTCGCCCGCGAGGCGGGCGACGAGCTGCGGCCGCCCCACGAAGTCGAGGCCGGGCGGCACGAACCGGCCGCCCTCGCCGGTGGGTTCGGGCTCCCACAGGTCGATCTCGGCACCCAGGGCGGCGAGGCGCGCCGCCAGCAGGCGCTGCAGCGCGGCTTCATCGCGAGGCGGCGCGCCGGCGTCGCGCGCGGTCGTGTCGAGGGCGACGAGCTCGCTCGTCAGGGTCACGAGCTCGTCGCGCAGCGCCCGCGCCGTCTCGACGACCCGCCGCTCCAGGGCCGACGGCGGCGCCACGCCGTCCGCCCCGGACGCGCTCACGACGCCACCCCGCACCAGCGCATGGCGGTGACGGCCGCGGCGGCGCAGAAGTCGACCAGGGCGTCGATCGTCACGCATTCGTCGACCGCGTGGGCGCTGCCGATGCCGTCGGGGCCGAACGCAGAAACAGGGCGTGCCGCCGCGCGTGAAGCTCGCGGCGTCGTGCCACGAGTCGAGCCCGGCGACCCGGCCGGCGCGGTCGAACGTGCCGGCCACCTCGAGCGCCAGCTCCACCAGCGGGTGGTCGCCGGGGATCTCCGCCGGCACCACGTCGTCGCTCCAGCGCAGGCGCAGCGGGTGTTCGGCGAACCAGGGGTCGGCGGCCACGGCCGCCCGCAGCCGGGCGGCGACCTCGTCCTCGACCCGGCGCCCCGTACCGGCCTCGTCGACGTGGCCCGGCAGGTAGGTGATGTCGCAGGTGAGGGAGCAGGAGTGCGGATAGGTGACGATCCAGGTGCCGCCGCCGATCAGCACCGGCACGATGTCGCCCGGGGAGAGCAGCGGGTGGCGATGGTCGGCTCGCGTGCGCCAGTCTTCGCGGAGGGCACGCACGCCCTCGAGCACCGGCACCATCTTCTCGATGGCGTTCACTGCGCCGCCGTCGCTCCAGTGGGGCTGCGGCATCTCGGCGTGGCCGGCGCGCCCGTCGACGGTGATCGTCGGGGTGACCGTCCCCCGGCAGGCGACCCAGGCGTCGAAGCCGGTCGCCTCGGCGCACAGGCCGGCGTCGGCCGCGACGCCGTGAGCGACCGCGGCGCGACCGCCGGCACCGCTCGACTCCTCGTCGGTCACCGTGCAGAAGACGACCTCGCCGCCCAGGCGCACGCCGACCCGCCGCAGGCTCTCGAGCGCGACCACCATGGCAGCGATGCCGCCCTTCATGTCGTTCACGCCGCGGCCGTACAGGCGCCCGTCGCGGGCGGTGGCGACGAACGGGTCGCTCGTCCACTGCTCGCGCGGCTCGACGTCGACCGCGTCGATGTGCCCGTTCAGGAGCAGGCTGCGGCCGCCGCCGGCCCCCGCCAGGGTGGCGGCGAGCTGTGGCCGGCCGGCGAAGTCGAGGTCGTCGGGCACGAAGCGGTTGCCCGTTCCGGTCGGTTCGGGCTCCCACAGATCGACGGTCGCGCCGAGCGCCGCGAGGCGCCCGGCGAGCAGCGAGTGCAGGGCGGCTTCGTCGCGCGGCGGGTCGCCCGGCTCGCGGGCGGTGGTGTCGAGGGCGACGAGCCGGGCGACGAGGTCGCACAGCTGATCGCGCCGCGCCCGCACATCGGCGACGACCTGCTCTTCGAGGGACGTGCGTTCGGCGCTCACGCTGCCTCGCTTTGCTTGTGGTCGCCCGCTGGGGCGGCGCCGGCGCCGTCCCGCCCGGCGACCGTTGCCGGATGTGGTCCCGGCGGATTCTACCAGCCCGCCGGCGGGCTGCTGTAAGCTTGGCGTGCCAGGCCGACGAGCCCCAGGAGGTCATCGCCATGTGCGCCGACGAGCGGTCGACGAAGATCCGTGTCATCAGGCCCGAGGATGTCCGCTGGGAAGAGGCCATGGTCGGTCCCGAAGAGAAGGATCCACCCGGCCGCGAGTGCGTCGCCGCGGCCTCGACCGACGAGCGCTTCAGCTGCGGCCTGTGGCAGCGCGACGTCCAGCGCCGCTACTTCGAACGGCCCTATCATGAGATCGCCTACATCCTCGAAGGCCAGGTCGAGGTCAGCGACGACGACGGCAACCTGGTGGTGGCCGGCCCGGGCGACATCCTCATCACCCCCAAGGGCAGCAAGGGCTACTGGAAGAACCTGAGCCCGGTGAAGAAGTTCTGGACGGTCTACGAAGACCCGGGCGCCGACCTCGAGGCGTACCTCGGCCCCGGAGCGTTCTGAGCCACGTTGACGCCCGCGTGGCGCCGTGACCCCCGTCGGACTGCCCCTGCCCGGTGTCGCGCCCGTGTTGCGCGGCTCGGTCGTCATCCTGCGTCCGCCGCGGCCCGCCGACGTCGGCGTGGTCGCCCGCCTGGGCGTCGACCCCGCGATCGAACGTCTCTTCGGCGCCGAAGGCGGTGTGCGCCGGGGTCTCACGTCGCACGAAGCGCGGGCCGCCGTCGCGCGTCTCGCCGGCCCATCCGCCACCCAAGGGTGGGTGATCGAGCGCGGCGGCCGCCTGGTCGGCCTCGCCCGGCTGTTCGCCATCGAGCCCGACGAACGCCGCGCCCGCTACGCCGTGACACTGCTCTCGCACGAGCACCTCGGCCACAGCCTCGGCACAGAGACGACTCGTCTCGTCCTGACGTACGGCTTCGCTGTGCTCGGCCTGCACCGGGTGACCGCCCGGGTGGTGTCGTTCAACGAACGGGCGCTGGCCTGCTTTCGCGCCTGCGGGTTCGTCGAAGAAGGTCGCGAGCGCGAGGGCGTGCCGTTCGAGGGTCTCTGGCACGACCTCGTGATCATGGGCGTGCTCGACCGCGAGTTCGCCGCCCTGGCCGCGGGAAGGCCCGAGTGCGCCGGCCTGTCGGCGCTGGCTCGCGTGGTGCGCGACGAGCTCGCCGCCGAGCCCGCTAGCCGCGCACCGTCACCCTGAAGCGCCTCAGCCCCGAGCCTCCGTGCCGGTCGAACACGCGCACCGTCACGGTGAACACGCCGTCGCGCCGAAAGACGTGGGCGATCGTAAACCGGTGGGCCGCGCCGAGGGGGCGACGGCTCCGTACGGAGCCGTCGCCCCACGCGACCACCGCCCGCCACCGGTCGGCCCCGGGGTCCGTGAAGACGACCCGGCACCTGAAGGCGACGCCGCGGCGGGCGGTAGCCTTGCGCAAAGCTTTCACGTAGGGCGGCACGTTGCGCACGACGATCACGAAGCGAGTCGTGCCCGATGTGCCGCCGTCGGCCTTGACGGTCACCTTGGCCACATAGGTGCCGGCGACCGCGTAGCGGTGCGAGAGGCTGAACGAGTGGTCGGCGGCGAGGGCGAGCGGCTGCTCGCCCGCGCCGCCGCCGTAGTCGACGGTCGCCGTCCAGCTCGTATCGACGCCTTCGTCGAGGAACGACCCGCCGCGGGCGAACGTCTGCCCTTCACGCAGGTCGGCGTCGCCGCCGGCGTCGACGACGATCGCCCCGGGCTGGAGCAGGCGGCTGTCGACGACCTCGAAATCGCTGCCCTTGACCTGAGAGAGCTCGTGCAGGTCGTCGTCGCTCCACCGCGGGTCGGGGGCTCCGGACACGTACCAGTTCGAACCGTTGTCGGCGACCATCATGCCGTAGGTCTTGAGCGCCTGCAGGATCACCTGCACCTCGGGTGAGAAGCCCGAGATGTCGAAGTCGGACTTGAGACGCACGCGCAGGCCCATGGGCGGCAGGTCGGGGTCGGTCGAGTCGCTCGCGTAGTGGGTCGCCGGGTAAATGTAGGCCTTCTGCGTGCGGGCCACGGTAAAGCGCAGCGCGTGGTCGATGACCCCGTCGGTGACCGCCTCGTCGTAGCGCACCAGGCCGGGGAGGATGGGCAGGCCGGCGGCGTCGGCCGACGTCCAGCCGGCCGGCCGCAGGGCGTTGCTGCCGAGATCGAAGACCGCCCCCGAGCCCGCCTGCCAGCTGCCGTCGGCTTGCGGGTAGGCGGCGTAGAGCTCGTAGAGCACCTGGTGATCGACGTCGAGGACGAGCACGTGGCGATCGCCGTCACTCCCCGGGCCGCCCTCGATGGGGGCGTCGGAGGGGATCGGGTATGGGCCCGGGTCGCTCTCGTCGGCGTAGTCGAACGAGACCGGCACCTTCTTCTGCGTGCCGGAGACGCAGACATAGGGGATGCCGTTCGGCGCGCCGTCCCAGACGGTGCCGAAGTCGGCGTGCAGGCCGGTCTCCAGGCCGATGCTCTTGAGGTAGGCGGCAGAGTTGGGATCGACCGGCAGCGTGTCGACACGCGTGTTCCAGGGGTTGTCGGTCGGAAACAGCGGGAAGGGGATGGCCACGTTGGGTCCGAGGATGTCGGCGGCGCCGGCACTCGGCGCCGCGCCGAGCCAGCAGAGAGCCATCAGGATCAGGGCCAGGCCGAGTACGCCCGCGGCCGCGCCGTCGATCCGGCGACGTGTCGTCCTCACCTGGTCCCTCCTGTCGTCTGAGGCCTCCTGTCCGACCTATCGGCGAACCGTGGCCGCTGGCTTACGCGGAAGCGTAAACCGTTCTGGCTATCGCTTGAGAGCCGGACCGGGCGCCGCTAGAGTCGAGCCGGCCGCCGACGACGAAAGGGGATGCGACATCGACGACGGGCCGCCGACGCCATCAGCTTCGTTGCGCCACCGGCTTGCTCGCCTGCCCCGCAACGTGGTCGCCCTGGGCGTGGTCAGCTTCGTCGCCGACTTCAGCTCCGAGATGATCTACCCGGTGTTCCCGGGCTTCGTCACGAAGGTGCTGGGCGCCTCGGCCGCGATCCTCGGGCTGATCGAAGGGACCGCCGAAGCGACCGCGAGCCTCACCCGGTATCCGTTCGGCCGCCTGTCGGACCAGTCCGGACGACGGCGTCCGTTCGTACTCGGGGGCTACGGCCTCGCGACCCTCGGCAAGCTCGTCCTGGCCCTCGCCTTCGTCTGGCCGGTCGCGTTCGGCGGGCGCGTGCTCGACCGCACCGGCAAGGGCATGCGGACGGCGCCGCGCGACGCGCTGCTCGCGACCGACGTACGCGACGAGGACCGGGGCCTCGCCTTCGGGCTGCACAGGACGATGGACACCGTGGGCGCCGTCGTCGGGCCGCTCGTGACGCTGCTGCTGCTCGAGCTCGGCGTCTCGCTGCGCTGGGTGTTCGCGCTCGCGGTCGTGCCGGGCGCCGTCAGCGTCGTCGTCATCTGGAAGAGCGTACGGGAGCGGCCGGCGCGAGCAGTCGGAGCCACGCCCGGGGCTCAGGCGGGCGCGCCGGGCGCCGCGGGCCGGTCCGATCGCCGCCGGTCCCGCAGACGCGCCACCCGCCGCTGCCCCAGGCCTGCAGCGGCGGCTGCGCTTGCCCGCCTCGCGCCGCTTCCGCCGCCTGCTCGTGGCCTCGCTCATCTTTGCCGTTGGCAACTCGAGCAACGCCTTCATCCTGCTCAAGGCGTCGGCGGTCGGCTACGGGGCGAAGGGCGTGATTCTCGTCTACGTGCTCTACAACCTGACCTACGCGGCCGGCTCGCTGCCGCTCGGCGGCCTGTCTGACCGGATCGGTCAGTTCCCGGTGGTCGCCGGCGGTTTCGTCGTGTTCGCGGTCGTCTACGCCGGCCTGGCGGCGGCGAAGAGCATGGCGCTCGTCGCCGTGCTCTTCGCCGCCTACGGCCTGTACATCGCCGCCACCGAGGGCACCACCAAGGCGCTGATCAGCCGCACCGCGCCCGATGCCGAGCGCGCCTCGGCGATGGGCTTCTTCGACACCTCGATCGGCCTCGCGAGCTTCGCGGCGAGTGCGGTCGGCGGCCTTCTGTGGACGATCGTCGGACCGTGGGCGACCTTCGCGTTCGGCGCCCTTGCGGCGGCGCTCGCCGCCGTCCTTCTGATGATCTTCGCACGAGGGATGGGGCAGCGCCCGCAGAATGCCTGACGAGCAACGAGCGGATCTCGGGAGCCGCAGGCCGGGAGCCGCGCCCAGACGCCGACCGAGGAGACCGCCGGGATGAGATCGCCCGTGACCGCCGCGCACAGCCGACCGTGGAGCCGTCGCACCGCCGGCGCGGCGGTCACCGTGGCGGTCGTGGCCCTGGCCGTCGTTCTCTCTGCCGGCGCCGGCGCCTGTGGCGGCGGCTCGCCGACGCCCGCCGCGACCGTGACCGTCACCGCTACCCCGAGCGGCTCGCCGAGCGCCTCGCCCAGCGCCTCGCTGTCGCCGAGTCCGTCCGGCGCCGCAGCGACCGCCCGGCTCGTCGTCGCCGTCGCGAGCGGCCCCAGGGCCAACGGCATCAGCGTGGTCAGCTCGACCGGCCAGGTGAAGCAGCTCGTCGCCCCGAGCGGTGGACCGATCAGCGACCTTTCCTGGGCGCCCGACGGTGTCCGCCTCGCCTTCCTGCGAGCGGTCAACGCCACGGACTCGACCAAGAGCCTCTTCGTCTACAACACGCGCAGGTCGCTGCTGTACCAGGTCGGCGCCGGCATCGCACCGGCCGACATCGACAGCTACGCCTGGGTCGGCGCGACCCAGCTCGTCGAGTCGTACTTTCCGGTCGGCGCCACCACCTACCACGCCAACGGCACGCTGTACCTGCGCGACATCGAAAAGAGCGTCGGCCGGCCGCTCAAGGACAGCGCCGGCCACGTGGTCACAGGTGTCGACGTCTCGGCGTCGGCCGAGGCCACGCGCATCGCCTTCGTCACCTACGGCGCGAAGTCGAGTGGCGAGATCGCCGAGAGCCTGCGGCTCTTCGACGCCGGCAACCTGGGCCTGTCGACCGTGGCCACCGGGCAGGCGCCGACCGGCGCCGACGGCGACCACTTCACCTGGCCGAGCATCTCGCCCGACGCGTCCCTCATCGCGGCGCTCCAGACCGGCAGCGACATCGGCTTCGGCTGCACCGTCTACGGAGCCGACGGCACGACCCGTCTGCAGACGGCCGGCCTCATCTGGCCGGCGCCGGTCGCCTGGACGGCGCACGGCTCGCGTCTGGCGTTCGGCGGTGGCCGGGACACCGGCGGCGGCGAGCAAGGCGGGCTCATGGTCTGGTCTCCGGGAGCCAGCCAGGCCTCGCCCATCATCACCGGCCTCAAGCTGCCGGTCACCTCGCTCGCCTGGACGCCGAAGGCCTCGCAGATCGCCTACGCGGTGGCCAGGTCGAACGGCCTTCAGGCTCGCTGTGGATCGTCAACGCCGACGGCTCGAACAGGCATCTGCTGCTGGCCAACGGCAGCTACCCGGCCTGGGCGAACGCGCCCGTCAGCTTCCCCTGATCGGGCGCGTAAGCAGCGCCCGCCGGACATGCTGGGCCGCCCACCCAGGATGTCCGCCGTTCAATCGAGCGTAGTCAACCCCTTGCGGATCGCATACTTCACGAGATCAGTCACATCATGAACTTCGAGCTTGCGCATGATGTTGGCACGGTGGCTTTCGACTGTCTTCCTGCTCAAGCCGAGGATCTTCGCGATGCCCTGGTTCGTGTTGCCTTCAGCGATGAGGGTGACGACCTCTCGTTCCCTGGGCGTCAGAGACTCGACGTCGTCGCCCCCTTGTACGCTGCGCACATAGTCGATGAGCTTGGCGGCGATCGGCGGATAGAGGAATGACGATCCCCTGCTGACCTCGTGGATCGCTTTCACCAGGTCCTCGGTGGCGACGCGCTTGAGGACATAGCCCGCGGCTCCGGCCTGGATGATCTCGCGGACGTACTCGTCGTCGTCGTACATGCTCAGGATGAGGATGCGAACATCGGGATACAGCTCACGGATCTGCCTCGTCGCCTCGAGCCCGTTCATGTGTGGCATGACGAGATCCATGATGACGACGTGCGGCTTGAGTCGCGACACCTGGTCGAGCGCCTCGAGGCCGTCGGACGCCTCTCCCACGACGACGATATCGGGCTCGCGCGCGAGCAGAGCGTGAATGCCCTGCCGCAGGATAGTGTGATCGTCGACGAGCAGGACCTTGATGGCGACGGCTCCCGGCGTCATGACCCCTCCGGGGCGGAGGGGTCGGACGCGAAGGGAATGACGACGTAGACGCGCGTGCCCCGGCCGACTGTCGATTCGATGTTCACCGTTCCTCCAACCAGCTCGACCCGCTCCTTGATGGACAGCAACCCCAGCCCCCGCTGGTCCTTGCTGTGCAGGACGGCGTCGGGATCGAATCCGTGGCCGTTGTCGATGACGGCCAGATCGGCGTAGCCGGGTCGGGTCTCGAGCCGGACGATGATCTTGGTGGCGGAGGCGTGTCGCACGGCATTGGCCAGCATCTCCTGTGTTATTCGGTAGAGCGCCGTCTCGACCTCGCTCGGCAGGCGGGAAGTGGCGCCTTCGAAATCGGTGACGATCGCGGGGCCGGCGTCCTTCAGATGCGACTGGATGTACCAACGCAGGGTCGGGGCAAGGCCGATGTCGTCGAGCATGACGGGCCTGAGGTCGTACACGAGCAGCTTGATCTCGTCCATGCTGTGCCCGATGAGCGCCTTGGAGTTGGAAACCTGCTCATGGGCTCCGGGAAGGTCGCCGCCATCGAGGGCCTTCTCGGCCAGATTGAGGATCACCAGTGTCGCCGCGAGAGTCTGGCTCGTCTCGTCGTGCAGCTCGCGCGCGATTCGTCGACGCTCCTCTTCGATCGAGCTCAGAAGCTTCGTGGCGTACTGGCGCGACTCGTCTTCAAGACGCGCGCACATGTCGTTGAACGACAGAGAGAGCCGGTGCAGCTCCGGGTCGACCGAGTCGACGCGCACACGCTGCTGCAGCTCACCCTTGTGAATGGACTCCATGGCGCAGCTGAGCTCGCTCAGGTGACCCCAGGCGCGTCGTGACAGGATGACGTTGAGCAAGGCGGTGAGGGCCAGAGCGCCGACGACGAAAAGGACGCTCGCTTCGACTCCGGACTGTCCCGAGAAGCGATACGCGACGAAGGCGCCAATGGCAGCGACCGCGGCGACGATGGCGCAGTTGGCCAGGAGCATCTTCTGGGGAAACGACCGGTGTACTCCCCATCGGCGTCGTTCACGGACCGGGCTCACCACCGCCGCGCTCCCCTGCGATCCACTACGGGCGGGCGTCGTCGCGACGCTCCGCGTTCCCGGCGACTCCGCTCTCGCCCCCCAGCGGTTGCGAGAGTTCGAACGAGAACTCAGCCCAGGCTCCCTGCTCCGAGCGAGCGCGGATCCGACCGTGATGCAGCTGGATGATCCGCCAGGCGCTGTAGAGCCCCACGCCGGTTCCCTTCTTCTGCGCGGCGGTCGAGCGCAGACGAGAGAACCGCCGGAACAGTCTGGTGCGGTCCTCCGGGGGGAAGCCCTGACCTTCGTTCCACACCGAGACGGCGAGGCGCGACGGTTCGCGCACGACCCCGACACGGATCTCGCCGCCCTCGTTGCCGTACTTCACCGCGTTGCTGAGCAGGTTCACGAGGACGATGCGCATAAGGCCGGGGTCGCACTCGGCGGCAGCGCTCTCGTCGGGCAGACGGAGCTCCACGTGCATGCTGCGCCGATCGATCTGGCTACGCACGATGTCGATGGCCGGCAGGACCACCTCGCCGACCACGTCGACCGCGGGAACGGCTTCGAGCACCAGCTGCCCGCCATCGACCCGCGCAAGATCGAGGTAGTCCTGAGCGAGATCGAGGAGGTACTGCGCCTTGCCGATCAGACGCTCGAGCTTGTCCTTCTGCGGCCTGGCTCGAGCGCTCCGAGGTACCCATCGGCCAGCAGGCGGGCGTCGGTCACGATCGAGGCGACGGGGTTCTTTATCTCGTGGCTCACGAACGCCAGCATCTCGAGATACGCGTGGTTGGCGGCCGTCAGTTGCTTGATGCGCCACGCCTTCTCGGCTGCCTGGCTGAGCCGCTCCGAGATGGCCATCTCCAGTTCGACGTGGCGCGGAGTGTAGGTGCTCGGCTGGCGCGAGCTGCGAAAGAGGAACCCCAGAACCCGGCCTTCCACCGTCAAGGGGCAGGTCAGGCTCGAGCGCACGCCCTCGCCGACCAGGAGTCGCGTCGAGTGACTCCCGGGGTGGGCTTCGAGGTGCCTGACGAGGTCGTCGATGATCCGCGGCTTGCCCGTCTTGATCATGGGCTCCAACGAGCTGCCGCGCAGATCGCCGGCGTAGCCTCTCGTGAGAAGGAGAGGCTGGTAGTCGGCTCGCGCGTAGTGAGAGACGATGCGGTGCCCGTCGTCTTCGACGAAGGCGAGACCGATGCGATCGAAGGGGATGATCGAACGCGTGCCCTCGAAGAGAAAGTCGACGACGTCGTTCAGAGAGGGCTTCGCGGCGACCTTCTGATTGACCGTCCGCAGGACGGCACGCGCTTCGGCATTGATCTTGTGGCTGCGGCGCTCGCGCAAAGGGTCGAGATAGCGGAGCGTGGGCTGCAAGCTCACCGTGACTCTCCAGACCTTTCGCGCGTGTCTCGCCGGATCTAGCTCGGGAGGGACGACTCCGGTGAACACCCCAGAGGACCGGCGAAAACCCTCCCTGACCCGTATCAACATACCGGTTGGCAAAGAGGTACACAACGTCCCCCGAGCCGTCGGCTCTCTCTCGAAAGTCGCTGGTCCAAAGGGTCGCCTGGGCGATGCCGGCACCGCGTGGCACCTACCGGGGCATAGCACCCAGAAAGATATGGGTTAGAAGCCCCAGAAAAGGACCGGACATGTATTGACCTTACCACCAGGTGGTGGTACACCATCCCTTAGATAGATACCCATTTCACAAGCTCTCTCGGAGTGGCCTTGGGGCGAGCATCGGATGGGTATCGCTGTGAGCCGATGGGTGTGGAGACGAAGGCGACTGGGGAGGCCCGATGAGGATTGGCGTGTACATGTGCCAGGTCGGCAGCGCGCTGGCCGATGAGGCGACCCTTGAGGCAGTGGCGCACTACGCCGCGAATCTCCCGCAGGTGGAGAGCGTACGCCTGCTGGGCTCGTTGCCCACGCTCGCTCCCGACGCTCTCGCCGCCGAGATCGCGGCGGCCCGGCTCGATGCCATCGTGATCGCCGGCGACTCGCCGGGGTTCTTCAAGCCGGCGTTCACCAGGGCGATGACCCTCGCCGACGCCGACCCCGAGCAGGTCCGGCTCGCCTCGTTTCGCGAACACGGGGGAGTCACGCAGGACTCCTCGGAACGCGCCAAGTCGGTCGTCGCCTGCGCCGTCTACGGCGTTCCGTTCCCGCTGGCGGCCGCGCCCAAGGAGACCAGGATCAACGCGGCCACGCTCGTCATCGGGGGTGGGATCTCCGGCATCCAGACGGCTCTCGAGATCGCGGACGCCGGCAAGAGGGTGTATCTCGTCGAGCGGACCGGCACGATCGGCGGCCACATGGCGATGTTCGACAAGACTTTCCCGACCCTCGACTGCGCCGCCTGCATCCTGACGCCGAAGATGGTGTCGGTCGGTCAGCACGAGATGATCGACCTGCTGACCTACTCCGAAGTCGAGACGATCACCGGCTCCCCCGGCGCCTACAAGGCGACGATCCTGCGCAACGCGCGCAGGGTCGACGAGGAGTCCTGCGTCGCCTGCGGGATGTGCTCCGACGTGTGTCCGGTGTCGGTGACGAGCGAGTTCGACGCCGGCATCGCCACGCGCAAGGCAATCTACATACCGTTCCCCCAGGCGGTTCCCGCGGCCTACCTAGTCGACGAGTCGGCGTGCACGTACGTGCAAAGCAACGGCAAGAAGTGCGGCGCCTGCGTCAAGAAGTGCCCCAAGGACTGTATCGACCTGGACGCGCACGGCGACGTCCTGCAGATCGAGGTCGGCAACGTCGTCGTGGCGACCGGGTACGACGTGCTCGACGCACACGGGATCGGGCAATACGGCTACGGCATCTACCCGAACGTCCTGACCGCCCTGGAGTTCGAGCGCCTGACCAATGCGTCGGGGCCCACCGGCGGGCGCATCGTGGTCAAGTCGAAGCGTCTCAACAAACGCACCAAGGCCGAGGAGTGGGTGTTCGACCCCGAGGGTCCCTCTCCGCGTAGCGTCGCCATCGTCCACTGTGTCGGGTCGCGCGACACCAACTACAACGCCTACTGCTCACGCGTCTGCTGCATGTATTCGCTGAAGTTCGCGCATCTCGTCACAGAGAAGCTTCCCGACGCGACCTGCTACGAGTTCTACATCGACATGCGCGCTTTCGGCAAAGGCTACGACGAGTTCTTCCAGCGGATCAAGGCCGAGGGGACCTTTGTGATGCGTGGTCGGTCGGGGACCATCACCGAGCACGACGGTCAGATGGTCATCAGGGGAGAGGACATCATCAGCGACAAGATGATGGAGTTCCCCGTCGACATGGTCCTTCTCGCCGTCGGCTTGGTGCCCGCGGCGCGGTCGGACCAGCTTGCCTGCGATGCTGGGCATCCCGCGTGACGAGGCCGGCTGGTTCGCCGAAGCCGATTACAACGCGGACCCGACAGGCACTGAGCGCGGTGGCGTCTACGTCGCCGGGGTCTGCCAGGGACCAAAGGACATCCCCGACACGGTCGCACAGGCCTCCGCGGTGGCGGCTCGTGTGCTGAAGAGCATCGTCAGCGGCAAGGGAGTGGATAGCCTCGAGAACCTCAGCCTCGACGACATTGAGACGCGGGCCAAGAGCCTGGCGACGGTGTAGGAGGAGCCATGGCAATACGGATCAACCCCAAGCTCATCGACGAGCTCGAGGTGTACGGCGCCGAGGACGTGTCGAACTGCTACCACTGTGGCAACTGCTCCGCCGTGTGTCCCCACTCCAACGACCCGTACGTGTTCCCACGCAGGTCGATGCGCAACCTGCAGATGGGCCTTGAGGATAAACTCAAGGGAGGCTTGGAGCCCTGGCTCTGCTACTACTGCGGCGAGTGCTCCGAGCAGTGCCCTCGTAAGGCCGAACCCGGCGAGACGATGATGAGCCTGCGCAGGTGGCTCACCTCGCGCTACGACTGGACCGGCATCTCACGCCTCTTCTACCGCTCGTGGCGCTGGGAGGTCGGGGCGGTGCTGCTCGTCGGCTTCCTCACGGCACTCGGCTTTCTGCTTTTCGGATTCTCCCAGGGAAGCATCGCCCACTACAACGGCCCAAACGCCTTCCTGCCTTCCTCGAAGATCCATATCTTCGACTGGTCTCTGGCCATACTCCTGCTCGCTCTTCTGCTCAGCAATGCAGCGCGAATGTGGTGGTACACGGTGGGCCGCGACCGGTCCATCAGGGTCCCGCTCAAGAGCTACGTCACGAAGGCCTACCTGCTGCCCGCCCACTTCATCACCCAGATGCGCTACGCCAAGTGCGAGCGCAAGACCCCGTGGCTCACGCACCTGGTGCTGATGCTCAGCTATCTGACCATGCTCGTGCTGATCATGTTCTTCCTGTCGAAGGTGGCCTCCGGCCCCAGGATCGATTGGTCTGTGCAGATCTTCGGCTACTCGGCCGCCGTCGGGCTCGTTGTGGGCAGCGTCCTTTTCCTGCGCAATCGACTGCGGAAGTCGTCGGCGCAGTATGTGCACTCACACGAATCCGACTGGATGTTCCTCGTGCTGCTGCTGGTCGTGGCTCTGACCGGCATCACCCAGACCATTCTGCACCATAGCGGCGTCGAGCTTGGGGCCAACATCATGTATGTGGTGCATCTCTCGGTCGTCGTGCCGATGCTTGGGCTCGAGGTTCCCTTCGGCAAATGGTCCCATCTGGCCTACCGACCGTTAGCCATGTACTTCGCGGACGTGCGGGCGGATGGGCTCGCGGAGCGGGAGCCGGCGTTAGTGCCGTCCGAAGGCCTGAAGGCCGCGTGAGGAGGTGACGGTCATGGAAGAGCCACGTATCGGCGTCTACGTGTGTAACTGCGGCACGAACATCTCGAAGATCGTGGATTGCGACGCGGTCGTCGAGTACGCGGCGAGGCTGCCCGGGGTCGTCGTCGCGCGCTCGTACAAGTACATGTGCTCCAACCCCGGCCAGGAAATGATCGTGCAGGACATCGAGGAGCAGGCCCTCGAGCGCGTGGTCGTCGCGTCGTGCAGCCCGCGCATGCACGAGCAGACCTTCCGGCGGGCGCTCGAGACGGCCGGACTGAACCCGTACCTGGTCGAGATGGCCAACATCAGGGAGCAGTGCAGCTGGGTCCACGATGACGGAGCGATGGCGACCGAGAAAGCGCAGGCCCTGGTTCACGCCGCGGTCAACCGGGTCGCTCGCCACGAGCCCCTGGAACGGATGTCGGTCGACATGTGCCCCAACACGCTGGTCATTGGCGGCGGCATCGCGGGCATGACGGCGGCGCTCGAACTGGCCGACTCAGGCAAACGCGTCTACCTCGTCGAGAGGCAGGATCACCTCGGCGGCAACATCGCTCGCGTCGACCTCACGGCGCCCTACCTCGACTCCGCCCGCGACATCCTGACCTACCTCGTCACCCGTGTGCTCGAACACGACAGGATCGAGGTCATGACGCAGAGCCGCGTCGAGCGACTCGACGGGTTCGTCGGCAACTTCCAGGCCACGGTCGGCAGCCTCACCATGCGCCCGGCGACAACGTCGCGGTCGACGTCGGTAGCGTCATCGTGTGCACCGGCTACAAGGAGTTCGACGCGGCGCGCATCACGCACTACGGCTACGGCAAGCTGCCGAACGTGATCACGTCGTTCGAGTTCGAGAAGATGCTGCGTGCGGGGCGCATCGAGACAAAGGAGGGTCGGCCGCCGCAGTTCGTCGCCATCGTCCATTGCGTGGGCAGCCGCAGCGAGGAGTACCACAGCTACTGCTCGCGAGTCTGCTGCATGACGGCCCTGAAGTACGCCCACGAGTGCAAGTCGGCGCTGCCGAAAAGCTACGTCTCCGACGTCTACGTCGACATGCACGCGTTCGGCAAGGGCTGCGAGGACTTCTACCGCCAGAGCTCAGAGGCAAAGACACTGTTCCTCATGCATGAACGCGGCGAACACCCCGTGATCCGGAAGGCCGATCCCGGCGACGAGTGCGGCATGCTGATCGAAGTGAACGAGCAGCTCTCCGGCGAGACCGTGGAGATCCCGGCAGACCTCGTCATCCTCATGGTGGGCATGGAGTCTCGCGAGGACGTCGACGACGTCGCCCACCTCGTGAACATCAGCACCGACAAGGATGGCTGGTTCATCGAAAGCCATCCCAAGCTCGACCCGGTGCGCCACCACGACGGACGGCATCTTCATCGCCGGCGCCTGCCAGGCGCCGAAGGACATCCCCGACACGGTGGCTCAGGCCCGTGCCGCCGCCGCCCGCATCCTCGCGAGGATCGCGCGCGGCAAGCTGGTGATCGACGCCGTGTATGCCGAGGTCGACGAGGACCGTTGCTCCGGCTGCCGCGTCTGCAACGAGCTCTGTCCCTACGTCGCGATCGAGTACGACGAGACGAAGCGCCGCAGCCACATCATCAGCGCGCTGTGCAAAGCATGTGGAGCCTGCGTGGCGGCGTGCCCTTCGGGGGCCATCAAGGCGCGGCACTTCACCGACGCGCAGATCTTCGCGGAGATCGAGGGGGTGCTGGAATGACGTTCGAGCCCAGGATCGTTGGTTTTCTGTGCAACTGGTGCTCGTATACCGGCGCCGATCTGGCCGGCACGAGTCGTATCAAGTACAGGCCCAACGTGCGCGTGATCCGCGTCATGTGTTCGGCCCGCATCGACCCGACCTTCGTCATCAAGGCCCTTGCCGACGGCGCCGACGGCGTGCTGATCTGCGGCTGCCATCCCGGCGACTGTCACTACACCGAGGGCAACTACAAGACCATGCGTCGCTATCCGTTGCTCAAACGCCTGCTGGCGGACTACGGCATCGAAGACGAGCGGGTGCGACTCGAGTGGGTCAGCGCCAGCGAGGGCAAGCGCTTCGCCGACATCGTCGACGACATGACGGAACGTCTCTGCGAGCTGGGGCCGAGCCTGATCAAGTCGGCCCTGGCGACCGACGCGGTGGAGAGGTGAGCGGTGGCTGCTAGAAAATTACAGATCGCGCTGTACTGGGGCGCCGCCTGCGGCGGCTGCGACGTCGCCGTGCTCGACACCAACGAGTTCATCCTCGACGTCGCAGCCGCCGCGGACATCCGCCTGTGGCCGATCGCCGTCGACGGCAAGTACAAAGACGTCGAAGCGATGGAGGACGGCGAGCTCGACCTCACCCTCTTCAACGGGGCGGTGCGCAACTCCGAGAACGAGCACATCGCTAAGCTCCTGCGGCAGAAGAGCAAGCTCATGGTCGCCTTCGGTTCGTGCGCCCACCTGGGCGGCATTCCCGGTCTTGCGAACTTCGTGACCAGGGACGAGATCATCACGACCGCCTACCTGCACAACCCCTCGATCGAACCCGGCAACACGACGATCCCTCATCCCGAGACCGCCTTCGACGGATCGCAGCTCACCATCCCCGAGTTCTACAAGCGCGTGTACAAGTTGAACGACGTGGTTGACGTCGACTACTACGTGCCGGGCTGCCCTCCCGCGGCCGATCAGGTGAAGGCTGTCCTTCTCGCGGTGGTCTCCGGCGAGCTGCCGGCCAAGGGCTCGGTGGTGGGAGCCTCGGAGCTGGCCGTGTGCGACGACTGCCCGCGCACGAAGAACGAGAAGAAGGTGAAGCGCTTCTACCGGCCGTGGCAGATCATGGCCGACCCCGATGTCTGCCTTCTCGAACAGGGAGTCCTCTGCGCGGGGCCGGCGACGCGCTCGGGGTGTGGAGTGCGCTGCCCCAGCAGCGGCATCCCCTGTCGCGGCTGCTACGGTCCGCTCCCCAACGTGGTCGACCAGGGCGCCAAGTTCCTGAGCGCCGTCGTCTCGATCATCGACAGCAAAGACCCGCAGGAGATCGAGCAGATCATCGATGGGCTACCGGATTTCGCCGGCTACGCCTACCGGTTCGGCCTGCCGTCCGTCGCTGTTGCAGAGGAGGGTGCGGACATGACGAGGAAGATCAGCATCGACCCGATCACGCGCCTCGAGGGTCACGGCAAGATCGAGATCTTCCTCGACGACGACGGCGCGGTCGAGGACTGCTTCTTCCAGATCCCCGAGCTGCGCGGTTTTGAGCGCTTCGTCGTGGGTCGGCCGATCGAGGAGCTGCCGCGGCTCGTGACGCGCATCTGCGGCGTGTGTCCGGCGTCTCACCACATGGCCAGCGCCAAGGCCGTCGACGCCTGCTTCGGCGGCGAGGTGGCGCCGCTGGCGGTCAAGCTTCGTCAGATGTACTACAACGCCCACTTCCTGCACAGCCATATCGCCCATTTCTACGCGCTCGCCGCCCCCGATTTCGTCGTGGGGCCCGACGCCGACCCCGCCGAGCGTAACGTGCTCGGCGTGGTCGCCAAGGTCGGTCTCGAGATCGGCGGGGCCGTGATCAAGTCGCGCGGCCAGGCGCAGGAGATCCAGCGCATCATGGGCGGCCGCTCGACGCAGGACATCTGGTGCATGCCCGGCGGCGTCGCCAAGGGGCTCAAGACGGAGGAGCTCGAAGAGATCAGGCCGATGGTCGACGAGCTCTACGAGTTCACGCAGTTCACGCTGCAGCTGTTCAAGGACGTCGTGCTCGCCAACCCGACGTACGTGGACATCATCGTCAACGGTCCCTACACCCTCGACGTGCAGAACATGGGCCTGGTCGACGAGAACAACGCGCCGAACTTCTACGACGGTCAGGTGCGAGTCGTCGACTTCGAGGGCAAGGAGCTCTACCGGTACGACGCCGTCGAGTACGCGGACTATGTCGCCGAGCATGTCGAGCCCTGGAGCTACCTCAAGTTCCCCTACCTGAAGAAGCGTGGCTGGAAGGGTTTCGTCGAGGGCATCGACTCGAGCATCTACTGCGCGACGCCGCTCGCCCGGCTCAACGTTGCCGATCGCATGGCCAGCCCCAGGGCGCAGGAAGCCTACGAAGAGATGTTCGCGACGCTGGGCGGGCATCCGTGCCGAGCGCTGCTTGCCAACCACTGGGCACGGCTGGTGGAGATGGTGCAAAACGCCGAGGCCCTCAAGGCGTTCTGCGACGACCCCGAGATCACGGGCGACCAGTTCAGGGTCATCCCTCAGCAGATCACGGGCGAGGGCATCGGCATCGTCGAAGCCATGCGAGGGACGCTGACTCACCACTACACCTGCGACGAGAACGCCATCTGCACGAGCGCCAACCTCATCGTCGGCACGACGAACGACAACGGACCCATTCAGATGGTCACGAAGAAGGTCGCCAGCGCGCTGATCGGCCCGGACAAGGCTCCCGACCAGGGCATCCTCAACATGGTCGAGATGGCGTTCAGGGCCTTCGATCCGTGCTATAGCTGCGCCACCCACAGTCTGCCCGGCCAGATGCCGCTGCAGGTCAAGGCTTTCAAGCGGGGGCAACTCGAGTGGGAACTCAAGCGCAATTGCTAGGCGACCGGCTTGCCTCAGGGGTTGCCTCAGACGGCCCGCGCGCGCCGCATCGACCCACGGCGCTGAAGACGCTGGTCTTGGGGATGGGCAATCCGATCCTCTGCGACGACGGGGTCGGTCTTCGCCTGACGGCCGCGATCCGGGGTGGTCTCGCGGCGTGCTCCGACCACGTCACGGTGTCGGATTGCACGGTGGGCGGTCTCAACCTGCTCGATGTGATCGCCGGCTTCGACCGCCTGATCGTCCTCGATTCGATCAAGACTGCGGGAGGCAAACCGGGGAGTTGGTACTACTTCCGGGGCTCCTCGCTGCAGGAGACCATGAATCTGAGCAACGTGCACGATGCCAACTTCGCCACGACCCTCGAGCTGGGACGACGCATGGGCATGGAGTCTGCCGGCCGACGACGACATCCATGTCTTCGCCGTCGAGGTGGCCGACAACCTCTCGTTCGGCGAGTGCCTGACGGCCGAGCTGGAGGAGGCGCTCCCAGAGGTCGCCGGTGAGATCCTGGCCGAAGTCTGCGACCTGATCGCGACGCCGACGGCCGACCGTCGCGATCAGGAGATCGGATCGGCCGGCTGACTGGATTCGTTCCCATCTCTTCCGGTCGACTCCGGAAGAGTCGACAGATCCCCGGAAAGGAGGTCATTCCAACACTGGACCCGCCGAACAAGGAGGGCACCATGACGGCGGAACATGTTCACATCCATTACACAGGTGGCGACGAGAGAGTGCCGCTGCGGAGCCGCGATGACCTCGCTGAGATCCTCCGGGAGCGGCGCACGTACAACTTCTATGAGATCAAGCAGTCGTGGTGGTACCGGCCGGTCGTCTGGCTACGCATCCAGCGATCCGGGTTCTTCTCCCACCAATAGGACTCACGCCGGAAGGGAGACCGACATAGGCATCGCCACCGTAGTTGTGTTTTCCGGCTGCGACCTCGCCGCGCTACGCAGGACGCTGCACAGCATCTGGGACGACGCCCACGAGCAGCATCAGGTCGTCGTGCTCGCCAGTCGACTCGACGACGACACGGCCAGCTACCTCGTACGTCAATACCAGCGTGGCAGGATCTCAGCCTTCGGCTTCGACAGTCTCAGTCGAAGAGGGTCGCATTGCGACCTCGACCACGCCTTTCATCTTGCGACCGGCCAGTACGTCGCGAGGGTCAGCGACGACATCGAGGTCCAGACGGGGTGGCTGGAGATGGCTCTCGATGTGATGGAGGCGATCCCCACCATCGGCTGTCTCGGGTTGGTCAGAGGGTCGGGCAGGCACAGGCCCGGTCGGCTCCCGACTCTGGGCGCTGGAGCCCTGCAGGCCGACAACGTCGACACCAGGTGTTTTGTCACCCGTCGTCATCTCTTCGAACAGCACGACAGGAAGCTTCCGCGCGGCTCGCCGGAGGGCTCCTGCGCATACCAGGCCCGTCTGCAGAAGCTCGGCTACCAGATCGGATACCTGCCCGGGCTCGTGATCGGCGTCGAGTCCGAAGCGCAGCGAACCGCGCCGGCGAAAGAAATGGTCGACGGCGACATCCTGCTCCACGATCCGCTCAGCGCGCCTGTGCGGAAGGTTCACCAGACCTACGAGCTGGGGGAGGAGGTCCTTCTGGCCTGCGTGCAGTGCGGCAACCCTGCGCTCGACGTGCTCGCCGCCGAGGTCGAGTTCTGTGCCGATCACGACCTGCCGGTCGGCCATACCTACATCCTCCACTGCCACCGCTGCGGAAGGTTGCAGTTTGAGGAGGATCTCCAGTTCGCGTGTCTCGGCGACGCGCATTCGCCGCCAGATCGGGACAGTCTGCAACCCCTCTGAGAGCCGCGAGCCCACTTGTGAAGAAACGGACAAGTATTGCCCGAATTAGCCGCCGCGTTTACACTGTGAACGTAGCTCTTTCCTGGGGGACGAGCGGCGCGAAGCCGGCTCGCCGCCCCGTAGCGGGACCGTCGCCCGCGTATCCGACGAGAGGCAGGCACCACGAGCATCTCGACCGACCACAGCTCCGCGAGCCCTCGCGAGCCTCTGGCTGCCTATATCCGCCGCACGACCGCCGTCAACGTGGCGCGCTGCTACCAGTGCGGCAAGTGCTCGGCCGGCTGCCCTATGGGTGGCGAGATGACCCTGCCGCCGCACGACATCATCCGCATGACGATCGCCGACGACCGCGAGCGGCTGTTCGCCGACGACTCCCTGTGGCTGTGCCTCACCTGCGAGACCTGCAGCGCCCGCTGCCCCAACGACGTCGACCCGGCGCGCGTGATCGACGCGCTGCGCGAGCTCGCCGCCGCCGAGGGCTCGGGTCACGCGCCGCGCAACATCCGTGCCTTCCACGAGGCGTTCCTCGAACAGATCCGCACGACCGGCCGCCTGTCCGAGGTCGGCCTGATCATGCAGTACAAGCTGCGCAGCGGCGCCCTGCTGCAGGACGTCGCCGTGGCGCCCGCCATGCTGCGTCGCGGCAAGCTGCCGCTGCGCCCCCAGCGCATCGCCGGCGTCGGCGAGGTCAAGGCGATCATGGCCGCCTGCGAGCGCGAGCGGGCGCACTCTGCCGACTCCGCGCCGACCGCCGCCGACACCATTCGCGAGGACGCCCGATGACGCTCGCCTACTACCCGGGCTGTTCCATGCACGGCACCTCGCGCGAGTACGAGGAGAGCCTGCTGGCCGTTGCCAGAGCGCTCGACGTCGGCCTGGCCGAGATCGACGACTGGAGCTGCTGCGGAGCGAGCTCGGCGCACGTCGCCGACCACCTGCTCGGCGTGGCCCTGCCGGCCCGCAACCTGGCGCTCGCCGAAGCCCAGGGGGCCGACGAGGTCCTCGCCCCCTGCGCGGCCTGCTACAACCGCCTCTCGGGCGCCGTCCACGCGGTCGCCGAGGAGCCCGGCATGGCCGCCAAGGTTCCCGAGGTGCTGGGCCGGCCCTTCGCCAACTCGGTCCGCGTTCTCAGCATCGTCGAGCTCCTCCAGGGCCTGGCGCCGGTGATCGAAGAACGCGTCGCCGCGCGCCTCGAGCCCAACCCGCTCGAGCACCTGCACATCGCCGCCTACTGGGGCTGCCTGCTGGTGCGCCCCGCAGCGATCACCGGCTTCGACGACCCCGAGCGGCCGACCGGCATGGACGACGTCATCAGCGCCTGCGCCGCCAACCCCGTGAGCTGGAACATGGCCGTGGAGTGCTGCGGCGGCGCCTTCTCGGTGTCGCGCACGAGCTCGGTGCTGCGCCTCTCCCGGGCGATCATCGACGACGCCCGCCGCTGCGGCGCCGACGCCATCCTCGCCGCCTGCCCGCTGTGCCACGCCAACCTCGACTTTCGCCAGAGCGCCATGAGCCTGCGTGGCGAGCCGCCCATGCCGGTGCTCTACATCACCCAGCTCGTCGGCCTCGCCCTGGGCCTGCCCATGGCGGCGCTGGGCTTCGAGCGCCATTTCGTCGACACCCAGCCGCTGTTCGCGCATCTCGCCCGCGAGGCCGACAAGGCGGCCGCCGCGGCGGCCGAGCGCGAAGCGGCGAAGGCCGCGAAGGCCGCCGCCAAAGCGGGCGCGTCGTGAGCCGTATCGGCGTCTTCATCTGCCACTGCGGCGAGAACATCGACCGCACCGTCGACTGCGGCGCGGTCGCCGACGCCCTTCGCGAGCACCCCGGCGTGGCCGTCGCCAGCGACTACAAGTACATGTGCTCAGACCCCGGTCAGCTGCTCATCAAGAAGGCGATCGAGGACGAGCGCCTCACCGGCGTCGTGGTCTGCGCCTGTTCGCCGCACATGCACGAGAAGACCTTCCGCCGGGCGGCCGCGCAGGCCGGCCTCAACCCGTACGTCGTCGAGATGGCCAACATCCGCGAGCACTGCTCCTGGATCCACGACGACCGCGAGCAGGCGACCGCCAAGGCGATCGACACCGCCCGCACCATCGTCGAGAAGGTCAAGCACAACAAGCCGCTACAGACGATCCGCATACCGGTGACCAAGCGCGCCCTCGTGATCGGCGGCGGCATCGCCGGTATCCAGGCGGCGCTCGACATCGCCGACGGCGGCCACGAGGTCGTCCTGGTCGAGAAGGACCCCTCGATCGGCGGCCACATGAGCCAGCTCTCCGAGACCTTCCCCACGCTCGACTGCTCGCAGTGCATCCTCACGCCGCGCATGGTCGAGGCCTACCAGCACCCGCGCATCAAGCTCTACACCTGGAGCGAGGTCGAGAAGGTCGACGGCTACATCGGCAACTTCAGCGTGACCATCCGCAAGAAGGCGCGCTCGGTCGACGAGGACCTCTGCAACGGCTGCGGCGACTGCCAGGCGGCCTGCCCGAGCCGGCGCATCGAGAGCGAGTTCGACGCCGGGCTGAGCCAGCGCACGGCGATCTACACGCCCTTCCCCCAGGCCGTGCCCAACATCCCCGTGCTCGACCGCGAGCACTGCACGCTCTTCAAGGGCCGCCGCAAGGGCCTCGCCAAGGACGCCTGCGGCAAGTGCAAGGAGACCTGCCTGAAGGGCGCCATCGACTACGACGGCGAGGACACCTTCGTCACGGAGGAGGTCGGCGCGATCGTCGTGGCCACCGGCTTTCAGCTCTACGACATCGGCCGCGACCAGCCCGAGGGCCTCAAGGGCTACGGCGAGTACGGCTACGGCGAGGTGCCCGACGTGATCGACGGACTGCAGTTCGAGCGTCTGGCGAGCGCCTCGGGGCCCGCCGGCGGCGAGATGCGGCGGCCGTCCGACGGCACCGAGCCCAAGACGGTCGTGTTCGTCAAGTGCGTGGGCTCGCGCGACCCCGAGAAGGGCATCTCGTACTGCTCCAAGATCTGCTGCATGTACACGGCCAAGCACACGATGCTCTACAAGCACAAGGTGCCCGACGGCCGCGCCGTGGTCTTCTACATGGACATCCGCGCCGCCGGCAAGGGCTACGACGAGTTCTCGCGACGGGCGATCGAAGAAGACGGCGCCGAGTACATCCGCGGGCGCGTCAGCCGCATCTTCCGCGACGGCGACAAGGTCAAGGTCTGGGGTTACGACACCCTGAGCAACCGCCAGGTCGTGGTCGACGCCGACATGGTCGTGCTGGCCACCGCCGTGCGACCCCAGCCGGGCATCAGTGAGCTCGCCCAGAAGCTGTCGGTGAGCTACGACCAGGACGGCTTTCTGAACGAGGCCCATCCCAAGCTGCGGCCGGTCGAGACCAACACCGCCGGCGTGTACCTCGCCGGCGCCTGCCAGGCGCCGCGCGACATCCCCGAGTCGGTGGCCATGGCCGGCGCCACGGCCGCCAAGGTGCTCGGCCTGTTCAGCGCCGACGAGCTCGAGCGCGACCCGTCGGTCGCCCTCGTCAACGAGCGCACCTGCATCGGCTGCTTCAACTGCGAACGCGTCTGCCCCTACGGCGCGATCGAGCATCGCGACGTCTGCGACATGGAGGGCCACGTCTGCGGCCACGTCGCCTACGTCAACCCCGGCGTCTGTCAGGGCTGCGGCACCTGCGTGGCGGCCTGTCCCAGCAAGGCCGTCGAGCTGGCCGGCTTCACCGACGACCAGGTGTACGCCGAGATACACGCCCTGGCGGGGTGGTGAGCGCCGTGAGCGATCTCGATCGCGCAATGGCGCCGGGGCCCGACGTCTTCGAGCCGCGCATCACCGCCTTCGTCTGCAACTGGTGCACGTACACCGGCGCCGACCTCGCCGGTACGAGCCGCCTGCACATGGCGAGCAACGTGCGCATCATCCGTCTGCCCTGCACCGGCCGTATCGACCACGTGTTCATCGTCAAAGCCTTCGAGCGCGGCGCCGACGGCGTGATCGTCAGCGGCTGCCACCCGGCCGACTGTCACTACACCGCCGGTAACTACCACGCCCGGCGGCGCTTCGGCGTGTTCCGCGAGCTGCTCTCGTTCCTGGGCGTCGAACCCGAGCGCCTCACGTTCTCGTGGGTGTCGGCCTCCGAGGGCGGCAAGTGGGCCGACGTCGTGAACGAGACGGTCGAGCGCGTGCGCGCTCTGGGCCCGTTCGACGCCTACCACGGCCTCGCCGGGGCGGCGACGCCGGCCGACGATCCGTTCGCGAGCTACGAGATACCCGCCGCCGAGAGCGACGAGTCACCGACGAAGTCGCCGGTCGGAGGCGCGTCGTGAGCGAGCTGCAGGACGCCGCCCGCCGCCTGCTCGAGGAGGGCACGGTGCAGGTCGTGATCGGCTGGGAGGACAGCCGCCGCGGCGCCCGCCCGGCCTTTGTGACGAGCGCCGCCGACTGCGACCGCCTGATCTTCGATACGCGTTGCGTGCACAACCTGGCGACCTTCCTCAACCCGCGGCGCTCCCAGGTCACCGGCCTGGGCAAGGCCGCCGTCGTGGTCAAGGGCTGCGACGCCAAGGCGGTCGCGGGCCTGCTGCGCGAGGCGCAGCTCGAGCGCGACGGCATCGTCCTCATCGGCGTGCGCTGCGGCGGCGTCGTGGGCGAGCCCTCGGCGCCCGCACCGCCGGCGCTCACCGTCGAGACCGTCTCGTCGCGCTGCTGGGGCTGCGACGTGCGGGAGCCCGCCTCGGTCGACGTGCTGGTCGGCGAGGAACGGCCCGAACCGCCGGTCACGGCGGCGCTCGACGAGCGCGTGGCGGCGCTCGACGCCCTGAGCCCCGCGGAGCGCCTCGCCTTCTGGACGAAGGAGCTCTCGCGCTGCACCCAATGCTACGCCTGCCGCCAGGCCTGCCCGCTGTGCTACTGCGAGCGCTGCATCGTCGAGAAGACCGAGCCCCAGTGGATCGAGACCTCGCCCCACCCGCGCGGCAACTTCGCCTGGAACCTGACGCGCGCTCAGCACCTCGCCGGCCGCTGCGTCGGCTGCGGCGAGTGCGAGCGCGCCTGCCCGGTCGGCATTCCCCTGGGTCTGATCAACCGCAAGCTCCAGCAGGTGGTCTACGAGCTCTACGGCTACACGGTCTCCGAGGACCCGACTGTGCCGGCCCCCATCGGCGCCTACGCCACCGACGACACCCAGGATTTCATCAGATGAGCGACCGTCCACTGCTACTCACCCACGACGCCCTGGCGACGCTCGTCGACGAGCTGGCCGCGGCCGGCGCGGCGCCGGTGGCGCCGGCGTGGGCCGGCGAAGCCGGCCGCGCCGCCGGCGCCACCGGCGCCGCCCGGGAGACCGAGTACCGTGCGGTGTCGAGCGCGGCCGAGCTCGCCTTTGGCGAGCGGCTGCCGCGCCTCTCTCTCAAGCAGTTCTTCCTGCCGCCGACCGAGGTGCTCTTCTCGTGGCGGCGCAGCGGCGGCGGGGTCGAGCTGATCCCGGCGCCGACCGAGCTCCCCGCCCAGGTCGTGCTCGGCGCGCGGCCCTGCGACGTCGCCGCCCTGCCGATCGTCGACAAGGTCATGAACTGGGACTACGCGGACGAGCTCTGGAACGCCCGGCGCGCGGCGACCACGATCTTCAGCCTGTCCTGCGGGGTCGAAGACGCCTCCTGCTTCTGCAGCGCCGTGTTCCTCGAGCCGGCCGCCGAACGGGGCTCGGACGGCCGGCTCACGCCGGTCGACGGCGGCTACCTGGTGGAGACCTTCTCCGACAAGGGTGAGGCCTTCGTGGCCGGGCACGCCGCTTCGTTTACCGAGCTCCCCGCCGGCGCCGACGGCGAGGCGCTCGGCGCCCAGGCCGAGGGCTTTCGCGCCGCGGCCCGGGAACGCGTCGCGGCCAACCTCCAGGTCGACCACGGCCGCCTGCGCGACTGGCTCGACAACCACTTCGACGACCCCTTCTGGGCCAGCCTCGGTCCGCGCTGCAACGGCTGCGGCGTCTGTTCGTCGGTCTGCCCGACCTGCCACTGCTTCGACATCGTCGACGAGCCCGAGAGCGTGGGCCGCGGCGTGCGCCGACGCAACTGGGACACCTGCCAGGCCTGCGCCTTCACCCTCCACGCGTCGGGCCACAACCCGCGCCAGGACCAGAACGCCCGCTTTCGCCAGCGGGTCGAGCACAAGTTCCTCGTGTACCCGCTCAAGTTCGGGGACGTCCTCTGCACCGGTTGCGGCCGCTGTTCGCGCGCCTGTCCCACGGGCCAGGATCTGGCCGAGATCCTGGCCGACATCGACGCCAGGGCGGCCGGCGACGCCGGCGCCGGCGACGAGGCTGCGGCGGGCGCCGCCGGCGAGGCCGCCTCATGACCGGGACGCCGTCGGCCCAAGCTCGCTCGGCGACGACCGGCGCCCAGTCCGCACCGCGGGCCGCCACCATCTACCAGCCCGACCTCGTGATCGTCGAAGCGATCGTCGACGAGACGCCCGACACCCGCACCTACCGGCTGCGCTTCACCGACCCGGCGAAGGCCGCCGGCTTCAGCTTTCGCGCCGGACAGTTCGGCGAGTACTCGGTGTTCGGCGCCGGCGAATCGACCTTCTGCATCGCCAGCCCGCCGACCCGCGCGGGCTACCTCGAATGCACCGTCAAGGCCGCCGGCAAGGTGACCGGCAGCCTGCGCGAGGTCGACGTCGGCGACGTGCTCGGCTTTCGCGGACCGTACGGCAACGTGTTCCCTGTGGAGGAGTGGGAGGGCCGCAACCTGCTCTTCATCGCCGGCGGCATCGGCCTCGCGCCGGTGCGCTGCGTCATCTGGAACGTGCTCGACCTGCGCGACCGCTACGGTGAGGTGACGATCGTCTACGGAGCGCGCAGCGTGGCCGACCTGGTCTACAAGCGGGAGCTCGAGGAGTGGGCGGCGCGTGGTGACGTGCGCCTCGTCGTCACCGTCGACCCGGGCGGCGAGACGCCCGAGTGGAGCGGCGAGGTCGGCTATGTGACCCCGATCGTCGAGCAGACCGCGCCGAGTCCCGACAACGCCGTGGCGGTGCTCTGCGGACCGCCGATCGTGGTCAAGCTGACCCTGCCGGTGCTCGCGCGCCTGGGCTACGCCGACGACGCCATCTTCACGACCCTCGAGAACCGCATGAAGTGCGGCCTGGGCAAGTGCGGTCGCTGCAACATCGGCTCGGTGTACGTGTGCAAGGACGGCCCGGTGTTCACGGCAGCGCAGATCAAGAGCCTGCCGCAGGAGTTCTAGAGAAGTCACTCCGGGCGTGGCCGACCCCCCCGGCCCCGGACGTGACAGGGCGAGGGCGGGGCCTTACGGCCCCGCCCTCGCCCGTCTGTCGTACCCCTACTTCCAGGTCGCGTACCTCGTCGCCGAGGCGCCGGCGAGCGCCGCCGTCGTGCCCGGCAGGTAGGCGCGCACCTTGAAACTGCCGCGCGTCAGCGCCTTCGAGACGCTGAAGGTCCCAGTGACCGAGACCTTGGCCGTGGCGAACGTCTTCCAGCTCCCAGTGAAGCGCTGGAGCTGAACGATCTTGCCGCTCGCCGCGCTCGCGGGCGTAACCTTGCCCGAGAACTTGATCTTGTGCCCGACGGCTGCCGTCGCCGGCGACACCGCGAGCGTCAGTTTGAACGTCGGGATGGGCACCACGATCAGCGTCTGCGGGGTCGACCACGTGCCGGCCGTGTCGCGCACGAACACGGTGAAATAGTAGGCGGTGTTGTTCTGCAGCCCGGTGCGCAGCAGGGTGTTGCCGGTGCCCTCGTAGGCGAGGGCCTGACCGTAGGTGTCGTCGACCGAGCTCGCACAGCGCAGCGTGGAGTAATAGACCATGGCTCCGCCGAACGCGCCGCCGGGATTGGTCCAGGAGACGGTGATCTTGCCGTCGCCGGGTACGCCCTTGAGCTTGGTCACGGCGAGCGTGTCGGGGTCGAAGTTCGACAGGATCGCGCCGTTGCTGCCCGCGATCCACAACTGCTGGGGCGTGCCAGGCTGCGCGGCCACGCCGTAGATGCTCGTGTCGAAGGCCGTCGGCTGCGCGACCCAGGTCGTGCCGCCGTCGGTGGTCGTCTCGACGTCGCCGTAGTCGCCCAGGGCGATGCCGTTAGCGGCGTCGGAGAAGTTCACGGCGCGCAGCGTGTCGCCGAACTGCGACGTCTGGGTGACCCAGGTGGCGCCGCCGTCGGAGGTCCGCAGGACCGTGCCGGCGGCGCCGACCGCCCAGCCGTTCAGCGGATCGACCAGCTGTACCGCGTCGAGCTCGTTGCCAGTCCTCGAGGCGCCGGCCACCCAGTTGGTGCCACCATTGGTCGTGTAGGCGACGGCGCCGGCAGCGCCGACCGCCACGCCAGCGTTCACGTTGAAGAAGCTGACGTCGTGCAGGACTCCGAGTCCGAGCGGATTGCCGGTGTCCTGGTTGACCCACGGGGTGTTGCCGCCGTCGCCGGTATAAATGATCGTGCCGGCGTTGCCGACCGCCCAGCCGTTGGCGTCGTCGACGAAGTCGACCGCGTTCAGGCTCTGGTTGACGGGGTCGGTCTGCGCCGTCCAGTTCAGCCCGCCGTCGGTCGTGGTGCGGATCACGCCCGGCTGGTTTGCGGCCGGCCGGTTGCCGACCGCCCAGGCGTAGGTCACGCCGGCCGACGACAGAGCGTCGACGGCGTTCAGCTGCTGGCCGACGCCCGAGTCCTGCGGCTGCCAGGTCGCGCCGCCGTTGGCGGTACGCATGACGGTGCCGGCGTTGCCGACCGCCCAGCCGTGAAGCCCGTCGGCGAAGGTGATGCCACGCAGGGCGGCGATCGAGGTGGACGCCGACCACAGCGGCGTCCAGGTGGCGCCGTCGATCGTGCGGGTAACGACGCCCGTGCCGCCGACCGCACGCACGTCGTCGGAGGTCACGGCCGCCACGCCGTAAAGATCGTTGCCCGTGCCAGGGTCTTGAGCGGCCCAGGCCGAGCCGCCGTCGGTCGTGTGCAATACCGTGCCGCCGGTGCCCACGACCCAGGCTTCGTCGGCGCTACGGGCAGCGATGCCGCGCAGGTCGGCGCCGCTGCCCGTGGTCTCGGCGGTCCAGATCGAGCCGCCGTCGATCGTGTGCACCGCGGCGCCGCCGCTGCCGACCGCCCAGCCCTGGGAGAGGCTGACGAAGCCCACTCCGTAGAACGTCGCGCCGACTCCGGAGTCTTGCGGGAACCAGGTGAGGCCGCCGTTGTTGGTGCGCAGGATCACGCCGTTGTCGCCCACCGCCCAGCCGCTGTTGAGGCTGCGGAAGTTGAGGCTGTAGAGATCGTCGAGGGTCGGCGACGGCTGCGCGACCCAGTTCGCACCGCCGTTCGTGGTGTGCAGGATGACGCCCCCCTGACCCACGGCGTAGACGTTGAGAGCGTCGAGGGCGAAGAGTCCGTACAGGTTGCCGGGCGTCGGCGAGACCTGGGGCGTCCAGCTCGCGCCGCCGTTCGTGGTGGCCAGGATGGTGCCGCCGTCGCCGACGATCCAGCCCGTGCTGGCGTCGGCGAAGGTCACGTCTTCGAGGTACTGGGGCGCGGCCGGGTCGGTCTGCGGCGTCCAGGTCGCGCCGCCGTTCACCGTCTTCTCGATGGTGCCGGCGGCGCCCACGGCCCAGCCGGTGTTGGTGTCGGTAAACCAGGTAGACGAGAGATCGTTGCCCTGGGGCGACGGGTTCTGCCAGTACCAGGCGCCGCCGGGCGCCGCGACGTTCGCGGCGGCCGGCGCCGCCCACACCGTGGCGACGACGAGACAGGCAAGCGCGAAGACGATGAGGACGTGGCGACGTCCGCCTGACGAGTGACGCATGGGACCCTCCCTGACAACAGAAGCGATGATGAGCGTTCGACCAAGGAGGTATCGGCGCGCGAAGGGAAGAGCTTGACCGGGGAGGATGGTGGCGGGAGCGACGAGACTCGAACTCGCGACCTCCGGCGTGACAGGCCGGCGTTCTAACCAGCTGAACTACGCCCCCGCGAAAGAAGCGACGACCGGCGGCCCAGGGTGCACCGGTCGCAAGTGCAGCGACGACGGATTGTAGCAGATGTGGGCAGGTCGGCAAAACTTCGCGGACGTTGCCTCTGGGCGGGCGGCCGAACGTCGGCATACGATAGGAACGCGGGAGGCCGCCGAGCGCGCCGCGGGCGGCGGCCGCCCCGGACCGTGTGGCCCGGTACGGGAGTCCGCGAGGAGAGTCGTGCCCGACTACGAAGCCTACAACTCGGCCGAGCTCGCCGAGATCTACGATGCCGTCTATGCCGACCGCGACGACCGTGCCTTCTGGGCCGCCCTCGCGCCCGACGACGGCGCCATCCTCGAGCTTGCCTGCGGCACCGGCAGGGTGCTGCTGCCGCTGGCGCGCGCCGGTCACGAGATCGTCGGCCTCGACCTGTCGGCGCAGATGCTGGCCCGCTGCCGGGCCGTGCTCGCCGGCGAGTCCGGTGAGGTGCGGCGTCGGGTGGAGCTCGTCCAGGCCGACATGACATCGTTCGACCTGAGCCGCCGGTTCGCCCTGGTCACGAGCCCGTTTCGCGGCTTTCAGCACCTCACGTCGGTCGAGCGGCAGCTCGCCTGCCTGGGCCGCTGCCACGCCCACCTGCGGCCCGGCGGCCGGCTCGTGCTCGACCTCTTCAACCCCGACCCCTCGCTCCTCTACGAGCACGGTGGCGGCGACGGCGAAGACACGGCCGAGACGCTCACCTGGACCGGCGGCCGCACGATCCGCTGGTGGGGCCGCGTCACCGGCTACCACCGCGCCGACCAGTACAACCAGTGCGAGATGACCTACGAGGTCACCGACGCCGACGGCGCGATCCGGCGGGTCACCGAGCGCTTCCCCATGCGCTACCTGTTCCGCGCCGAAGTCGAGCATCTGCTCGCGCGCTCGGGCTTTGCCGTCGCCGCGCTCTACGGCGACTACGACCGCTCGCCGTACGGCGACGACTCTCCGGAGCTGATCGTGGTCGCGGAGCCCGTAGGCTAGACCGGTGCGAGCGTGGCTCCCCCGGGCCGCACAGCGCCGGGCTGACGGCCACGATGGCCGGGCAGCCAACGACGTCAGAACAGGTAGGCGTGGTTGTTCCAGTAAGCTCTGACCAGCCGCCGTCGCCGTCTGAGCTCGAGGACCAGCTCGTCGGGCCAGCCATAGCCTCCGGGGTCGAGGTAGAGGTCGAAATCGCCGGCTCCGAAGCGCACGAATCCCAGCGCCGGTCGTCCCTCGGGGCAGGTCGTGGCGGTCTGCAGCAGCGTGATGGTTGTCCGGGCACTGCGATGAACGGTCGGCCACACGTACAGTCTCCCGCCGTGCTCCCGCACGAACGCGTGCACGTCGGCGGCCGCGGTGATCCTGATCGGCTCCTCATAGAA
>CAWCWZ010000057.1:0-16676 GCA_963799395.1 uncultured Actinomycetes bacterium
TGCGAACCCGGACGCGAGAAGTTCATGCCGAAGGTGGGCATGTCGCCGCCCAGGTAGTTCACCCGGAAGACGAGCTCCTCGGGCAGCTCGGCGATGTCGCGCCACACCACCCAGCCGACCCCGAGCGGGGCGAGCCCGTACTTGTGCCCGGACGCGTTGATCGACTTCACCCGCGGCACCCGGAAGTCCCACTCGAGATCGGGCTGCAGGAACGGCGCGACGAACGCCGCCGCTGGCGCCGTCGACGTGCATCGGGATGTCGAGACCGGTGCGCTCCTGGAGGTCGTCGAGCGCCGCGCCGATCTCGGCGATCGGCTCGTACTCGCCGGTGAACGTCGAGCCCGAGATCGCCGACGACGGCGATCGTGTTCTCGTCGCAGAGCTTGACCGCCTCCTCGGCGCTGAGGATGAAGCGGTTGCCCTCCATGGGGACCAGGCGCTCCTCGACGTCCCAGTAGCGGGCGAACTTGTGCCAGCAGACCTGGACGTTGGCGCCGGTCACGATGTTGGGGCGGTCCGTCGGGCGCCCGGCGGCACGCTGGCGCTGCTCCAGCGGCGCAGCAGGGCCAGGCCGCCGAGCATGCAGGCCTCGCTCGAGCCGGTCGTCGAAGTGCCGATGACGTCCTTGGTGTCGGGTGCGTTCCAGAGGTCGGCGAGCATGTTCACGCAGCGCAGCTCGAGCTCGGCGGTCTGCGGGTACTCGTCCTTGTCGATCATGTTCTTGTCGAAGGTCTCGGCCATCAGCCGCGAGCTCGGGCTCCGGCCCAGGTCTGGCAGAACGTGGCCAGGTTGAGCCGCGCGTTGCCCTCGACCATCCAGCTCGTCGCGGACAATCTCGTACGCGGCGTCGGGCGGCATGCCGCCGGCCGGCAGGGCGTCGCGCGGCACGCGCGCGAGCTCGGCCTCGAAGATCGGCGGCACCACGAGGTCGCGCGTCGCGCGCCTCGGGTTTCTGGGATGGGTCAGCGACACCTTCCCCTCCTTGATTGGATGAGCACTCGCCGGGCCCGCATCATACCCGCTGCCCAACAGCGTGCGAGCCTGATCCGCGAACGGCCGCATCTTGTGCGACGGACGCTCGCGAACCTAGAATGAGTCGAACTTCGGCGCCGTAACTGGGGGACGACATGATCAACGACACTCCGTTCCAGCGCGAGTACGCGGATCACCTGCTCGACGAGGTGCTCGGCGGTCGCATGACGCGGCGCCAGCTCCTGGTGCGCGCCAGCGTCGTCGGCCTGTCGGCCACGCTCGTCGGCCAGGTGCTGGCCGCCTGCGGCAGCTCGTCGTCGAGCTCGAGCTCGGCCTCGCCGTCGACCGCGCCCAAGGCGGGCGGCACACTCAAGGTCGACCATGCCCTCGCCGATCGTCACGGTCGACCCGACCACCATGTACGACGACGGCTCGATCGCCGTCGCCCAGCAGGTGGCCGAGTACCTCATCTGGGTCAACAACGACCTGAGCCTGCGGCCGGTGCTGGCCAAGAGCTGGTCGCCCAACGCCGACGCCACGGTCTGGACGTTCAACCTGCAGCCGGGCGTCACGTTCCAGGACGGCAAGCCGTTCGGCACCGACGACGTCGTCTTTACCATGGGCATCCTGCTCAACCCCAAGACGGTCTCGGCGGCGCTCGCCTCGTTCCAGGGCATCCTCTCGCAGGGCGGCGTGCAGAAGGTCGACGACAGCACGGTGGCCTTCCACCTCGACCAGCCCTTCGCCGACTTCCCCTACTTCGTGGCCTCGACCAACTACGACTGCCTGATCCTGCCGACGACCTACAAGACCGGCACCTGGCAGAGCAACCCGGTCGGCACGGGGCCGTTCAAGATGACCAAGTTCACGCCCAAGCAGGGCGCCACGTTCGTCAAGAACCCGAACTACTGGCAGAAGGGCAAGCCCTACCTCGACGGCGTCAGCGTGCAGTTCATCGACGACACGCAGGCCGAGGCGCTGGCCCTGCAGTCGGGCAGCATCGACGTGATGCTCACGACGCCGGTCCAGGGCTCCCAGGCGCTGTTCACCGACACCAACCTCAAGGTGCTGACGACGCCCTCGACGCAGAGCCGGTTCCTGCACATGCGGGTCGACACGGCGCCGTTCACCAACAAGGCCGTACGCCAGGCGCTCGCCTACACGATCGACCGCCCGGCGCTCGTCACCAACCTCTTTGACGGCAAGGCTCAGATCGGCAACGACAACGTCTTCTGCCCGCTCTATCCGCTGGCCCCCAAGAATATCCCGCAGCGCGCCCAGGACATCGCCAAGGCCAAGTCGCTGCTCGGCATCAGCCGGCTACCCCAGCGGCCTCACCATGAACCTCACGGTCGAGGAGTTCGAGGAGGTGCCGCAGTACGCCACGCTGCTGCAGGCCATGGCCAAGCAGGCCGGCATCAACCTGAAGCTGAACCAGGTGACGGTCACCTACTACTACGGCTCGGGCAAAGTGCAGCCCTGGCTCGAGGTGCCCATGGGCATCACCGACTGGACCTTCCGCGGCGTGCCCTCGCAGTACTTCCTGCCGGCCTTCACCTCGAACGGCGTGTGGAACTCGTCGCACTTCAAGGACCCCGCGTTCGACGCGGCCGCCAAGGGGTACGACAGCACGCTCGACGAGGCCAAGCGGCGCCAGTACGCGTATACGGCCGCCTCGATCCTGACCGACGAGACGCCGTCGATCATCTCGTACTGGATCAACGTCAACCGGGCGATGAAGAAGAACGTGAACGGCCTCGACCTCCGACCCGGCCGAGTTCCTCGACCTGACCACGACCTACCTGTCGTAGACGGCCCGTGGCAGAGCGTCATCGAACGATCGCGTGATCTGACCACGGAGGAGGCGGCGTGGCGCGGCTGATCGTGCGCCGCCTCCTGCTGCTGATACCGACGCTGCTCGTGCTGTCGGTGGTGGTCTTCCTCATGCTCGAGGTCGTGCCCGGCGATCCCGGCCGTGTCAAGCTGGGACCGTACGCGCCGGCCTCGGCGGTGGCCCAGTACGATCACCAGATCGGCGTCGACCGGCCGCTGCCGGTGCGCTACGTCGACTGGCTCGGCGGCTTTCTCGTGCTGCACTGGGGCACGTCGTGGAACCAGGGCGTGCCGGTCTTCTCGCTCACCATGCAGCGCCTCTGGGCACTCGATCCAGCTCGCCCTCGTGGCACTGGTCATCATCATCCCGCTGGCGATCGTGCTGGGAGTGACGGCCGCCCTGCGCCGCGACGGCATCGCCGACCGCATCATCACCGTGACCAGCCTCTCGCTCACCGTCATACCCGAGTTCGTGAGCGGCGTCGTGCTGGCCGTCCTGTTCGTCGTGTTCATCAAGATCTTCCACTTCCCGGCGGCCGCCCGCCGGCGCCGGGCCGCTCACCCGCATCTACTACCTGCTCCTGCCGGCCATCCCGCTCATGTTCATCGAGATGGGCTACATCGCCCGCATGGCGCGGGCCGGCATGATCGAGGCCCTGAGCATGCCGTACATCCGCACGGCCACCCTCAACGGCCTGCCCCGCAGGCGCGTCGTCTTCGGGCACGCGCTGCGCAACGCCATGGCGCCGACGGTGGCGGTGATCGGCACGCAGATCGGCTGGCTGGTCGGCGGCCTGGTCATCGTCGAGAAGCTCTTCGTCTACCCCGGCATCGGCTTCCTCATCTACAATTCGGCGACCTACAAGGACTTCCCGACGCTCGAGGCGACCGTCCTGGTCGTCGCCGTCATCTACATGCTCTCCAACCTGGGCGCGGACGTTATCGTCGCCCTGCTCAACCCGCGCGTCAGGTACGGGAGGTAGAGGTTGAGCGCAGCGGCGGCATCGAGAGGCGCACGATGAGCGTGCTGAGTCGCCGGGAGAGGTCGACCCGCTCGTCGGCGTGGCCGCCGGGCCGCCGGCGGCCGAAGAGTCGGAGCAGGTGCTGCGCCGACGCTACGTGCTGCGCTCGCTGCGCCGCAGCCCCACGTTCCTGGTCGGAGTCGCCATCCTTCTGTTCTGGGTCTTCATGGCGCTCTTCTCGGTGCACGTCACGCGCTATGGGCCTTTGGCGATCGACCCGCTGCACCCCTTCGCGCATCCGAGCGCCAGCCACTGGTTCGGCACCGACGAAGCGGGCCGCGACGTGCTGTCTCGCACCCTGGCCGGCGCCCGCACCGTGCTCGTCATCGCCCCCCTGGTGACCTTGCTGTGCCTGCTGGTGGGCGGCGGCATCGGCTTGCTGTCGGGCTACCTCGGGGGTACTGGGACGAGGTCATCATGCGCCTGCGTCGACGTCGTGCTTGGCCTGCCGGTGATCGTCGCCGGCGATCGTCGCGGTCGCCGCCCTCGGGCGCTCGGTGCCGGTGATCATCCTCGTGATCGGCCTGCTCTTCTCGATGCCGGTGGCCCGCACGATCCGCGCCGCCGCCGTGTCGGAGAGCCAGAAGGAGTACGTGCAGGCCGCCCGCCTCAGGGGCGAGCCGTCCTTCTACATCCTGACCTCGGAGATCCTGCCGAACATCCTGCCGCCGGTCATCGTCGAGGGCACCGTGCGACTCGGCTACGCCGTGTTCACGGCGGCAGGCCTGGCCTTCCTGGGCTTCGGGGTGCAGCCCCCCTCGCCCGACTGGGGCCTCACCATCTCGACCGACGCCCAGTACCTGCAGACCGCCTGGTGGACCGTGCTGTTCCCGGCGCTGGCGCTGGCCTCGCTCGTGGTCGGCGCCAACCTGATCGCCGACGGCGTGCGCAAGGCGCTCGCGGAATGACGGCGTGAACGCGTTCCCCGACAGCCCCGCTGCGCGCCCGCCGGACTTCAGTGGCACGCCGTGCTGCGCATCGACGACCTGTCGGTGACCTTCGCGCGCCGCGAGCGGGAGTCTGCCGGTCGTCAAGCACGTCTCGTTCGAGATCGGGGCCGCCCAGACCTACGGCCTGGTCGGCGAGTCGGGCTGCGGCAAGACGACCACGGCCCTCGCGCTCATGCGCTACCTGGCCGGCAACGGCCGGGTCGACTCGCGGCTCCATCACCTTCGACGGCGAGGACATGCTCGTCATGTCCGAGGACCGCCTGCGCGAGGTGCGCGGCACCAAGCTCGGCATGGTCTACCAGGACCCGGCGACGTCGCTCAACCCGTCGATCCGCGTCGGCGACCAGATGACCGAGGTCATCCGTTACCACGCCGGGATCTCGAAGAAGGACGCGCTCGAGCGCGCCCGCGAGCGCGCTCGAGCGCGTCGCCATGCCCGACCCCGGCGGCGCCCTGCGGCGCTACCCGTTCCAGCTCTCCGGCGGTCAGCAGCAGCGCGTGGTGATCGCCATGGCGCTGTCGGGCGACCCTCGCCTGCTCGTGCTCGACGAGCCGACGACCGGCCTCGACGCCACGGTCGAGGCCGAGGTGCTCGACCTGATCGACGACCTGCGTACCCGCATCGACGCCGCCATCCTGCTGATCAGCCACAACCTCGGCATGGTCGCCCGCATGTGCGAGCGCGTCGGGGTCATGTACGCCGGGCGCATCGTCGAAGAGGGCCCGGCCCGCGATCTGTTCACCGACCCGCGCCACCCCTACACCATGGGCCTCCTGCGCTGCGTGCCGCGCTTCGGCGCCCGCAAGGACACCTCCACCCTCGTGCCCATCCCCGGGTTCCTGCCGCGTCTCGGCGCGCCGCTGCCCGGCTGCGTGTTCGCGGCCCGCTGCGAGCTCGTGCAGCCCGAGTGTCGCGAGCGCGAGCCCGACCTGTTCCCCTGGCCCGGCAAGACGCCCGACCCGGCCCTCGTCGATCTCGACACGCTCGAGGGCGGCGCCGGCTCGAGCCGTCACGCGCGCTGCTACTTCGCGGAACGCGTGCCGGTCATGAGGGAGGCGGCCGCGCGCGCCGCCGCGGCGATCGCCGCGGCGGGCGAGGGCGAGACCCCCAAAGAGGTCCGCGAGACACTCGAGGCCGTCGCGGCGGCGCGCTCGGCGGCCGCCACGGCGGCCGCCGAGCGCGCCGCCGCCAAGGGGGCCGCCCTCGACGTCGACCATGTGGTCAAGGTCTTCAAAGATGGCCGCAAACGGGTGATCGCCGTCGACGACGTCTCGATCGAGGTCGGCGCCGGCGAGATCCTCGGCCTGGTCGGCGAGTCGGGCAGCGGCAAGACGACCCTGGCCAACTGCATCACCGGGCTCTACGAGGCCGACGCTGGCGAGATGCGCTACGCCGGCGCCAAGCTGCCCGACTCGGTCGTCGAAGCGCGGCGCCGACACGCTGCGCGCCATCCAGATGGTGTTCCAGAACCCCGACGCCACGCTCAATCCGGCGCGTACCGCCGGCGCCATCCTGACGCGCGCGGTCAAGCGCCTGGGCGGCCTGCAGGGCGACGCCGCGCAGCAGCGCGTCGCGGAGCTGGCCGGCCGCGTGCGCGTCGAGACGCAGCACCTCGAGGCCCGGCCCGGCGAGCTGTCGGGCGGCCAGAAGCAGCGCATCGCCATCGCCCGCGCCTTCGCCGGGCAGCCGGCCCTCGTGGTCTGCGACGAGCCGGCCTCGGCCCTCGACGTCTCGGTGCAGGCCAGCATCCTCAACCTGCTCGCCGAGCTGCAGGCGACCGAGGGCGTGTCGTACATCTTCATCTCGCACGACCTGGCGGTGGTGCGCTACCTCTCCGACCGCATCGCCGTCATGTACCTGGCCAAGCTCATGGAGCTGGGCGGCGCCGAAGAGGTCTTCATGCCACCGCACCACCCCTACACCGAGGCCCTGATGTCGGCCATCCCGACGCTCGACTTCGAGCACCCGTCGCGGCGCATCGAGCTGCGCGGACCGGTGCCGAGCCTGAGCGAGCCGCCGACCGGCTGCCGCTTTCACACGCGCTGCCACCGCTTCCTGGGCGACATCTGCGTCGAGCAGACGCCGCCCTGGCGCGAGGTCGCGCCCGGCCACAACTACCTGTGTCACATCGCGCCCGCCGAGCTGCGCGACCTGCAGCTCGGCGGGCATACCCGCGAGTAGACGTACGACGCCCCCGCATCGACCGCGCCGTCGGCGCCCCGCCGGGGCCGCTAGCTCAGCGCCCGGCCGGCAGCCGCGCCTGGAAGGTCAACGGCACGACCACGGCCGTCGCGGCCTCCTGGACGATCACCTCGATGTTCCAGCGGCCCTCGACCGAGGGCGCCAGGGCGCTGCCCTGCCAGGTGCCGTTCGACGCCCTGGCCAGCGTGAGAGTCGAGGCCTGCACCGCGGTCTGCGAGGGGAGGGCGAAGACGATGGAGACGTGCCTCACCCCCTGAAACGGCGCGCCCCCGGCGTAGTCGCTCACCGAGGCGACGTAGGTATTGCGTCCGACTGTGCCGGGCGTGACCGCCAGGCGCACCCGCACCGTCGTCGCATAGTCGGCTCCGGAGAGTACGACGTGGCTCGACGCCGCGGCTTTCGCGGCGGCCGCCGCGACCGATGCCGGCGCCAGGCCGGCGAGCACGCCGGTGACCGCGAGGACGGCGGCGCCCAGCACGATCTCGCCGCCGACCGTCCGCCGCAGGGGCCGCAGAGCGGCCTCGCCGTCGCCGGCGGTCGGCACGTAGACGAAGTGGTTGAGGGCGCCGAGCGCGACCAGCACGACGACGAGGCCGACCTTCACGAGCAGGGTGATGCCGAAGCTGGTGTGGATGAGGTTGGCCGGCGCGCCGACCTCAGGGACGGCGCGCGCCACGCCGGTGAGCAGCACGATCACCAGGGCGACGCTGGCGACCAGCGAAAAGCGCCGCACGGCGGCCACGCGCACCGGTCCCACGAGTCCGCGCAGGCCGAGCAGCAGCCAGGGAAGGCCGCCGACCCAGATGCCGACGGCGGCGACGTGCAGCCAGAGGTCGGCCAGGTTGAGGGCGCGCCACGGCGAGGCTCCGTTGGCGTGGCCGGCCCAGATCAGGGTGAACACGGCGACGGCCGCGGCGGCGCCGAGCGTCGCCAGGGTGACCGGATGCGGAGCCAGGCCGGCGGCGGCCACGGCAATGCCGCAGACGACCAGCACGGCCGCGCACTGTCCCAGCAGCAGGAGACCCTCGTGGGTCTCGAACAGCGGCAGCAGCGACGGCGCGCGCACGATGGCGCGTTCGCTCAGGGTGACGGTCGCCACGCCGACCGCGGCGAGCAGCCAGCCGAGCCGCAGCAGCGCCACGCCGCCGCCGGGCAGGCGGCCGCCGAGGACGAACAGGCAGGTGCCGGCCGCTCCCAGCAGCACGGCCAGGCCGGCGTACAGCGTCCAGCGACCGGCGGCGGCGACGGCCGTGAGCCAGGGCGACGTGCTCACGAACTTGCCGAACGGCGCGACCACGCCGACGTTGGCGACGCCCACACCGAACGCGTAGGCGCCCGCGGCGAAGTGCCCGTCGAGGGCGGAGACCGTCTGCCAGTCCACCGTGTACACGCCCTGAGGCAGCGGCCGGGTCAGGACGACCCGTAGCTGCTGTTGATCGCCGCGCACGGCGGCGGAGCTCGAGACGCCGGGCGCCGGGTGACCCCTGGTGTCGACGACGAAGACCTTCGACAGCGTGGGGTCGACCGGTTCGCTGAAGGTGAGCAGGAGCTGTCCGGGCGAGCGGGCGACGGTCGCGTTGACCGCCGGGTCGGCAGCAATCAGCAAGGCGTGGGCGGCCGCCCCGGGGGCCAGGAGGGCGAGCCAGAGACCGGCGACCAGCGTCGCCATGGCACCCGCCCGCGTCAGCCCAGGGCCGCGACGCGCCACGCCGGCCTCAAGCCTTCCTGGTACGCAGCAGGGCCACCACGGCCACGATCAGGCCGAGGGCCCCGATCGCCAGGCCGAGGATGCCCAGGAGCTGCGCTCGCGAAGCGGCGCTCGCGGCGGCCAGACGGGGCAGTTGGGCGTCGAGCCGCTGCGCGAGCTCGGTCACCGTCGGCGTCTGCACCGGAAACTCGGCCGTCATGGGGTCCTGCACCGTGTTGAAGGTCGTGGGACCGCTCGTGAAGCTCTGATCGATCGTCTGGGAGCCGATCGTGCCGCGGAACCGGAACGTGTAGTCGCCCGGCGCGGTCGGGAAGAGCCAGGCGCGATAGTCGCCGGGCGTGCCGAGGCCGGTGTCGGGGTCGAAGGTCGGTTCGAGCGCCAGGGTCATCGTCTGGCTGCCGAAGATCACGTCGACGTGGAGCGTGTTGCCCAGGCTGACAACCGGTTTGCCGGTGCTGCGGCTGCTGAGGATAAGCTGGACGCTGTTCTCCTGCCCCGCAAAGGCGGGCTCGGTGCCCCAGCCCACCACGAAGCGGTAGGCGCCCACATCACGCACTTCGTGGGCGTCGGCCGGCGCGGCGACCGCCAGCGCGACGGCCGCGACGGCAGCGGCGGCGGCGATGATGGCGGTTGCGTACCTCCATCCATGGTTCCTTCTCATCCCGGCGTCCCCCCTGACCTCGTTAGGAGATGCTCCTGGGGGAAGTATGACATCGGCAAACGCCGTCTGGAGGGACGATCGATGATCCATCTGCTGGCGCAACTCGACCCGATGGTCTGGCTGATGATGGTCGTCGTGGCGATCGGCTTTGCGGTATCGGCGGCCGTGCTGGTCGAGCTGTTGCCGGGCAGCGAGCGCGGGCCGGCGATGCCGCCGCCCATCGGCGGCGAAGCCGACGCTCGCGGCGCGCCGGGCGACGAGCAGGACGACCCGCAAGCTCCGCCGCTCTAGCGAGGCGCCACCGCTCCGGAGAGACCCCGCCACCTCGGGGCCCGGCCACCGGCCGCTAGGACTCCGCCAGCGAGCCCGAGCGGATGAGCTCGACCAGACCGTCGAGGTCGACCGGCAGCGGATCGCCCTCGCCGACGAACGGCACGCGCTCGCGGACGGCCTCGAAGACGTGCTGCGTGCCGCGCCCCAGCGGCCCATTCCCGCGCAGCTCCACGGCCTGAGCCGCCACAAGAAGCTCGATGGCCACAACGCGCTCGCCCAAGCCGGCCATGTCGGCGAGGCGCCGCGCGCCGAGCGGCAGCATGGTCGCGCGATCCTCGATACCCTCGGCGCCGGCGCTGCTGGCGAGCTCGAACGAGACCGGTTGCGCAAGCAGCCGGGCCTCGGCGGTCATCGCCTCACCGGCGATCGCGTAGATGCTGAGGCCGCTCTCGGCCTTCCCCTGGGCTGGAACGAGACCCGTCGGCAGGCCCGACCAGGGCGTCTCGAGCAGCTTCAGGGCGCGTTCGTCGGCGCTCGTCAAGAGCGGCGCCAGGGCGACCCGGGCGAGGTCGAGCCCGGCCGCGAGGGCCAGCACCTCGAAGTCGGCAACCGAGATCACGCGATCCTCGGCCGGCACCACCAGCGGGTTGCCCTGCGAAGCGTTCAGCTCGACGGCCAGTCGCCGTTCGACGTAGGCCATGGCGTCGCGGCAGGCGCCGTGCACCGCCGGCAGCGAACGGAAGGTGAGCGGGTCCTGCAGGTTGCGGGCGGCCCCGGCCCGCCACAGGTAGCTGCCGTCGAGCAACCGCCGCAGCCGTTCGACCACGATCTCGAGCCCTTCGTCAGGCCGCGCGGCGACGATCGCCGGATGCAGGATGGTCAGGTTTGCGGCGAAGGCCTCGAGGCTGAGCGCCCCCGTGGTGTCGGCCGCGCCGAGCAGCCGCCGCGTGTCGTACACGGCAAGCGCCGCCGAGGCCGTGGAGAAGGCGTTGTTGTTGAGCAGCGCGAGACCTTCGCCGGCCGCCAGGTCGGAGTCTGCGAACAGGTCGGCGGCAAGGTCGGCCAGCGGAGCGAGGTCTGACTCGCCGAGCGAGCCGAGCTGCCGCACGACCGGACAGTCGCCGCGGTCGAGCGCCTCGACCAGCCGCTGCGCCAGCACGGGTCGCACGCCGGCGTGGCCGGCGGCGAACCCGTTGGCCAGGCGCAGCATAGTCGCCCGCACGACGTCGCGCGCGGCCGGCAGGCCCTGCGCGACCCGGTGGTTTTCGAGCAGGCGACGGTTGAAGCGGGCCGCCTCGCTCGCCGCCAGCGGCACGCGTTTGAGCACGCCCACGCCGGTCGTTCCGCCGTAGATCTGATCGCCGCGTGCGAGCGCCGCGTCGACCGTGTGCCGGGCGCGGGCCATCGTCTCGCCGACATCGGGCGCGAGCGCGACGGCTTCGCCGTCGCGGGCCACTCGTACAAGCTCGTCGAGCGTCAATGCCGAGCCGGTAAGGACGACCGTCATGGGACGAGTATTACCCGGTCTCGTCGCCGGCGAGCGCCTCCATGGTGATGGCCCCCTCGGGGCAACCCGTGGCGCACAGCCCACAGCCGCGGCAGAGGTCCTCCCGGAAGGCGACACTGAGGAGCCGGCGGGCGGCGGCGCGCGCTCCCTGCCCACCTTGCCCGACCGGAACGGCGCCGAACGGGCAGCGGCGCGCGCAGCGTCCGCAGAGCGTGCAGGTCTGCGGATCGCGCCGGGCGACGTAGCGCGAGCGCGGCCAGAGCCGGGCCGCGCCAAGCGCCGCGCCGGCGAGCTGCGGAAAGCAGCAGTCGGCGCAGCAGTTGCAGATGCGCGCCGGCGGTGAGCGGCTCGTCGGCCGTGGCCGCCACCTCGCCGGTGTGCATGAGCCCATGGCGGTCGGCGTCGCGCAGCACGGCGAGTGCCCGCTCGTGTGAGATCTCCCACCCCAGACCGCGGTCGTTGTCAAAGCGCAGGCAGACGAGCGACGGCTTGCGGCAGCCTTCCATCGCGGCCCGGCAGTCGCACGGCCACAGGTAGACGTGCGCGGCCCGCGCCACGAGCGCTTCCGCTTCGCGAAGCAGCAGGTAGTCGGCGTTCTCGAGCTCCGCCGACAGGTTGCTCGCCGGCCTTCAGGCTCTCGATCTGCGCGCGCTTGCCGTCTATGTAGCGCGCGAGCTGCCAGTCGCCCAAGGCGCGGCGCACCTCGGACGGCAGGTCCTTCCAGCCCTCGAAGAGCGTCCAGATCTCGAGGCGGTCGGCGAAGTCGGCCAGGGCCACGACATCGGGGGTCGGGCGGTCGATGACCGCCCGACGCACGGCGCGGTCGAAGAACGCAGGCGAGACGACGATGCCCATCGCGGCCACGGCGGCCGGCAGCGTCAGCGGACCGGCCGCAAGGGCCGCCACCAGCCGCAGCTCGTCGGGCTCGAGCAGGCGATCGATCCAGGGCAGCACGAACTCGGGCACGCCGAACATGCCGGTGAGCGCCTCTCGCAGGGCCGGCTCGAGCGCCGTGCCGAGGTCGGAATCGGTGTCGGGGTCGGTCGTGGCTGCTCCTCTCAGGCGGGTCATCGGTAGCTCGTCAACTGTAGCGTCCGTCGCCGCCGTGTCCAGCCCCGCCGGCCGGCCGAGCTCACGCGCCGGCGGAGCGGACGGGGCGTGACCGACCGGCGACGCCTCAGCCCGCCGGCGAGAAACCCTCGACCAGCGCGTCGATCCGGGCCGCGACGTCGGCGGTGAGCGGCGGCGGCGTGTGCTGCGCGAGCAGGCGCAGCGCCTTGCGCCGCGCCTGCTCGCGCAGGTCGGCGCCGCCGTCCTCCAGCCAGCGTTCGAAGCCCTTGCGGTTGATGATGGTGGGGCGCCACTGGGCCGCCCGCATGTGCTTCGCGGTGTGTTTGGTCGAGAGGAAGTCCCCGCCCGGGCCGGTCTTGGCGATCACCTCGAGGCCCAGGGTCTCGCGGTCGACCGTGATGCCGGCGAGCAGGCGCCGGTTCATGGCGATGAACTCGTCGACGATCACGACCAGCTCGAGCGCCCCGCTCATGCCGAAGTCGAGGTAGCCCACGTCGTGATTGAGGTTGGAGCCGGCCATCATGGCCAGCAGGGTGAGCTCGCCGGCCTCCATGCCGGCCTGGGCGTCGACCAGCTGAGCGTCGCTCGTGCCGCCGTAGCCCCAGTTCGGCAGGTCGAGCCAGCGCGCCATCTCGATCGTACCGAGGTAGGTCATGAGGTACTCGGGCGCGTTGTACGACGACTGCGCGGTGGCCATGTCGAGCACCGCCGGACCGATACCGAAGATGAAGGGCGCGCCGGCCTTGCGGAGCTGATGGACGACGAGACCGAACAGCGACTCGGCCACGCCCTGGGCGAGGTGGCCGGCGACGGTGATCGGCGCCGTGGCGCCGGCGAGTGGCGCCGGTGAGTAGATCGCCGGAATGCCCTTGTCGGCGCAGAACAGCAGCTTGTCGAGGCTGTCGCGCGGGTGCTCGAGAGGGCTGCTCGGCTGGCCGTACATGACGAAGTAAGGCTTGGCCTCGAGCGCCTCGGCGCCGCCGCGCACGACAGAGGCGATCCGCCACATGACCTCGAGATCGGCCACGCCCTCGGCGGTCACGACCATCGGCTTGGTGGTGCCGGCCACCATCGCCCGAAAGCCGCGCACATAGGTCTCGTGGGGGTCGGCGATGTCGCTCCCGTAGGCGCTCGTCATGACGAAGTCGACGTTGGCCGAGCGCGTCGCACAGCCGGGCCGCGGTCGTCACGTCCTCGAGGCGGGCGAGACGCGCTCGCCGGTCTCCAGATCGTAGAGGTTCATCAGGTCGGAGCCGGTGCCGAAGTAGCTGCGCCGGCCGCCAGCCTCATCGCCAGCGCGCCAGTCCGGTCGAAGCCGACACGACGCTGGAGCGCTCGAGCGGGCCCGTTCGAACGAGGCGGGCGGGAGGCGCACGAGGTCTCGGCGATCGACCTCGCCGCCGGCCTCGCGCAGCAGTTCGACGGCCACCGGCTGCGTGCACGCGCATGCCCACCGTGGCGATGATCTCGAGGGCGGCGTCGTAGATCGCCTGCTTGTCGTCGTCGCCGAGAACCCCGCCTGAAGGCGAAGGCCGCTCGCGTTTGTGTCGGTGATGGTCACTCCCGTCGGTCTCAGGGTCTGCGGATCGTGGGCGACCGTCATGGCGATTGCGCGGCGTGATGGCGCGCCCGCGAAGAGCCGGAGCGGGTGGCGCACGGGACAGCCTACCATCCGAGACCGTTGACGACCCACCGGCCGAGACGACGCACCGGACCCCGATCGCCTCGCTCCCGGCGCTGGAGGCATGTTCTGGACCTACCACCTGGTCGAGTTCTCGGAGATGGCGCGGCGCTTCTTGCAGTTCGCTTCACGCGACCCGCCTACGAGGGCCGCCGCCCAAGGCCACGGGCTCCGCAAGGCCGCCTAACGATCGGCTCGCCAACGCTTCCAGAGAGGAGCGGGCAAGCGTAGACCGGTTCCCAGAAGAGACCCTTCGAGGCAGGTCGTCGTACCGGAGGCTTTCAATTTCCCGGCGGCACGCTGCGGCCACCACACACCGGCGGGGAGCCACTGGTGAGACCGGCCCGCGGGCCGGTCTGTGTTTCCTGGACGCCGGCCCCAGAAGCGGTGGAGGAGACCACGTCGATGGCCGGGAACCGGGTCGAGTGATGGCCGCCACGCTGACTCAGGTAGTCGGCGAGGGGCTGGCGAAAGCCCGCGACCCCAAGGCCTACGTCGCCGACGAGGCCAAGGCTGAAGTTCGCATCTGCGCCGGAAGCGCATGTCATGCCTCCGGGCGTCCCGCCGTGACGGCCGCCTTTGCGGACGAGCTCGCGAGCCGCGGCTTGGCCGCCAGCGTGCCGCCTGATCGAGACCGGCTGCCACGGTTTCTGCGAGCAGGGTCCCATCGTGGTGCTCTGGCCCAGGGGGATCCTGTATCCCCGCGTGCGGCCCGACGACGTGGCCAGGATCGTCGAGGCAAGCATCGTGCAGCGACGGCGTCTACACGAAACGCCTCTACAAGGACCCCGTCGACCAGGCAGCCCATCGCCCACGCGGACGAGATCCCCTTCTACAGCGGGCAGCGGCGCCGGGTGCTGGCGCTCAACGGCAAGATCGACCCCTGCTCGATCGACGACTACCTGGCCAGAGGCGGCTACCGTGCGCTGGCCAAGGTGCTCGCTCGACGACGACCCCGAGGGCGTCGTCGAGATCATGGAGGAGTCCGGTCTGCGTGGCCGCGGCGGCGCCGGCTTCTCGACCGGCAGGAAGTGGCGGCTCACGCGCGCGGCGTCGGGCACGATACAAGTACGTCGATCTGCAACGCCGACGAAGGCGACCCCGGCGCGTTCATGGATCGCTCGGTGCTCGAGGGAAACCCGCACGCGGTCGTCGAGGGCATGGTCATCGCCGCCTTCGCCATCGGCGCGAGCGAGGGCTACGTCTACGTGCGGTACGAATACCAGTTCGCGGTCGAGCGTCTGCGTCGCGCCCTGGCCCAGGCCCGCGAGCGTGGCCTCCTGGGAAACGACATCCTCGGCTCGGGCTTCGCCTTCGACATCCACGTCAGCGAGGGCGCCGGCGCCTTCGTCTGCGGCGAGGAGACGGCCCTGATCGCGAGCCTCGAAGGCCGGCGCGGCATGCCGCGCACGCGGCCGCCGTACCCCGCCAGTGAAGGCCTCTTCGGCAAGTCGACCAACATCAACAACGTCGAGACCTACGCCAACGTGCCGTGGATCGTGCAGACACGGGGCCGTCGAGCCTTCGCCGCCACGGGAACCGCCGACCTCCAAGGGCACGAAGATCTTCTCCCTCACCGGCAACGTGGCCAACGGCGGCCTCATCGAGGTGCCGATGGGAGTCACGCTGCGCCATGTCATCTTCGACATCGGCGGAGGCATGCCGGCCGACCATCGCTTCAAGGCCGTCCAGCTCGGCGGCCCGTCGGGCGGCTGCCTGCCGGAGTCTCTGCTCGACGAGCCGATCGACTTTGAGAGCCTCGTCGCCGCCGGATCGATGATGGGCTCCGGCGGCATGGTCGTCGTCGACGACTCCACGTGCATGGTCGACTTCGCCAGGCTTCTTCCTGCAGTTCACCGCCGAGGAGAGCTGCGGCAGGTGCGTGCCGTGTCGGGTGGGCATCGGGCACCTCGTCGACATCCTCGACGCGAATCTGCGCCGGCAAGGGCGAGCTTGCCGACCTCGACCGCCTCGAGCGCCTTGCCCGCCTCGTCAAGGCCAGCTCCCTCTGCGGGCTCGGGCAGACGGCGCCCAACCCGGTCCTTTCGTCGCTCAAGTACTTCCGTGACGAGTTCGTGGAGCACATCACGGCCAAGCGCTGCCGGGCTGTGGTCTGCCGCGACCTCGTCGTCTACCGCATCATCCCCGACCTGTGTACCGGCTGCCAGCGCTGCGTCCAGGTCTGCCCGACGGGGGCGATCACGGGCCCGCGCGCGGAGGTCCACAATCTCGATCCGGACAAGTGCATCAAGTGCCGCTCCTGCTACGAAGCCTGCCACTTCGGAGCGATCGCGGGTGACGCCGCAGCCCGCAAGGCGGTCGCGGGCGACGCCATCGTGATCGAGTCGGGAGGACGGCCCGAGTAGCGCCGGTCTCGCGCCGGCGACCCGCCTCCTGCCCCTCTAGGACGCGAGCCGATGCGTGAGGTCGACGTACTTCTCGTGCACCCCGTCGATGATCTCCTGCGATTCGACCGACTCGAAGGCCCGGGCGAGCTCTTCGAGATCTCGTTGCGTGAGCATCTGCGACACGAGTGGGAACAGGCGCTCGTCCTCTACGGCCATGTGGGCCCGCATGCTGCCCACGTACGCCTGCAGTTAGAGAGAAAGGCCGCGCGAGCCTTGTCGTTGGTCACCGCCGCGCTAAGCTTGGACTCGGCCGACGACAGCTGCCGGCCCAGCTGCGTGTGCTCGTGGGCCAAGTCGGCGACGATCCCCTCGTCGCGGCTGAGACCGCGCTGCACCAGCTTGGCGAACGGCAGGCTGGCCTCCTTGGGCTCGTGGCACTCGATCATG
>CAWCWZ010000058.1:0-12506 GCA_963799395.1 uncultured Actinomycetes bacterium
CTAGACAGCGACCGCGCGACCTGGGCAGGGCGGGTGCGCGAAAGCGCACCCGCCTCCGAGCCTACCTGTCGGCGGCGGCGCCCTCGCGGCTCAACGCGAGCACTGGCTTGTAGCGACGCTCGACAAGCCAGCGGCGCACGCGGGCTTCGATCGCGTCGCGCACGTCGCGAAACGCGGCGAGACGCTCTTCGGGGCTGCCGTCGGTCTTCTCGGGGTCTTCGAGAGGCCAGTATTCGCGAGCCCCGACGCCCGGGAACATCGGGCATTCCTTCTCGGCCCGGTCACAGACGGTGATGAGGAACTCGAACCGCGCCTTCCCCATGAACTCCTGGACCGACTTGGGTCGCTGCTCGGCGATGTCGATCCCGAGTTCCGCCATGGCCGCGATCGCCAGAGGATGGACGTCGCGCGGCGCGGTCCCGGCGCTGAATGCTTCGAAGGCGTCTCCGGCCAGAGTGCGCACGAAGGCTTCGGCCATCTGACTGCGCACGCTGTTGGCGCTGGAGAGAAAGAGGACCTTCTTGACCACGGCTGCCTCCTGACGCTGAACCCGACTAAGATGATCTTACCCACCCCCGAAACGGCCGCCCGTGGCGCCGGGACGTGATGGGGTCGGGGGCGGCGGCGCGGCCCGACCGCTCGGGTCGATCAGTCGAGAAAGTCCCTCAGGTGCTGCGATCCGTGGCAGCTTCTGAGCTTGGAGATGGTCTTGGCCTCGATCTGGCGGATGCGCTCGCGGGTGACGCCGAAGGCCTGACCGACCTCCTCGAGGGTGCGCGGCTGCTCGCCCTTGAGACCGAAGCGCAGCTCGATGACCCTGCGCTCGCGACTGGTCATCATCGTCAGCAGCGCGTCGAGCTCCTCGCACTGCAGGGTCTCGCTGACCGCCTGGACGGGCTCAACGGCATCGTGGTCTTCGATGAAATCGCCGAACTGCGAGTCGCCCTCGTCGCCGATCGGCGATTCGAGGCTCACCGGCTCCTGGCTGATCTTGATGATGTCGCGCACCTTCTGGGGCGTCGTACCCATCTCGCTCGCGATCTCTTCGGGGGTGGGCTCGCGGCCCACGTCCTGGAGCACCTGACGCTGCACGCGGATCAGCTTGTTGATCTGCTCGACCATGTGCACGGGCACGCGGATGGTCCGCGCCTGGTCGGCGATCGCCCTGGTGATCGCCTGGCGGATCCACCAGGTGGCGTAGGTCGAGAACTTGAACCCCCGGCGGTAGTCGAATTTCTCGACTCCGCGGATGAGGCCGAGGTTGCCCTCCTGGATGAGGTCGAGGAAGGGCAGTCCACGACCGACGTGGCGCTTGGCGATGGAGACGACGAGTCGCAGGTTGGCCTCGGTGAGCTTGCTCTTGGCGTCCATGTCGCCGCGCTCGATGCGCTTGGCAAGGGAGACCTCTTCGGCGGCGGTCAGAAGGGGCACTTTGCCGATCTCGGTCAGGTACATGCGGACGGGATCGGTGCTCGCCGTCTTGATCGACAGGTCGAGCGCCGGAGCCTCGTCGTCGGCGCCGGCTTCGGGGGCGTCGGCGGCCGGCGTCTCGTCGCTTTCGAGGAGCTCGATGCCCTGGTCGGTGAGGAGCATGAAGATGTTCTCGAGCTGGTCGGCCGTGATCTCGACGTCCTTCAGCGCGCTGGCGATGCGGTCGCTGGTCAGATAGCCCTGTTCGTGGCCCTCGACGACCAGCTCGCGGACCTCGTCGATGGGCTCCGCGGGTTCCACGGCCCCGGACGTCACGGGCCCACCAATCACTCTCATCGTCTTGCTCCTCACACGAGGCGCCGTGTGCCGCCGACAGGACGCGCTCCGTCCCGCACCACAGGCCACGGCGTCTTCGAGATCATCATGGGAAGCCGGCGCGATCCCGGCCAGGCATACCGAAGAACTGCGAACGGCGGACCCGCGCCCATGCCCGGCGCAGGCGACCGCCTTTACTATAGTACCCGCGAAACGGCCGTCACGCCATCCCGGCGCCGTTCCCTGGACGTGCCGCGCCGACCCCGGCAGCGGCGGCGCGGAGACCGCGCCCGAGACCGCGGGAACGCGTCAGCCGCCGCGTGCTTCGGTCCAGACGAAGGTGCCGGCCTGCAGGTCCGAGAGCGCCTGCTGGAGCTCGGCCCGGGTGTTCATCACGAACGGTCCGTAGCGGGCGATGGGCTCGCCGAGGGGCGCGCCCGAGACGAGCAGAAAGCGCACCGGACTCTCGTAGGCGCGGGTCCGCACTTCGTCGCCGTCGTCGAACACGACGAGACCGGGGGCGCGCACGAGCGAGCCGTCGAGGTCGCCGCGGTAACCCAGGTCGCCGGCCACCCCGAACTCGCCCTCGCCGCGAAAGACGTAGGCGAAGGCCGAGTGGCCGCGGGGGATCTTCTGGGCGAAGTCAGCGCCGGCGGCGAGCTCGACGTCGAGGTACTCGGGCTCGGCGTAGATCTCGGTCACCGGGCCGCGCACGCCGTCGGCGGCGCCGGCCACGACGCGCACCCGCGTGCCGTCGGGACGCTCGACCACGGGGATCTCGGCGGCCGCGATCTCCTGGTAACGCGGCCGCGACATCTTGAGCTTGGCCGGCATGTTGACCCAGAGCTGAAAGCCGCCCATCCTGCCCTCACGCGGCCGCGGCATCTCCTCGTGCATGATGCCGCCGCCGGCGGTCATCCACTGCACGTCGCCGGGGCCGATCGTGCCGGCGTTGCCGAGCGTGTCCTTGTGGTCGACCTCGCCGGCGAGCATGTAGGTCACGGTCTCGATGCCACGGTGCGGGTGCAGGGGAAACCCGGCGAGATAGTCGTCCGGGTCGTCGGACTCGAAGTGGTCGAACAGCAGGAACGGGTCGAGGTAGTCGAGCGCCCAGCCGGCGATGCTGCGCCTGAGACGCACGCCGGCGCCCTCGACGACGGGCTGCGGCTCGATCACCCGCGCGACGCGCCTCACCTGAGGCTCCATGGCTCCTCCTTGTCGTGCCCCGATGGGGCACAACATGCCCCTCCGCCGGAGCGCCGGAAACGGCGCCGGCCGATGGGCGGCACGCCCCGCGGCCCCGTCTACGGCGCCGGGTCGGCCTGCGCCTGAGCCACCTCGACGCGGTTCTTGCCCCGGGACAGCGCCGCCGAACCGACGCGGGCGAGCGCCGGTCGGTCACGGGCGAGCGGCGAACTCGCGCAGAGCCGGCGCGGCGAGACCGGTGTCTTCGAGCATCGCGAAGGCCGCCTCGATCACCGCCCGCTGGTGTTCCCTATCATCGGGTGATCCCAGCGCGTAGCCGTGCCAGAACGGCACCCACAGGGCGCGCGGCGGGCACACGACGACCGCGGGCCGGTGCAGGAGCTGCAGCGCCACCGTCGCGATGCCGCGGCGCTCCAGCTCGATGGCCACCAGTCCCACGGACTGGCTGCACAGCGGTCAGGTGGGCACGAGAAGGGCGGCGTCGACCTGATCGGCGGTCAGCCAGCGAGCGGCCTGGGGCGCCCTCTTGCGGATGGCGCGACCGGTGGCGGCCATGACGCCGCATAGCGCGAGGTGGCGCTGGCTGAGCTCACCGAGGCGGCTGTCGGCCACCGCCTCGCGCAGGCGCTCGAGGGCGAAGGCGAGGTTGCGGTCGAGATTGGCGGCGCTCGCGTCGGAACCGCTGCGCGAGCGCGAGAGCAGCTCGGCGGTGGACACGTCGCCGGCGATCGTGCGCAGCAGCGGGTCGCCCACCCGCACACCGGGATCGGAGCGCTGTCCGCCGTGCGCCAGGCAGACCGAACTCGCGACGAGCGCGAGCCGGCAGTCGGCGAGCGGTCGTCGCAGCGGCGCGCAGGGCGTCGGGGCGGGGCGTCGGCCCCAAGGCGGCCGGAGATGCTCGAAGACCATCACACGAAGCTGCCGCGAAACATGCGTTGAGCTTACCAGAGCAGGTCCCGGTCGGGGCCCGCTGCCGGCCGACAGGCTTGACAAGCGCCTTCCCGGCGAGCGAAGGTCGGGCATCACGGTCGAGTCAAGTGCGCCGCCTTGCGCACCGATACCTAGGGTAGCGGCCCGCCGCGCCGGCAGCGGCCGGTCGAGAGCGGGCAGGGCGCGCGAGGTGCGGAAAGCCATGAAGGACGGCCAGGCCATCATCGCCGAGATCGGCGCGACGATCGCGTCGACGCTCGAGGTCGGCGACGTCATGGCCACGATCGCCCGCCAGGTCGGTCACGCCTTCGACGTCTACTCCTGCGACATCCACCGCTACGACGCCGAGAACGACCTGCTCACCTATCTCGCCTTTTGGGACCTCGAGCTCGACCGCGGCGAAGGGCCCTGGGTCTGCGAGCCGCACCACCAGGTGAGCCAGCAGGTGACCGGCGAACCCTTCCACCCCGACCTGCGCCCCAGCTTCCTGCCGACCGTGCATGAGGGCAAGATGATCGAGGTCCACCGCGACGATCCCGATCTTCCACCGGCCGAGGCACGCGAGATGGACCGCTGGAGCGAGAAGTCCACCCTCGACGCGCCGCTCGAGTTCGACGGCGAGATCATCGGCGTGCTCGGTCTCGTCGAGACGCGTTCCTGCCGGCGCTTCACCGCCGACGAGAGGGAGCTGTTCTCGCAGGTCGCGGTCCTGGCCGCGATCGCCATCCGCAACGCCGACCTGTTCGAGCGGCTCGATCAGCAGAACCGTTCGTTGCAGTCGCTCCTCGAGGCGAGCCGTGCCCTGACCTCGACGGTAGGGCTCGACGAGACCCTGACCGTCATGGCCCGCACGGCGGCCGAGGCGCTGAAGATGCCCGGCTGCGCCATCTACGAGTTCATGGCGGCCGACAACACGCTCGTCCCGCGCACCTCGTTCGGAGCGGTGACGTTGGAGCCAGCGAACGTCGCCATCCCGCTCCAGGAGCGCTCCGGCGACCGGCAGGCGGTGGAGCGGCGCGAGATCGTCGTGGAGCGTGTCACCGACACGGCCGTGCCGCCGACCGTCAGAAGCGCCATGGAAGCCGTCGGCGAGCTCACGCACCTGCACGTTCCGCTCATCTTCGGCGACCGCATGCTGGGCATGCTGCTCCTCGTCGAGACGTCGAGCGAACGCGAGTTCAGCCCCTACGAGCTCGAGCTGGCGCGCGGCCTCGGCGAACACGCCGCCGCCGCCCTGCACGCCGGACGCGCCTACCAGGCCATGCAGATCGAAGCGCTGACGGACGGCCTCACCGGACTCTTCAACTACCGCCATCTGCGCAACCGCCTCCGTGAGGAGACCGCCCGCTTTCGCCGGTATCGCACACCGCTCTCTCTGATCATGCTCGACGTCGACGACTTCAAGCAGTTCAACGACACCTTCGGCCACCAGGCCGGCGACGCGGCGCTGATCGCCATCGCCAAGGTGCTGCGCGACACGCTGCGGACCGACATCGACGTCGTCTGCCGGTACGGCGGCGACGAGTTCGCCGCCCTCCTGCCCAACACCGCCCTTACGCCCGAGGCCGACCGTTCCGCGGCGGCCAGAACGAGGTCGACGAGCGACCGACCCGCGCCTCGCGAGGGGCAGGTCGCAAGCCTCGAGAACCTGCGGGCCGAAGGGGCGGCCGCGACCGCGGAGAGGCTGCGAGCGGCCGTCGAGGAACGCGGCCGTCAGGCGGTCGTACCGCAGCTGCCGCCGGGCCTCACGGTCAGCATCGGCGTATCGTGCGTGATCGACGAACCGCTCACGCCGGACCAGCTCGTCGCGGCCGCCGACAAGGCGCTCTACCTGGCCAAACGGCGCGGCCAGAACCGCGTCGAGAGCTACCTGCACGGCGGGGCGAGCGCGGCACCTGCCGACGAGGCTCAAACGTCGTAGTCCCGCTCGGGCGAGCGGTCGTCGCCGACGGCGGTCGCCGGCCTCGCGGGGCCCTCGCGGTTCAGGCCGCCGCTTCGGAGCCGCCGGAACTGGTCGCCGGCGTCGGCGTGCCCTCGCGGTCCTCGACCTCGCGGCGCCACGGCAGACGCGTGCCGGCGCGGGCCCGCAGGCGCCAGCGGATCGGCTTGTCCCGAACCTCGATGGCCGCCTCGATCGCCGCGACACCCTCGGCGACTCGAGCTCGCTCTCCGGCGGAGAGACCGTACGCGTCGATCCTGCCGCGCACGATCTCCAGGTTGCTCCGCAGATCGTGGTAGATGCCCCAGTCATGCGCACAGACCCCGGCGAGGTACGCGAGGTCGATCGCGCTGTTGCCACCGGTCCCGTCGAGCGGTACGTCCTTGAGAAGGGCGACCACGTCGTGCACGTCCTTCTCGGCCGGCCGGCCGATCTGCAGCTTGGTGATGAGAACGTCGACCGGCGAGATCGCCAGGTCGTCGATCCCGAGACGGTCGCGCACGTCGACGTCGTGGTCCATGCGCATGACGTCCAGGAAGACGTCGACGTGGTCGACAACCGGCGGCGCCGCGAGAGGCGGCCCGAGCGGGCGTGGCCTTTTGGCGAAATGGACCCGCGACTCGAGCAGCACCCTCTGCTTCAGGTACTGCAACTGAGAGCCGCCGGTCGCCTGCGACACGTAGCGGTTCTCCTCGTAATGCAGCTCGGCGAACACGCGCCCCAGCCGACCGGACTGGCGCGAAAGGCCGACGAGGTCGATGTCCGAGAACTCGCGATCCATGAACTCGAGGTCGTGGCAGTAGCGCCGCACCGCGAGGCCGCCGACCAGGCGCAGCGTGAGCCCCCGCCGGCGCGCCGTCTCGATGATCGTCCCGGCCTCGGCCGTCAGACGATCGGCGAGCCGCTCTTCCATGTTCGTCCCTCCTTCTTTGGTCGACCAGTGCGATCGTGTCGAACAAGGCCTGCAGGAGGAGGATGCCTCGGGAGAGTTCGCGCGCGATGAGCCGGCGGTGAGATTGCGGCGTGGTCGCCGGCCCGGCCTCAGACGTGCCGCCGGCGATCCGTCCGTGAGACCGGAACGCCGCTGCGACGCGCCTTCTTCACGACATTCTGACCGTCAAGCAGAGGGTGAGACCGCCGTGGTCGCGGACCTCGTCTGAGCGCCGACGCGAGGGACGGCCGGCGCGCGGTCAGCCGGGCCGGCGGCGCGCCCGCGGCACGGTGGCGATGGGCATGCGCCAGCCCATGCCGAAGGCCCGGTCGGTGACCTTGATGCCAGGCGCCGCCTGCTTGCGCTTGAACTCGTTGGCGCCGACCAGCCGTACCACGCGTTCGACCGTCGCCTGCGCGTAGCCCTGGGCGACGATCTCGGCGACGCCCAGGTGCTCCTCGATCACCAGGCCGAGGATGCCGTCGAGCTCGTCGTATGGCGGCAGGCTGTCCTGGTCGGTCTGGTCCGGCCGCAGCTCGGCCGAGGGGGCCTTGTCGAGGATCGCCCTCGGCACGACCTCGCTGCCGCGCTCCTCGTTCAACCAGCGAGCCACGGCGTAGACCATCGTCTTGGGCACGTCGGAGATAACCGCGAGACCGCCGGACATGTCGCCGTAGATCGTGCAATAGCCGACGGCCAGCTCCGACTTGTTGCCGGTGGTGAGCAGCAGCGAGTCGAACTTGTTGGAGAGCGCCATGAGGAAATTGCCGCGGATGCGGGCCTGGATGTTCTCTTCGGTGACGTCGGGGGCGCGGCCGGCGAAGACGGGGCCGAGGGCGCGGTCGAAGGCGCTCATGACGTCGGCGATCGGCAGGGTCTCCGTGCGCAGGCGGAGGCCGTCGGCCAAAGCCTGAGCGTCGGTCACGCTCCCCGGACTCGAGTACGGCGACGGCATCAGCACGCCCAGCACGTTCCGCGGCCCCACCGCCTCGGCGGCCACCGCGGCGACGAGGGCCGAGTCGATGCCGCCGGACAGACCCAGCAGGACGCGCCGAAAGCCGCTCTTCTCGACGTAGTCGCGCACGCCCAGCACGAGCGCCCGCCACACCTCAGAGGCCGGCGTAAAATCGTCGGCGGCGAGCATGCCGGCGCCGGGCTCAGGGCCGGCAGGCTCGGGAGCAGCGCCGTCCGTGGCGCCGGGCTCAGGATCGGCGCCCGGTCCGGAGTCGCCCGCCAGCTCCTCGAGGTCGACGACGAGGACGTCGGGAGCGAACGCCGCCGCGCGGGCGACGAGCCTGCCGTCGGCGGCGAAGGCGCAGCTGCGGCCGTCGAAGACGAGCTCGTCGGAGCCGCCCACCTGGTTGACGTAGACCACCGGCACGCGGTGCTTACGGGCGATGGCGCCGAGCATCGCCTCGCGATGCTGCTGCTTGCCGATGGTGAACGGCGAAGCCGACATGTTGACGACACACGTGGCGCCGGCTGCCACGAGGTCGTCGACAGGGTCGCTGTGGTAGCGCGGCCGCCGCCAGAAGTCGCGGTCGTTCCAGATGTCTTCGCAGACCGTCACGCCGAGCCGCCGGTCACCCCACGGCAGGATCTGCGGTCCGGTGGCGGGTTCGAAGTAGCGGTCTTCGTCGAAGACGTCGTAGGTGGGCAGCAACGTCTTGCGGAACAGCTGCCGCACGGCGCCATCGGCAAGCAGCGCCGCGGCGTTGTACAGGGGCCGGCCCGTGGCGCCTTCGTTGGGCTCGGCGAGGCCGAGCAGCAGGGGCGGTCCGCCGGAGAGGCGGCGAGCGAGGGCGTCGCACGCCGCCCGGCCGCGAGCCACGAACGAGCGCCCGAGGAGCAGGTCGCGAGGCGGGTAGCCCAGCAGCGACAGCTCCGAGGCGACCGCGAGATCGGCGCCGGCGCGCCCGGCCACGCCGGCCGCTTCGGCCAGCAGGTCGGCGTTGCCGTCGAGGTCGCCCACCGTCGGATCGATCTGCACCAGCGCGATCTTCATGCCCCGGACGGTATCACGCGGGACGCCCTGCCGCATGAGAATGGGCGGTGGCTCCCCCGCGGTCTCAAGGAGATTCCCGCGGCCCTCCGAAGAAGTCGGGCGTCCGGCAACGAGTCTCCGGGAGGGCGTGGCATGGCCGACGAGGAGCGCGTGGGCGGAACCGCCGCCGCCACGCCGCCGGTCGTCGGCGAGGCCCGCTGGCCGATGGCGACCGCCGTCCTCTCCGTCATCGTCCTCACGCTGCTGCTGCCGCACAGCCTCATCGTCCGCCCGCGCTGGGGAGTGCCGGTCGTCGAAGGCCTCCTGCTGGTGGCGGTGATGATCGGCGACCCCGGCAAGATCGACCGGCGCTCGCGACCGGTGCGCACGCTGTCGGTCACGCTGATCGCGCTGCTGGTCGCGACGACGCTGTGGTGCACGACCGTGCTCATCGTCCAGCTGATCCGCGGCGGGTCGGCCGTCAACGCGGCCGGAGCGCTGCTGGCCGCCGGCGGCATCGTCTGGGCGTCCAACGTCATCGCCTTCGGCCTGCTCTACTGGGAGCTCGACAGCGGCGGTCCCGCGGTCCGCGCCCACGGCTTGCCGGCCCATCCCGACTTTGCCTTTCCCCAGCAGCTCAACCCCGAGCTCGCCCCAGCCGACTGGCGACCGCGATTCGTCGACTACCTCTACCTGGGCTTCACCAGCGCGACCGCCTTCAGCCCGACCGACACCATGCCGCTGCGCCCCTGGAATAAGCTCGCGATGATGGCCCAGTCGGGCATCTCGCTGGCGCTGCTCGGCCTCGTGGTCGCCCGCGCCGTCAACGTCTTCAAGTAGAGCCCCCCAAGAATCGACCGAGCGGCGCAACTGGCCGTCTGAACCGCCGCTCGTCGGCGCTCCCCGGTCAGTTCGACCGGGCGGGCGGCCGCGGGGCCCGCGACTGCTCGATGCGCGCCCGCTCGCCCAGAGCCGGCTCGGCCATGGTGGGGATGCGCCCCCTGAAGATGTTGCCCGTACGGCCGTCGACCGACAGCCAGTCACCGGCGCGCAGCTCGCTGCCGGCCAGGCGAGCCAGGCCGTCGCGCTCGATCACCTCGAGGTCACGACAGTCGACCACGGCCGTCTTGCCCAGCCGTTTGGCCGTCACCGCGGCGTGCGACGTGGCCCCGCCGCGCGCGGTCAGGATGGCGTTCACCCGGGTGATGATGGCGATATCCTCGGGCACGGTGTCGGGCCGCAGGAGCACGATGTTCTCGCGGGGTGACTCCGCGAGCAGCCGGTCGATCTGCGCGGCGTTGATCGCCACCCGCCCCGAGTAGGCGCCTCCGGACACGCCCATGCCGACAGCCACCGGAGGTCCGTAGTTGGGCGAGGCGGGGTCGAAGTAGGCCGCGTCCTTGGCCTGCTCCTGCACCACGGCGCGCTTCTGCAGCACGTAGAAGTCCTCGGCGGCCGGCGACTCGAACGTGAACTCGATCTCCTGCGGATCGTACTCGTGCTCGCCGACCAGCTCGCGGGCCACCTTCAGGAGCTCACCGTAGACCTCGGGATAGTCCCGTTCGAGGGAGTGTTCAGTGTCGCGGTACGTGGGGCTGCCGAGCCGCTGGGCTTCGGAGACCGGCAGCGGGAACACGAGGCCGCCGACCAGGTCCTCGCCCTGGCTACGCACCGCGAAGTCGCCGAACAGCCGCACCTGCCGGCTGTAGGGTTCGAGCGGGTTGTGCGTGAAGGTCACGCCGGAACCCGACTCGCGGCTCAGGTTGCCGAACACCATGCGCTGCACCACCACCGCTGTACCCCACTCCTCGGCCACGCCGATGTACTGCCGGTAGAAGCGCGCGTGCGGCGAGTCCCACGACTCGAGCACCTTGAACACGCAGGCGACGACCTGGGCGAAAGGATCGTCGACGAAGATCACGCCGCCCTGCCGGGCCCGCTCCTTGTAGGTGAAGGCGATCTCGCGCATCTGCTCCGGGGTGAAGTCGAGCTTCTGCTCCACCCCGTAGCGGCCCTTGAACTCGGTCATGATGGCGTCGAAGAAGTCGCGGTCGATGCCCGACGACATCGCCCACGACTGCAGGAACCGCCGGTAGCAGTCCCAGGCGGCCCACCCGAGCCGCGGCTCCGCCGACAGCGCCTCGGTCAGCTCGTCGTTCAGGCCCACATTGACGAACGTGGTCATGAGACCGGGCATGGAGACCGCGGCCCCCGAGCGGATCGACAGGAGCAGCGCGCGCCGGGGGTCGCCGAGACGAAGGCGGGTCTGCTTCTCGAGCTGGTCGAGGGCCTTGCGGATGCGCTGGATGGTGTCGTCGTAGAGGGGCCGGTACGACAGCGCCGGCGTGGCGCTGAAGAGCTCCGTGCTGAGGATGAACCCCTCGGGCACGTTGTGACCGTACGACGCCATCTGCTTGAGCCCGAGGCCCTTGAAGCCCAGGGTGCGCTGGTCGTCGGTGCTGGGCTTGGCCTTGTGGATGGGCGACACGAGCCGTTCCGGGTCGTAGTTCATCATGCGGGTCAGAGCCTGGCTGCCGAGGCGGCCGTTGAGCAGCGAGATCCGCCGCAGGGCGGCGGCGGCGTAGCGGTCGAGCGCCTGCATGCCCAGGGCCGACACCAGCACGTCGCGCAGCACCATCTCGGCGACGGCGTCGACCGACAGCGAGCGCGCCTCGCACTGACGGGTGTCGTTGCTGAGCACGGTGTGTAGCACCTGGTCGTGGCTGAGGATGGCGTTGGCCGAGAGCTCGGTGACGCTGTTCACCAGGAACTGAAAGACGTTCTGGTACTGACGGAACGTGAAGTTGTGGCTGCCGAAGCTCGCGTCGAGCATCTTCAGGTTCGCGTCGAGGACGCGGGAGTCGACCCCTTCGACGGCCAGGGCCCGCTCGAAGCGCCCGATGGCGGCCGACATGCGGCTGAGCGAATCCCTCGTCACGTAGGACTCGATGCCCTCGGCGACGAGGTCGTCGAACAGCCGGTCGACCAGGTTCTCGACGCGGAACGACAGGCCCAGCGCGTCGAACTTGGCCTCGTTGTAGTTGCCGTAGATCGAGGGGATGCCGGCGGCGATGTGCCGCTTCTGGTAGATGTTCTCGGTCGAGACCGAGGGCGCCGGACTGAGGATGATCGCCTTGAGGTCCTCGAGGACGGCGAGCGCCGCGTCGAGCAGGCGGTCGCGCGTCGCCGGGACGAGCCGGCGCTGCCAGGCGAAGAGCGCCGTCTCGAACCGGTGGCGCACCTTGGCGTCGAGCTGCAGGTGCCTGCCGACCGCCCAGCCGACGTTGTCGGCCGACAGCGAGTACTTGTGGACGAGCAGCTGGTTGGTCCTGACCATCAGGGCCGACGCGGCGCCCGTCGGTGTCGCCCCGCGGGCCGCCGCCGTCGCCGGAGGCGTCGGCCGCCGGAGCGCCTGTCCCGACGGCGGCGAGCCGCTCGGGAAGGTCGGCCGGGGTCAGCGTCAGGAGCTGGTCGAGAAAGGCCTCGACCTGTGCCGGCCGGCCCATCGCGAGCGGCTCGCCGAGCTGCCGGTGAAGGGCGACGAGCACCTCGTGAGGACCTTGCGCCCACTGCCCCTCGGCCTGCACCGCCGCCAGCACGTTGTCGGAGAGGAACGGCTCCAGACCCGAGGGGTCGAGGGTCGCCCAATAGCGCACCACGGCGCGGCTGAAGTCGACCATCCGGTTCGACGACTCCGCGTGGAGCTGCTTGCGCAGAAAGTGCAGCAGGGAATCGCGCCGTCCGCAGATCTCGTCGATGTCGGTGGAGAC
>CAWCWZ010000059.1:0-28130 GCA_963799395.1 uncultured Actinomycetes bacterium
TAGCCTTACCGGCCCTGTAGGTGGCGACGAACGTCCACTTGCCGGCCTTCTTGGCCTTGTAGGTCAGTTTGAAGGCGCCCTTCGCCGTGATGTGGCCGCTCTTCAGCGCGACGTACTTCTTGCCCTTCACCAGGCGCAGCGTGACGCGCGTGTCCTTGGCGACCGCGTTCTTCACCTTGCCGACGAAGACGATCTTCGTGCCGCGCTCGACCGTTGTGTGCCTGGCCTTCATCGTGACCGTGACGGGGTCGGTGACGTTGATCTCGTTGACATTCGAGACGCTGTACTTGCCGGTCATCACCGCGTTCTCGTTGACGGTGTCGGAGATGAGGAAGCGCAGCGGACCGGCGGTATCGGGCATGACGTTCAGGTCGGGGTCGCTGTAGACCAGCACTGCGGAGAGCGTGCCGGTGAGGGTCGATGGGTCGATCGTGTCGCCGGTCGTCGCGTCCATCATGGTGAAGCCCCACTTTGGATCGAGCAGCTGAGCGCCCGTGAACGTCTGGCCGTAGCCGGTGCTGAGCGGGACTTCGGCCACGAGGACCGACTCGACCGCCGTCAGCGGCACGCCGAACGCGTCCTTCGCGATGTCGGTGACCTTGACGCCGGTCACGAAGTCGGGACCGTGCGAGCTTCCACCCCTGTACCCGGCGTAGCCGGCAAGCGGCGTCAGAGCCTCGACCTGGTCGAGCGTGTACGACTTGGCCACCGCCCCGTCGCGCATGACCTGGAGCACGATGGGAGACGGCGAGGGCGTCGCCGCGGCGGACGCGTTGGCCTTGCTCGTCGCACCCGGCACGGCCGTGCCGACCAGCACGATCACCGCCGCCAGAAGCGCCGCGACGATCGTCACGACAATCCAGTTCGTGTGCTTTTTCATGGCTTGCCCCTCCTCATGGGTTCCGCACTTCTTCATGGCCACGACTTCTCTCATTCGACGACGAGAGTCGCCGGGCCCTTCCCGCCCTGTCCAGACGGAACAGAAGCACGGCTGGCGGGTTCCCCCGGCCATGTCGTCGCGAAGCCGTCGTTTGCGAGAGGGGAGGTGTCACGACCCCCTCCGCAGGCGGACGGGGCCGGAACGGCGCCATCTTCTTTCCGCACTGGGAGACACGGCGCTTTCGCGCTGTACCCTGCCGGCTCGGGCTCCCTAGGCGACCGCGCCCTTAGGACTCCCGAACTCGAAGACAGCGGGATTCTATGCCCCCCGGTGCGAACCCGGCAAGCCGCGAGCCCGCCGCGAAGGCAGGAACGGGCGAGCGCGTTTGGACAGAAGGCCGAGGGCGCGGCCGCAACGACGGTCGACGTTGCCGCCCGCCCCCACTCTGGAAGACTTGGCGCGATGACGCCGATGAAGACCATGCACGGCATTCTGCCCTCGGTCACCTCGACGACCGACCTGTTGCTCGACCTGGTCGAAGCCAACCGGCGCGGCCACGCCGTCGGGCTTCCTTCGGTCTGTTCGGCCGACCGGTTCGTGCTCGAGGCCGCCGTGGCGCAGGGCCGGCGCGACGAGACGGTCGTGCTCATCGAGTCGACCTGCAACCAGGTCAACCAGTTCGGCGGCTACACCGGTCTGCGCCCGGCCGGCTTCAGGGCACTGGTCGCCGAGGCGGCGGCCCGGCAGCAGTACCCGGTTGCCGGCGTGATCCTCGGCGGAGACCACCTCGGTCCCTACCCGTGGCGGCACGAGCCGGCCGCGCAGGCCATGGCCAAGGCCCGCGAGCTGGTGAGCGCCTATGTGCTGGCCGGCTACACCAAGATCCACCTGGACTGCAGCATGCGCCTGGCCGACGACCCGGGCGGCCCCGGCGATCCCCTGAGCGACGAGACCGCGACCGCCCGCACGGCCGAGCTGGCCGCGGTCGCCGAGGAGGCGTGGGGCGGGCTGGCCGCAGGCCAGCCCGCCCCCCTCTACGTCATCGGCACCGAAGTGCCGATGCCGGGCGGCGAGCAGGCCGCCCAGGCGGGTCCCGCCGTCACCACCGCCGCCGACGCCCACCGCGCCTGCGAGCTGGCCGAGCGCGCCTTCGCCGGCGCCGGTCTGCAGCGCGCCTGGAAGCGCGTCGTCGCCCTGGTCGTGCAGCCGGGCGTCGAGTTCGGCGACGACATCGTGTTCGACTACGCACGAACCTCGGCGGCGCGCGAGCTGTCGGGCGCCGTCGCGCGCCTCCCCCATCTCGTCTTCGAGGCCCACTCGACCGACTACCAGACTCCGGCCGCGCTGCGCGCCCTGGTCGAGGACCACTTCGCCGTCCTCAAGGTCGGCCCCGCCCTCACCTTCGCGGCGCGCGAGGGCCTGTTCGCGCTGGCGGCGATCGAGGACGAGCTCTTCGGGGATTCGTCGGGAGCGTGGGCGAGCGTGCGTCCCTCGCACCTGCGCGCGACCGTCGACCGCGTCATGCGCGAGCACCCGGAGCACTGGCAAGCCTACTACTCGGGCGACGAAGCGGCTCTGCGGGTGGCGCGCGGCTTCAGCTACAGCGACCGCGTCCGTTACTACTGGCCGCAGCCCGACGTCCACGACGCCGTCCAGCGACTCCTCGCCAACCTCGCGGAGCACACCGTGCCGCTCGCCCTGCTCAGCCAGTACCTGCCCGACCAGGCGCGCGCGGTGCGCGACGGGTCGCTGCCGGCGCGACCGTCGCCGCGCGAGCTGGTGCGCCACAAGATCGTCAGTGTGCTCGACGCCTACGCCGCCGCCTGCGGCATGCGCTCCGCTGTGAGCTAGGGCCGGGGGAGGTCGGCGGCGGACTCGCCGGGGGCGGCCTCGGAGTCGGCGGTGACCTGGACGTCGGCTCCGACATCGGACTGGCCGGCGGCGGCAAGCGCCTCGGCGACTCGTGGCTGGGCGTCGACGCCGCCTGCCGCGCGCGTCGACAGCGACCCGCACGCGGCGGCAAAGGCGAGACTGCGGCAGACCGGCCAGCCCTGCAGGTGGCCGTAGACGAATCCGGCGTCGAAGCTGTCGCCGGCGCCGATCGTGTCGACGGGGGTGGCGGGAAGGGCGGCGGCGCTCACGACGGCGTCGCCGTCGAGCGCGACGGCGCCCTGCGCGCCGCACTTCACGACCGGCCGCGGACCCGGGGCGGCGAGCGTTTCGAGCAGCCGGTCGAGGCCGGCGTCGACCGGCGACTCTCCACCGAGAGTCGCCGCCACCGCGAGAGCCTCGTCGCGGTTCGGCAGGTAGAGGTCGGTCTCGCGCAGGACGTCACGCAGACCGCCCTGCCAGCGGCCCTCCCAGTCGCCTTGCGTGTCGAGGGACGTGCCGCACCCCGTCTCGCGAACCTCGCCGAACAGGGCCGCGAGGTCGGGTGCGAGCCCGGGCAGGAGGTAGAACGAGCCCACGTGCAGGTGGCGCGCGTGCTCGGGATGCGCGCCTCGCACCATCGCCGCCGTGAGCTCGCCGACGCAGCCCAGCGACGTGAGCATCGCGCGGTCGCGCTCGGCGCCCGGTCGCACGAGGTGCACGGTGAGCCCGGTGGCCCGCCCCGGCAACACGACGCAAGCGGAGACGTCGACGCCGCGGGCCGTGAGCTCGTCGAGCATGAAGCGGCCCGCGGCGTCGTCGCCGACGACGCCGACGAAGGCGACGCGCAGTCCGAGCCGCGCCGCGCCGCAGGCCATGATCGCCGACGAGCCGCCGACCGTGAGGACGCCACGCGAGATGAGCGTCTCGGCCTGGCCGAAGGCGAGCTCGCCGACGACGTCGCCGACGATGACGTCGGGCACGGCGTCGCCGGCGACGAGCAGGTCGAACGCACGGGGCGTCGTCGGCGGGTCGGGCGCCCTGGCCGGGGCGGGCGCCCTCCGCGGGGCGAGCGTCGTCCCTGAGGCGAACGCCTTCGGCGGGCCGATGGTCGTCCGCGGGGCGCGGGGCAGGATCGGGCGTGGCGCGCATCTCGATCCGCAATCCTAGTCGAGAATCGCCGTCAGAGCAGCATGATACGAGAGCACCAGGCGGCAGCCACCGACTTACACCTGATAGGCGAAGCGCAACGCCCGCAGGCGGCTGCCGGTCTCGTGGATGTAGAGCTGGTGGATGTGGCGCAGGGCTTCTTCGGCGCCGGGGGCACGGGCCTGCGTGCGCAGCTCGGCGAGCGGCAGCTCCACCGAGCTGCGCATCGCCGCGACGGCCTCGGGGCTCACCGGCACGCCCTCGCCGACCGAGCACTCGCACACGAGGCCGCCGCGCGACGGCGAGAAGGCCAGCGCCAGGCCGCCCGAGCCGCAGTGCGCGCACTGGTCGAGCACCGGCAGGTAACCGGCCTCGTGGAGCAGCTTCATGAGTACGCCGAGCACGAGCGGCGAGGAGCGCGCCGGGCCGTCGAAGCCCTCGTCGATCTCGCCCAGCGCGCGGGCCAGCAGGTTGAACACCCGCTCGTGGCGTTCCTCCTCGCCGAACAGGCCGGCGGCGGCTTCGCAGGCGAGGGCCGCCGCCGCCATCGCTTCGCGGTCCTCGCGGATGTGGCCGAAGGTGGCGACGAGCTGCGCCGAGGTGACCGTGTAGAGGCTGCGCCCGCGAAACAGCACGAGGTCGACCACGCCGAACGGCTCCAGCCGTCCTCCCCACCGCGACTTGGTGCGGCGCACGCCCTTGACGACCGCGTCGAGCCGGCCGAGCTCGCGGCTGAACAGCCCGACGATGCGGTCGGCTTCGCCGAGCGGCCGGCTGGTCAGGACGATCGCCCGGGCCTTTTCGTAGCGGCTCACGGCCGGCCCGTCGGGAGCGATCCGGCGGCCACCGTCGTCACACCCGCTCGCGAGCGACGACCACCCGCGGACGGCCGCCCAGGTCGTCGCGAACCTCGATGTGCTCGAAGCGACCGCACGCGCGGAAGATCGCCGTGACCTCGTCGGCCCGGTGCTCGGCGATCTCGACGGCGAGGTAGCCGCGCGGCGAGAGGAACGGCGGCGCGGCCGGCACGATGCGATGGTAGAAGTCGAGGCCGAGCTCGCCGCCGAGCAGAGCCGTGTGCGGCTCGTAGAGGCGCACGTCGAGCGGCGTCGCCGCGAGCTCGTCGTCGGCCACGTAGGGCGGGTTCGAGACGATCAGCTCGAACAGCGAACCGGGTGGCACCTCGCCGAAGAGGTCGCTGGCCAGAAAGCGGCAGCGCTCGGCCAGCCCGAGCTGTTCGGCGTTCGGCGCGCCTGCTCAAGAGCCTCATGCCGGACGTCGATGCCGACGACGCGGACGTCGGGCCGCGCGTGGGCGATCGCCAGAGCGACGGCCCCGCTGCCCGTGCCGATGTCGAGCACCCGCGGCGGCTGGCGTCGGCGGAGACCGTCGGCGCCGTCGCCCGACTCGCCGCCGAGCTCGCGCAGCTTCTCGAGGGCGACCTCGACCAGGGTCTCGGTCTCGGGCCGCGGGATAAGCGTGTGTTCTTCACCCGACCTCGATCGCGTGGAAGGCCTTGCGGCCGGTAGGTAGGCGACCGGCTCGTGGCGGGCGCGCCGCGAGACGAGCTCGTGAAGGCGCGCCTGCTCGGTTGCGCCGAGCAGGCGCTACAGGTTCGGCGTAAAGGCGCTCACGGGGGACCCCCAGCACGTGGGCCAGCAGGATCTCGACGTCGAGGCGCGGCGACTGCGAGCTCGCTCGCAGTCGCCGCGCCTCGGCCGCCAGCGCGCGATTCACCGTCGGCGGCCGACCGACGCCGGTCATGCCTGCGCGGCGACGCCGGCGAGCTGCTTGCGACGGGCCTCGGCGGCGAGCGCCTCGGTGAACTCGTCGAGGTCGCCCTCGAGGACCTCGTACAGCCGGTGCGAGGTGAGCCCGATGCGGTGGTCCGACACCCGGTTCTGGGGGTAGTTGTAGGTGCGGATCTTCTGCGCGCGGTCGCCCGTGCCGACCATGCTGCGGCGCTGTTCGGCCACCTCTTTGTCCTGCTCGGCCTGGGCCGCGTCGTAGAGGCGCGCCCGCAGGATGCGCAGCGCCTGCTCCTTGTTCTGAAGCTGGCTCTTTTCGTCCTGGCAGCTCACCACGAGGCCGGTCGGCAGGTGGGTGATGCGCACCGCCGAGTCTGTGGTGTTGACCGACTGGCCGCCGGGACCGCTCGAACGGAAGATGTCGATGCGCAGGTCGTTGGGGTCGATCTGCACCTCGACGTCTTCGGCCTCGGGCAGCACGGCGACGGTCGCCGTGGAGGTATGCAGGCGGCCCTGCGATTCGGTGACCGGCACGCGCTGCACGCGGTGCACCCCGCCCTCGTACTTGAAGGTCGAGTAGGCGCCCGTGCCGCGGACCTCGAAGATGATCTCCTTGAAGCCGCCCGACTCGGACTCCGACGTGGAGAGGACCTCGGGGGTGTAGCCCTTCTTTTCGGCGTAGCGCCAGAGCATGCGGTGCAGGTCGCCGGCGAACAGGGCGGCTTCGTCGCCGCCGGTGCCGGCGCGAATCTCGATGATCACGTTCTTTTCGTCGTTGGGGTCGCGCGCCAGCATCTGCACGCGGATCTCTTCGGCGAGCTCGTCGAGCCGGCGCCGGCTGTCGTAGAGCTCCTGCTGGAGGTAGGCGCGCATCTCGTCGTCGGCGTCGCCGTCGCCATCGCCGTCGCCGTCGGGTGAGAGCATCTCCTCGGCCTCGGCGGCGGCGCGCTCTGCCTCGCGGTACTGCATCGCCAGGGCGTGCGCCTCGGAGAGCCCGGCGTGACGGCGCGCCGCCACGGCGTAGCGGCCGCGGTCGGCGAGCACCTCGGGGTCGGAGAGCTGCTCGTTCAGCTCGGCGTAGGAGCGCTCGATCTCGTCGATCAGCTTGTCGATCACATCGGTCATGGTTGTCCTTCGGCGATTGCGCCGGCGACGGCGATGATGATGGCGGCGGCGGCGTGGCGGTGGCGGTAGCTGTGGCGCGGCCTTCCCGCTCGCGTGATTATACCTGTCGAGGTCGGTCGGCAAGCGCCGCGCGGCCCGGTCCGCGCCTTCGGGGGAGTCGGTGGGTGCTGCCGGCTACCTTGGACAATTGGCCCAGATCTGGGCCAATTGTCCAAGGTAGCCGAGAGGGCACCCACCTGCCGCGACCGAGACGGTCGTCGCCAAGGTTGACGGTCGACCGACTGCTTGGTTGACCATGGACTGACGTCGGGTCGACCAGGGTTGACGGCATGACGGCGGGTTGACGAAGGGTCAGCCGCAGGTTGACGGACCGGCGGGCAGCGGGGTGACGGGTCGCTGGAACGCGCCGAGTCGCTCGAGGCGAGAGGCTAGGCCATCACCTCGACGCCCTTCTCGGCGGGGCCCTCCTGGGGCTCGAGCTCGACGATGCGCGTCAGCGCCTCGATGGCGACCTCGATCTGGTCGGCACTCGGCGGCTTGGTCGTCATCCACTGCAGCGCCAGCCCGGGGGCCATGATCACGCGCACCACGGGGTTGTTCTCGTGGCGGCCGGCGAAGCGGATGATCTCGTAGGAGACGCCGGCAATCAGCGGGATCAGCACGATGCGCGAGAGGATCAGCAGGTACCAGACCGGCCAGCGCACGAGCGCGAACACGAGGATGGAGACCACCATCACGATGAGCAGGAACGACGTGCCGCAGCGCAGGTGCAGCGTCTTGTACTTCTCGACGTTGGCCACGGTGAGCTCGTCGCCGTGCTCGAGGGCGTGGATCGACTTGTGCTCGGCGCCGTGGTACTCGAACACCCGGCGCAGGTCGCGAAACTGGGTGATGACGAGCAGGTAGACCACGAAGATGGCGACCCGCACGAGGCCTTCGACCAGCCAGAACGAAAAGCCGCTGCCGAGCTGCGCCTTGAACAGCCGCGTGATGCCCAGCGGGGCCAGGAAGAAGATGCCGATGGCAAAGGCGAAGGCCACGACGAGCGTGACGCCGATCTCCTTCTTGGTGAGCTCCTCGGTCTCTTCGCCGGTCGACTGGTTGGCCGAGATGGTGAGCGCCCGCACCCCGACGACGAGCGACTCGACGAGCGCCGTGACGCCGCGCACGATCGGCAGCTTGAGGACGGGATAGCGCTTCATGTACGAGACGAGCGGCCACGATTCGACGTAGACCGACTTGTCGGGCCGGCGCACCGCGAGCGACCAGTTGTCGACGCCGCGCATCATGACGCCCTCCATGACCGCCTGACCGCCGACCGCGGCGCGGCGCGCCGTCTGGGCACCCGCGGCGAGAAGCGGGACGGCGAGCAGCCCGGCGCGGGCGGCGCAGCGGACGCAGAACTCGGTGGCGCGCGGCGCGGGGCGAGCCGGGCGGGGCGCGCCGCCGCGCGGCGCGCGGGTCGCGTTCACCCCGCCGTTCCGGGACCGTCGACCTGGGCCGCGTCGTACGGCTTGCCGCAGGTCATCTTGCCTTCGGGGCAGGTGCCGTACAGGCAGCCCGGGCCGCTCTTGTGAAAGAGCGCGGGCGCGAGCGTCTTGACCAGGCCGCGCAGCTCCCAGGCCAGGGCGCGGATCTCCCACTGGGCGCGGTTGCAGCAGCGCACGGCGAAGAAGTGGCGCAGCTCGCGGGCGTTCATGGTGACGACGATCTTGGTCTCGGCGGCGTTCGGCAACACGAAGCGGGCGTCTTCTTGCACCGACTCGCGGCTGCGGCCCTCGGCGAGGCCCAGTTCGACGAGGCGGTCGTAGGCCTCGCGCGCCTGGTCCATGGCCCGCAGGAAGACCTGCTCGGCGGCCGCGTTCGCGGCCACCGACGGCGGCACCACGAAGCTGTCGCCGTGACTGAAGTTGACGTAGCGCTGCGACTGCTGGTTGTAGCTTGCCACCCGGTGACGCACGAGCTGGTGCGTGCAGGCTCGCGAGACACCGTCGACGGCGAACGTGAACGACGCGTGCTCGAGCGCGGAGTGATGACCCGACGCGACGAGACCGCGCACCAGGCGCCCGACGTCGTCGTCGCTCATGGTCTGGGTCAGCTCGGCGGCCGAGACCGGCGCATAGCACAGCCGGCCCGCGGCCGCGACGGCGCGGTCGGGGTCGGGAGTATGCGCAAGGAGGGTGACGGCGAGCGTGGCGCTCACGGTACCGCGCCCGTTATGCGGTCTTGGAGTCGGCTGTGGCCTTCTTGCCGTACCGGCGCTGGAAGCGCTCGACGCGCCCGCCGGAGTCGATCAGCTTCTGCTTGCCCGTGTAGAACGGATGGCACTGGGCGCAGATCTCGACCTTGAGCTCGGGCTTGGTCGAACGCGTCGTGAAGGTGTTGCCGCACGAGCAGTGGACGGTCGCCTCGACGTACTGCGGATGGATGTCTTTCTTCATGAACCGTCGTCCCTTCGATACTTGCGATGAAGCACGATATCGTAGCACGTCCCCGTTGGGACGCGCCAACGAGGACCTCATCACCGAGGACTGTTCCCCTCGCCAAACCGGCGAGCGACCGGCTGTGCCGCCGACCGCGCCACTTGCGCGGCGGGCGGCCGTGCGGGCCGGTGCGTCGGCGCGGCCGGCGGCGCCGCCGGCCGCCCCGCCCGTCAGCGCGAGTTCTTCTGGATCTGCAGCAGGAACTCCTCGTTGGACTTGGTCTCGCGCACCTTGTTGATGAGCAGCTCGATCGCGGCCGAAGGCTCGAGCGAGTGCAGCACGGCGCGCAGCTTCCAGACCATGGCGGCTTCGGCCGGGTCCATGAGGAGCTCCTCTTTGCGGGTGCCGGTCGAGTCGATGTCGATGGCCGGGAAGATGCGCTTGTCGGCCAGCTTGCGGTCGAGGCGGATCTCCATGTTGCCGGTGCCCTTGAACTCCTCGAAGATCACCTCGTCCATGCGCGAGCCGGTGTCGACCAGCGCCGTGGCGAGGATGGTCAGCGAGCCGCCGAACTCGATGTTGCGGGCGGCGCCGAAGAACTTCTTGGGCGGATAGAGCGCGGTGGAGTCGACGCCGCCCGAGAGGATGCGGCCCGAGGCCGGCGTGTTCAGGTTGAAGGCGCGCGCCATGCGGGTGATCGAGTCGAGCAGCACGACGACGTCCTCGCCGATCTCGACCAGACGCTTGACGCGGTCGAGCACGAGCTCGGTGACCTGCACGTGGTTCTCGGAGGGCTGGTCGAAGGTGCTGGCCACGACCGTGCCGTTCACCGAGCGCTGCATGTCGGTGACCTCTTCGGGGCGCTCGTCGACCAGCAGGACGATGAGCTTGACCTCGGGATGGTTGGCGGTGATCGAGTTGGCGAGCTTCTTCAGGATGGTCGTCTTGCCGGCCTTGGGGGGCGAGACGATCAGGCCGCGCTGACCCTTGCCGATCGGGCAGAGCAGGTCCATGATGCGGGCCGCCGTGTCGTGCTCGGGGGTCTCGAGGCGCAGGCGCTCCTCGGGGAACAGCGGCGTGAGCTTCTCGAACAGCGGCCGCTGGCGGGCGGTGTCGGGGTCGACGCCGTTGACGGTGTCGACCTTGAGCAGGGCGTTGTACTTTTCGTTGTCTTTGGGCTCGCGCACCTGCCCCGCGATCTCGTCGCCGCGGCGCAGGCCGAAGCGGCGGATCTGGCTGAGCGAGACGTAGACGTCGTCGTCGCTCTGCACGAAGCCCTGCGTGCGCAGAAAGCCGAAGCCGTCGGGCAGCACGTCGAGGATGCCCGTCTTGTCGACCGGCGGCGACTCGGGACGCCGCTCGCGCGGTTCGCGCTCGCCGCTCCTCGCCGCCTCCGCCGCCGGTACGCTCGCCGCCGCCACCCGACGACCGCGGTCGCGGCGGCCGCGGTCGCGGCCGCCCCGCTGCCCGTCGCGCTGCTGCTGGGCCTGGCGGCTCTGCTGGTCGCCCTGATTGGTCTGGGTGACGGCCGGAGCCTCGGCGACGCTCGCCGCCTGGTCGCCGGCTGCGGCTTCGCCGCCGCCGGCGACCGTCTCGCCGCCGTTGGTCGCCGCGTCGCTTGCGCCGGTCGTCTCGGTGGCCGCGGCTGCCGTCGTTCGGCGCGGCTCGGCGCGGGTTCGCGCTCGGCGCGGGCGCCGGTGTCGCCGTCGCCGCGGCGCGGCTTCGGCGGTGGTATCGGGCGGCGACGCGCTGCGCGCGTCGCCGCCGGCCTCGCCGGTCGGTGGCGCGTCGACCACGGTCTCCTGCAGGGTCTCGTTCACAGACTCACTTCCTGTCGATTCCTCGGTGATCTTCATGACTGTCTCATGCCTGGGGTCGTCGGCCACGTCAGGCGCCCGCACTGAAGCGGGGCGCGCCACGATGAGATGCCCAACGCAGGCTCCTTTCTGTAGATGCGGCCGGTCTTGTCGCGCGACCATCCGATGGAGCGACTTGGGTGGGATGGTAGCGATATCGGCACCGCCGGGCGCGGCTTGAGCAACACGTACCGGCTCGCGCTCGTTCGCGGTGTGGGGGAAGGACTCCATCATACTCCTGCTCTGGGTGCGCGCGCCGGCTGGGGCCGTTCGGCCACCGCGTCGAGCACGCCCGCCATGACCGACTTGACGGTCTTGTCGATGCTCTCGTTCTCGAGGACCGGCACGCCCTGCTTGGCGGCCTGCGCAAGGATGTAGTCCTGGATCGTGCGGATCTTGGCGAAGCCCTCGAGGTAGCGCCGCAGCGGCCGGATACCGTCGGTCTCCCACTCGCGCACGTAGAAGTGGCTGCGGTGACGCTCGATGTCGCTGATGGCCAGCACGACCTCGACCACCCGTGCCTGGCTCCAGCGGCTGCGGTCGAGGAACCCGGGCACGATGTGCACGCCCTCGATGATGGTGCGCTGGCCTTCGGTGATGGCCCGGTCGACGACGGCGTTCACGCCCACCGCGATGCTCTTGGCCTGCTCGATGAAGCCCGCCTCGTCGGCGTCGCTGCCGTCGGGCAGCGGGATGCGCACGCCCGCGGCGGCCTCGAACGACGAGTACTGGATCTCGGGCATGAGGTCGGGCGCGAAGAAGGCCCGCATGACCTGGCGCACGGTGTCGGTCGACACCACCCGGGTGATGCCCAGCCGGTGGGCGATCTGCGTGGCCAGGGTGCTCTTGCCCACGCCGGTCGTGCCGCCCACCAGGATGACGAGCGGCTCCGCCAGGCGGGTGAGGTCCTGCCACTTGCGAAAGCGGGCGATGGTGTCTTTGCCCTCGGTCTCGCCGAGGGCCGCCGTGGCGATCTCCTCGAGGCCCTGCAGGGTGATGGTGCCGTGGCGACTGTCGTGCAGCCGTTCGCCGACCGCCGAGGCGATCTGGTAGGAGCGCTCGGGCGACAGGCCGGTGGCCATGAGGGCCTGGGCCATGAGGCCCTTGGAGTAGGGCAGCGCCGGGTCGCGGGTGACGACCACCATCTCGACGTCGTCGCTCACGGCCGGCCTTCGGCGCGGTTGCGCCGGACGCTGGTGCGGCGGCGAAACGCGCCACGGCGGTGTCGGTGAGCCCGTCGACCACGGCCGCGAGATCGCGGCCGTCGACGGCGACGGGCTCGTTGTCGCAGAACACGAGCTCCTTGCCGCGAGCGGCGGCGGCTTCGGCGACGACGTCGACCGCCGCCGCCTTGATCTCGGTCAGGAACACGTCGGCCTTGGCGGCCGCGGCGGCGACGGCGGCGCCGAGCGCCGGCCGGCGCGCCAGGTCGGTCGAGACCATGGTCACCCGGGCGCCGTGCGCCTCTTCGAGGTGGCGCGCGAGCAGGCCGGCGCTCGCGGGCGCCGCCGTCGTGAAGAAGGCGACGCGGCGGCCGGCGACGGAGTCGACCGGCCGCGGCCTCATGACGGTCGGGATGAGGTCGACGTCCGGGTTCACCGAAGCGACGGCGTGACGCAAGGAGTCGACGCGTGCGGCGTCGCAGAAGGGTGGTTCACACATGGTGAGGAAGAGTGCGTCGGAAATGAGCATTCGATAGGTACCCAGATACCCCGTTATGTACTCCGGAGGCTGCGTGGCCGAAGCCACGCAGACGACCGCTTGCGCCCGCACCGGCGGGATCGCCGAACCACTGCCCTCCCAGACCACGACGGCCGCCGGCATCTCTTCGACGAGCCCCAGGGCCGCGCCGACCGTGTCGGTCATGGAGGCCCCGGCCATGCCGCCGCCGCAGCGCCGGCAACCGACCGTGGTCACCCCTGTGAGCACGGCGTCCTCGAGATAGTCGGAGGCGGCGTGCAACCCCTGCCTCGAGACCGCCAGCAAGCCCTGAACCCCGAGCCGGTCGCCGCCGTAGACCACCTGCGGGGCCGCCGGACCGCCGCGCCCCATCGCCACGATCACCACTGCCTCGAGCCCGAACCGGCCGCCGAGCCGGCGTCCGATGAAGCCGCTCACGGCCGTCTTGCCGACCCGTTTGCCAGTTCCTATGATCGCAAGCGACGGCTTGCTGGAGAGTCGGGCAAGAGGCTGGGGCGAGAACTCGAAGTCGGCTCCGACGTAGCGCGCACCCCAGGACAGCGCCACGCTGATGAGCTGGAACCTCTCCTGGTAGCCTAGCACCGGCTCGTCCGACACGTCAACGACGACGCGGGCGGCGGTGCTCTCGAGCAGGCTCCCCAGGGCCGCGCGCAGCACTCCCGGGGCCGCGTCGGGGGCGGCGGCGGGCGCCGCCGTGACGGGCAGGCCGTAGAGCTCGTCGAGCTCTACGGCCTGCCCGTCACGCAGCTTCTCGCCGCCCCCCAGAAAGAGGGCGGCGACGAGCTCGTAGCGCCCCGCGAGGGCGCGCAGGGTGTCGACCACGACCGGCGGGTAGTGCTCACCGTCGATCAGCACGATCGCGGCGGGTCGCGCGGCGGGCGCCGCGGGCGCCGACGGGCGCGCGTGCCTTGCCTGGGTCCACGCCGCCCCCCTCCTCGTCTCTCGGGTCTCAGGTGTCGATGCGCCGCTCTTCGGGCCGGCCGGCGAACTTCTGGTAGTCGAGCGTCGAGGGCGAGAACTCGATGATCGTCTCGCTGCCGTGGAACGGGTACTTGCGGTCGATGCGCACGTGGTCGTCGTCGATGGTCACGATGTTGTAGCAGGGCCGCGTGTCGCCGCGCAGGCGCAGCGTGCAGACCGTGCCGGCGTTGACCACGAACATGTTCTCGAAATGCCAGGCGTGGGGCACGTGCTTGTGGCCCGACAGGACGAGGTTCACGTTGCAGCGCTGCAGCACCTCGAGCGTGTCGCCGGCGTCGTAGACCATGTTGCGCTCGCGCCCGGTGCCGGGGATCGGCAGCAGGTGGTGGTGCAGCATGAAGATCCGAAAGCGCGCCGGCGCGGCGAACTGCTCCTCGATCCAGCCGTAGCGCGAACGGCCGATCGTGCCGTAGTCGAGGTCGGGCTCGGTCGAGTCGACCCCCACGATCGAGATCTCGCCGGTGTGCAGCACCACGGCGCGCGGCCCGAACAGATGCTCGAAGTGCACGTAGCCGACGTTGCGCGAGTCGTGGTTGCCGGGGATGACGAGCACGTGGGGGCACTCGAGACGGTCGAGGTACTCCTTGGCCACCTGGTACTCCTGCTTGAAGCCCTCGTTCGTGAGGTCGCCGGTGACCGCGACCACGTCGGGCCGCAGCTCGTTCACCTCGACCACCGCCCGGTCCATGAGGTTGGGCACGAAGTACGGCGAGCCGGCGTGAAAGTCGGAGAGGTGCGCCAGGGTGAAGGCCATCGCGCTACTCCACGACGACGACGCGCACGCCGCCCTGCTTGTCGCGCACCGAGAACGTCGTCTGGTTGCCGTCGCGGCGGAACCGCAGGCTGAGCTTCGAGCGCCCCACGCTCAGGTTGCTCAGATCCACCTCGCCCAGCCACTTGGGCAGCAGGGGGTTGTGGACGTAGAGCACGTTCTCGGCGGCGCTCGCGTACAGGCCGAGCATGGCCTGCAGCATGAGGAACACCGAACCCGCCGCCGGACCGTCGGGCGAACAGGCCATGGGGTAGGCCACCGGCCGGTTGACCGCCTGGCGGGTGAAGCCGCAGATGAACTCGGGCAGGCGCGAGTACTGCTGGGCGAGGGCGGCGTCGAACATGGCCGCGGCGATGCGATTGGCCTCCTGGGCGTAGCCGTGCTTCTTGAGGCCGTTGACGGTGAGCGCGTTGTCGAACGGCCACACGCTGCCGTTGTAGTAGCTCATCGGACTGTAGCTCGCCGCCGACTTGGCCATCGTCCGCACGCCCCAGCCCGAGAACATGTCGGGGGAGAGGAGCCGCTCGACCACCGCCGGCACGTGCTCGTCGGCGACGATCCGCGACCACAGGCAGTGGCCCGCCGTCGAGCAGACGGTCTTCACCTGACGCTTGGCACCGTCGAGGGCCATCGCCACGTAGCCCTCGTCGTCCATCCAGAAGCGCTCGTTGAAGCGCAGCTTCAGGGCCGAGGTCTCGACCTGCAGGCGTTCGGACAGCTCGACGTCGCCGAGCTGTCCGAACAGGCCGGCCAGGCGGCGCTTGGCGTAGTAGACGTAGGCCTGCGTCTCGGCCAGGGCGATCGGCCCCTCGGCCGCCGTGCCGTCGCTGTGCACGATGGCCTCGCGGGCGTCGCGCCAGCCCTGGTTCACGAGGCCGGCGCGCGAGCGGCGACGGTACTCGACGAAACCGTCGCCGTCGAGGTCGCCGCTTTCGTCGATCCAGCGCAGGGCCGCTTCGATGGGGTCGCGCAGCAGTTCGAAGAACTCGAGGTCGCCGGTCCACATGACCACCTCGCAGACGAGCAGCAAGTAGAGCGCGGTGGTGTCGACCGAGCCGTAGTAGGGAGTGTGGGGTATGGCCTTGAGGGCCGCGAGCTCGCCCTGGCGCAGCTCGTGCAGGATCTTGCCCGGCTCCTCCTCGCGGAAGGCGTTGTCGGTGCGTCCCTGGAGGCGCGTCAGCAGCTGCACGCAGTCGACCGCCGGGCGCGAGTCGAGCATGAGGGTCTCGAGGCTGGCGATGATGGCGTCGCGGCCGAACGGCGCCACGAACCAGGGCACCGCGGCGGCGATGGTGCGTCCGTAGGGCGTGTCGATCGTGAGCATGCGCAGGTCGGCCTGGCCGCGGCGCAGCACGCCGGTGATCTGCTCCGAGTCGGTGAAGATGTCGGTCGCTCCGGCGAAGCCGCGCTCGTAGTCGCGGCGCAGGTCCGACAGGCGGGCGGTGAAGTCGCCCTCGCGCAGCGGCGGCGCGTCGGGCAGCGCCACCTCGATCGAGAAGCGCACGACCTTGCGCTCGCGCGGCGCCAGGCTCACGCGGAAGCTCGCCGTACCGCCCTCGAGGCGCGCCGGCCTCTGCTCGAAGCGCACGATCGTCTTGCGCAGCACCTCGTCGAGGCCATAGTAGGCCAGCGTGAGCGTGTCGCCGTCGGTCTTGGGCGCGAGGCGGGTGCCGCGCTTGTGACGACGCATGCCGCGCACCTCGAACATGTCGCGGAAGTCGGCGTCGAAAGTGAGCGCGACTTCCACCTCGACCGGCGCCGAGTGGTAGTTCTTGATGCGCAGCAGCTCGTAGACGCGGTCGGAGATCAGGCGCGTGCGGCGCAGGTGCACCGAGGTCTGGGGGATGGTCTCGCCGTCGGCGCCCTCGATCTCGAGGTTCGTGAACTCGGCCGACGACAGGTAGTCGCGCTCGGCGGTCGCCGAGAGCAGGACCGGGTCGCGCCCGCCGATGGTCATCTCGAGCCGCGACAGAAAGCGCGTGTCACGAAAGTACAGCCCCAGCGGCGAGCTCTCGGCGGCGGGCATGAGGCCCTCGTCGTCGGTGTACATGAAGAGCTCGTCCTCTTTGATGACGAGCCGCCGGCGGCGGGTCTCGTTCATGACGAAGCGTTCGGCGCCGGCGGTGACCGGAGTCTCCTTCTCGAGCGCCTCGAAGCGCTCGTCGCCGATGACGATCTCGGTCTCGACGCCCGCCGGCCGGGCGGGGCGCCGCGCCCCCGCGTGCGGAGCGCGATCCCTCGAGGGTCTGCTAGCTTCCACGGACGAAGAACATTCCTTTCATGGCTCCGGGGCCTGCCGGCGGCGCCGGTTCACGTTGCCGGCCGCGCGGTCGCCCGACAATCGGGGATACCCAGCGGACGCGCCGGTCACGCCCCCACGGCGCGCGACGCGAGCTCACGCTCGATCTCGGCCAGCGGATCGGCGGTGAAGACGGGCTCAGCCGCCGTGCGCACGGCCGTGTCGGGGTCTTTGAGCCCGTGGCCGGTGAGCACGCAGGCGACCAGAGCGCCGGCCGGCAGCCGGCCCTGCTCGCGAGCCTTCTTCAGGCCCGCGATCGAGGCCGCGCTGGCCGGCTCGCAGAACACGCCCTCGCTGCGGGCCACCAGCTTGTAGGCGGCGACGATCTCGTCGTCGGTCACCGCGTCGATGAAGCCGTCCGAGTCGCGGGCGGCGGCCAGGGCCTCGTCGCCGCGGGCCGGATTGCCGATGCGGATGGCGGTGGCGATCGTCTCGGGAGCGTCGACCCTGTGACCCAGCACGAGCGGCGCCGAGCCGGCCGCCTGAAAGCCGCACATGACCGGCAGCCGGTCGGTCACGCCGGCCTCGCGGTACTCGCGGTAGCCCTTCCAGTAGCTCGTGATGTTGCCGGCGTTGCCGACCGGGATGCAGTGGTACTGGGGCGGCCCGCCGAGCGCGTCGCAGATCTCGAAGGCGCCGGTCTTCTGGCCCTCGATGCGGTAGGGGTTCACGGAGTTGACGAGAGCGATCGGCAGGGCCGCCGACGCCTCGCGCACGATGTCTAAGGCGACGTCGAAGTTCCCCGGGATAGAGATGACGTGGGCGCCGTAGGCGACCGCCTGGGCGAGCTTGCCCATGGCGATCTTGCCCTCGGGGATGACGACGATCGCCCGCACGCCGGCCTTGGCCGCGTAGGCCGCCGCCGAGGCGCTCGTGTTGCCGGTCGAGGCGCAGATGACGGCCCGATAGCCTTCTTCGACCACCTTGGTCAGGGCCATCGTCATGCCCCGGTCCTTGAACGAGCAGGTCGGGTTCGCGCCCTCGAGCTTGAGGTAGAGCTCGACGCCGAGCGCGGCGCCCAGATTGGGCGCCGCCACGAGCGGCGTGTCGCCCTCGCCGAGCGTGACGACCGGCGCGTCGTCGGCCACCGGCAGGTAGCGCCGGTAGTGGGCGATGACGCCCCTGCCGCGCAGGCCGTCGGCCGGCGCGCTAGCGGCCATTGTCGCCCTCGATCCTGACCGCGTTCGGCCGGCTGCGCACCACCGGCAGCGCCGCGATCCGCGCGAGCGCCCCGAAGAAGGCGGCCTCGCGGACCGGGTGCAGCACGAGCACGAGCTGGGCCGAGTCCTCTTCGCCGATCTGCTTCATGGAGTGGATGCTCACGCCCTCCTGCCCGAACACGCCGGCGATGGCGGCCAGCACGCCGGGCTCGTCGGCCACCTGGACGCGCAGGTAGAAGCGCGAGACCACGTCGGCGCTGGGGTAGAAACCGAGCGTCTTGTAGCACGTGCAGTTGCCGATGTAGCCGCCGGCAGCGGTGTTCACGATCGAGATGACGTCGCCGATCACCGCCGAAGCGGTGGGCGTGCCGCCGGCGCCGGGGCCGAACAGCATGATCCTGTCGAAGCTCTCGCTTTCGAGGAACACGGCGTTGTAGGCGCCAGAGACGCCGGCGAGAGGATGCCCGGCGGGGATGAAGCACGGGTAGACGCGCACGTTGACGCGACCGTCGATCAGCTTGGCCACGCCGAGCAGCTTGGGCACGAAGCCAAGCTCGCGGCCGTGGGCGACGTCGACGTCGGTGACGGCCTCGATGCCCTCGTGCTCGACGTCGACCAGGTTGACCCGGCTGTGAAAGGCGATCGACGAGAGGATGGCCATCTTGGCGGCGGCGTCCTTGCCCGTCACGTCCTCGGTCGGGTCGGCCTCGGCGTAGCCCAGCTCCTGGGCCTTGCGGAGTGTCGGGGCGTACTCCGCGCCCGTTTGGGCCATGGCCGAGAGGATGTAGTTGGTCGTGCCATTGACGATGCCCATGATCCCGGTGATCCGGGCCGCGGCAAGCGACTCGCGCAGCACCTTGATGACCGGCACGGCCCCCACCGAGCTCGCCTCGAAGCGCAGGAAGGTGCGGTGGTCTTCGGCGGTCTGCAGGAGCTCGGCGCCGTGCTGCGAGAGGAGCTGCTTGTTGGCGGTGACGACCGCCTTGCCGGCGGTGAGCGCGGCAAGCTGGAAGGTGCGCGCCGGCTCGATGCCGCCGATCAGCTCGATCACGAGGTCGATCTCGGGATCGTCGACGAGTTCGGCGAAGTCGGTCGTCGTGCGCACGCCCGGCGGCACCAGGGCGCGGCGCTCGGCCGAGAGCTCGCAGACGGTGCGCAGGGTCACGTCCTTGCCGGTGGCGAGGCGGATCTCACCCGCGCTCTCGTGCAGCAGGCGCCCGACGCCGGAACCCACGGTCCCGTAGCCCACAAGTCCGATACCGACCTTCTCCACAGCGTTCCCCCTCTTTTAGCCCTCAGTCCGGATCGACCGCCGGGTCGGCCGCTGCGCCCGCCAGCGGCCGCTGCAGTCGCAGCACATCATCCCACGTCTCGCGGGCGATGATCACGCGGGCCGTGCCGCCGGCCACCATGACCACCGCCGGCCGCGGCTGGCCGTTGTAGTTGTTGGCCATGGCGTAGCCGTAGGCGCCGGTCGAGGGAGTGACCAGCACGTCGCCCAGCTCGGGCGGCGCGAGCCTGACGTCGCGCACCAGCACGTCGCCCGACTCGCAGTGCTTGCCGACGATCGTCGCCTCGAAGGTGGCCGGCACGTCGGCGCGGTTGCCGATCATGGCCTCGTAGCGCGACCCGTAGAGCATGGGCCGGATGTTGTCGGACATGCCGCCGTCGACGGCCACGTAGGTGCGTCCCCCGGGCACCGGCTTGATCGTCCCGACCCGGTAGAGCGTGACCGCCGCCTTGCCGGCGATCGAACGGCCGGGCTCGACCAGGATGGTGGGCGACGCCATGCCTTGCCGGGCGGCCTCGGCGGCGACCGCGTCGCTCGCCACCGTGGCGAGCTCGGCGATCGACGAGGGCTGGTCGCGGGCCGTGTAACGGATGCCCAGGCCGCCGCCGAGGTTGAACAGCCGACAGTCGAAGGCGAGCTCGGCGCGCCACTGCGCGAGCGTGCCCATGAGGATCTCGATCGCCCGCCGGTACGACGACAGGTCGAAGATCTGCGAGCCGATGTGGGCGTGCACGCCGACCGGCTCGAGGTGCCCGGCCGCGAGGCAGGCGGCGAGCGCTCCCGTCGCCTGTCCGTCGGCGAGACCAAAGCCGAACTTGGAGTCGGGCTGGCCGGTCTGCACGGCCGCGTGGGTCGCCGGCGTGACGCCCGGCGTGATGCGCACGAGCACCTTCTGCGAGACGCCGTGCCGGCCGGCCGTGGCGTCGAGCGCGGCGATCTCGGAGAACGAGTCGACGACCACGTAACCGATGCCGTAGTCGAGGGCGAGCTCGAGCTCCGCGGCGGTCTTGTTGTTGCCGTGAAAGAAGACGTCGGCCGGCGGAAAGGCCGCCGCGCGCGCGGCCGCGAGCTCGCCGCCCGAGGCCACGTCGAGAGCCAGGCCCTCCTCGGCCACGAGCTCGATCATCGCCCGGCACGAGAACGCCTTGCTCGCATAGACGATGCGGGACTCGCGGGCGCGACCGGCGAAGGCCGCGACGTAGGCGCGGCACTGGTCGCGCAGCGTCTGCTCGTCGTAGACGAAGAGCGGCGTGCCGAAGGTGTCGGCCAGGGCGACCACGTCGCAGCCGCCGATCTCGAGATGACCGGCGGCGTCGTGGCGGGAGGTGTGTGGGTAGATGAGCGTGTGGGTCACGCCGCTATCCTACGCCATCGGACCGCGAAGGCCGCGCCGCGATCAGTGCTCGATACCCTCGCGGGCGCCGACGCCGGCGTCGTAGTAGTGCTTGAGCGGCCGCATCTCGGTGACCAGGTCGGCGGCCGCGACGATCTCGTCGGGCGCCCGCCTGCCGGTGAGCACGAGCTCCACGTGGGCCGGCTTGGCGGCGAGGAGCGCGCACACGTCGTCGACGGTGACGAGCTCGAAGAACACGGCCGTGATGAGCTCGTCGAGCACGACCAGGTCGAACTCGCCGCCGCCGACCAGGTCGCGCGCCCGGCCAAAGCCGGCCGCCGCGGCGCGCCGATCGTCGGGCGTGGCCTCGCCCTTGCGCACCCAGTGGTCGAGCCCGACCTGCTCGACCCTGATGCCCAGGCGCCCGGCCGAGACCACCTCGCCGCACGAGGGGTCGGCCTTCATGAACTGGGTGACAAGGACGCGCCAGCCGCGGCCGGCGGCGCGCATGGCAAGGCCGAACGCCGCCGTGGTCTTGCCCTTGCCGTCGCCCGTGTAGACCTGCACGTAGCCCGTGCGCTCGCTCATCGCCGTCCCCCGCTCTCGCGCTCCCATGGACGCCGCGTCAGTAGGTGAAGAAGCCGGCGCCGCTCTTGCGCCCGAGCTTGCCGGCGGCGACGAGCTTGCCGAGCAGCGGACAGGGGCGGTACCGCGGGTCGCCCAGATCGCGCTCGAGCGACTCGAGGATGGCCTTCGTCGTGTCGAGGCCGACCAGGTCGGCCAGCGCCAGGGGGCCCATGGGGAAGTTGGCGCCGAGCTTGAGGCCGGTGTCGATGTCGGCGGCGCTGGCCACGCCTTCGGCCAGGGCGTTCGCCGCCTCGTTGATCATCGGAAAGAGGATGCGATTGACGACGAAGCCGGGCGAGTCCTTGACCGTGATCGGCGTCTTGCCGACCGCCTCGCAGAACTCGCGCGCCGCGACCACGGTGTCGTCGGCGGTCGCGGCCCCGCGCACCACCTCGACCAGGGCCATGGCCGGCACCGGGTTGAAGAAGTGGATGCCGACGAAGCGCTCGGGGTTCGTGATGAAGCCGGCGAGGGTGGTCACCGACAGGCTCGAGGTGTTGCTGGCGATGATCGCCTCGGGGCGCAGGGCGGCGGCGGCGCGCTCGAGCAGACCGCGCTTGATCTCGAGCGACTCGGGCGCGGCTTCGATGAACAGATCGGCGTCGGCGCCGGCCGAGACGTCGAGCCCGGTCGTGATGCGGCCCAGCGCGGCGTCGCGCTCGGCGGCGCTCAGGCGGCCCTTTTCGACCGCCCGTCCGAGCTGCTTTTCGATGCCGGCCATACCCTTGGCGATGAACTCGTCGGCGACGTCGATCATGGTCGCCGGAAGGCCGCCCTGAACGGCCACCTGGACGATGCCCGCCCCCATCTGTCCGGCCCCTGCGACCAGCACCTTGCGAACCTTCACTTTAGAGTCCCTCCTTCGAGACCGCCGGCGCCGCCCGGCGCACCACGGGTAGACTGCGACCACGCTCCGCCCGGCTGCGGCGCGGACTTGGGGCCCGCGGGCCGGATTCGGCGAGGTCCTATGCTACTATAGGCTCGCTGATGGACTGCAAGTTCCTCGACTCCTATCAGGCCGACCTCGACGGCGGCAGCATAGACGTCTGGTACTGCCGCAAGCGCGATCCGTTCGTGCTGGGTCCGAGCCGCGAAGTCGCGTTGCGCACCTGCTCGGGGTGCCGCTTGTCCGACCATACCCGGCCCCCCAGCGAGCTCGCCTACGAGGTCGAGCGCCGCAACCAGGAGCTCGTTGCCCTCAACGCCATCGTCTCGGCCGTCAACTCGTCGCTCGACCTCTCCACCGTGCTGAACACCGGCCTCGACAAGGCCATCGAGATCCTCCAGGTCGACGCCGGCTGGATCGCCCTGGCCGCGGGCGAGGAGCTCCACCTCGCCCTGCACCGCGGCGTCTCCGACGAGTACGCCCGCGCCATCTCGACCCTCGGCGCCGAGGAGGGCGTCGTGGGCCTGGTCGCCCGCGAGCAGCAGATGGCGGTGGTCGAAGACGTCGCCGCCGACAGGAAGACCCTCCCGCTGGCCGGCGCCGAGGGGCTCGCGACCGTCCTCGCGACCCCACTCAAGGCGCAAGGCAGGCTGCTCGGCGTGATGGCGGTCGCCACCCGCGGTCCACGCTCCTACTCGGCCGACGACATCTACTTCGTGAGCTCGGCCGGCGCCCAGCTCGCCTCGGCTATCGAACACGCGCTGCTGTTCCGCGAGCAGATCGACCGCGTCGAGCGCGAGCGCCGGCTGCTCGAGGCGGTCAAGACCGTCAACCGCAGCCTGGACAGCCACTCGGTGTCGGCCACGGTGGTGGCCGAGGCGGCCCGCCTGATGAACACGGGCAAGGCGGCGCTCCTCGCCCTCAGGGGCGACATGCTGGTGCCCGAGGACGTCCACAACCTGAGCGACGAGTTTCGCCGCGTGTTCGTGCTGCCCGTCGACGAGTCGGTATCGGGCCGGGCCATCAGTGACGGGGTCCCGGTGGCCGTCGACGACGTCGAGCGCGAGCCGCATGCCGACGCCGCCATCTGCGCCGCCGGCGGCTACCGCGCCTTTCTCACGGCGCCGCTGCAGTCCTCCAAGGGCACCTACGGCGCCCTGTCGGTGTACTACGATCGGCCGCATCGCTTCTCGGACGACGACAAGACCATCCTCGCGACCTTCGCCGGCCAGGCGGCGGTGGCGCTCGAAAACCAGCGGCTCATCCGCGAGAAAGACGTGTTAGCCCGCACCGACGGCCTGACCGGTGTCTTCAACCGCAGCTACCTCGAGCTCTCGCTCGACCAGACCATGCACGCGGTGCATCGCAACGGCGGCCTCGTCAGCCTGCTGTTCATCGACGTCGACGACCTGAAGACCGTGAACGACCAGCGCGGCCACCAGGCCGGCGACCGCGTGCTGCGCGACCTGGCCCGCCTGCTCGCCGACAACTGCCGCGAGACCGACACGGTGGCGCGCTACGGCGGCGACGAGTTCGTGGTGCTCATGCCCGACACCGACGCCCGCGGCGCCCGCCAGGTCCTGGCCAAGATCGATGCGGCCATCGACCGGCACAACGGCGAGGCGCCGGACGACGCCCCGCTGCGCGCCAGCATGGGGTTGCAGACCTCGGGCTGGTCCGACCCCGAAGAGCTGCTCCTCGCGGCCGACCGCAGCATGTACGAGATGAAGCGTCAGCGGGCGGCGGCGTCCTGACGGCCGCCGCCGCCCGCCGGGCCGCGACCACGACGACGACATGAACGACCGCCTGCCGCCCAAGATCATCGCCTGCGAGACGCTGCGCGACGAGGTCACGCGCGTCGCCGGCGACCTCGAGGTCGAGTACTGCGAAGGTCGCCTGCACGACCATCCCGACCGCCTACGCGACCTGTTGAACGAGCGCATCGCCGCGACGCCCGGCGCCCGCACGATCCTGCTCGCCTACGGCCGCTGCTCCAACGGCACCGCCGGCCTGGTCGCCGGGCCCCACCGCCTGGTGCTGCCCGCGGTCGACGACTGTATCGCCATCCTGCTGGGCTCACGCGACGAGTATCTGCGCCAGTTCAGCGGCTGTCCCGGGACCTACTACTACACGCGCGGCTGGATCGAGTACATCGACGACCCCTACCACGAATACCTGGAGATGATCCCGCGCTACGGCGAACAGAAGGCGCGCGAGATCGCCCACCTGATCCTCGCCAACTACCGCCGTGTGGCGCTCATCGACACCGGCACCTACGAGCTCGCCGCCTGCGACGAGTACCTGCGCACCGTGTGCGAGTTCTACGACCTGCCGCTCGAGGTGCTGCCCGGTTCGCTGCGTCTTCTCGAGAAGCTCGTGGCGAGGGGGCCGCACGACGGCGAGTTCATCACGGTGGCGCCGGGCGAGGTGCTCGACGAGCGGCGTTTCTGGGAACTCTCCGAGAAATAGTGCGCATCGGCGTCGTACAGAGCCTGAACGCCCCGCCCGACATGACGGCTTCCCTGAGGGCCGGCTTGGCGCGCCTTCAGGACGCGAGTGAGGCGCAGGTCGACCTGCTCGTCTTTCCCGAGCTCTTTCTGGGCGGCTACTACGTCGATCAGGCGATGGTGCGGCGGGCGAGCGAGGCGAAAGCCTCGCTCGCCCGCCTCCAGGCCGCGGTCGACCAGCTCGGCGTCTCCTGCGTGGTCGGCGTGCCCGACCTGCGCGACGGCGTGCTCTTCGACGCGGTCGCCATCCTGCGCCCCAGGCGCGACCCGGCCCGGTACGCCAAGACGCACCTGTTCCGCACCGAGAAGGAGCTGTTCACGCCGGGCTCGTCGTTCTGGACCGGCGAGATCGCCGGGTGGCAGTGCGGCTTGCTCGTCTGCTACGAGGTCGCCTTTCCCGAGGTGGCGCGGGCGCTGGCGCTGTCGGGCGCGCGCCTGCTGATCGTGCCGGCGGCGTTCGGCAAGAGCCGCGTGCGGATCTGGCAGATCGCCACCGTCTCGCGAGCCATCGAGAACGGCTGCTATCTGGCGGCCGCCGCGCACGCGGGCGGGAACGGCGTCTCGGAGTTTGCCGGCCACAGCCGCGTGGTCGACCCCGCCGGAGAGGTCCTGGCCGACGCCGGCGAGCGCGCCGAGATGCTGGTCGTCGAGCTGCGCGAGCGCATCGTCGACGAAGTCCGCGCGGGGCGCGCCGACAGCCATTCCGGCCTTGCCGACCGGCGTCCCGAGCTCTACGGCTCCCTGACCGAGCCCCCGCCGGAGCCGCGCCGCTAGCTCGACGTCGTCGGCTTCCGTGCGGCCGGCTTTCTTGTCGGCGCCTTCTTGGCCGGCGCCTTCTTGGCCGGCGGCTTCTTGGCCGGCGACTCCCCGGCCGCGGGCTTTGCGGACGTCGACTTGCCGGCCGGCGGCTTCGCCGGCCGGCGGCTTCCCGGCCGGCGGCTTCGGCCGGCGGCTCCGCGGCCGGCGGCTCGGTCGACGCCGCCTCGGCCGGCGCCGGCGCCGGCGGAGCCGCGGCGGCGGGTCGCGGCTCGGCGCTCGCCCGGGCGAAGTTCAACTGCATCTGCGCCAGCGTCGAGCGCAGGCTGCCGGCATCGGGGTCGCCTTCGCCTTCGACGACCTCGATCAGGCGCCGAAGCGACTCGATCGCGACGCGGGCGTCGCCCAGGTCGCGGAGCTCCCGGGTCTGCTCGGTGAGGCCGAGCTTCTCGTAACCGACGGTGACCAGGGTCACCATCATGTCGCGCACGAGGTCGATCACGTGCAGCTCCCGGAGCTGCTCGCGATACCGCTCGGCACGCTCCTGGTCGCTCAGCGGACGACCCTCGCGCGAACGGTCGTCGCGCCTGGCGGTCTCGTCGTCTGACATAGAGCCCGTCACCTCCCGTCGTCGCCGAGGATCGCGCCTGCCAGCGCGACCGCGTCGGCGTGCATCTCGTGGATGGACTGTCCCGCGGCAAGCGCCCGAACCTGGCGCTGGGCGCCGTTGCCCTCGCGGAGCAGGCGGCCGATGTCGTCGAAGTAGGCGCCCAGGCCGAGGGCCTCGCCGGCCGGCCGTGTCCACTCGGTCAGCTCGCGCAGGGCCTCGGGGGCCGGCACCTCGCAGGCGCGGTCCCAGTCGACGAGCTTGCCGTCGAGGCCGTAGCGGACCGCGCGCCAGAGATTCTCTTCGATCCAGCGCGTCTCGCGCACCGGTAGCGGACGGCCTTCGTCGACCATGCCGATGAGCGTCGCGACGAGGCCGAGCGCCAGCGCGTGGACGGCCAGGGTCTGCCACGGCTCGGTCTGCACGTCGCAGATGCGCACCTCGACCGTGCCGTACGTGTGGTGCGGACGCACGCTCCACCAGACCTGCGTGAACTCCTGGATGCAGTCGGTGGCGAACAGCAGCTCGAAGTAGCGCCGCTGCACCGCCCAGCTGCCGAAGATGTCGGGGATGCCGCAGCGCGGGAACATGCGCACGAAGGTCTGCGTGCGGGCCGAGTGCAGGTGCGTCCAGACGCCGTCGATGCAGGGCGAGTTCGCCGACAGGGCGAGCAGGTGGGGCAGAAAACCGCGCATGGCGTCGCAGACCGCGACCGCCCGATCGATGCCGCGCACGCCGATATGGATGTGCTGGCTCCAGGTGTTGTTGCGCCAGGCCACGTACTTGAGCTTGTCTTCGACGGCGTGGTAGTGCGGCGTGTCGATGATGCGCTGGTCCTGCCAGGGCGAGAACGGATGCGTGCCGGTGGCGCCCAGCGTATAGCCCTGGTCGCGGGCATGAGCAAAGAGGGCGAGGCGGCGCGCGACGACGTCGCGCGCCGCCTCGCCGAACGTCTCGCACCTGGGAGTGGCGATCTCGATCTCGCTCGAGATCAACTCGCCGAGGATGCGTTCCTTGAGATCGGGCGGGGCGCTGTCGCGCAGCAGCTCGAAGGCGCCGGTGAGCGCCAGGCTGCCAGGGTCGAGGATCTGGTACTCCTCCTCGAGACCGATCGTGAAATCGGTCGACGCGGCGAAGCGTTCCTCGACCTCGTCCAGGTAGCTGTCGGTGTCGCGCGGCACGGCCGGCCTAGTATACCCGCGGTCCAGCGGCGCGAAGGGGGCGGGCGGCGCGCCTTGCGGCGCGCCGCCCGCCCCTCGCCCGCCGCGGCGCTTGTGGCGCGGTGGTCGCGCCCCGTCGCGGCTCTTGCTTAAGCGACGCCCAGCAGGCCCTTGGCGGCCACTACGGCCTCGATCGCGTCTTCGGCGTAGCCGTCGGCGCCGATCTCGTTCGCCCAGGCGCGGGTCGTGGGGGCGCCGCCGACCATGACCTTGATCTGCTCGCGCAGACCGGCGGCCTTTAAGGCCTCGATCGTCTTTAGCTGGTTGGGCATGGTGGTGGTCAAGAGGGCGGAGAGCAGCAGGAGGTCGGGCTTGACCGCCTGGCAGGTGGCGACGAAGGCCTCGGGGGCCACGTCGCAGCCCACGTCGGTGACCTCAAAGCCGGCCGCTGAGAGCATCGAGCAGACGATCGTCTTGCCGATCTCGTGGATGTCGCCGGCGACCGTGCCGGCGACGGCGATGCCGGTCGCCTTGCGGCCCTCCTTGGAGGCGTCCAGGGCGGGCTGCAGGACCCTAACTGCGGCCTTCATGGCCTCGGCCCCCTGGACCAGCTCGGGCAGGAAGAACTCGCCCTTGCCGAAGAGCTCGCCGACCTCCTCGATGCCCTTGACGAAGCCCTTGTCGAGGATGTCGGCCGCAGGCAGGCCCATGTCGAGCCCCTTCTGGGCTAAGGCGGCGGCGCTGTCGTCCTCGCCGTCGATCACCGCTTGGGCCATCTGGGAGTAGATCTCGTCGGTCACCAGGTCCTCCTTCGCGCAAGAACTTCCGTCAGCGAGAGCTTCGCTACCGCGCACGGGTCGCGCGCCGGCAGGAAGCCTGATTCTCAGACGCGTCCGCACAGCCACCGTTGCCCGCCTGGACGCCGACTCAGGCTACCGAAGGCAGCGGGGCTCTGCAACCGGGCGCGCCGGCGCGCCCGGCCCCCGGCGCTTGCACCCTT
>CAWCWZ010000060.1:0-91325 GCA_963799395.1 uncultured Actinomycetes bacterium
CGCCAGGCTGCCAGGGTCGAGGATCTGGTACTCCTCCTCGAGACCGATCGTGAAATCGGTCGACGCGGCGAAGCGTTCCTCGACCTCGTCCAGGTAGCTGTCGGTGTCGCGCGGCACGGCCGGCCTAGTATACCCGCGGTCCAGCGGCGCGAAGGGGGCGGGCGGCGCGCCTTGCGGGGCGCGCCGCCCGCCCCTCGCCCACCGGCGCTTGTGGCGCGGTGGTCGCGCCCCGTCGCGGCTCTTGCTTGAGCGACACCCAGCAGGCCCTTGGCGGCCCAGCCCGGCCTCGATCGCGTCTTCGGCGTAGCCGTCGGCGCCGATCTCGTTCGCCCAGGCGCGGGTCGTGGGGGCGCCGCCGACCATGACCTTGATCTGCTCGCGCAGACCGGCGGCCTTTAAGGCCTCGATCGTCTTCTAGCTGGTTGGGCATGGTGGTGGTCAAGAGGGCGGAGAGCAGCAGGAGGTCGGGCTTGACCTCCTGGCAGGTGGCGACGAAGGCCTCGGGGGCCACGTCGCAGCCCACGTCGGTGACCTCAAAGCCGGCCGCTGAGAGCATCGAGCAGACGATCGTCTTGCCGATCTCGTGGATGTCGCCGGCGACCGTGCCGGCGACGGCGATGCCGGTCGCCTTGCGGCCCTCCTTGGAGGCGTCCAGGGCGGGCTGCAGGACCCTAACTGCGGCCTTCATGGCCTCGGCCCCCTGGACCAGCTCGGGCAGGAAGAACTCGCCCTTGCCGAAGAGCTCGCCGACCTCCTCGATGCCCTTGACGAAGCCCTTGTCGAGGATGTCGGCCGCAGGCAGGCCCATGTCGAGCCCCTTCTGGGCTAAGGCGGCGGCGCTGTCGTCCTCGCCGTCGATCACCGCTTGGGCCATCTGGGAGTAGATCTCGTCGGTCACCAGGTCCTCCTTCGCGCAAGAACTTCCGTCAGCGAGAGCTTCGCTACCGCGCACGGGTCGCGCGCCGGCAGGAAGCCTGATTCTAGACGCGTCCGCACAGCCACCGTTGCCCGCCTGGACGCCGACTCAGGCTACCGAAGGCAGCGGGGCTCTGCAACCGGGCGCGCCGGCGCGCCCGGCCCCCGGCGCTTGCACCCTTCTAACACTCCGCTAACATATGCTCCGGCACGAGCCGGCGGGCGAATCCGCCGGCGTACGGCCGCGACCGGTCAGGAGGGGGACCGCGTGAAACTCAGCCTCGTCCCGCAGGAGCGGGAGTACTTCCGCCTGTTCTCGGAGTTCGCCGCCACGCTCGACCAGGCCGCGCAGCTCCTGAACACGCTCATGAGCGACTTCGGCGGCCTCAAGAGCACGGCCCGCCAGATGGTCGAGCTCGAGCACGTCGGCGACAAGATCGTCCACGACATCGTCAGGCGCTTGAACAAGACCTTCGTCACGCCGCTCGACCGCGAGGACATCTACGACCTCGCCGCGACCCTCGACGAGGTCCTCGACAGCATCGAGGCGGCGGCCGACATGATGCTGCTCTACCGCGTCGAGAGCACCCACCACGCACGCCGTCGAGCAGGCGGCCGTGATCGCCAAACAGACGGCCGTGCTGCGCACGGCGCTCGACGGTCTCGAGAAGCGCAAGGGCCTGAGCGACCACTGGATCGAGGTCAACCGGCTCGAGAACGACGGCGACCGGCTCTATCGCGACGCCGTCGCCGAGCTGTTCGACGGCGACATGAAGTGCACCGACATCATCAAGTGGAAGGACATCTACGGCACGCTCGAGCACGCCATCGACGACTGTGAGCACGTCGCCAACATCATCGAGAGCATCGTGCTGAAGAACAACTGATGTTCCTGCTGATCGTCATCGTGGCGGTCGCCCTGACGTTCGACTTCACGAACGGCTTCCACGACTCGGCCAACGCCATCGCCCGCTCCATCTCGACGCGCGCCCTGTCGCCGCGGGTCGCCCTCCTCATGGCGGCCGCGTTCAACATGGTGGGCGCCTTTGTCAGCCAGAACGTGGCGCAGACCGTCGGCAAGGGTATCGTGACGCTTGCCGGCCGACTCGCAGACGGTCGTGCTGGCAGCCTTGATTGGCGCCATCTCCTGGAACCTCATCACCTGGTACTTCGGCATCCCGTCGAGCTCGTCGCACGCGTTGGTCGGCGGCCTCATAGGCGCCACACTGGTCGCGGTCGGCACGAGCGGCGTGGAGTGGGGCGGCGTCTGGCACAAGGTCGTGCTGCCGATGGTCGCGCTCGCCGGTGATCGGCCTGCTGGTCGCGTTCCTGCTCATGAACCTCCTGCTGCTGCTCGTCTTTCGCTGGTCACCGCGACCCGTCAATCGCACCTTCCGCCGCCTCCAGCCGCTCTCGGCCGGCGCCGTCGCTCTTGCCCACGGCTCCAACGACGCCCAGAAGACGATGGGCGTGATCACCCTGGCGCTGATCACGTCGGGCCACCTGCCGAAGAACGGCCGCCGATCCCGACGCTGGGTGATCATCGCTGGCCGCCTCGTCCATGGCGTTCGGCACCTACTTCGGCGGCTGGCGCATCATCCGACGCTCGGCACGAAGGTCATCCACCTCGACCCGATCCACGGCTTCGCCGCGGAGACGAGCTCGGCCGCCGTCATCTGCACGGCGACCCACTTCGGCTACCCGATCTCCACGACCCAGACGATCACGGCCTCGATCATGGGCGCCGGGGCGACCGGCGGCCTGTCGGCCGTCAAGTGGGGCGTGGCCGGCAACATCGTCTGGGCCTGGGTCCTCACCATCCCCGCCGCCGGCCTCGTGGCGGCCGGCGCCTACGCTCTCATCGCGCTCATCCACTGACGGCCAACGTCGCCCGCGTTTGGCCGTCGGGCGCGCGGGTAGGTGCTGACGTGCACGACATGCATGCGCGGAGGCGACGTGATGGACGAGACCTACCTGCACCGACTGTCGAGGCCCTACCGGGTCGCGGCGAGCGCCGCCCGGCCGCCCCAGACCGGGTACACCGGGGTGGCGGGGCCCGGCAGTGCCCCGCGACAGCCCGACGTCGCGCCCCGCAAGCGGCGCGCGACGGCCTGCGACGTCTGCGGCCGCACGCTCCTCGCCGGCGAGCAGGCACGCGAGATCGTGCTCGGCGAGCGCCTCGTCGCGGCCTGTCCGCTGTGCGTGGCGCAGGCGCAGCACGCCTTGCGCGTGCACGCCGCGTGACCCCCATGTGCCCCTGCGTGACCCGGCCGTGGGCAGGCTCGGCCCCGAGCTCATCCAGCGGTCGGCAGGCCACCGAGCGTATGATGCGACAGGCGGGAAGGCCCTGCGGCCCGCCCGCCCGTCGTGTCTCGAACTTTGACTTCGTGAGTACCTGTGAAGTAGCGTTAATCGATTCCCGTCCCGAACATTCGTTCATCCCCCGCCCCGCGAACTCGCGGCGGCGTCGCCGGTAGCCCTTCTGGGGCAAGTCGAGGTGACCATGAGAATCCGCATGATCGAGCCCGAACCGCCCGACATGAACATCTACAGCATGATCCAGCTGCCGCGGCTCGGACTGCCGATCATCGGCGCGACGCTCAAGGCCGCCGGCCACGACGTCCGCATCTACAACTCCAACATCGCGCCGATCGACTGGAACGACGTCAACGCCGCCGACCTCGTGGGCATCTCCACGACCACCTCCACCGTGACCGAAGGCTACCGGTTCGCCGACCAGTGCCGCGAGCGCGGGATCCCCGTCATCATGGGAGGGTCGCACGTCACCTTCATGGCCGACGAAGCCCTCGAACACACCGACTTCGTGGCCCGCGGCGAGGGCGGCGAGAAGCTCATGCTCGAGCTCATCGCCGCGCTCGAGTCGGGGGGCCCGTTCGACGGCATCAAGGGCCTGTCGTTCACCCGCGACGGCGAGGCCGTGCACAACGAGGCGCGCGGCCAGTGCACGGTGCTCGACGAGCTGCCGTTCCCCGACCTCTCGCTGATCCACGGCTACGAGAACATGAAGACGATGCCGATCATGACGAGCTGGGGTTGCCCGTTCCACTGCAACTTCTGCTCGGTCACGGCCATGTTCGGCCGCAAGTATCGCTTCCGCAGCGCCGAGAACATCATCGCCGAGCTCAAGGAGCGTCAGCCCCGCAAGATCTTCTTCTACGACGACAACATCGCCGCCGACAAGAAGCGCCTCAAGGAGCTGCTGCAGCGCATGCTCGACGAAGACATTGTCGTGCCCTGGTCGGCCCAGATGCGCACCGACGTGGTGCGCGACCGCGAGCTGCTCGACCTCATGCACCGCACCGGCTGCTTTCGCGCCTACCTCGGCCTCGAGTCGGTCAACCAGGCGACCCTCGATGCCTTCGACAAGCACCAGAGCGTCGACGACATCGTGCAGGCCATCCGCATCCTCCACGAGCACGGCATCGAGTCACACGGCATGTTCGTGCTGGGGGCCGACACCGACACCAAGGAGTCGGTGCGCGACACCGTCAGGTTCGCCATGAAGAACCACATCGACACCATCCAGCTCGCGGCGCTGACGCCGCTGCCCGGCACGCCCCTGTACGAAGAGCTCGACGCCGCCGGCCGCATCTTCGACAAGCGCTGGTATCTCTTCGACGCCCAGCACGTGGTCTTCGAACCGGCCAACATGACCGCCTACGAACTGCAGCTCGAAGCCTTGCGCGGCTACATGAAGTTCTACTCGCTGCGGCAGTGGGCGAAGTACTTCTTCACCTTCCGCTTCACCAAGCTGCTGTTCCAGACCTGGGGCTGGTGGATCGTGCGGATGTGGCGCAAGAACAAGGCCAATCAGGCCTTCATGGCCTCGCTCAAGAAGCTGCCGCGGCCCCACGCCCAGAAGCTCATGCAGCCCTCCGGATCGAAGCGCTGACACCCCGTCCCCGGCGGCGGCGCCGGCCGCGACCGTGCGGGCGTCAGCCGGCGAGTGCGACGATCTCGTAGACGACGAGCGTGATGTAGACGCAGACCAGCCCGACGCTCGCGATCGCCACGATGCGGCGGCGGCGCTGGGTCCACAGAAAGAGCGCGCCGGCCGTCACGACGGCCATCTTGATGAGCGCCGCCGGCACGAACCCGAAGCGCAGAAAGAGCCCCATGACGGCGTTGGCCTCGGTCGCGCCGAGGGCGAGCGCGCGGCGCGTCAGCAGAGCGTCCTCGAGATTGAGCAGCCAGAGGGCGACGAGCGCGACCGTGACGACCAGCGCCCGGGTGCGGAGGGCCGGCAACGGCGTGGCGCAGGCGCACGGCGGCGCGACGCCGAGACCGGCGCCCGGCACGTACGGCACGACCGAGACCCGGCCGCAGGCGGGGCAGGTGTGCACGACGGCGAGGCCGGCTCCGTGTGGTTCGAGACGCGGCGCCCGTCGCAGGCGCCGCTCGGGTCCGCGGTAGGCGGCAAGCACGGCGGCCCGCCGCTCGCGCCTGATCTCGGCGCCCCGCAGGGCGACCGACAACGTCTCGTCGACTCCCGGGTCGACAACGACCACCGTGCTCATCGTGATGATCGCGGCGGCAGCCGCCGGCCAGTGATGTTCAAGGCCCGGATCACACCGTCACCCCCCTTGTCGCGCACTGTATCCCCAGAGCGCCTCCGACGCCAACCGGGGGCGCCGTTAGGGCGGCCGGCGGCTTGTAAAGCCGGTGGGGCGATGGTACGGTACCCCGGACCTTCGCAGGAGCCATCGGGGGTCGTTTTTCGAAGCTGGTGGCTGCCGCACTGGGCGGCAACGGCGCTCACCTCGTGGGTGCGAAGACCGAGTCGTCGTACCCCCGCAAGGAGGCGATGCATGAAGCGTAATCGCAGACTCTTCCTTCTCGCCCTCGCCGCCCTCCTCGTCCTCCCCTTCGTCCTCCCCTCCACCGCCGCCGCCGACACGATCGCCCAGAAGCGCGCCCACGCGCGGGCCATCATGGGCGAGCTCGCCACGCTCGACGTCAAGATGGAGAAGGTCGTCGAGCGCTACGACGCGGCGACGAGCAAGCTGGCCGCGATCAAGGCTCACATCGCCCAGAACCAGCAAACCCTCGCCGTCACCCGCTACAACCTGCAGATGGCCAAGAGCCAGCTCGAGCAGCGGGTCGTGGCCATGTACAAGCAGCGGCCCGTCGAGCTGCTCGACGTGATCGTCGCCACCAAGAGCTTCTCGTCGATGGTCGACCAGCTCGACATGCTCAACCGGGTGGGCACGAGCGACTCGACCATGGTCGACTCGATCGGCAGCTACCAGACGGCGATCAAGGCCGCCCAGAAGTCGCTTGTCACCGACCGCACGGCCGCCGAGCAGGTCGTGGCCCAGCGCGCCACCGAAAAGGCCGGGGTCGAAAGCGCCCTCGCCGCGCGCCGGTCGATGCTGCGCGGCGTCAAGGCCCAGATCGCTCAGCTTCTCGCGCAGCAGAGCCAGGCAGCCGAGCGGGCCGCCCAGAGCTCGGGCGCCTATCTACCGCCGGCCCAGCCCGTCAATCCCGACCACAGCAGCGTGGTGGCCTTCGCCGCAAGCTACGTTGGCAAGGTGCCCTACGTGTGGGGCGGCTCGTCGCCCACCGCCGGCTTCGATTGCTCCGGCTTCACCATGTACGTCTACTCCAACTTCGGCGTGAGCCTGCCGCACAACGCGGCCGCCCAGCAGGCCTGCACGACGCCGGTGCCCGCCGGACAGGAGCAGCCCGGCGACCTCGTGTTCTTCGGTGATCCGGCCTACCACGTCGGCATCTACGCCGGCGGCGGCAGCATCATCGACGCGCCCTGCACGGGCAGAGACGTCAGCTACGACTCCGCCGCCGGGGCATCGGGGTTCGGCCGGCCCTGATCCCCGGCGACCGGCGCTGAGCGCCGGCCCCTCGCCGCGCCCGACCGGCGGCCGCGGCGCCCCCGCCACAGACTCACTTCGCACCTCAAAGGTAAACATCTGCGGCCGCCGGCCGATTATGAAGGGGGACCCGGTGTCGGCAGATGGAGATGACGCGACGTGAAGACGGTAGACGAGCTGCTCCACGAGATGGTCGCGCGCACTGCCTCCGACCTGCACATCAAGGCCGGCAGCCCTCCGGTCGTGCGCGTCGACGGCGAGCTGCACCTGCTCGACGAGCCGGTGCTGTCGCCCGAGGACACCAAAGACGCGGCCGCCTCGATCATGACCGACAAGCAGATCCGCCGCTTCAGCGAGCACAACGAGATCGACTTCGCCTACTCGGCGCCATCCATCGGCCGCTTCCGCGTGAACATCTACCGCCAGCGCGGCAGCATCTCGGTCGCCATGCGCCAGGTGGCGACGCAGATCCCTTCGTTCGAGGACCTGCACCTGCCCGAGGTCATCAAGCGCCTCGCGCTCGAGCCCCGCGGCCTGTTGCTCGTGACGGGCACCACGGGGTCGGGCAAGACGACCACCCTGGCGGCCATGATCGACCACATCAACAACACCATGCGTAAGCACATCGTGACGATCGAAGACCCCATCGAGGTGCTGCACAAGGACCGCAAGGCGATCATCAACCAGCGTGAGATCGGCCTCGACACCGAATCGTACTCGTCGGCTCTCAAGTACGTGCTGCGGCAGGACCCCGACGACATCCTGATCGGCGAGATGCGCGACGTCGAGACCGTCTCGGCGGCGCTCACCGCCGCCCAGACCGGCCACTTCGTGATGAGCACGCTGCACACGATCGACGCCACCGAGACCATCAACCGCATCATCGACTTCTTCCCGCTCCACCAGCAGAAGCAGGTGCGCATCATGCTGGCCGGCACGTTGCGCGGCATCATCTCGCAGCGTCTGCTGCCCCGCGCCGACGGCCAGGGCCGCGTGCCAGCCATCGAGGTCATGGTGATGACCGCGCGTATCCGCGACTTCGTCCTCGACCCCGACCAGACCGCGATGATCGCCCAGGCCATCCGCGAGGGCGAGTTCTACGGCATGACGACCTTCGACCAGGCGCTGCTGAGCCTCTACGAGCAGGGTCTGATCACGCTGCACGACGCCGCCCAGGTGGCCAGCAACCCGCACGACTTCAAGCTGCTCGTGCAGGCCCAGGGGCACGACGTCAGCCTGATGACCTTCTAGAAACGGGCGCGAAGCGGCTCGCCCGGGCCCGTCCGGGCGCCCTCGGCGCTCGAGACGGACTCCCAGTCGCGGCGCCGGCCCCGTGAGCGCCGCGGCGGCGCGGCCCCCGCGGCTACTGCAGGACCTTGCGGCTTTCGAGGTGCAGGTCGACCTTGCGCTTGATGCGCTGGAGGGCGTTGTCGACGGTCTTGCAGTCGCAGTCGAGCCGGCGAGCGATCTTTTCGTAGGACAAGCCCTGCAGGTACAGCCGCAGCACCCGGCTCTCGAGGTTGGAGAGCAGGCGGGTGAGGCAGTGCTTGAGGCTCTCGACCTCTTCGGAGGAGATCACCTGGTTGACCGGGTCGTTCACCGACGAGCCCGGGAGGATGTCGGCCAGGCTGCATTCGCTGTCGTCGCCGGCGTCGCCCGGCGTGTGGCTGAACGACAGGTAGCCGTTGAGCGGCACGTGCTTCTGGCGCGTGGCGGTCTTGATGGCGGTGATGATCTGGCGGGTGATGCAGAGCTCGGCGAAGCTGCGAAACGACGCCTGGCGGTCGTCGCGATAGTCGCGCACCGCCTTGTAGAGGCCGACCATGCCCTCCTGGATCAGATCTTCGGAGTCGCCGCCGGCGAGAAAGTACGAGCTCGCCTTGAGCCGCACGAACTGGTGATAGCGCAGGATCAGGGCGTTCAGGGCGCCCTGATTGCCGCGGCGGTAGGAGTTGACGAGAGCGAGATCGGAACTCTCTGAGTGGACTTGAGGGTTAGAAAGGCGACCAGCCGATCGGCTGTTGTCGGCCTGTCGCCGCTGCGTCATGCCTTCTGACCCCCCGAGCTGAGCCTGAGTGGTGCGGCTACCCGCCCTCCCGCCTCAGGCGTTCCAGCTTGCGCCAAGTCTCAAGGTCAAGTTTATCCTCAAGTGTTGTCGGTATTGTACTGGTCTTCTCGTCGTTTGCAAGCTCCTTGTGAATGACGCCGATCTCGGCCCCGAGCTCGCGCGGGGTCATGCGGCGCACGCCGGCCCGCGTCGCCGTGCGCTGCACCTCGTAGTCGGCCGAGACGACGACGATGGCCGCATCGGCCGGCTCGCCGGCGATGCGCCGCGCGATCATCTCGTCGGCCGACTGCGAGCCGCCGGCGAAGCACACCTCGACCCGCGTGCCGGCGAGGCGCTCGCAGGTCGACCGGGGTTGGGCGTGGGCGTCGAAGACCAGGGTGACATCGGCGCCGCGCAGCGCCGCGAAGCCGGCGAGCTGGTCGCCCAGCCAGCGGCGCCGGTCCTCGAGCTCCTCGCGGCGCAGGCCGGGAAACAGGGCGTGCAGGACGTTGTAGCCGTCGACGATGTACGAGTCGTGAGCGCCCGCGGTCATGGGGTCAGCCTCCCCCGGCGGAGCCGGGCTCAGGCCCGGGCGGCGCGGACGCGGCCGCGCAGCGTTGGCGGCGTGCCTCGAAGAGGAACAGGGCGGCGGCAACGCTCACGTTGAGACTGTCGACCGGACCCTGCATGGGGATCGCCGCGAGCTCGTCGCAGGCGCGGCGCACCAGCGGTCGCAGCCCGCGGCCCTCGGCGCCGAACACGAGCGTCACCTTGCCGCCGAGATCGAGGGCATCGTAGGGGCGGTCGGCGTCGCCGGCCGCCCCGTACACCCAGTACCCGGCCTGCTTGCACTCACGGACGAAGGCGACGACGTTCGTCACGTGGGCGATGTCCAGATGTTCGCTTGCTCCCGCCGACGCCTTGACGGCGGCCGGCGTGACCGCGGCCGAGCGATGCCGGGGCAGCGCGAGGCCGCCGGCGCCGGCGGCGAGCGCGCTGCGCGCGACGGCGCCGAGGTTGCGGGGGTCGGTCACTTCGTCGAGCACGACGAGCAGGTCGCAGCCCAGCAGCACGTCGGGGGCGACGTACGGGTAGTCGCCCACGAGGCAGGCCACCCCCTGGTGCTCGTGGCTGCCGGTCAGCTGCTGCAGTTCGCGCGGCTCCGCGCGTTCGACCTCGAGACCCGCAGGCGCGCCGGCGGCGGCGCGCCGACCTGTTCGCGAGTCTGCGGGCCGGGCTTCCGGCTCCGCCGCGGCGACGCCGTGGGCGGACAGCCAGGCCGCGCCCTCGGGGGTGGCCAGGAGCCTGCGCGGGCGGCGCTTCGCGCCGCCCGCGCAGGCCAGACGCACGACTTGGCGGCCGTAGATCCAGTCCACGGTCAGAGAGGGGACCGGCGGCCCGCGGCCGCCGGTCCCGCCGCGCCTCTGCGAAGCGCCGCGCCGGCCATCAGCGCCTGCGCACCACCTGCGTGCCGGCCGGCGTGTCGCGCACCTCGAAGCCGGCGGCCACGAGGCGGTCGCGCAGGCCGTCGGCGCCGGTCCAGTCCTTCTCGGCCCGCAGGTGGTCGCGCAGCAGACAGGCATAGGTGGCGTCGCCACACGCGAGGCGTTCGCCTACGAGCTCGGCCAGATCGTCCCAGCGGCCCTCGGCCGACAGGCGAGCGGCCGGCGGCAGCGGCACCTCGTCGGTCGCGCAGACTTCGCCGGCGGGCGCGGCCGCCGGCGACGCACCGGCTTGTCCGCCGACCGGCGCGCCGACGGCCGGCACGGAGAGCTCGTCGTCGGGCAGGGTGATGCACAGGTAGTCGAGGCACTCGACGAGGAGATCCTCGACGTCTTCGAGCGTGTCCGTGTCGGCGGCGTGACCGGCGCCGTCGGTCGCCCCAACGTAGCGGAACAGCTCACGACCCAGGCTGAACAGCTCGCCGAGCGCGGCGGCGGTGTTAAGGTCGTCGTCCATATGCTCGGCGAAGGCCGCCCGGGTGTGGTCGAGCACGGTCCGCAGCTCGGCCGGATCGTGGGTCTCGCCACGACCAGGGTTGTCGGCTCGAAAGCCGGCCGTGCGCACCGCTTCGAGCAGACGCTCATAGGCCGCCGTGGCCTCGTCGAGCTTCTCAAGCGAGAACTCGAGCGGGCTGCGGTAGTGCGTCGTGAGGAAGTAGGTGAGCACCACCGGCGCCGGGTAGCGCTCGAGCACCTCGCGCAGCAGGAAGAAGTTGCCGACCGACTTGGCCATCTTCTCGCCCGCGGCGCGGATCATGCCGTTGTGCATCCAGATCCGGGCGAAGGGCATGCCGGCCGCTTCGGCCTGGGCGATCTCGTTCTCGTGGTGGGGAAAGATCAGATCGCGACCGCCGCCGTGGATGTCGAAGCCGGCGCCCAGGTAGCGCAGACCCATGGCCGAGCACTCGATGTGCCAGCCCGGGCGGCCCCTGCCCCAGGGGCTGTCCCACAGATGGTCGCGCTCGCCGGGCTTGGCCGCCTTCCATACGGCAAAGTCGAGCGGGTCGTCCTTGCCCGGCTCGGCCTCGACGCGGGCCTCTTCCTCGAGCTCGTCGATGCGCTGCTTCGACAGCTTGCCGTACCCGGGAAAGCTGCGCACACGAAAGTAGACGCTGCCCTGCGACTCGTAGGCGTGGCCGGACGCGATGAGCTGGCACACGAGGTCGATGATCTCGGGGATGGTCTCGCTGGCCAGGGGCTCGACGTCGGGCCGCGGCACGCGGAGCCGGTCGGTGTCGTCGAGATACGCCTGCGTGTACTCGGCCGCGACGGCGACCGGCGAGCGACCCTCCGCGTCGGCCCTGGCGTTGATCTTGTCGTTCACGTCGGTGATGTTCTCGACCAGCGTCACGCGGTAGCCGCGTGAGGTCAGCCAGGCGCGCAGCACGGCGAAGACGACGTAGGGGCGGGCGTTGCCGACGTGCACGAAGTTGTAGACCGTGGGGCCGCAGGCGTAGATGCCGACCTTGCCGTGGTCGCGCGGAACGAGCTCTTCCTTGCGTTGCGTGAGGGAGTTGAAGAGCCTGATCACCGTGGGTCTCCTTCGGTCGAGTCGGGGGGCGGCGCGGCGGCGGGCGGCGCGGCGGCGGGCGGCGCGGCTGAGTGCGGCGCGGCGAGGGGCGGTGCGGCGGCGCCGGCGGCCGCGGCGACGCCGGTCGCCGCCGCGAGTCGCTCGAGGGTCTCGCCGGCGGCGAGCGCGGCGAGCACGAAGTGCAGCTCGGGACCGTGGTCGCAGCCGGTGAGCGCCTGGCGCAGCGGCATGAGCAGCTCGCGCGGTCCGCAGCCGAACCGCTCCTTGCCCTGCCGGCGGTAGTCGACCAGCAGGCCGCGGGCCTCGTCGGGCGTGACGTAGGGCTGGGGCGCCGCCCGGCGCAGGTCGGCGAACAGACCGAGGCGGTCGCCGGCGGCGGCGAGCACCCGCCGCGTCTCGCCGTCGAGGGCGGGCCGGTCGAGGACTGCCGCGGCGAGCTGCGGCACGTCGGCGTAGCGTTCGAGCGAGGGCTTGAAGGCGGCGGCGAGCGCGGCGACGGCCGGCGCCGGGGCGCCGGCCGCCAGGCGCTCGCCGACCAGGCGCTCGTGCTCGGCGTCGCTCGATCTCATGATCCACTGGTGGTTCAGCCAGTCGAGCTTGTGGATGTCGAAGATCGCCGGGCTGGTCGACAGGGCCTCGAGCGCGAAGCCGGCGACGAGCCGGTCGAGGTCGAGGACTTCGTCGTCGCCGTGCGACCACGACAGCAGCGCCAGGTAGTTGACGATGGCCTGGGGCAGGTAGCCGAGCTCGCGGTAGTCGCCCACCGCCGTCGCGCCGTGACGTTTTGACAGCTTGCCGCCGCCCGGCGCCAGGATCATGGCGTGGTGGGCGTAGACGGGCGCCGGCGCGACCGGGTACAGGGCCCGGCGCAGGAGCTCCTGGCGAGCCGTGTTGGTGAGGTGGTCGTCGCCGCGGATGACGTGGGTGATGGCCATGGCCGCGTCGTCGACGACGGCGGCGAAGTTGTAGCTCGGCAGGTGGTCGGAGCGCAGGATGATGAAGTCGCCGATCGCCTCGCCGGCGATGGTGATGGGGCCGCGGATGGCGTCGTCGAAGGTCACGTCGCCGGCGGGCACGGCAAAGCGCAGCGCGGCCGTCTCGCCGGCGCCGAGACGACGCTGCACCTCGGCGGCATCGAGCCCCCTGCAGCGGCCGTCGTAGCGCGGCGGGCGAGCGGCCGCGAGCGCCTCGGCGCGCAGCGCGTCGAGCCGCTCCTGGCTGCAGAAGCAGGGGTAGGCGAGGCCCGCGGCGGCGAGGGCGTCGGCCGCTCGACCGTAGGTCACGGCGCGCTCGGCCTGGCGGTAGGGACCGAACGGACCGCCGCGGTCGGGGCCTTCGTCCCAGTCGAGACCGAGCCAGGCGAGGTCGTCGAGGATGGCCTGCTCGAAGCGCTCCTCGGAACGCGCCGCGTCGGTGTCTTCGATGCGTACGACGAAGCTGCCCCGGGCGTGGCGGGCGAAGAGGAAGTTGTAGAGGGCGGTGCGCGCCGAGCCGATGTGCAGCGTGCCCGTGGGGCTCGGCGCGAAGCGCACTCTCACCGTGTGGTCGAGACTGATGGTAACCGCCTTGTGGTCGCCGCGGCCGACGTCAGCTCGAGTCTACCACCGCCGATACGCCCGAAAGGCCGGGTGATACACTGAGGGGGCCCAAGAGACCCGGCATGAGGAAACCCCAGCAGACACCCGCCCAGGCGACCACCCCCTACATCGACGCCCTGCTCGGGTACCGGGCCAGCGGCATGGTGCCCTTTCACACGCCCGGGCACAAGCTCGGCAAGGGGGCGCCGCCGATCATGCGCGAAGCCTTTGGCGCCGCCCTGCTCTCGGTCGACGTCGCCATGGCCGGCGGGGTCGAGGACACGCGCGAGTCGACCGCGCTCGTGCGGGTCGCCGAAGACCTGGCCGCCGAGGCCTGGGGCGGCGAGCGCTGCTTCTTCCTCGTAAACGGCTCGACCAGCGGTATCCACTCCCTGCTGCTCGCGCTGGCGGGGCCGGGCGACGGCGTCATCCTGCCGCGCAACGCTCACAAGTCGGTGCAGGCCGCGCTCATCTTCTCGGGCGCTCTGCCGCACTACGTCGAGCCGGCGATCGATCCGGTCTGGGGCATCCCCCTGAACGTGACGGCCGACCGCGTCGCCGCCGCGGTCGAAGCCCACCCCGAATCCAAGGCCGTGTTCGTCGTCTCGCCCACCAGCAACGGCGTCTGCGCCGCGCTCGACGCGATCGCCGGCGTGGCCCACGGCGGCGGTCTGCCGCTCGTGGTCGACCAGGCCTGGGGACCCCACCTGCGGTTCTGCAGCCGTCTGCCGCTCGACGCCATGTCGGCCGCCGCCGACGCCATGGTGGCGAGCACCCACAAGCTGATCAGCGGCCTCACGCAGTCGTCGGTGCTCGTGGCCCGCGGCGAGCGACTCCCCCTGCGGCGCCTCGAGAGCATCGTCAAGATGACCCAGAGCACGAGCCCGCAGGTGCTCATCTACGCCTCGATCGACGCCGCCCGCGCCCAGATGGCCACGCAGGGCGAGGAGCTCTGGGCGCAAGCCGTCGACAACGCCGACTGGATCCGCGAGCGGCTCGCGCCGCTCGAAGGCGTGCGCGTCCTCGGCGACGAGGTCCTGGCGTCGCCCGGCGTAGCCGATCTCGATCGCACCCGCGTCACGGTGTCGGCCTGCGATCTCGGCCTCACCGGCTACGAGCTCGAGACGGCCCTGCGCGACGACTACGGCATCGCCGTCGAAGCGGCCGACCCGCTGAACGTGCTGCTCAACGTGACCTACGGCGACTCGCGCGACGACGTCGCCCGCTTCGCAACGGCCATGACCGACCTGGCCGCCCGCCGGCGCGGCGCCGGCGGCATCGCCTGTACGACGCCCCTGGCGAGCTGGCCGCGCTTCACACGCCAGGTCATGAGCCCCCGCGACGCCTTCTTCTCCAGGTCCGAAGCCGTTCCGGTCGGGCGCGCCGCCGGCCGCGTGAGCGCCGAGATGGTGGCCCCCTACCCGCCCGGCATCCCCATCGTGGCGCCCGGCGAGGAGGTCTCCGACGAGATCGCGGCGTATCTGAGCGAGGCCTCGGCCCGGGCGCTGCACGTCCACGGCCCCGAGGACCTCTCCCTGGAGACGCTGCGCGTCGTGAGCTGAGGGAGGCGACGACCGTGCCACGCCGCCGGCCGGCCGACTCGCGCCGCCTCGTCCGCCGTTTGCTTCCGGCGCTCGCCGCCGTCCTCGCGCTGGTCGTGCTGCCAACGGCCGTCACCGCGTCCGGCTGCGGCGGTAGCACGACGGTCGGCGTCGCGCACTACGCCAATGCCCGGTACCGGTTCTCACTCGACGTCGACCGGCGCCTCACCGAGTGGCGCACGGCGACCACCGCGAGCGGCGCCGCCTTCGAGGTCTCCTTCGTCGATGCCGCCGTCACCGCCGCCGCCGGCCGCCATCCCGACGCGCTGACGGTGTCGGTGGTCGACACCGGCACAAACCCGTCGAGCGAGGAGGCCGCCCAGCTCGCCGCCTCGCTGCGCACGCTGGGCGCCGCCATGGTGACCCGGATGGGGGCCGACACCCTGGCGGGCACCGTGACGGACGTGTCGCTGAACGGGCTTTCCGGTGTCGTCGTGCCGTTCGGTGTGACGGCCGCGGGCGTGAGGCAGGTCGGCTGGCTCTACCTGCTGGCCGCCGGCGGGCGCGTCTACGCGCTCACCGCCGCCGCGACCGCCGACCAGTGGGAGACCTACCGACCGCTGTTCACGAGCGCCATCGACTCGTTCCGGGTGGGCTGACCGCGCACCGGTGGGTGCACGGCTCGGGTCGCTTCAGACCTTGATGCCCAGGCCGCTCGCGGTGAACAGCGGATCGAGCGCCACGCCCTCGGCGGCGAAGGCCTCGCGACCGCCCTGCTCCCGGTCGACCACGCACAGGACGGCGCGCACGTCGAGGCCGGCGTCACGCAGCACGCGCACCGCCTGCAGCGCCGCGCCCCCCGAAGTGACAATGTCTTCGACCACGACGACCGGCTGGCCCGCCTCGGCGCGCCCTTCGAGCAGACGCTTCGTGCCATAGTCCTTCTCGCCCTTGCGCACGATCACGAACGGCTTGCCGGTCGCAAGCGAGAGCGCCGCGACGAGCGCGACGGCGCCGAGCTCGGGGCCCGCGAGGAGCTCGAACGGTTCGTAGGTGTCGAGCCTGGCGGCGAGGCCGGCGGCGATGTCGCGCAGCAGGTCGGGGCGCGTCTCGAACAGGTACTTGTCGAGGTAGAAGGAGCTGCGCGCGCCCGAACGCAGGACGAAGTCGCCCTCGAGGTAGCTGGCGGCAAGCAGCCGGTCGCCGAGATCGGTCACGTCGTCTCCCCCTGTACCGTTGCGCCTGAGCCGGCGTACCGGCGGCGCCTCACCTGAAGGGCGGCGCCGTCAGGCGCCGCCGATCGACACTCCCTCTATGGCCACCGACGGCGTGAGGATGCTGCCGCTCGGCACCCAGCGGGCGTCGTCGCCCAGGGCCACGATGCTGCGCAGCATCGAGACGATGTCGCCGGCCATCGTGACCTCGCGGACCGGCCGGCCGACCCGGCCCGCCTCGATGAGCAGCCCGCTGATGCCGACCGAGAACTCACCCGAGACCGGGTTGGCCCCCGAGTGGATGCCGATGGCGTTGGTCACGAGCACGCCGTGGTCGATCGCGCCGATCAGCCGGTCGATGGGCACCTGCGGTCCCGACAGCACGAGGTTGGTCGGACCGACGCCGGGGATCGCCTGATACGAGCCCCGCACGCCGTTACCGGTCGACTCGCGGCCGTCGCGGTGACCGGTCTTGACGTTGTGAAGGAATCCCTGCAGGACGCCGTCCGAGATGAGCGGCGTGCGCCGGCAGGGGACGCCCTCGCCGTCGAACGGCGCGCTCGCGAGACCGTCGGGGTGGATGCCGTCGTCGGTCAGCGTAACGCCCTGTCCCGCGACCTGCTCGCCGATGCGCCCGGCAAACAGCGAGCGGCCCTTCTGGACGGCTTCGGCGGTGAGCGCCGACGAGAGCACGCCGAAGAACGACGCCGCCACGAACGGGTCGAGCACGACCGTCGTCTTCGTGGTCTTCGGCTTGGTCGCCCCGAGGAGCTCGACCGCGCGCGTCGCCGCCTCGACCCCGCAGCGCTGCGGGTCGAGGTCGGCCGGCTTGCGGCCCACGGTGAACGACAGGCCGGTCTCGATCTGGCCGTCCTGCTCGCCCAGCACGTAGGCGTAGGCGTAGCAGTGGCCCTCGCGGAAGCGGCCGTGCACGCCGCCGGAGTTCGCGATGAACACCTGGGTGTCGCCGTCGGCGTAGACCGCCTCGTCGACCGACTTGACGCGCGGGTCGGCGGCCAGGGCCGCAGCCTCGACGGCGAGGGCCAGATCGATGCGCTGTTCGTCTGAAGCCTGCTCGAGCCCGAGGTCGAACACGGTGACCGTCGCCGGCTCGTCGCGCGGCGCCGGCAGCACCGAGTCGGGGTCGTCGTCGGCGACCCGGGCGTTGGCGACGGCCGTGTCGACGGTCTCGGCGAGCGACGCGTCGGAGAGATCGGAGGTGTAGGCGTAGCCCACCGAACCGCCGCGAAACACGCGCAGACCGACGCCCTTGCGCTGCGCCGAGGTGAGCTCCTCGACCGCCCCGCGAAAGACCTTGACGCGACGCGTCACGCTCTGCTCGGCGTACACCTCGGCCGCCGCGGCCCCACGGGCCAGGGCGAGCTCGAGCAGCCTGTCGACGGCGTCGATCATCAGCCCGTGCCGCCCACCGTCATGGCGGCGATGCGCAGTGTGGCCTGGCCGGTGCCCACGGGTACGCTCTGGCCGTCCTTGCCACAGATGCCCGACTTCACCTCGAAGTCGGAGGCGATCATGTCGATGCTCTTGAGCACGTCGATGCCGTTGCCCACGAGCGTGGCGCCGCGCAGCGGCGCCGTGACGCGGCCGTGCTCGATGAGGTAGCCCTCGGCCACCCCGAAGACGAAGTTGCCGCTCGCCGGCTCGACCTGCCCGCCGGCCAGCGTCTTGGCGTAGAAACCGCGTTCGGTGGCGGCGATGATCTCGTCGGCGGTCGCCTCGCCGGGGGCGATGCAGGTGGTCGTCATGCGCGGGATGGGCACGTGACGGAACGACTGCCGGCGGCCGTTGCCCGTTTGGGCGACGCCTTCCTCGCGGGCCCGCAGGCCGTCGTAGAGAAAGCCGCGCAGGCGGCCGTCTTCGATCACGACGGTCTTCTGCGTGGGCGCGCCTTCGTCGTCGACCGCCGCCGAGCCCCACTCGCCGGCGATGCTGCCGTCGTCGTAGGCATTGACGATGGCCGAGGCCACGACGTCGCCGACCTTGTCCTCGTAGATGCTGGAACCCTTGGCGATGCCGTCGGCTTCGAGGCCGTGGCCGCAGGCTTCGTGGAACAGCGTGCCGCCGAAGCCGTTGCCCATGACCACCGCCATCGGACCGGTCGGCGCCGGGCGCGCGTCGAGCATGGTGACGGCCTTGCCGGCGGCGGCGCGCGCCATGGCCTGGGCGATCTCCTCGTCTAAGATCTCGAAGCCCAGGCTCTTGCCGAGACTCTCGTAGCCGGTCTGGATGACGCCGTCGCGACGCGCCACGGCGCTCACCGTGAACCGCACCCGCGTACGGTCGTCGGTGACCAGGGCGCCCAGCGAGTTGGCGACCAGCAGCCGCTGACGGCTTTCGAGGTAGCCGGCGCTGACCTGGCTGACGGCGGGACTCGCGCCGCGGGCCGCCTCGTCGGCGGCCCGCAACAGCCCCGCCTTGACGTCGGTGGCCACCGAGGCGGGCGGCAGCGCCACGACGGCCGTGCCGGCCGCCTCGCGCAGGGCGCCGAGATCGACCACCTGGGCGCCTCCCGCGGCGCCGCGCAGCGCCGCCGAGACGGCGTCGGCGGCGCGCTGCAGGTCGGCTTCGGAGACGTCGTCGGAGTACGAGTAGTAGGTGCGGTCGCCGCTCGTGAGCCGCACCCCGAAGCCCGACTCGCGGCCGCCGGCCGCGCGCTCGACGCGCCGGTCCTCGAGCGAGAGTCCGAGCGAGCGGCGGTCTTCGACGTAGACCTCGGCGAAGTCGCCGCCGTGGCGCAGGGCGCGGCGGATGGTGGCGTCGAGCAGGTCAGCGGTGAGGTCGTCGAGCTGCATCAGATGGTGGTTCCCCGCTCTCGAGGGTCAGGCAAACGCAAGGTACTGTACCACGCGGGGCGACAACGCGAGAACGACGAAGAGAAACCGCGCGGAGCGGTCAGCCGAACACGATCCTCAGGCGGCAGCGGTCGTCGCCCCGGCTGATCGCCGACGAGGCCTCGATGGCGGCCTCGCCGCCGGCGCCGGCGAGTCGCTCGATGAAGCCCTCGAGAAAGGCGCGGTGCATGACGCAGACGAGGTCGGGCTGGGCCGACGACAGCTCCTTGAAGACGCAGTTGCGCACATCGAGGGCGAGCGTGGACCGCTCCCAGCTCACCTCGGGCAGCATGCCCACCTCGTCGCCGATCTCGCGGATGGCCTGGACCAGCTCGTCGCGTCCCAGGCGACCGCTCTCGGGATGTCCGGCGACGTACGCCCGGGCCGCTTCGGCGCCCGACTCACGGCAGGTGGCGGCTACTCTGTCGAGGTCGCCGGTCTCGGCCAGCGCCTTGAGCGCGAGGTCGGACAGCAGGTCGTAGCGCCGCGGCGGCATCGACAGCGAGGCGACCTTGTCGCTCAGGCTATAGAGGCGCGCCGGACGCCCGCCCGAGGCGCCCTTGCGCAGCGAGGTGGCCAGCAGGCCGGCCTGTTCGAGCTTCGTGAGATGCATGCGGGCCACGTTGGGGTGCAGCCCGAAGCGCTCGGCGATGTCGGCGACGGTGACCGCATCTACCGGTCGTTCGACGATCGACCGGTAGATGCGAAAGCGGGTGCCGTCGGCGAGGACGGCGGTGAGCCTGTGCTCCTGGTCCACGAAAGTCCCTTCGCTCGTGGCGCCCATCGTAACCGAACCGGGCACCGGTAACAACGCTCGCGATAGTGGGAATCGGCGGCGAAACGGCCGCCGCCGGCGCTCTTGCTATCGGCAGGTCGACCCGGTGCGCTAGACTGCCCCGGACGTCGGACCGGTCCACCACGCGGCAAGGTCGGTCCGAACCGCGAACCGGTCCGCGACGCCAAGGAGAGTGCGCCCCATGATCGACCCCGCCCGCCGGCCCTCGCGGCCGCGACGCCGATGACCATCCTTCAGGCCCTGATCCTGGGCATCGTTCAGGGCCTCACCGAGTTCCTGCCCATCTCCAGCTCGGGCCACCTGATCCTCGTGCCCTGGCTGTTCGGCTGGAACTTCTTCCAGCTCCACCCCGACCTCAACAAGACCTTCGACGTCGCCTTGCACCTCGGCACCTTCATCGCCGCCCTCGTCTACTTCTGGCGCCAGATCGTGGTCATCCTGCGGGCCTGGGTGGTCAGCCTGCGCAAGCGCCGCGTCGAGACCGCGGACGAGCGCCTCGCCTGGCTGCTGCTGATCAGCACCGTCCCGGCCGGCCTGGTCGGCGTCGCCTTCGAAAGCTTCGTCGAGGACCAGCTCGGCAAGCCCTACCTGATCTGTATCATGATGTTCGCCTTCGCCCTCGTCATGCTGCTGGCCGACCGTACGGCACGCCTGAACAAGACCATGACCGACATGCGCTGGCCGGGCGCCCTGGGCATAGGCGTCGCCCAGGCGATCGCCCTCTCGCCGGGCGTCTCGCGCTCGGGCATCACCATGGTCACCGGCCTGTTCATGGGCCTCGACCGCGAATCGACCGCACGCTACTCGTTCCTGCTGTCGGTGCCCGTGGTCGGCGGCGCCGCCCTGCTCAAGCTGGCCCAGCTCGCCAAGGACGGCATGCCGCCGCACATGGCGCAGCCCTTCCTCGTGGGCACCGTCGCCGCCGCCGTGAGCGGCCTGGCCGCCATCTGGTTCCTGATCAGCTACCTGCGCACGCACACCTTCACCATCTTCATCGTGTACCGTCTGGCGGTGGCGACCGCGCTCCTCATCGTCATCGCCACCGGCTTCCGGCACGCCACGGGGATCTGACGAAGCGGCGGGCGGCGGCCGGCCGGATGGCCGGCCGCCGCCCGCCGCCGCCCGCCGTCCGCTTGCTATACTTTGGCGGCCCGACGGGCAGAACCGCGGCGTGAACGAAAGCGACGACCCTCATGCGTACACTGACTCTCGGCGATCGCGGCAAAGAAGTCTCCGACGTGCAGCAGCGGTTGCACGGGCTCGGCTACGAGCTCGGCAACGAAGGTCTCGACGGCTTTCTCGGACCGCGCAGCCAGCTCGCCCTCAGGGCGTTCCAGCAGGAACGCGGGCTGCTCGTCGACGGCATCCTCGGACCCAACACCTGGCACGAGCTGGTCGAGGCCGGCTACGCGCTCGGCGACCGCCTGCTGTACCTGCGCGTCCCCTACTTTCGCGGCGACGACGTGCTGGCGCTGCAGGTCAAGCTCAACCTCCTGGGATTCAACGCCGGCCGCGAACGCGGCATCTTCGACACCGCGGTCGAGCGGGCCCTGATCGACTTTCAGCGCAATGCCGGTCTGCCGTCCGACGGCATCGTCGGCGACGACACCCTGCGCAAGCTCGACGCCCTGCGCAAGGCCGAATCGGGCCGCGAAGGCAAGAAGATCCCCGACCGCGACGAGGGCTTTGTCCACGACACGAGCCTCGCCGGCACGGTCGTGCTCATCGACCCCGGCCACGGCGGCCAGGACGTCGGCGTGGTCTCGCCCTCGGGCCGCAAAGAGAAGGACCTGACGCTCGCCGCCGGCCTGCGTCTCGCCGAGATGTTGCGGGCCGAGGGCAGCCGGGTCGTCATGACCCGCGAGACCGACCAGACCGTGCCGCTCTACGTGCGCACCGACGCCGCCGAGACGGCGGCCGCCGACTACGTCGTCTCGCTGCACTTCAACGGCCACCACAACCCCGCGGCGGCCGGCGCCGTGGGCTACTTCTTCCAGCGCAGCCACTACTACTCCGAACACGGGGCGCGCCTGTCCGACTACATCGGCGCCGAGATCGGCCGGCTCTCCAGCGCCGGCTTCGTCGGCAGCCTCGGGCGCAACTTCGCCGTGCTGCGCGAGCCGACCGGCATAGCGGTCATGCTCGAGCCGCTCTTTCTGACCAATCCCGCCGACGACGCCCGCGCCGGCCGCGCCGACTACGTCGAGCTCCTCGCGCGGGCCGTGGTCGCCGGCTTCTCACGCTACCTGGCTCGCGCCTAGGGACGACGCGCCGTGAGCACCCCACCCGAACCGGCGTCGACGGCCGGCTTTACCGCGACCCAGCGACAGCGCCTGCACGAGCTGGGCGCCACCGCCGCGGCAAGCGACGAGACCTTCGCCGGCGCGGCCGCCCGCGACGCGGCCTTCCTGCTCCTCGAGACAGAGCTCGCCGGCGCCGGCCGGGCGGCGCTCGACGCCCTGCGCGCCGGTGCGCGCCTGCCAGCGCTGCGCCGTCTCGAGGAGTCCCTGCGCGCCGCCCTCACCGGGGCCGGTCTGGTCGAGGTCGTGACCCCGGCCATCGTCGGCGGCGACGCCCTGCGCAAGATGGGCGTCGAACCCGGTAGCGAGATGGGCGAGCAGGTCTTTCGCCTCGACGGCGACCGCTGCCTGCGGCCGATGCTCGCCCCCAACCTCTACACGCTGCTGCGCCGCCTCGCGCGCATCTGGAAGCAGCCCTTCGCGATCTACGAGATCGGCTCGTGCTTCCGGCGCGACACGAAGGGCAGCCGGCACCTGAACGAATTCACCATGCTCAACCTGGTCGAGCTCGGCACGCCGCTCGAGCGCCGCGACGAGCGTCTGCGCGAACTGGCCGCCGTCGTGCTCGCGGCCGCCGGCGTGACCGGCTACGAGTTCACGCGCAAGCGCTCCGAGGTCTACGGCGACGAGCTCGACGTGGTCGTCGGCGGCCTCGAAGTCTGTTCCACGGCGCTCGGACCGCACCCGTTAGACGACGCCTGGGCGATCACCGACCCGTGGGTCGGTCTGGGCTTTGGTCTCGAGCGCCTGCTCGTCGCCCGCGACGGCCTGGCCGGTATAGAGCGCGTGGGGCGCAGCCTGCGGTACCTGGACGGGGTGCGCCTGCAGCTGTAGCGCGCGAGGGGCGGGGTGAGGCTCCGCCTCACCCCGCCCCTCGCGCCGGCTACCTGCCCAGCAGGGCGTCGATCTTCTTGACGCCGTCGGCGGCGTCTTCGGCGTAGGCGTCGGCGCCGATCTGGTCGGCCCAGCGCTGGGTGCAGGGGGCGCCGCCGACCACCGTCTTGAAGGGCAGGCCCTCGGCGCGGATGGCGGCGATCACCTTCTTCTGCTCCTCCATGGTGGTGGTGAGCAGGGCGCTCATGCCGATGACGTCGGCCTGCTCTTCCTTGGCCCGGGCGATGAAGGTGGCGGCCGGCACGTCGCGGCCGCAGTCGGTGACGGCGTAGCCGTGGGCCTTTAAGTAGGCGATGACGATGGCCTTGCCGATGTCGTGGACGTCGCCCTGCACGGTGCCGACGATGACGGTGCCCTTCTTCTCGCCCTCGCCGCCCACCAGGGCGGCGTTGCAGACCCTCGTGGCGGCGTCCATCGCCTGGGCGGCCAGCATGAGCTCGGGCAGAAAGACCTCGCCCGACTCGAAGGCGTCGCCGATCTGGCTGATGCCGACGACAAAGCCCTGGTTGATGATCTCGCCGGGGGCCATGCCGGCAGCGAGGGCGCGCGTGGCGACGTCCTCGGCGGCGGCGGCGTCGAAGTTGACGATCGCAGCGATCGCCTCTTGGATGAGCTCGTCTTTGTTGGCCATAGCGTGTGACTCCTCCTCGAAAAGTCGTGCCGTCCACTCGCGTGTCGTAGGGCGAAGTGAGTCGCGTCGCCGGCTCCGTCGCACGAGAGTCTCCTGCGGCCGGCAGCCGAACGGCGCCGGGCACAAGTATACAGGACGGCTCAGGCGCAAGCGCGGCTCGCGGCCGACCCGCCGATCCGGCGCCCCGACGGCGGCGACCCGCTTGATACAATGCGTTCATGCGGTACTACGGCGCCGTCATCCGGCCCCCCAGCGAAGCCTCGAGCCTCATCGTGCAGGTCACCTTCGGCTGCTCCAACGCCTCCTGCGACTTCTGCTCGACCTACCTCGACAAGCCCTTCGCGGTGCGGCCGCCCGACGAGGTCGTCGAAGACGTCACGGGCTTGCCCGACAGCATCAAGGCGCGGGTGCGGCGCGTCTTTCTCGCCGACGGCGACGCGCTCGCGCTGTCGCGCCGCCGGCTCGAGGACGTGCTCGCCCTCCTGCGCCGCGAGCTGCCCGCGCTCGAGCGGGTGAGCTGCTACGCGAGCGCCCAGAACCTGCTGAAGAAGAGCGCCGACGACCTGCACGCCATCCGCGAGGCCGGCCTCGAGATGCTCTACCTGGGCCTCGAGTCCGGCGACGACGCGACCCTCGCGGCCATCCACAAGGGAGTGACGGCGGCCGAGCAGATCGAGGGTTGCTCCAGGGCGTCGGCGGCCGGCTTTGCCCTGTCGATCACGGCGATCCTCGGGCTGGCCGGCCCCGAGCGCTCGGCGCTGCACGCCACGGCCACCGGCGAGGCGCTGTCGGCCATCGATCCCCCGTACATCGGGGTGCTCAGCCTCATGGTCGAGCCCGGCACCCGCATCGCCGAGCAGGTGCGCAGCGGGGAGTTCGTCGTGCCCGACGCGCTCACCATGCTGGCCGAGCTGCGTGGCATGATCGCCGCCACGATCGTGACCGACGCCGTGTTCCGCTCCAACCACGCCTCGAACTACCTGCCGGTGGGCGGCCGCCTGCCCCACGACAAGGAAGCGATGCTGGCGGCCCTCGACGGCGTGCTGGCGGCGCCCGAGCGGGCTCGCCTCAAGCCCGAGGAGTGGCGCCTGCTCTAGGGTCGGCCGCGGGCGCTCCGCGGCGCGGCCGCAAGCGACGACGACACCTGGGGATGCCGTTGGCCGCGATCGAGATCGTCGACTACGACCCCGGCTGGCCCGCTCGGTTCGAGGGGGCGGCGGCGCGCCTGCGCGCCGCCGCCCCCTCCCTCATCGTCGCCGTCGAGCACATCGGCAGCACCGCCGTCCCGGGGCTCGCCGCCAAGCCCGTCATCGACCTCATGCCGGCGGTCGCGGCCGGCCGCCCCGACGACCTCGACCGTTGCGTTGCGCCCATCGTCGCCCTGGGCTACGAGTACGTCGCCGACTACGAGGATGAGATGCCGTACCGCCGCTTCTTTCGTCTGCGGCTGGCCGGCAGCCAGGAGAACGTCCATCTCGTCGAGCAGGGCAGCGTGTTCTGGACGCGGCATCTGGCGTTTCGCGAGATCCTGCGAACCCACCCGGGGCTGGCCGCCGAGTACGCGGCGCTCAAGCGCTCGCTGGCGCCCCGCTACTCCGACGTCAACGACTACGCCGCCGCCAAGGCCGGCTTCATCGAAGCGATCCTCGACACGTTGGGAGCCGCCTAGGAAACGCCGGCGAGGCCGCCCGGGTGTGCGCCTCGCCGCGGTTGGTCGGTCGCCGCGTCAACCCCGGCCGCGTCAGCCCCCGCGGCGTGCGTCAGTCCCTCCGCTCGCCCTCGCGCAGGTACGAGCCGTAGCCGCGCTTGAACTTCGTGGCGGCGTACTTCTGCAGCTTCCACTCGGGGATGCGGCACTCGGGACAGGCCTCGAAGAACAGCTTGTTGCGCAGCCAGCGGGCCGAGCGGCTGTTCTTGGAGTCGCGCACGATCATGGTCTTGCCGCAGTGGGTGGTGAGGCGGGCCCGCGTGCCCAACACCTCGAACTCCTTGATGCCGTGCAGCAGCCCGCGCCGCGAGGGCCACAGCTTCATCTTCTCGACGAGCCTGAAGAGCGGCACCTGCTTGCGGTAGTAGACGGCCTTGTTGGGGTCGGTCGGCACCGCACGAGTGTAGCAAAGCCGAAGGCGGGTTGTGGCCCTGTCGCGCCCGGGCGGTCCGCCCGCGTACCGCCCGCGACTGAAGCGCTCGCCACCGCACGGCCGGCGAGCGGGCCGTGGAGCTACGTGAAGGTGCGATAGAACGGCAGACCGTCGTAGACGGCCCGCGTGGCGCGCCCGTCGATGACCGTGTCGAACGACAGACGGTCGGGGAGCCACGAGGGCGCGCCGACACGAAAGTCGCCGCCGGACAGCGGCACGAGCTCGAGCTCGTCAGCCGGGTAGAGCCAGGGCGCCACCATCAACAGGCGATTACGCCGGCAGATGACGGAGAAGACGGGGGCCCAGGGGTCGTACGAACGGTAGGTGCCGGTGAGCCGCGCCCACGAGGGGTCGGGGGCGGGCGCCGCGAGCGGCGCCCGCCCCTCGCGCGCAAACCACGAGGGGCCGCAGGAAAGCGCGACGACGGCGCCGCCGTCGTCGCGCTCGAAGCGCAGGTGGAAGCGGTCCCAGTCGGGGTGGGGCGCGAGGAACAGGTCGTCGCCCCTGCGCTCCAGAGCGATCTCGGCGACGGCCGACGGCTCGGCGCCGACGCCCGAGCCGACGCTCGCGGCCGGAGCGGCCGGCAGGCGCAGGAACAGACGCTCGTCGTGAGCGGCCAGCGTCAGACCGCTCCAGGCTGGTTCGTCGTCGCCCGAGCTCGATGGCTCGCCACCCGCCGCGGCGTCCCGGCGGGCGTCGCCGGAGGGCGGCGCGACGTAGACGCCGGCGCACTCGGCGGCCGCCGCGCCGATGATCGTCGGGTCGGCGGGCGGCGCTGGCGGGGGCACAGGCGCCCCCGCCAGCGCCGCCCGCAGCGCCCGCAGCGCGAAGCGCGCGATCTCCATGCGGTCGTCGGACCCGTTCACCAGCACGATCACGCCGATACCGGACGCCGGGTCGGTCACGAGCAGGCTGCTGAAGCCGACCATGCCGCCTGAGTGACCGACGCACTCGTGCCCGTCGAGGGTCCGCGTGACGAGCCCGTACCCGTAGAACGAGCCCGGCTCGTCGGGGTCTTCGACCACCCTGCTCGTCCAGAGCGCGAAGCTCTCGTCGCTCAACAGGCGGCCGCCGGGACCCGCGCCGCGGTTCAGGATCAGTCGCGCCCAAGCCAGCATGTCGGCGGCCGACGAGACGATGCTGCCATCGGCCGTACAGCTCTCGATGCGCGTGGCTTCGACGACCGGCCGGCCGCCGTGCGCCGGCCGGTCGCCGCAGAGCTGCTCGTAGCCGGTCGCGACGGGCAGAGGCGAGTCGCGCCTGATCGTCGTCTCGGAGTCGATCATGGCGAGCGGCGCCACGATGCGATCGGCCACGAGCGTCGCGACCGGGCGCCCGGTCACCGCCTCGAGAGCCAGGCCGACGAGCTTGTAGCCGTCGTTCGAGTAGAGGAAGTGTTCGCCCGGCCCGTAGGTCAGCTCGGTCTCGCGCAACGACCACAGCGCGCAGCGCGCTTCGGCGCTGAACTCGGTGCCCATGGGCAGCCCCGACGTGTGGCTGAGCAGGTGGTGCAGCGTGATCGGGGCAAAGCGCGAGCGCACCGAGAACCAGGGCACGTAGTCGGTCACCGGCGCGTGCAGATCGACGCGGCCGGCTTCGTGCTCCTGGAGGAGCACCGCGGCCGTGAACGACTTGCTGATCGAGCCGATCTGAAAGCGCGTGTCGGGTTCGACCGGCGTGCCGGCCGCGACACTCGCGAGGCCCTGACAGACGAAGCCCAGCGTGCGCTCGCTGTCGGTCAGCCCGATCGCCACGCCCGGAGCAGCGAGCCGCGGCAGGCGCGCCGCGACGAACTCGTCGACGGCCCCGAGAGCGGTGATCAGATGGTCGTGCCGGCTTGAGTCGGTGAAGCTCACGCCGACCATTGTGTCAGAGTCGGCAGCCCCCGCGAAGTGGGCGAGTCGCCGACGCCTCTCGGACGCGGCCGTCTGCCGTTGGGCCTGAGAGCCGGCACACCCCCGCCTGCAGCTCCAGCAGGCGACCGCACACGGCAGGGGGATTGTGGTGGCGGGGAGTAGGGGAGTTACACCCCTCTACGCGGATTTAGAGTCCGCGCTGATCCTTCCGATCGACCCCCCGCGCCGACTCCAAGGCTAGCGCATCCGGACCGTGCGGCCAAGCATCCGCGGGGCGTGGCGCACCGGCCGCGGGCTTGTCAGGCTGCAGCGACGTCGGACCGCGGCAGAGCCGCGACGATCTGCTTCGCCTCCTCCAGGCCGAATGCCTTGAGCGACGTCGTGCGGACCGTCCCGCCCGCGCTCAGCGCGAGCGCGAACGCCGCCGCCGCCTTGTCGTCGGGGCCTTCTCCGATGGCCACATAGTCGAAGTCGCCCATGGTCATGTACATGTCGAGCACCTTGCCGCCCATCGACTCCCAGAGCTTGATGCCGTCAGAGATGCGGTCCGGCGAGTGCTTGACGTCGGCGATGCCCTTGTCGGTCAGTTTCATGAGCAAGATGTAGGTCACCATACGCCCGCCCTCCTCGTGAACGACACAACTGAAGACCAGCCGACCGATGCGCCAGACCGCAGAGCGTAGCACCGGCCAACGGCGGCCGAGGACGAACCGTGGATCAGCCGACCAGCGCCCGCACGGCCATGACGGCGACGCCGAGGGCGAGCGGCTCGTGCACGAGCCGCTCGCCCAGCGCCCGGGCGGCCGCGGCCGTGACGCCGGGCGGCAGGCCCGGTGAGCAGACGATGCCGTCGGCGCCCGCCCAGTCGGCGTCGATGAGATCGGGTGTCGGCGTGGCGTCGAGCACGAGCCGGCAGCGCCCTGAGGCCGGCGGCTAGGGTGACCGGCGTGACCGGCAGCGCGCCGGCCACCGCGGCGAGACGGTCCTGGTCGAGCTCGCAGACCAGCACGTCGGCGCCAAGCTCGACGAGGCGCGGCGGCCGCCGCCCGACCGACCGGGCCGAGGCCGATCACCAGGACCGGTTTGCCGGCGACGCCGCCCCGGCCGGCAGCGGCGTCGGGAGCGGCGTCCCTCCCGGCAGCGGCGTCGAGGGCCGCGACGTAGGCGTGCGCCGTACACGGGTCGTCGTCGGCCACCGCGCGGCGAGCGAAGTCGAAGGCCAGGAACCCGCGGTCGTCGGCGGCGAAGACCAGATCGTCGTCGCCGGCGAGCGCCTCGGCGAAGCCGCCGACGTCGGTCGCCTCGGTCACGCGCACGGCGCGGCAGCCCAGATGGCAGCAGATCGCCGCCACGCAGTCGGTGAAGCCCGGGATCAGGCCCTCGCCGCTCGTGATCGGCACGACGGCGACGGCGGCGTGGGCGAGGGCGTCGCGAGCGACGCCCTCGCCCACGCCGCAGGCCCGCGCGGCGAGCGTCGCGAAGTCGCAGCCGGTGAGCGCTGCGAGCGCCCGCTCGACCTCGTCGAGATGCGCGGTCAGAGAGCGGACGTCGCCTTCGACGAGACGTGTCACGGGGCGCCCTCGCCACGGTCCGACGCCGGCCCGGGCTGAGACTCGGGCACGAGCTCGAGACCGTGCTCGTCGGCGAGGCGCGTGACGGTGGCGGCGGCCCGCGCGCGGGCCGCCACCGCCGTCGCCCCGCGCGTCATCAGCACCGCGACCCAGCGGCCCCGCGAGGCGCCGCTCTCGGGGCGGTCGGTGAGCACCACGTCGGCGCCGTACAGGCCGTCGCAGCGGCGCAGGGGGCCGGCGCCGCCGACGATGTGCTCGCCGAGCACCTCGACCCTGCCGTCTTCGACCAGCACGTGCTCGTAGACGGCGCCACGCCGGGCCCCGATAGCCACGGCCGGCGGCCGCTCGGCGGCGAAGGTCTCGGCGAGCAGCGCGACGATGTTCGCGTCGCTTGCGTGGTACACGGCGGCGGGCGTCTGGCTGGGCAGGCGAGCGTCGATCTCGATCACTTTGGGCGTGCCGTCGGCGGCAACCATGACTTCGACGTCCATCACGCCGGCGAGGCCCACGCCCTCGGCCAGGCGCCGGGCGGTGGCGTCGAGCGCGGCCAGCGTCGCGGCGCTCACCGTCGCGGGCGACGACGCGCCGCCGGCCTCAGCGCCGCCGGATTGCCGCGACCCGCCGCCCGCCTCGCCGCCGGCGCCGCCGGTCGCCGCGCCGCCGGCGCCGTCGACCGGCGCGACCACGCGCTTGCAGTCGTAGGCCGCGTCGAACTCGAGGAAGGTCGGCAGGAGCGTCAGAGCCTCGCCGCCGAGCGCGATCACCTCGACCGACAGCGACGGTCCGGCCACGAACTCCTCGACCACCGCCTCGGCGCCGTGAGCGGCGAGGGCGGCGCGCGCCAGCGCCAGGCCGGGTTCCGACCGCACGAGCTGAACGCCCGTGCTGCCGCTGCCGACGCTGGGCTTGACCACCGCCGGAAAGCCGCAGCGCGGCCAGGGCCGCGGACGCGGCACGTCGAGCCGCTCGAACAGCGCGTTGGAGCGCAGCTTCGACCGCGTCACCGCATAGGCGCCCAGGTCGAAGAGCAGCGGCAGGCCCATCATCGGCACGAACGAGGTGAGGAACTCGAGGGCGCGGTCGTCCTCGCAGGCCGGCAGCACGGCGTCGCACGACAGCAGCACCTCGCGGGCACGCGCCGGATCGGCGACGACGTCGAAGACGTGGACCTCGGTGGCCAGGCCGACCGCCGGACGGTCGGGCCGGCGGTCGATCAGCACCGACGTCGTAGCCGGCCTCGCCGGCCAGATAGGCGGCCTCGGTGCCCTGCAGCTTGCCGCCGACGACGGCCAGCCTCATGCCACCCTCCCCCGCGCCGCGATCGTGGCCCTCACGCGGCCGCCCTCATGCCGGCGCCGGCTGGTCGACCGGGGCCCGGCGGGCCGCGGCCCGGCGCTCGCGGGCGGCGGCGACCCAGTCCGCATACTCGCCCGGGGTGGCGACGCGCAGCCCCAGCGCCCGGAGCCGGGCGGCGACCTCGGTGGCCGTGCGCAGGCCTTCGTCGATGTCGAGCTCCGACTGCGACACGCCGGCCAGGCCGGTGTCGGGCGGCACGATCGAGGTGACGACGTTGGCTCCGGCGGCGATGCGCGACTCGAGCCCGGCGATGCCGTCGACGTCGAGCGAGGCGGGGATCAGACGGTCGGGCATGGCGAGGCGCATGGTGGCGATCGTGACGAGCTCGCCGAGGCGGCCGGCCGGCGTGAGGTCGGCGAGCGGCGTGCCGCGCTGCGGCACGAAGGTCATGACGCGCACCTGATCGAGCGGTTCGTCCCGCATGGCGGCGACCGTGAGCGCGCGCTCGGCGACCGTCTCCCCCACGCCCAGCAGCATGCCGTCCTCGACCAGCATGCCCAGGGCGGCCGCGTCGCGCCGCGCCTGCAGGCGTTCGTCGAACTCCTGTCCGGTGCGTAGCCGCGAGTAGAGCTCGCGGGCGTGGGTCTCCTGGTAGCAGGCGTACCACTCCGCGCCGATGTCGCGCAGCGCCCCCAGCACGCCGGGCGTGACGACGCCGGGCGACACCATCACCGGCAGGCTCGGTGGCCGCCTTCACGGCGGCCACGAGCTCGACGAGGGCGTCGAACTCGCCGCTTGCGTAGTAGAGGGGGTCCTCGCCCATGGTCAGGTCGATCAGATGCACGCCCGATGCGGCGAGGCCGGCGCTGATCGCGACCACCTCGTCGAGCGACTTGCGATAGCGGGGGCTCTCGGCGTTGCCGCGGCGGTACAGGCAGAACGTGCAGCCGTTGCGGCACCAGGTCGAGAAGTAGACGAAGCCGTAGAGGAACACCGCGTCGCCGAACCGGCGGCGGCGCAGCTCGGCCGCGGCGGCGAACAGCCCCGCCGCGGCGGCCGGATCGTCGATCGAGAGCAGGGTCTCGATCTCGCCGGCCGAGGGCGTCTCGCCGGCGAGCGCCCGCGCGAGGATGCCGTCGACCACGGCCTGACCGGCGCTTGCCGGTCACGACCGCTGCGGCCGGCCAGACGCCGGAGCGGCCGTGGACGCCGCGGCGTCGCCGCCCTGGAGCCGCACCCGGACCAGGATCCGCACCCGGCTCGGACGTCGCGAAGCGCAGGACATCGTCGACCGGCAGCCGCTTGGTCCCGCCGGGACTGCTCGCCGGCACGCCGACGGCGACGATCGCGACCAGGTGCGCCGGCGCCTCGACCCGCAGGAGCTCCTCGAGACGCGGGGCGGCCAGCACCGGCGCGCTCATCCAGCACGAGCCGTAGCCCAGCGCGTGCGCGGCGGTGACCAGGAGCTGTACGGCGGCGCCGACGCTCTGCAGGTCGGGCCGGGCGCGCAGCCGGTCGCGTTCCTCGCGCGACACGCCGCGCAGCGCGAGCAGACGGTCGCCGTGCGACTCGTAGGGCAGGCCGAGCACGGCGATCGCGAGCGGCGCGTCGGCGAAGAACGTGGCGTAGCCGCGCAGGCGCGCGTCTCGCGCTCGAGGCCCGCCGCCTCGACCTCGGGCCAGCCGGCCATCTCGTCGAGGCGCTCCTCGACCGCGGTGCGCATGGCCGACAGCAGCGCGCGGTCGTCGACCGCGATGAAGCGCCAGGGCTGGGCGTTACCGGCGTTGGCCGCCAGGGTCGCCAGGCGCACCATCTCGCGTACGTCGTCGCGCGGCACGGACTCGCTCGTGAAGCGGCGCACGCTGTGGCGGCCTTCGACGGCGGCCACGAGCCCGGGAAGGGCTTCGGACGGGGGACGGCGAATCATCACTTCCACATGGTACCAGAGGCGAAGGGGGTGCTTCGTTTGCGGAAGTGGGGTGACCCGGCGCGACCCATGAGCCGGCGCGGCGCACGCGAGGGCGAGGCGGCGGTCGCCGCCTCGCCCTCGTTGCAACGAGTGAGTCAGGCCTGGACGGCCACCGTCTTGTCGGCCTTGTCGACCTTGAGGTCGATCGCCAGGACGTACGGGTTCTGACAGAAGGCGATGCACTGCGGGTCGCCGTCGCACAGGTCGCACTTGTAGGCGACCTTGCGCTCGGGGTGCTCGTGGATGACGCCGTACGGACAGACGTCGTAGCAGTCGCCGCAGTTCGTGCACTTGTCCTCGTCGACCGACCAGCACGACGCCCTTGACCGACTCGCCGACCTTCTCCGTGCTGGCGAACGTGCGCCTGACGGGCGTGACCGTGATCGCGCGCGTCACGATCGCGTCGTCGGGACACGCCTCCTGGCACTTCGCGCAGGCGGTCTGCAGGCAGGTGTGGCCCTTGATCACGGCCGTGGTCGGGTTGCACGTCGGCGAACAAACGGACACGCGACGGCCGGTAAGCCGCCTTCGTGGTACGCCGAGCACGCCGAGCTCGCACATGTGGCAGCCGGTGCACTTCTTGCTGTGATCATGACGTGTGGCATGACTGGCTCCCTGTCCTTGTCGGTGCCACCGCCTAGAGCCGCACGTCGACGCCGAGCTCGGTGAGCTTCGCCTCGGTGGGCACACCGTTCGCGTCCCAGCCGCGCAGCTCGTAGTACTGCGCCGCAGGGACTCGCCGCAGGTGCGCTTCGCCGATGACCTTGCCGGCGGACGGGCCCTGGTGTGGGCGAACTTCTCGCTGCAGGCTTCTTGGGCACGCGGTCGTCGGCTTCGACGCCCTCGCGCAGGTTGAACAGGCGCCCGAGGTTCCAGACTCGCTCGCCCATGAGCATGACCTCGTCTTCGGGACAGCTCGCGCTCCAGAGGTGCGTCATGCAGCTGCGAGATCTGCTCGTGGTCGACCGCCCAGAAGTCGCACCAGATGCCGCAGAACTTGATCGAGCTGAAGTTCTGGCTGAGAAGTCGAGCGGCCGGTTGCCGATGGCGCCCTCGACCTTGCCCTCCATGGTGGCCGCCGGCATGGCGCCCTCGACGATCTCGTCGCCCACCGGGTACGTGCGCATGTGGCAGCCGCCGCGGTCGGAGGTGGCGTAGCGATGCTCATGCCGAACGAGCCGCGCGGGTCGTAGCCGGGCAGTCTCGAGGTTCTTGACCTGCATGGCGAGCTCGGGCGCGTCCGTACTTCTCGGCGAGAGCTGCGCACGCCCAGCGCGAGCTCGGCGCCGACGCCCTGCGCTTGCGGCGAGCTGCCCGGGCGACCTTGAGTACGCGTCGGCCTCGCCGAAGCGCACGCCGAAGTCGTGGATGCCCTTCTCGGTCATGTCCATGGCAAGCCCGATCACGGCGCCCGAGGAGATCGTGTCGAGGCCCCACTCGTCGCACTCCTCGTTGAACTTCATGAGAGCGTCGATGTCGTCGATGCCGCAGTTCGCGCCGCACAGGGCGATGGTCTCGTACTCGGGACCCTCGCCCATGACCTTCTCGTCGTGCCAGGTGACAGCGTGCACGTTGCGGCAGGCGATGGCGCACTGGTAGCAGGCGCGCTTCTTGATGCGGATCTTCTGGAACGACTCCGAGTTCAGGTTCTTGGCGCCCTCGAAGTAGCCCTCGGACCAGTTCCTGGTGGGCATGGCGCCGGCGCCGTTGACCAGGTCGACGAGAATCGGCGTGCCCTCTTCGTGGGCCCAGAGGTTGTCGTCGGTCAGGACGAACTCGCTGTGCGATGCGCGCCATGTCGGCGAGAAAGGCCTTGGCGTCGCCGACCGTCACGCTGCCGGTGCCGCGGACGGCGATGGCCTTGAGGTTCTTGGAGCCCATCAGGGCGCCGTGACCGCCACGACCGGCCTTGTGGTACTGATCGGTCGACAGGCAGGCCCAGGGGATGAGCGTCTCGCCGGCCGGGCCGATCGACAGGGTCTTGGCCTCGGGGTCGAAGTCGTCGCGCAGGGCCTGCTCGATCTCAGAGGTCTTCATGCCCCAGTACCTGGGCCTGGCGGGCACGACTCGACGACGTCGTCGCGGATGGTGACGACCGTCGGTTCGGCGGCCTTGCCGAGGACGATGATCGCATCGTAGCCGGCGAACTTCATCTCGGGAGCGAACGAGCCGCCCACGTAGCTGTCGTTCAGGATGCCGGTGGTCGGACTCTTGGCGCCGACGACCAGTCGCGACGTGGTCGACACGTTGGTGCCGGCGAACGGTCCGGTCATGAGGAACAGCGGGTTCTCGGGCGCCCAGGGGTCGACCAGGGGCGGCACGTACTCCCACATGTAGCGAAACAGGAGCCCCTTGCCGCCCACGTACAGTGCGGCCCACTCCATGTTGAGAGGCTCGACCTTCGTGGTCTTCGCGCTCATGTCGATCGTGAGCACGTTGCCCTTGTAGAAGTCCACGTGGCCCTCCCTCTGGGTTGTCACGGCTCCGCTCTTCCAGGGAGCGATGTGCCAAGGACGGCACGACCGCAGCCCGAAACGAGTCGGTTAGTGCACCCATTCTAGACAAGCGGAGCGCCGCGGGCAATCGTCCGGGGGGCCACAAAACCCCAGCTCCTATTCGAGAAACCGTTGCCCGCGCGCGAGGATAACGGGGTAGGTCGGCGGAGGGTCTGTCGGTCAGTCGTGGTCGGGCGCCTCGGGCAGGTTGCGGATGTTCTCGCCGGCCTGCCACTTGCCGAAGTTGTCGTTCATCGCCTCGATCAGCTCCTTCATGAAGCGCGCCGACATGTTGATGCGCGACACGACCACACCGTTGACCTCTTCGTCGGTCTCGTTCTCGTGGTCGAGCCGCATGAAGGTCAGCGAGAACTCGTAATCGGAGTGGCTGACGTTGGCGAAGTTGGCATAGACGCCGGCCATCATCTCGGGTGTGGCGTGGATGTTGAAGCGGCGGTCCTCGGGATTCGTGGGCACGGGAGCCTCCTTGGCGTGGTGAGGTGAGCTTGTCGGCTAAAGCCGGGCGGCGACGGCCCGGGCGAACTCCTGCGTGCCGGCCGCGCCGCCCAGGTCGGGCGTCAGCTGCCGACCCTCGGCGATGACGGCGGCCACGGCGTCGTGGAGGCGCGCGGCGGCGACGGTCTCGCCCAGGTGCTCGAGCATGAGCACGCCCGACAGCAGAAAGGCCGTGGGGTTCACGATGTCGCGCCCGGCGATGTCGGGGCCGCTGCCGTGCACGGCCTCGAACACGGCGGCGTCGGCGCCCACGTTGGCCCCCGGCGCGACCCCGGGGCCGCCGATCAGTCCGGCGCAGAGGTCGCTGACGATGTCGCCGTAGAGATTGGGGCAGACGAGCACGTCGAAGCGCTCGGGCGCCATCACGAGCTGCTGGCAGAGGTTGTCGACGATACGGTCGTCGAACTCGACGTCGGGGTAGGCCGCGGCCACCTCCCGGGCGACGCGCAGGAACAGGCCGTCGGTGAGCTTCATGATGTTGGCCTTGTGCACGGCCGTGACCCTGTGGCGGCCGTGAGCCCGGGCGTACTCGAAGGCGTAGCGCACGATGCGCTCGCTGCCGCGCCGCGTGATGACCTTGACGGACTCGGCGACGTCGGGAGTGAGCTGGTGCTCGATGCCGGTGTACAGGTCTTCGGTGTTCTCGCGCACGACCACGAGGTCGATGCCCGTGAAGCGACTGGGCACGCCGACGAGCGACTTCGCCGGTCGCAGGCAGGCGTAGAGGTCGAGAGCCACGCGCAGCGCCACGTTGACCGAACGAAAGCCCGATCCCACCGGAGTCGTGACCGGCCCCTTCATGGCGACCTTCGTGGCCCTGACCGACTCGACGACCTCGTCGGGCAGCGGTGTGCCGCGGCGCTCCAGCACCGCGGCGCCGGCGTCGTGGCGCTCCCAGACGATGGCCACGCCGCTGGCGGCGATCACGGTCTCGAGGGCGGCGGCCAGCTCGGGGCCGGTGCCGTCGCCGGGAATGAGCGTCACATGATAGGCCATCGACTTCAGCCCTCGGGCAGGTGGAACTCGCCGTACTTGCGGAAGTGCTCGACGAGGCCGCCGTCGGAGAGGATCTTGAGCATGACCGGCGGCAGCGGCGCGAACGGCACGACGGCGCCCTTGGTCAGGTCGCGGACCTCGCCGGCGGCGAGATCGACCTCGAGGTCGTCCCACTGCTCGATCGCGCTCGTGTCGCAGACGAGCACCGGCAGCCCGACGTTGATCGCGTTGCGAAAGAAGATGCGGGCGAACGACTGGGCGAGCACCGCCCCGACGCCAGCGATGCGGATGATGCGCGGTGCGTGCTCGCGGCTCGAGCCGAGGCCGAAGTTGCGTCCCCCGACCACGAAGTCGCCCGGCTTGAGGCGCTTGGCGAACTCGGGGTTTTCGTCTTCGAGGACGTGCTTGGCCAGCTCGGGCAGGTCGGTGCGCAGGTGGAACAGCCGGCCCGGGGCGATCTGGTCGGTCGAGATGTCGTTCCCGAACGTCCAGGCGCGCCCACGCAGGACGTCGCTCGCACCGCCGGCCGCGGGCATCGCTCAGACGTCGCTTTCGGTGATGGTCACGCTGGTCATGGCGAGGCCCGGCTCGTGGGCGCTCATGGGGTCGCGCTCGGGGATGGAGTAGACGACGTCCATGCCCGAGGTGACGCGACCGAAGACCGCGTGCTTGCCGTCGAGATGCGGCGTGGCCTTGTGGGTGATGAAGAACTGCGAGCCGTTGGTGTTGGGGCCGGCGTTGGCCATGGAGAGCACGCCGGGGCCGTCGTGGCGCAGGCTCGGGTCGAACTCGTCGGCGAACCTGTAGCCGGGGCCACCGCGACCGGTGCCGGTCGGATCGCCGGTCTGGGCCATGAAGTTACCGATGACGCGGTGGAACGTGACGCCGTCGTAGTAGCCGTCGCGCGCCAGGAAGACGAAGTTGTTGACGGTGACGGGGACCTTGTCGGCGTAGAGCTCGGCGACGATGTCGCCGCGCTCGGTCGAGATGGTGGCGGTGTAGCGCCTGGCCGGGTCGATGACCATCGGCGGCGGCGCGTCGTACTGCTTAGCCATGCTGCTCTCCTTTGTCTGAAAGCTCGCCCGAGCCGAGCAGCTCGCGCGGATCAACGATCTCGCCGGCGACGGCCGCCGCGGCGGCCGTGAGCGGCGAAGCGAGGTAGATGGCGCCCTGGGGATTGCCCATGCGTCCCTTGAAGTTGCGGTTGGCCGTGCTCACGCAGACCTCGCCGTCGGCGAGGATGCCTTCGTGGACCCCGACGCAGGCGCCGCAGCCGGGGTTGGTGACGACGGCGCCGGCGTCGGCGAACGCCTGCAGCAGGCCTTCGTCGGCGGCCGCCCGCCAGACGGCCCGCGAGGCCGGTGTGACGATCAGGCGGGTGCGGGCCGCGCGCTGGTGGCCGCGCAGGAGCCGGGCCGCCGCGCGCAGGTCCTCGAGGCGCCCGTTCGTGCAGGTGCCGATGAGGACCTGGTCGACTCTGGTGCCGGCGACCTCGGCGGCCGGGTGCACGTTGTCGACCGTGTGCGGCGCCGCGACGACCGGCACGAGCTCGTCGGCGATGTACGACAGCGAGCGCTCGTAGGCGGCGCCCGGGTCGGGCGCCACCGGGCGATAGTGGGCCTCGCGGTCGTGGGCGGAGAGGAACGCCCGTGTTACCTCGTCGGCGGCCACGAGGCCGGTCTTGGCGCCCGCTTCGACGGCCATGTTGGTCAGGGTGAGCCGTTCGTGCATGGGCAGCGCCTCGATGGCCGGGCCGCCGAACTCGAGCGCCTTGTAGGTGGCGCCGTCGGCGCCCAGGCGGCCGATGATCGTGAGGATGAGGTCTTTGGCGGTGACGCCGTCGGCGAAGCGCCCACCGACCTCAATACGGAAGGTCTCGGGCACGCGCAGCCAGGTCTGCCCGGTCGCCATGCCGATGGCGACGTCGGTGGAGCCCATGCCCGTGGCAAAGGCGCCCAGGGCGCCGGCCGTGCAGGTGTGCGAGTCGGCGCCGATCACGATGTCACCCGGCTTGGCGTAGGTTTCGGCGACGCGCTGGTGACAGACACCCATCTCGACGTCGGAGAGCGTCGCTCCCGTCTCGGCGCAGAAACGGCGCACGAGCTGGTGGGCGTTGGAGAGCTCGACCCGCGGCGACGGCGCCGCATGGTCGATGAAGAAGACGGCGGTCGGCACGCTCACGCGCACCCGTCCGAGGTCGCGCAGCTGCTGGATGGCGAGCGGCCCGGTGCCGTCCTGGGCGATGGCCAGATCGACGAGGCAGACGACGATCTGGCCGGGGACGACCGCTTCGAGGCCGGCGTGCGCGGCGATGACCTTCTCGGCGATGGTGGCGGGCGCGGTCACGCGGGGCCGCCGGGCGCGATCATGCCGGGCCGCCGGGCGCGGCCGCGCCGGCGCTCGGCAGGGGCAGCTCGTCGCCGAGCCGCGCGATGTAGTCCTGGTAGATGTACATGATCTCCTTGGAGAACAGCGCCCGCTTGAGCTCGACCGCCGTCTGGCGCACCATCTTCAGGAGCTCGTCGGCGTCGTGGTCGGAGAGCTCGATGCCGAACTCCTGGAACTTGCGCAAGATGGTGCGCGACCCCGAGTGCTTGCCGACCACGATCTGCCGTTCGAGACCGACGTCTTCGGGCGCGTAGGCTTCGTAGTTGAGCGGGTTCTTGATGACGCCGTCGGCGTGGATGCCCGACTCGTGGGCGAAGACGTTGGTGCCGACGATGCTCTTCCAGGCGGGGATGGTGCGCGCCGAGGCGGCGGCAACGTACTCGCAGAGCTCGCGAAAGCGCGAGGTGTGCAGGCCGAGGTCGACCTGGCCGATGAACTTGAGCGCCATGACGACCTCTTCGAGGGCCGCGTTGCCGGCCCGCTCGCCGAGACCGTTCACGGTGGTGTTGACGTAGGTCGCCCCCGCCTTGATGCCGGCGAGGGCGTTGGCCGTGGCCATGCCGAAGTCGTCGTGGGTGTGCATCTCGATCTCGAGACCCTGACGCGTGAGAAAGCTGATCACGTTGTAGGTGTCGAACGGGTCGAGGATACCGAGCGTGTCGCAGAAACGCAGGCGGTCGGCGCCCTCCTCCTTGGCCGCCCGGGCGAAGCGCAGCAGGAACTCGAGGTCGGCCCGCGAGGCGTCTTCGGCGTTGACCGACACGTACACGTCGTGCTCCTTGGCGAAGGCCACGCAGGCGCGGATCTGGTCGAGCACCCACTGGCGCGACTTCTGCAGCTTGTGCTCGATGTGGATGTCGCTCGCCGACATGGAGATGGCGACGGCGTCGACGCCGCAGTCGAGGGAGTGCTGGATGTCGGCGACGACCGCCCGGTTCCAGGCGAGGATCGAGGGCTTGAGGCCGAGCTCGACGATCTGCGTGATGACCTGCTTCTCGTCGCCGAGCATGGCCGGGATGCCGACCTCGATCTGGTGCACGCCGACCTCGTTCAACAGCTTGGCGATGCGGATCTTCTCGTGGTTCGAGAAGACGACGCCGGCGGTCTGCTCGCCGTCGCGCAGGGTGGTGTCGTCGATGCGCACTGGGGGACCTTCGGCGGGCGCCTCTTCGACGATGACGAAGCTCGAGAGATCACCTGGTTTGAAGTCAGTCATGCTCGTACCCCCGAATCACCGTCCGACGGTCTCCGGCGCCCTCACCGGGACCGCACCAATATGCAGGCGGTGGGAATGAGACAAGCCGCGCCATGCACGCGCGAGCCGTGCATGTGGGCAAGAGTCTGCATCATTGTTCCACAGGGCGGTCACCTCTGGCAATCACCGTCAACCGGACAGCGCCGCCTTCACGAGCTCGCCCACGAGCTGGGGGTTCGCCTTGCCCTGCGTGGCCTTCATCACCTGGCCGACGAAGAAGCCGGCGAGCTGTTGCTTGCCGGCCCGGTACTGTTCGACCTGGGCCGGGTGCGCGGCCAGCACCGCGGCGACGACCGCTTCGAGCTCGGCCGAGTCGGAGACCTGGCCGAGGTCGTGCCGGCGGACGATGTCGAGCGGCTCGCCACGCTCCTCGACCATGAGAGCGAACACCTGCTTGGCTCCCGTACCCGACAGCTCGCCGTCGGCGACGAGGCGCAGCAACGCGGCCAGGCGGGCCGCCGTCACGTGTCCGTGGCCGGGTTCGAGACCGGCGCCGTTCAGGTGAGCCGAGTACTCGCCCATCGCCCAGTTGGCCGCCAGCTTGGCGCCGATGCCCTCGGCGACGAGCTGCTCGTAGAAGCCCGCCATGGCCGACCCGCCGCCGAGCACGGTGGCGTCGTAACGCGACAGCCCGTACTGGGCCATGAAGCGCGCGACGCGGGCCGCCGGCAGCTCGGGCAGCGCCCGCCGCACCCCGTCGACCCAGGCCACGGTCGTCGTCAACGGCACGAGGTCGGGCTCGCGGAAGTAGCGGTAGTCGTGCGCCTCCTCTTTGGAGCGCAGCGGCGTCGTGGCGCCGCTCTCGGGGTCGAAGTGCAGCGTCTCCTGGTCGATCGTACCGCCCGCCTCGAGCACGGCGATCTGGCGCGGCAGCTCGGATTCGAGCGCCTGCTGCAGGAACCGGAAGCTGTTCATGTTCTTGAGCTCGGTGCGGGTGCCGAGACGGTCGCTGCCGGCGGGCCGGACGCTGATGTTGGCGTCCCAGCGGATCTGGCCCTCCTCCATGTTGCAGGCGCTCACGCCCAGGCCGATCACCAGGTTGCGCAGTTGCTGAAGGAACTCGCGGGCCGCCTCGGGCGACAGGATGTCGGGCTCGCCGACGATCTCGATCAGCGGCGTGCCGCCGCGGTTGAAGTCGACCATCGAGTACTCGGAGCCGGCGATCCGCCCGGCCTCGCCGCCGGCGTGGACCAGCTTGGCCGCGTCCTCTTCCATGTGCACCCGGTTGATGCGGCAGGAGAGCTTCTCGTCGCCCACCCAGTACTCGAACGAGCCGGCCACGGCCAGCGGCTCGTCGTACTGGCTGATCTGGTAGGCCTTGGGCAGGTCGGGATAGAAGTAGTTCTTGCGGTGGAAGATGCTGCGCGGCCGCACCGTGCAGCCCAGGGCCAGGGCGATGCGCGCGGCGTACTCGACGGCGCGCTCGTTCACTACCGGTAGCGCCCCCGGGTGGGCGAGACAGACCGGGCAGGTGTGGGTGTTGGCCGGATCGCCTTTGCTCACCGCGCAGCCGCAGAACATCTTGGTCTCGGTGTCGAGCTCGACGTGGACCTCGAGGCCGATGACGGGTTCCCAGGCGCTCATCGCTCGAGCGCCTCGATCGCGGCCTGGCTGCAGGGTCCGCCCGGTGCGACCGACGGCTCGCGCGAGTCGCAGAAGGTCGGCACGGCCTTGAAGCCGATCGCCCCCTCGAGGGCGTGCGCCGCCGAGAGCAGCCGGTTCTCGGAGAAGGCCGGCCCCATGAGCTGGAACCCGACCGGGAGATGGCCCGCCAGGCCGCAGGGGATGGAGATGGCCGGCAGCCCGGCGAGGTTCACCGGTATGGTGCAGATGTCGCTCTGGTACATGGCGAGGGGGTCGCTCGTGCGCGAGCCCAGGCCAAAGGCGACCGTGGGCGAGGTCGGCGAGACGATCAGGTCGACCTGGGCGAAGGCGGTGTCGAAGTCGCGCCGCACGAGCGTGCGTACCCTCTGCGCCTGTCCGTAGTAGGCCTGGTAGTAGCCCGACGACAGCGCGTAGGTGCCGATCATGATGCGGCGCTTGACCTCGGGGCCGAAGCCCTCGCCGCGCGTCGCCTCGTACATCTCGGTCAGGTCGGCGGCGCGCGCCGAGCGGTAGCCGTACCGCACGCCGTCGAAGCGCGCCAGGTTCGCGCTCGCTTCGGCGGGGGCGATGATGTAGTAGGCGGGCAGGGCGTACTCGGTGTGCGGCAGGCTGATCTCGACGCAGGTGGCGCCAAGCTCCTCGATCAGGGCCACGGTCTGCTCGAAGCGCGCAAGCACGCCTGGTTCGATGCCCGCCGCGACGTACTCGGTGGGGATTCCGAACCGCAGGCCGTCGAGACGCTCAGCCGTCGGCAGCTCGATCTCGCCGGGCAGCGCCACCGAGGTCGAGTCGCACGGGTCGTGACCGGTGATGCGGCGCAGCAGCAGGGCGCAGTCGTAGACGGTGCGCGTCAGCGGCCCGATCTGGTCGAGGGAGCTCGCGAAGGCGATGAGCCCGTAGCGCGACACGGCGCCGTAGGTGGGTTTCATGCCGACCACGCCGCACAGGGCCGCCGGCTGGCGGATGGAGCCGCCGGTGTCGGAGCCCAGAGCCCAGAGGGCCTCGCCGGCGGCGACGGCGGCGGCGGAGCCGCCCGAGGAGCCGCCCGGAACGGTCGAGAGATCCCACGGGTTGCGGGTCGGACCGAAGGCCGAGTTCTCGGTCGACGAGCCCATGGCGAACTCGTCCATGTTGGCCTTGCCGAGCATGACGATGTGGTCGCCCCAGATGCGCCGTACGGCGGTGGCCGTGTAGACGGGCTGGTAGTTGCCGAGGATCTTCGAGCCGCAGGTGGTGGTGACGCCTTCGGTGACCATGTTGTCCTTGATGGCCGTCGGCAGGCCGGCCAGGGCGCCGCGGGTGGCGCCCATCTCGCGGTCGATCTCGGTCGCGTACTTGGCGGCGTTGTCGGCGGTCACCAGGATGAAGGCGTGCACCCGGTCTTCGACGCGGCCGATCTGGTCGAGGTAGGTCTTGGTCAGCTCGGAGGCCGCGATCTCGCCATCGGTCAACAGGCGGCGGGCTTCGCGCGCCGTGAGGCGCAGCGGGTCGAGGCCGGCGCTCATGCCTGCATCCGGGGCACGCGGAAGCAGTCGTCGCTCACCGCCGGCGCGTTGCGCAGCGCCTCGTCGCGCGGCAGGCTCGGCCGCGGCTTGTCGGGGCGCAGCACGTCGACGACCGAGAGCACGTGGGCGGTGGGCTCGACGGCAGCGAGGTCGAGCTCGCCGATCTTGTCGATGTGCTCGAGGATCCTGGCGAGCTCGGCGGTCATGCGGTCGGCCTCGGCGACCTCGAGGCGCAGCCGGGCCAGGCGGGCGACGTGACTGACATCGTCTCGTGAGATCATCAGCGAGTCCTCCTACACACGCCCCGCTCGAGCGGGCCTGCAATCGTACCACAGCAACAAGAACGGCCCCACCGGCACGAAGCCGGCGGGGCCGCGGAGCGGCGTGGATCTGCGTGCGGTCGGACGGTCAGCCGACGGGCACGACCCTGGAGGCCTGCAGGCCCTTGTCGCTCTGGGCGATCTCAAACTCGACGGCCTGGCCCTGATTCAGGGTCTTGTAGCCGTCGACCTGGATCTCCGAGAAGTGGACGAACAGGTCTTCACCCTCTTCGCGCTCGATGAAGCCGTACCCCTTCTCATTGCTGAACCATTTCACTGTTCCTCGGGCCAACGTGTTCCCTCCTGCTACCTGCCGCGGTATGCCGTGCGGCACCCCCCGGGGTCGCCGATAGCCGACGACCATTCCACAACGCCGAAAAACTTACACCACGACGACCGGCGCTGCAACGCAGTAGTAGGGCTGAGATGCGGTGCCCGACGGCCGGCACTTGGCAGGGACCGCGCGCGTGGGTAAAGTAGAGTGAAAGGGAAGCCTCTCCTTTCGATCGCGGCAGGGTCGCGCCAGCAGGCCGTCAGAGCCCGACTCACCCCCGCGAAACCAGAAACGGGAGATGACTCGTACCCTCGCTCTCAGGCCGCAGTGCTCCAAGGCCGGCACTGGTCGTAACACCGTGCGTTAGGAGAGAGAGGATGGACGATCAGCTGCGCGAGCGTGTCCTGCACGAATCGCGCAAGGCGCTCGAGCTTATGCAGAAGTGCGCGCTCAACCGCGACGAGCAGGACGCGGTCATCGCCGACTGCGTCGAGAACTTCACGCGGTACGTCAACCCCGGCATCCTCGACTACCGCAAGTCGGTCTCGACCGACTATACGGCGGTCGAGTGGAGCGACGGCGGGGCGACCTTCAAGGACATCCGCGGCCGCGAGTTCATCGACTGCCTGGGCGGCTTCGGCATCTACATGCTGGGCCACCGCCACCCGACGGTCATGAAGGCCGTGCTGGGCCAGCTCCGCCACCAGGCGCTGCACTCGCAGGAGCTGCTCGACCCCATGCGCGGCTACCTCTGCGAGCTGGTCGCCATGGTCACCCCCGGCGATCTGCAGTACTCGTTCCTCGTCAACTCCGGCACCGAGGCCACCGAAGGGGCGCTCAAGTTCGCCAAGGTCTACGCCTACGAGAAGAAGCCCGACCACATGCTGGGCGTGATCTCCACCACCCGGGCCTTCCACGGCAAGTCGATGGGCAGCCTCAGCGTGAGCGGCAAGCGCGAGTTCCGCGTGCCCTTCCAGCCGCTCATGCCCGGCTCGCGCTTCGTACCCTACGGCGACGCCGACGCCCTCGAGCAGGAGCTCAAGGTGTGCGACATGATCGGCTTCGACATCGCCGCCTTCATCTGCGAGCCCGTGCAGGGCGAAGCCGGCGCCATCGTGCCGCCCGACGACTACCTGCCGCAGGTGCGCGAGATCTGCACCGAGTGGGATGTCGTCTTCATCGCCGACGAGGTGCAGACCGGCATGGGCCGCACCGGCAAGCTCTGGGGCGTCGACAACTGGGATGTCGCGCCCGACATCATGACCATGGGCAAGGCCTTCGGCGGCGCGGTGATCCCCTGCGGCAACATCGTCGTCAAGGAGCGCATCTTCAAGGCCATGTTCGCCAACCCCTATCTGCACACCACGACCTTCGGCGGCAACCCCCTGGCCACGGCGGCGGCGATCGGCGCCCTGCACGCCACCCTCGAGGAGGACATCCCCCGGCAGGCGGCCGAAAAGGGCGCCTATCTGAAAGCGGGAGTCGAGAGGCTCGCCGACGACTACCCCGACCTCTTCGACGAGGTGCGCGGCCTTGGTCTGTTGATCGGTATGGAGTTCAGGACCCCCGAGATAGGCTACGCCATCTCGTCGGGCCTGTTCGGCAGCGGCGTGCTCGTCGGCGGCACCTTGAACAACGCCAAGACGCTGCGCCTCGAACCGCCGGCGGTGATCTCCTACGAGCAACTCGACGAGGTCCTCTCGCGTCTCGAGCCCGTCCTCTCGGCGGTGCGCGATAAGCAGGCGAGCGGGGCGCTCGCCGCCCACTAGGGAGCGCTCCCCGGATCAGCGGAAAGTGGAGGGACGGGCGGCTGCCATACGGCAGCCGCCCGTCCCTCGACGCAGAGGCGGCCGCGGCCTTACGGCCGCGGCCGCCCCATCAGGCTCACCAGTCGGAGAAGCCGGTGTTGTACCAGAGCTTGCTCGTGCCCTTCTTGGCGCGCTTGTTCCAGCCCTTGGTCTTGGGCTCGGCCTCGATGCGCGCGAGGAACTGGTCGCAGCGGTCCTTGATGTGCTGGCGCTGCTCGGGCGTGAAGGCCGGCACGTTGTCGACGTGCTCCTTGACGCGGCCGAAGTTGGTGGTGGCCGTGTACCAGAAGCCCCAGTCGTCGGCGAAGCGCCGGGCGATGTAGGTCTGATTGATCCTCTGTGTGTCGTCGTCGCCGATCTCGGCGGTCGTCAGCAGATACTCGATGTCCTTCAGGTCCTTGTCGTTGATCTCCCAGATCTGCAGCTTCTGCAGCATGATGTCGGCGAGCGTCACGCTATAGGGGTCGAGCTCGAGACGATCCTTGTAGAGGACCTCGTGACAGTAGTCGAGCTTGTCGAAGAACACGTCGATCATGGGCACGGGACCGGCGTAGTAGATGTGCCGCGTCTTGCCCGACGCCATCATCGTCGGCAGGTCGCACTCGTAGCCGAGGGTCTCCATGAACTTGGGCATCTTGCCGCTGTTCTTGCCGTAGGCGGCGTAGTCGATGTCGGTGAAGTAGCGCTCACCCAGGCGCTCGAGCCGGGCATAGAGCTCGATCTGCTCGGGGAAGTAGTAGTGCAGCGCGAGCGGACCCATGACCCGCATGACGATGTCGGCCTGGCGAGCGGCGTCGACGATCCTCTTGCCCTCCGCAAGGAAGGCTTCGGGCTTGGGATACTGGTCGAGCGGGATGTCCTTCGGCAGGATGAAGGGCTTGGTGCTCATCGCCTGCTATCGCCTCCTTTGGACCACGGACGGAAGACGCCGGCCGGGCGCCGCGTGGATCGATCGTCGTGGATCAACCCTGGGTGAACACGTAGTCCTTCACCTTCTTCTTGTCGAGCATGATGATGACGCCCTTGAGGATGCCCTCGGAGTACTCGCTGCCGGGGTTGATCATGAGCGTGCGGCCGGCCTTCTGGGCGCCGCGCGACTCGTGGATGTGGCCGTGGAGGCCGAGCAGCGGCTGGTACTTCTCGATGACCTGCTTGGCGCCCTGGCTGCCGGCGTGGATCTTCTCTTCGGCCGCCATCTTCATGTTCTCGTCGAGTTTCGGGCACAGGTCGAGCGAGTAGCCGTAGGGCGGCACGTGGAAGTTGAAGATCGCGCTCTCGTAGTTGGTGACGCGCTTGACGAGCTCGTCGAGATGGACTGAGAGCTCTTCCTCGGACTCCTCACGCGGCGTGTCCCACGGTGTCGGGTTGCTGCGCGAGCACGACACCATCTCGTGCCCGTCGATGTCGACGACCAGGTTGTCGCAGGGCTTGACCAGCTTCATGCAGGAGATCATGTCGTCGACCTCCCACCAGTCGTCGTTGCCCGGACAGATGTAGACCTCGTGGCTCTTGCCCTCGAGGCGCTCGTCGGCCAGCTCGAGCCATTCCTGGATGCGCTCGTAGGCGCGGTGCTTGAAGAGCTTGTCGATCAGCTTGGGGTCGGCCTTGGTGGCTTCGAACTCCTCGCGGGTCTGATGCACCCAGTAGTAGCCCGCGTTCTCGATGATCTTCTTGACGTCGGCGAGCTCGGCTTCGGTGTTCATCTCGGTGTACATGCCCATGAGGTGGCACTCCCAGCCACCGCCGGGCTTTTCGACCATGGGGATGAGCACCTTGCCGAGCAGGTCGCCGTTCAGCACGGCGACGTCGACGCCGTAGATGGGCAGGGCGTTCAGGAACTTGCGGTAGCAGACGTTCGAGCCGTGGATATCGGTGACGTAGAACAGTTTGATCATCTATCACGCTCCCTGTGATGAAACTGGGGGCGGGAGCCGGAACTCCCGCCCCCCACGCGGCTTGTCAGGTCACTCCGGAGGCAGCTCGCCGTAGGTCACGGCCGAGATGTCCATGCCGGACTTCGACTTGTTGTAGGCGCTCCAGGCGTAGTACCAGATGATGCCGGCGACCCAGATACCGACGAACAGAATGACCGAGGAGCCGGTGAACGTCGCGGTCGCCGCGTTGTGGACGATGAAGTAGTAGAGCAGGATGCAGAGGTAGACCATGTCGACCGAGGCGCCCCAGACGATCACGGGCAGGCCGAGGAAGGTCCACTTCTTGTACGGCGACGAATCCCACACGCCCTTGGCCCTGCGTGAGTAGGGGAACCAGAAGGCAGCGATCGCCGTCGGAATGAACACCGAGGTCACCTGCATGCCGGTGAGCACGATGTTCTGCATCGTGTTCTGCAGGAGCGTGTAGTAGAGGACGAGCAATGCCTGACCGAGGACGAGGCAGAGAACGTGGTTCTTGACCGGCGAAGCGAAGCGCGGGTTGATGTCGGTGAACCACTTGGGGCCCATGCGGTCCATGCCCCAGGCGAACAGGATACGCGGGAAGGCCAGGTACGAAAGCGCCAGCCACCAGACGGTGAAGGCCACATACGAGAAGCCCATGATGCCGGCGGCGAGCTTCGTGTACCAGGCCGACGTACCTATGACGTACACGGCGAGGTCGATGAAGTTGCTGCCGTACGGCATGTGGGCCATCGAGGCGATCGGCCCGTTGTTGTCGTTCCAGGCCGACGCGTTCAGGAACTGGAAGCCGACCGTGTGGTACAGGATGATGGCGAACCACATCATGAAGATGAACGGCACCAGGATGGCGAAGGTGTTGGCCCAGATGATCGACTTGTCGGGGCGCTTGACCTCGCCGGCGATGAAGGCGATCGAGTAGGCGTAGGCGAACAGCCACGACATGGCGACCATGGTGCCCAGGGTGGCGCTCCAGTTCGTGTGCGTGGGCATGACCTGGCCGGCGGCCGTGCCGACCTGAGCGATGAAGGTGTGGTAGGTGGGGCCGTGGACGCCAGGCGCCGCCGCGGCCGCGTCCCACTTGCTCATGAACTTGGCCCGCGACGTGAAGGTCAGGACCACGCCGATCAGGGCGCAGCCGCCGATGCCGAAGAACATGACGATCTTCTGCGCCCGGGCAAAGATCTTGATGCCGAAGACCACGAACAGGAAGCCGACGACGTTGAGAATGGACGCGATGAGGAAGGTGTGCCAGGTGGCGCTGACCAGCCAGTTGGAGGCGCCGGTCCAGCCCAGGTAGTTGAAGGTGATGGTGAGACCGGGATCGACGGCCAGCGGCGCCAGCACGTAGAGCCACATCAGCCAGATGGCGGCGTCGCCGAAGCTCTGGGCGATGCCGTAGACCGGGTGGATGATGCGCGAGTTGTACACGTACTCGCCGCCCGACCGCGGCATGGAGCCGCCGAGGATGCCCCAGACGAGCGGGAAGCCGATGCCGGCCAGCACGGCCGAGATGATGGCGGCGATGATGAGGTTGCCACCGAGGAAGACGCCGAGACCGAGGCTGATGGTCACCCAGATGCTGGGAGTCAGTCCCTGGTTCATGAAGCCGACCGCGAACGCGTCCATCATGGAGAGGCCGCGCACCAGGCCGCTTGCCTTGCGTGCATAAGCTAGTTCGTCAGACACTATCGCCCCCTTGGATCCCTTCAACGACCGCCCGACCATACTGGAGAGACTACGGGGACGGCCGTCCGATACACACCTACCTTGAGCTAGAGTCCGCCGCCTCCCTTCTCCCCGACCGTCTCGGGAATGCGCCACTGATAGATGTCCTTGAGCTTCCAGGGGACCACGACGGTCCTTGTCCGCGAGACTCCCTGGACCTTGCCGATCACCTCGTCGACGAAGCGCAACAGGTCTTCGGTGTCGCGCGCGTACACCTGCGCGCTCAAGTCGCCGTCGCCGACCGATCCGGCGACGTAGCTGATGTTGTCGAGGCTGCAGAGCCGCTCGGCCACGGCCTGGAGCATGCCGGGCGCGACCTCGATGATCACGTCGCCGGTGACCCGGTAGCCGACCGCCTGCGGGTTGACGATGGCGGTAACCTTGATGACGCCGGCGCGCACGAGCCGCTCGATGCGGTAGCGCACGGCCCGTTCGGACACGTGACCGATGCGACGGGTCATCTCAGCGGACGAGACGCGACCGTCTTCGGAAAGGAGCGCGACGATCTGGCGATCGATCGCGTCGAGAGTGAATGTCACCCCAGTTCCCCCATCGTCTGTACAACGCCCTGTACTTCAATCCAACCGTCGGAAAATGTCAACCTGCCGCGCAGCCTCGTAGGATTCGCACACTCGCCTGCGACCGCACGTCGGTTTCTGACAGTCCGCACCACGAAGGGAACGCGACCGAAGAACTCGGCCGAAACCCCCCGGGGCGCAGACTATCGCACCTCGCCCGCCAATGCGAGGGGTGTCGAGCCTCGCGGGCGTCAGGTCGGACTGCCGGGGCGGGCGCCCACGGCGGCGACCTCGTCGCCCGTCAGGCGCTGCACGGCGCCGAACTTACAGACCTGGCGGCAGGTGTCGCACTTCGTACAAAGTGTGGTGTCGATCGCGTGGGCCTGCTTGCGCTCGCCGCCGACGGCGCCGACCGGACACTTCTTGACGCACAGCGTGCAGCCCGTGCAGGTCTCGGGATCGATGCTGTAGGTGATGAGCGCGATGCAGGCCCGCGCCGGGCAGGCGGCGTCGTAGATGTGGGCCTCGTACTCGTCGCGGAAGTAGCGGATGGTCGTGAGCACGGGGTTGGGTGCCGTCTGGCCCAGCCCGCAGAGGCTGGTGCGCTTGATCGTCTCGGCGAGCTTCTGCAGGCGTTCGATGTCGCCGTCCTCGCCTTGGCCGGCCGTGATGCGCTCGAGGATCTCGAGCATGCGCTTGGTGCCCAGGCGGCAGGGAACGCACTTGCCGCAGCTCTCGTTCTGGGTGAACTGCAAGAAGTAGCGCGCGAGGTCGACCATGCAGGTCTGGTCGTCGGCGACGACCATGCCGCCCGAGCCCATGATCGCGCCGGTGGCGGCCAGGCTCTCGTAGTCGATCGGCGTGTCGATCAGCGCCGCCGGCACGCAGCCGCCCGAGGGGCCACCGAGCTGCACCGCCTTGAACTCGCGGCCGCCCTTGATGCCGCCGCCGACGCCGTAGACCATCTCCCTGATGGTCGAGCCGATCGGCACCTCGGCGAGGCCGCCGTTGACCACCTTGCCGGCCAGCGAGAAGGCCTTGGTGCCGCGGCTCTTCTCGGTGCCCAGCGCGGCGTAGGCGGCCGCGCCGTTGGTGATGATCCAGGGGATGTTGGCGTAGGTCTCGACGTTGTTGATGTTGGTGGGCTTGCTCCAGAGGCCCGACACCGCCGGGAACGGCGGCCGCGAGCGCGGCATGCCGCGACGGCCCTCGATGCTCGCCATCAGGGCCGTCTCCTCGCCGCAGACGAAGGCGCCGGCGCCCTCCTTGATCTTCACATGGAAGCTCCGGTCGGAGCCGAACACCCCGTCGCCGAGGAAGCCGCGCTCTTCGGCCTGGGCGATCGCCAGGCGCAGGCGCTTGACCGCCAGGGGATACTCGGCGCGCACGTAGATGTAGCCGTCGCGGGCGCCGATCGCATACGAGCCGATGATCATGCCCTCGATCACCGCGTGCGGGTCGCCGTCCATGATCGAAGCGTCCATGAAGGCGCCGGGGTCGCCCTCATCGCCGTTGCAGATGAGGTACTTCTGGTCGCTCTGCGAGGCGGCCGCGAACTTCCACTTCTGGCCGGTCGGAAAGCCGGCGCCGCCGCGGCCGCGGATGCCCGAGGCGAGGACCTCGTCGACGACCCACTCGGGCGTCTTCTCGGTGACGACGGTGCGGGCGGCGGCGTAGCCGCCGCGTGCGACGTACTCCTCGATGCGCTCGGGGTGGATGATGCCGACGTCGCGCAGCGCGATGCGCGTCTGCTGGGCGTAGAAGGGGATGTCGTGCCAGCAGGCGATGCGCTCGCCGCTGCCCGGCTCGATGTAGAGGAGGTCTTCGACGATGGCGCCGCCGACGAGGTGTTCCTCGACGATGCGCTTGACGTGCTTGGCCTTGAGCTTGGGGTAGTAGGTCTCCTCGCCCGAGATGACCGCGAGCGGCCCCTGCGAGCAGAGGCCGTGACAGCCGATGATGGCGACCTCGACCTCGTCGGCCAGACCGGCCGCGGCGATCTCCTCTTCGAAGGCCGCGAACATCTTGAGCGAGCCGGCGAAGACGCAGGCCGTGCCGGCGCAGACCTGCACGCGGCGCTTGCCGTTCGCGGCCGGCACGACACCGACGCGCACGCCGCCGGCGGCGGCCATCTCGTCACTCATGGCCGCCGTCCTTTGCCGAGCCGCTCGCCCCGGGGTGTGCGTCCCCGGGCCCGGCCGTGGCGCCCCTCAGGTCGTCGGCCGTGAGGCCGAGGCCGCCGAGCACCTCGAGGATGTACTTGCGGGTCGCGTCGGGCGTGAGGTTGCCAAAGGTCTCGGCGTCGATGCGCATGACCGGCGCCTGGGAGCAGGCCCCCATGCAGGCCACCGAGCCGAGCGTGAAGCTCATGTCCGGCGTGGTGCCGCCGTCGGGCACGCCGAGCTCCTGCTCGAGGGCCTCGGTGATCCGCGGCGCGCCGGCCACGTGACAGGCGGTGCCGTGGCAGACGAAGACCCTGTGACGGCCGCTGGGCTCGGTCGAGAACTGGGCGTAGAAGGTGACGATGCCGTAGATGCGTGAGGCGGGCACGCCCGACAGCCGGGCGATCTCGTCGACGACCGGTTCGGGCAGATAGCCGTAGTGAGCCTGCACATGCTGCAGCACGGCGATGAGGTTGCCGTTCGGGTCGATCTCGCCGACGACCCGGCCGACCTCGGACAGGTCGAGATCGAGAGCAGACGCCGCGGGATCGGCCTGGGGGGTGTCTTTTGCGCGCCTGGGCATCGCATCACTCCGCTTCGTCACCACGAACGGCCCACGGGGGCGTTCCATCATCAACGTCGGCTGCGTGTCTGCTCGAGCCGGTCGCCGCGCGTCGGCATCGCGGCCCGAGACCCGGACGACCGCTCGACCCATTGTCGCGCCTCGGCGGCGGGGCGCGCAACCGCGAGCCCCGGCGGCGGGGCGCGCCACCGCGCGCCACCGCCGACGGCCGCGAGCGGCTCGCGCCTCAGGCCGCCCCGGTCTGCGCCTTGCAGGCCGCCAGGGCGTTCTTCAGGAGGATCACATTGGTCACCGGGCCGACCCCGCCGGGCACCGGGGTGACCTTCGAGGCCACCTCGCAGACGCCGTCGAACTCGAGGCTGCCGACCTGCTTGCCGTCGATGCGGATGGTGGTGACGTCGACGACGATCGCGCCCGGCTTGACCATGTCCTTCTTGATCAGGTTCTGCACCGGCGCGGCGCAGATGAGCACGTCGGCCTCGCGGCAGGCGGCGGGCACGTCCTTGCTGAACACGTGGACGACGTGCACGGTCGCGTTCTTGTTCAGGCACAGCAGGGCGGCCGGCTTGCCGACGATGTTCGAGTGGTTGACGATCGTGACGTTGAGGCCCCGGTCCTTGCCCTCGTCGTCGACGTACATCAGGTCGACGCCTTCTCGCGCGAGGATCTCCATGCAGGCCGACGGCGTGGCCGGCGCGAACAGAAAGTCGCCGAGCAGCACATGACCGATGTTGGCCGGGTTCACGCAGTCGAGGTCCTTTACCTGTGCGATGGCGTTGAAGACGGCGTTCTGGTCGATCTCGCCGGCCATCGGCATGAGGGCCAGGATGCCGTGCACGGCCGGGTCGGCGTTGAGCCCGGCGATGAGGTCGAGGACCTCGGCCTGGCTCGTACCGGCCGGCAGCGTGTGGTTGAAGTAGTTGAAGCCGACCGTGCCGGTGTTCTTCTCGATCTGACCGCGGTAGAACTGCGCGCCGCCGTCGTCGCCGACGAGGATGGTCGCGACGCCCGGCTTGACGCCCCGGGCGGCGAGCTTCTCGACCTCGGCGACGATCTCGGCGCGCACCTGCTCGGCGATCGCCTTGCCGTCGATGATCTGCGCTGTCATCTTGAGTCCAGTCCTTTGTTCGCTTGCCTTCGCGCGACGGGCCGCCGCGCGCTGCTTTACAGCTTGCTGTGGGTGATCGCCATGACCTCGGCGCGCAGCGTGACGGCGTCGGCGAGGATGCTCTCGAGCTCGGCGCGGCACTGGGCCACGTAGGACTCGTCCCTGATCGACCCCAGGTTGATCAGCACGTTCAGGGCGGCGCCCTGCGCCGCCCCCTCGCCGAGGATGGCGCCGATCGCGGCATCGGTCACGGCGGCCGGGTTGCCGAGCTCGGCCGCCGTCTTTGCCAGGCGGCACACATCGAGCGCCACGCGGGCGATCTCGAGCGGCACGTTGGCCGCCACCTTGAGCGCCGCCTGGATGTGGGCGGCGCGGACGGTCTGCTGCTCGGCCGTGTCCTTGGGCATGCGGTAGCCCTCGATCACGCCGTTGTAGGCGGTGGTGTCGTCCTGCAGGAGGCGCTCGAGCTCGGTGCGGCAGGCCTCGGAGCGGCCCACGATGTCTTTCAGGGACGCCTCGACTGCGGCGAACTTCTCTTTCCCGATCGTCAGGTTACAGACCATCGACACGAGCGCCGCGCCCAGGGCGCCGGCGCAGGCCGAGACGCTGCCGCCGCCCGGCGCCGGCTTGCCCGACGCGGCGTCGTCGACGTAGGTCTGCAGGGGTTCGTCGCGGTAGATGGTGACTTCGTCGCTCACCCGTTCCTCCGATCACTTAAGGAACCATCGCGCGGTCCGGCCCGCTCACCGCGCCCGCCATGGGCGCGGCGTCGGCGACCGTCCCGTCACAGTGGGTACGGGGCGGCGGCGCCTGTCTCCATAGTGTGGGCGCCGCCGCCCCGGGTCGTTACGGCCTGGCTGTCCGGCCTTCTCTAGAACAGGCCCTTGATGCGGCCGGTCTCGGTGTCGATGTCGACGTCGACCGCCGCCGGGCGCTTGGCCAGGCCGGGCATAGTACGCATCTCGCCGAGCAGCGGGTAGAGGTACCCCGCGCCGGTCGCCGGGCGGATGTCGCGGATCGGCACGCGGAAGCCGCGCGGCCGGCCCTTGAGCGCCGGGTCGTGCGACAGCGAGAGGTGCGTCTTGGCCATGCAAAGCGGCAGCTTGTCGAGGCCCTGCTCGGTGAAGAGCTTGATCTTGGCCTCGGCCTCGGGCAGGTAGTCGACCCCGTCGGCGCCGTAGACCCTCGTGGCGATGGTCTCGATCTTCTCTTTGATCGAGGCGTCGAGCGAGTAGAGGAACTCGAACTTGCCGCCCTTGTCGGCGGCCGCCTTGACGACCGCGGCCGCCTCCTGGCCACCGTCGCCGCCCAGCGCGTGGACGTTGATCGGCACGGCGTCTTCGGCGCCGGCCGCCACGGCCGCCTTGCGCACGATCTCGATCTCGCCGGGGCGGTCGAAGGCGAAGCGGTTGATGGTCACCACGACGGGCACGCCGAAGAGCTTCATGTTCTCGATCTGCTTGGCGAGGTTCTCGCAGCCCTTCTCGAGGGCGGCGTTGTTCTCGGCCTTGAGCAGCTCGGCATCGACCGGCAGGCCGCCGTGCATCTTGAGGGCGCGCATGGTGCAGGTGATGACCACCGCGCTCGGCGCGAAGCCGCCGTAGCGGCAGATGATGTCCATGAACTTCTCGGCGCCCAGGTCGGCGGCGAAGCCGCTCTCGGTGACGAGGTAGTCGGCCAGCTTCATGGCGACCTGGTCGGCGATGATCGAGTTGTTGCCCTGGGCGATGTTGGCGAAGGGCCCCGCGTGGATGAGCGCCGCATTGCCCTCGAGCGTCTGCACGAGGTTCGGCTTGATGGCGTCCTTGAGAAGCACGGCCATCGCGCCACCCGCCCCGATGTCGTCGGCGGTCAGCGGCTTGCCCTCGGTGCTATAGCCGAACGTGACGCGGCCGAGACGCTCACGCAGGTCCTTGAGCGAGGTGGCGAGGCCGAGGATGGCCATGACCTCGGAGGCGACCGTGATGTCGTAGCCGGTCTGGCGCGGGATGCCGTTCAGGCGGCCACCGAGGCCGTTGACGATCTCGCGCATGGCGCGGTCGTTCAGGTCGACGACACGGCGCCAGGAGATGGTGAGCGGATCGATGTCGAGCTCGTTGCCGTGCATGAGGTGGCTGTCGACCATGGCGGCCAGCAGGTTGTTGGCCGCGCCGACGGCGTGGATGTCGCCGGTGAAGTGGAGGTTGATGTCCTCCATCGGCACGACCTGCGAGTAGCCGCCGCCGGCCGCGCCGCCCTTGATGCCGAAGACCGGGCCGAGGGACGGCTCGCGGAGGGCGAGCATGGTCTTGATGCCGATCGCGTTCATCGATTCGACGAGGCCGACGGCGGTCACCGTCTTGCCTTCGCCGAGCGGCGTGGGGGTGATCGCCGTGATGTCGATGATCTTGCCGTCGGGCTTACCGGCGAGACGCTTGAGCAGGGCCATGTAGTCGATCTTGGCCTTGTAGCGCCCGTAGAGCTCGAGCTCCTCCTCGAGAATGCCCACCTTGGCCGCGATCTCCGTGATCGGCAGCATGGTCGCTGCCTGGGCGATCTCGATGTCCTTGGGGACGGGGGATTTGCGGACAGGCTTTGCGGCGGAACTCAACGCGCCCTCCTACTGTAGATCCACTGTTCCACGCGTTCAGAATATGAGGCTGGAGGCCCCTGAGCGGAGCCGTCCTATTGTGACGGATTCTACAAGGTCCGAAATTGGGGGGTCAAACCGCCGGACCGGGCGGCTCCTGCACGCCACCGAGGCCCCGGGCGGCGGCCCGTGCTTCGTCGTAGACGTCCTTCGCCGGCCGCCCGGCGCCGGCCGCCACACGGCGGCAGTCTTCGTACTCCGGCGAGGCGGTGACGAGGCGCTCGCCGAGGAACCCGAGGCGCACGCGCACCTCCTCGCCTGCGACTGCGACGGTGCCGCGGCGCTCGTCGAGCAGCAGCCGCCGCGACGGGCAGCACGCGCAGGCCGAACGTCGAGGTCTCGCGAAAGGCGATCTCGGCGAGCGCCGCCCGCGCCGCCGGTCGCGCCAGCACGTGCAGCACGGTCCCCGGCCGGCTCTTCTTCATGGTCGCCGGCGTCGACCAGACGTCGAGCGCCCCCGCCGCGAGCAGGCGCTCGGCGGCCTCGGCCAGGAGCTCCGCGGGGAGGTCGTCGATGCTCGTCTCGAGCAGCTCGACGTCGTCTTCGGACCACGGACCGGCGTCGTGGCCGGGTGAGCGGTCGAGAGGCTCGACGAGCACGGCGCGTAGCACGTTGGGCCGGCCGGAGAGCTCGCGCCGGCCGGCACCGAGGCCCGAGCCGGCCAAACGTCCGGCCGGCAGAGCGCCGAACTCGTGGACGAGGTGCGAGAGCAGCGCGGCGCCGGTCGGCGTGGTCAGCTCGCCGGTCTCGGCGCCGGCGCCGGCCGTCGGCAGGCCGCGCAGGAGCTCGATCACGGCGGGGGCCGGCACGGGCAGCTCGCCGTGGGCGGTGTGGACCGTGCCGCCACCCAGCACCGGCGGCGAGGCGACGACCCGCGCCGGCGCGAGCTCGACGGCGAGCGCCAGCACGCTGATCAGGTCGACGGCGGTGTCGAGACTCGCGAGCTCGTGCAGGTGCTCGCCCTCGCCGCCGTGCACGGCGCGTTCGGCCGCTGCCATGCGCTCGGCGACGGCGACGACGCCGTCGGCGACGGCGTCGTCGAGGGCCGAGCGCCGCACCGCGGCGACGAGCTCGGCGAAGGTCTCGAAGCCGGGCCGGTCGTCGACGGTGAAGCGCGCCGCCGACAGGCCGCCGCGCCGAACGGTCTCGACGTGCGCGACGGCTGGATCGATGCCGGCCGCCGCGAGCGCCGGCGCGACGACCCGGGCGAGCGGCTCGGCGGGGTCGGCCGCGGCACTGCCCGCGGCGCCGGCCGTACTCGCGGCGCTGCTCGCGCGCAGCGCGAGCAGCGCCGCGGCCAGCATGTCGCCGCTCACCCCGCTCGCACACTCGAGGTAGAGCAGCGGTCTGTCTGAGCGCACCTGAGACCTCCGTGGGAACCCATCGTTCGACAGGCCGCATCCTAGCATCGCCGCGGCCCCTGCCGCGCCGACGCCGTTCGTCAGATACAATCCCCCCCATGAAGATCGCCCAGATCGCCCCACCCTGGATCACCGTGCCGCCGACCGGCTACGGCGGCACCGAGTGGGTCGTCAAGCATGTCTGCGACGGCCTCACCGCCGCCGGTCACGACGTCGTCCTGTTCGCCTCGGGCGACTCCCAGACGCCGGCCGAGCTGCGGGCGTTGTTCGCCGAACCCCAGACGGCGATGATGGCGCTGCCCTCGGCGATGACCTCCTACGACGTCCGCCACGTGTCGCATGCCGTCGGCCAGATCCAGGCCGACGGCGACTTCGACGTCGTCCACGACCACTCCGGCTTCTTGCTCGTCGCCCTGCGCCGGTTCCTCGATCTGCCGCCCGTGCTGCACACGGTGCACTGCGCCTTCGACACCCACGCCTATCCGTTCTACGACCAGTTCCGCGAGGCCGTCGCCTACGCCTCTATCAGCGACTTCCAGCGCACCCTGGGACCGCCCGGCATGGCCTGGGCCGGCACGGTGCACAACGCCCTGCCGGTCGCCGGCTGGCCGCTCGTCACGGCCAAGGACGACTACCTGCTGGCCTTCGGACGGGTCTGCGAGGACAAGGGGTTCCACCTGGCCATCGACATCGCCCGGCGCACCGGTCACCGCCTCGTCATGGCCGGCGTCGTGCAGGACTGGTATCGTGACTACTTCGAGCGGCGCATCGTCGCCCGAGATCGACGGCGACCGGGTCGTCTTCGAAGCCGAGGTCACAGACGAGCGCAAACGCGAGCTGTTCGCCCACGCCAAAGGCTTTCTCTTCCCGATCCTGTGGCCCGAGCCGTTCGGCCTCGTGATGGTCGAGGCGATGGCCACCGGCACGCCGGTGATCGCGCTGCGCAACGGTTCGGTCGACGAAGTGGTCGACGACGGCGTGACCGGTTTCGTCTGCGACGACGTCGACCAGATGGTGGCCGCCGTGGCGCGGCTCGACGAGATCGACTCCCACGCCTGTCGCCGCGCGGTCGAGGAACGCTTCAGCGTGGCCGCGATGACCGCCGGCTACGAGGCGCTCTACACCGGGCTCGTGGGCTAGGGGCGGGCGGGGCGGCTGCCGCCGCCCCGCCCGCCTCAGCCGGCCGCTCAGCGCGGCGCCGCCTCGAGCGCCCGTTTGCGCTCGATGTCGCGCCATTGCGCGGTCACCCACTTGTCGACGCTGTTGCCCAGGATCACGTCGCGGATGACGCCGGCTCGAAGCGCCTTCTCGGCCCCGGGCATGGTCAGCGCCCGGTAGATGGCGTCGGCCTGCTCTTCGATGTCGAACGGGTTGACCGACACCGCGAGTGGGCCGATCTCCTCGAAGGCGCCGGTGTTCTCGGAGAGGATCAGCACGCCGTCGCGGATGTTGACGAGTGCGCCTTCCTTGGCGACCAGGTTCATGCCGTCGAAGATCGCGTTGACCATGAGCGCGTCGTAGTGCCGGTAGGCCGCCAGCGTGGCCGGGAAGTTGTCCTCGAGACGCACGTCGATCGGCATCCAGTCGGTGTTGCCGTGGCGCGTGTTGATCTCGGCCACGAGGTGCATCACGCGCTCGCGGTAGGCGACGTACTCCTCGACGTCCTCGCGCGAGGGCTGCAGGCGGGCCAGAAAGGTGATGCGGCCCTTGAACTCGGGGTGCAGCTCGAGGAAGCGGTCGAAGGCGAGAAAGCCGCGCAGGATGTTCTTCGACAGGTCGAGCCGGTCGACCCGCACCAGGAGATACTCGCGGCGGCGCTCGAGCAGCTCGCGCTCGGCCTGCGCCACGCGCGCCGAGCCCACCGCATGAGCGAGCACGTCGGGGTCGATCGAGACGGGATAGGCGCGCACCCACACGGTGCGGCCGCCGAACCGTACCGCCTTCTCGTGGGAGTCGATGGCGGCGTCGAGCACGTCGACGCAGCCCTGCAGGAAGTTGTCGACGTAGTGCTGCGTGTGAAAGGCGACGACGTCGTTGGCGAGCAGACTGCGGAAGATCTGCTCGCGGATCTCGCGGGGCAGGACCCTCCAGGAGTCGGACTGGGGCCAGGGGATGTGCACGAACTGCTGCAGGAACGCCCGCGGCGCGCCGGCCCGCACGACAGGGGAGACGGCGTACAGGTGGTAGTCGTGGACGATCACGACGCGGCCGCGGCCGTCGTCGCCCAGCTCGTCGAGGATGGCTTCGCCGAACAGCCTGTTGACCGGCAGGTAGCCCTTGCTCCAGGCGTCGAGCTCGTTCTGGCGGATGTCGGGATGGCGGGCGAGGTCCCAGAGGTAGTGCTGGATGAACCAGAGGATGGGGTTGGCCGCGATGTTGTAGTAGCGGTGGTAGGCCTCGCGCTCGGGCGCCACGTAGCGCACCTGGTAGGTCTCGCCGTCCAGGTCGACGCGCAGCGACTGAGCGGCGGCGGCGAGCTTCTCTTCTTCGTCGCTCGCCGCCGCCGCGATCCAGACGCCGGGATGGCGCCGCAGCATGGCGCCGACCACGGTTACGAGGCCGCCGGCGCCGCGCGTGACCACCGGCTCTCCCGACGGGTCGCTGTGGAACGATACCGGGCCGCGGTTGGCCGCGACGATCAGGTCGGGGCGTTCGGGCGCCGCCTCTGCCCTGTTCACAACCCTCCCCCTTTCCCGGCCTCGAGCCGGCGCCGCCTGGACTGAAGCGAAGCGCGCCGCTACGCGCCGTCGGCCCGCAGCTCGTTGAAGATGCGCAGGTAGTCGCGCAGCAAGCGTGGCGTCAAGAAGCGTTCGCGCACGTGCTCCTTGCCCTTGCGCGCCATCGCCTGCGCCCGTTCCGGGCGATCGAGGACCTCGAGGCAGCGCTCGGCGCAGGCCGCGCTTGAATCTACGAGAAAGCCGGTGACGCCGTCCTCGATCTGGAGGGGGATCCCCCCCACCGCCCCGCCGATCACCGGCCGCGCCTTCCAGAGTCCCTCGCTCACGGTCAGCCCGAAGCCCTCGCGGGTCGACTTCTGCAACACGACGGCGGCGTGCGACTGAAAGGCGTTGACCTCGACGCTGCCGATGTTGTCGAGGTTGGAGAGCACGTAGACGTCGGGGTCGCCGGCGACGTAGGCGTGGAGCCTCTCGAGGTAGTCCCAGCCCTCGGGGTCGTCGGAGGCCATCGAGCCGATCAGCGCGAGCTGCACGTCGGGCCAGCGCTCCTTGACCTGCCGGTAGGCGTCGACCACGCCCAGCGGGTCCTTCCAGGGGTCGAAGCGCGAGACCTGCAGCAGCAGCGGGCGATCCACGTCGATGCCGAACTGGCGCACGATGTAGTGGGCGTCGTCGGGCACCAGCGTCATGTTCTTGGGCGCCAGCGGGTCGATGGCCGGCGGCACCACCTCGAGGGGAACGCCGAGGCCGTCGGGCGCGTAGGCGGCCATCGTGTAGATCGCCCGGTCGTAGCGGCGGATGAAGGGCAACAGATAGTCGTAGAGGGCCGCGTCGGGCGTCGAGGTGTCGATGTGGCAGCGCCAGATCCAGCGTGTCTCGTCGTCGCCGCCGACCGCCGCCCAGGCTCGCAGCGCGCACGGCTGGGGATCGTGGACCACGACGAAGTCGTAGTGACGCGCGAGCTGCTCGGCGTTGCGGCGATTGACCTCCTCGTAGAGCGCGCGGACCTCGTCGGAGAGCTCGACGGCCGCGCCCTGCAGGCCGTTGTGGAAGCTCTTCGTGACGTTGAAGAACTCGCTGTCGGCCGTCATGACCTGCCACTCGGCCTGCAGGCCGACATCGTTCATCAGCGGCAGCAGCGTGTAGAGGATCTCGGCGACCCCGCCGCCGAACGAGGTCGCGTTGACGTGCAGGACGCGCTTGCCCTGAAGCGGCGCCGCGAGCTCCTTGATCTCGGCGAGAAGGTCTTTGAGGATGATGCTCTGGTAGTCGGCCAGGAACTTGCGGCCTGCGTTGACGTCGCGCACGTGCGCCTCCGGTTCGACGGCACCGTAGTACATCACATCGAGGGCGCCGACGTCAGTCGCGATCGCGGCGCCCAGGCTCGGGGCACCCCTTGTGTTCCCACCGCGACCGCCGCGCGCACCTCGCCCGCGTTGCCCACGCTCGCGCAGCGCGCCGGACCCGCGCGGCCGAGGAGATGGCCGTCGAGAAGAGGACCCTAGTGGATGCCACGCAAGGGCGGCAGGGGGTCGTTCGGACGCTCGCCCAGGCCGAGCCGCCGCAGGCGCAGGCTCATGGCCTGGACGCTGACGTCGAACCGGTCGGCCAGGCGGCGAGCGTCGGCGCCGTCGTCGAGCACCGCCTGGCGGACGAGCTGCACGGGCATGAGGAGCTCGGCGGCGAACTGGTCGGCCTCGCGCTCGAAGCGCGCCGTCGCCCGGTTGGTCGCACCGCCGCGCTCGGTCACGGCGCGATCCTGGTGGAGCAGGAAGTGGCCGATCTCATGGGCGATCGTGAACCGCAGACGGCGCTCGCCGGACGAGCCGCGCAGCTCGATGGCGTGACCGTCGCCCAGGGGCACGAGCGCCGCCTCGGAGCCGAACGGCTCGCGACGCCGCTCGACGAGCGAGAGGTTGAGAAAGCTCACGACGTCGCGCAGCGAGATCGGCGCACGCGTGGCGCCGGCGGCCTTGAGCAGCCGCTCCGCCTCGTGCCGGATGACTTCGGTCGATCGCTGCAACGGCAGGACCTCGGACGCGGGGACTGGGGGTCTCGAATGGGTGGCGCCCTTCAACTCATGGTAGCAGCGCCCCGGACCGCCGCAAGGCCTTCGTCGCCGTTGACCGTTGCCGCTGCTGCCAACGGTCCTGCGGCGCCGGCGGACGCGGGAAGCGGCAAGAGACGGCGGCGGCGAACCTGCGGTTCGCCGCCGCCGTCTCTTATCTCGATGCTATACTCACGCGCAGGCCATGGGTAGCCTCGAGCGACACCCGACACGAGCCCGGCTCCGCGCCCGGCGGGCGGCGCTCGCCATACTGCTGCTGGCGACGCTCGCGACCGCGCTCGCCGTGCTGCCCACCGCGGCCGCTTCGTCGGACTCCGGGGCGCGGGCCACGATAGCCCAGGTCGGCGGCGACGCGTCGGGGGCGGTGGCGGTCGACGCGGCCACGGCCAGCAACGTGACCACCGGCACGTACAGCCCTCTGCCGGGCGTCGCGATGGCGACCGATCCCGCCGTCACCAGTTCGACCTGCTCTTCGTACCTGGTCGGGAGCTCGCTCGTATCGGCCGCCACGGTCACGGCCGGCGGCGTGAGCCTGCTGGACGGCGTCGTGACCGCGACCGTCAAGCTCACGGCGACGGCCACCGTGCTCGACGGCGACGCCCAGGTGACGACGGCCGGCAGCGCCGTTACGGTGACGCACGTCGCCGGCGTCGACGACACCGCGATCCCGTCCCAGGGCGTCGTCACGGTGCCCGGCGTCGGCACGCTCACGATCCTCCAGGAAAGCTCCGAGGCCGGCGGCGGCGAGGCCAGCGCCACGCTCGTCGGCCTGTTGCTCCACCTGGACACCGCCACCGACGGCGTGCCGGGCGGCACCGACATCATCGTCGGCTCGCTCGCCGTGCGCGCCGATCAGGCGACCCTCGATGTCCTGCTCGGCACGCCGACCCCCACGCCCACGCCGACCCCGAGCCGCACGGTGACGCCCACCCCCCGGCCGACGAGCACCACGACCCTGCGGCCGACGCCCAGCACGGCGCCGAGCTCTTCGTACCCGGCCGCGAGCTACCCGACCATGCCGGCGCCAGCCACGCCGTCACCCGCGATCCTCGCCCGGTTCCCCGGCGCCGTGTTCCCGGTCGTCGGCTCCTACACCTACACCGACACCTTCGGCGCCTACCGGGCCGACATGCCCAACAAGCGGCACGAAGGCGACGACATCTTCGCGAGCTACGGAACGCCGGTCGTGGCCGTGCAGGACGGCGTCATCACCGGCCTCAGCACCACGCCGATCGGCGGCAACAACATCCATCTCACGACGAGCCGCGGCGACTACTTCTACTACGCTCACCTGTCGCGCTTCGCCACTGGCCTCGTCCAGGGCCAGCGGGTGGTCGCCGGCCAGACGATCGGCTACGTGGGCAACACCGGCGACGCCAAGACCACGTCGCCGCACCTGCATTTCGAGATCCATCCCGACGGCGGTCCGGCCGTCGACCCCACGCCGTACCTCGACGCCTGGCGAGCGGCCGGCCACCTGGTGACGACGAGCCAGAGCGCCCAGCAGCTCGCCGGCGCCACTCCCACGCCGTCGCCCTCGGCCGACGACCCCGCCATCGACGCGGCCGTGCAGCAGGCGGCCGACGGCTTCGCCGCCCTCCAGGCCGAGATCACGAGTGGCGGCCGCTCGGCGCCGGGGCACGGCAGTCCACTCGGTCCGGTCGGCGCGGTGCTGCTGGTCGTCAACACCGCGGGCGCGCTGCTCGTCAAGCGCCTGCAGCTCGGCGCCGTGCTGCTGCCCTAGCGTCTTCACGACGGCTGCGAGCCGGGACGCGAGAGAGAGCGGACCATCGGGGAGCGGATGGAGCGGATGACGGGACTCGAACCCGCGGTCTTCAGCTTGGGAAGCTGACGCGTTACCAGCTACGCTACATCCGCACCGGGCTCACAGTACACCATACCCGGCGCCGTCCCTTCAAGATTGGCCCGCGGTCGCGCCCGCTCACTCCACCGTGGCCGCAAGGCGCAGCGCCGCGAGGAACGTGGCGAACGTGGCCAGGAACCCGGGGCTCTCCATGCGGATGGTGCGGGCGTCGACGCGCTCGACCCCGGGGCAGAGCGCGGCCGCGTCGCAGTAGTCGGTGCGCGTGAACACGACGCGCAGCGAGCGTTCGTCCCAAGCGAGCGCCGCGGGTCGCTGCGCGGCCCGCGGCGCTCGCCGCGCACCGTCTCGCAGCAGGGTCCTCGTGACCTCGGGAGCGAGCAACCGGGCGCACGTCCTGGTGCGGGCCGCCTTGACGGCGATGCCCGTGACACCCGGCAGCAGCTCGCGGGCCTCGGCGACGGCGGCCTCGTCGCCCGAGACGAACACCACCGGCACGCCGAAGCAGCCGGCCACGGCGGCGTTCAGGGCCAACTCGCCGGCTTCGATCATGTCGTCGACCCGCACGCGGAAGACCTTGTAGGCGTAGGTGTGGTCGAGCACGGCGGCGGTCGTGCCGGCGCGGGCGTGATAGCCGACGAGCAGGGCCGCGTCGAAGCTCTCGTCGATGCCCGCCATCATGCCGAGGGGGGGCGGCGAGCCGCGCACCAGCCGCACGGCGGGCGGCAGCCCGTCCGCCGAGAGGTTGGCGCCGCGATCGTGGGCGTCGCAGACGACGATCTCGTCGGCGCCGCCGGCGAGACAGCCCTCGATGACGGCGTCGAGGTCGCCCCGCATGAGCCTCCGGGCCTCCTCGTAGGCCGGGTTGCCGGGCTCGGTCTGCTCCTCGGTGACGACGCCGGTGCAGCCTTCGAGGTCGATGCTGACGAACAGCTTCATCGCTGTCTGCGACCCGAGGCGCCCGCGCCGGCGATCGTCGCGGCGCCGCTCAGGCCCGCGGCGTGAAGTAGCCCGGCTCGAACACCTCGCCGAGACGACGTACGAGAGCGGCCACGAGGCGAGCGGCCGTCTCGAGGTCGTCGAGCTGCGCGACCTCGTGGGGCGAGTGCATGTAGCGCACCGGCATACCGAGGTTGAGGGCGGCCGTGCCGCCGCCGGCGGTCTGCAGACTCTCGTTGTCGGTCTGCGTGTCGCCGGGATAGGCCTTGACCTGCACCGGGATGCCCTCGGCGACCGCTACCTCCTGGAACAGGGCGAACAGGCCCGGGTTGCTGCCGCCGCCCCGTCCGAGCGAAGGACCGCCGCCGAGAACCAGGGTCCCGCCGGCGCGCCGCGGGTCGACTTCGGGCTGGTCGGTGGCGAAGTCGGCGTCGATCACGATCACGCAGTCGGGCTGCTGGCGGCGCGCCTGGACCTGCGCTCCCATGAAGCGGGTCTCCTCCTGCACGGTCGAGAGCGCGGTGAGGGCGGCGGCCCCCGGAGCGCCGGCGTAGAGCTCGAGCGCCCGGGCCGCGACGTACACGCCGACGCGATCGTCGAGCGCCCGGCCGGCGACGATGCCGCCGGCGAGCTCGACGAAGTGCGGGCTGAAGATGACGGGGTCGCCACAGGCGATGCGCGCCAGCGCGGCGGCACGGTCGGGGGCGCCGATGTCGACCCACTGCTCGCTGAGCTCCGCGGCCTTGCCGCGCTCGGCTTCGGGGATCATGTGCGTCGGCCGCTTGCCAACGACTCCGTCGACCGGCCCCTCGCGACCCTGGATGACGACGGCGCGGCCGGGCAGCAGCAGCGGATCGACGCTGCCGAGCTTGTCGAAGTAGACGAACCCCTGCTCGTCGACCCAGGTCACCTGCAGACCGATCTGGTCGGCGTGAGCGGCCACGACGACGTGCGGCGCGGCGCCCGGATTGACCGTGGCGGTGACGTTGCCGAGCACGTCGGTCTCGGGGGCGGCGACCGGCGCCAGGCGCCGGCGCACGACCTCCTGCACGGGCTGTTCGAAGCCGCTCGGCCCCGAAGCCAGCACCAGATCGCGCAGGAACGCGATGTCGGCTGTTCTCACACCTACCTCCTCTGATCGGGCCGCGCCATCCTATCAAAGGCCGGCCAGACGCGCGTCGCGCCGGCCGGTCCGCACGGCCCTGCTCGGTGGTGTTCGGGATCGTCCGCATGGTCCACACTACGAACGTGCGACCCTGCGACGCGGGCCGACCGCGGGCAGGCTCGTACCGTCTCACCTGGCTTTCAGCCGAACGAGGCGCGACCGCTGGCGCCGGTGTACGGCACTGGTTTATCGTGGTCGTTCTGAGGCTATGGTAGGGAGAGAGTACGAGGCGTCTCGGCCTGCTTTCCGATGGAGCGGCCGTCGATCGGCAAGACGAAGCTACGAAAGGGGGCGGGCGCATGGAACGCATCAGACCAAAATGGCTCAAGAGCACCAAGGGTGCTCCCTTCACGGGGATCGGTTCGCTCGAGGCCGACATCCTCGCGATCATCTGGGAGCGCCAGCAGGCGACGGTGCGCGACGTCTACGAGACGCTCCGCGAGCAGCGCCAGATCGCCTACACGACCGTCATGACGGTCATGAACAACCTGGTCAAGAAGGAGCTGCTGACGCAGGACCGCACCAGCATCGCCTACGTCTACACGCCGGCCATCCCGGGCAACGAGGTGGCCAGCACGATCCTCGACAGCGTCGTCCAGCGGTTGTTTCGCGGCCGGACCAACCTCGCGCTCTCGCATCTGCTGGGGCTCGAGCGCGACCTCGACCCGGAGCAGGCCGAAGAGCTGCGCAAGTACGCCGAGAAGCACTTCGTCGCCTGACCGCGGGCGGCCTGCCGGCCGCGATCTTCCGGCGTGACGCGGGCGGCGGCGGGTCGCGCGAGCGACCCGCCGCCGCCCGTTCTCCTTGAGTCCGGCCCCCGTGGCCGCGCGGCGAGCGCCGGCGCCTACATGCTCTGCGGCGCGCTCACCCCGAGCAGCTCCAGTCCCCTCGCTAGCGTCGCGCGCGTCGCCACGCACAGGCCCGTACGGAAGGCCGCCACCTCGGGATCGTCGGTCAGCACCCGGCAGTTGCGGTAGAAGACGTGGAACTCGGTGGCAAGCTCGCCGAGGTAGGCGTGCACGCGGTGCGGGCCGCGCCGTTCGACGGCCTCGAGGACGACGAGCGGGAACCTCGCGAGGGTGCGCACCAGATTGCGCTCGTAGGCACCGACCTCGACGTCGCCGAACGACGACCCCGGCGCCGTTCCTGCCGCCTCGCCGCCCTCGTCCGCGGCCAGATTGCGCAGCACGCTGCAGATCCGGGCGTGGGCGTACTGCACGTAGTAGACGGGGTTCTTGCTCGACTGCTCCACTGCGAGATCGAGATCGAGGTCGAGTGTCGAGTCGTGACTGCGGGCGACCATGAAGAAGCGCACGGCGTCGACCCCGATGGCGTCGATCAGGTCGTCGACCGTGACGATATCGCCGCGGCGCTTCGACATGCGCCGCGACACGCCGCTTTCGAGCAGGTTCACGAGCTGGCCGATGATCAGCTCGAGGCGGTCGGGGTCGTGCGGCGGCAGGGCGGTGAACATGGCTTTCATGCGCGGCACGTAGCCGTGGTGGTCGGCGCCCCAGATGTCGATCAGGTGGCCAAACCCACGGTCCATCTTGTCGCGGTGGTAGGCGATGTCGGAGAGGAAGTACGTGGGCGCCCCGGTCTTGCGGATCAGCACCCGGTCCTTGTCGTCGCCGTAGTCGGTGGTGCGCAGCCACACGGCGCCGTCGGCGTCGAAGAGCTCGCCGTCGCCGTCGAGCTCGCGCAGGGCCTTGCCGACCTCGCCGGCGAAGCCGCGATGGGCCGGACCACCGTCGTACAGCGAGGCCTCGCTCGTCCACACGTCGAACGGCACGCGCAGACGCTCGAGGGTCGAGCGGAACCGACCGAGGATGGCGTCGCGGCCCCATGCCTTGATCTCGTCGATCACCGCCGACGGCACCCGCGCCACCTCGGGCGCCGCGGTGGCCACGGGCTCGCGGTAGCGCTCGCCGACCTCGTCGATCAGGCGGTCGGCGACCTCGAGCAGGTAGTCGCCCTGGTAGCCGTCGTCGGGCAGCGCCATCTCGATCCCCAGGCGCTGCGCGTAGCGCGCGGCCAGCGACTGACCGAACTTCATCATCTGGGTGCCGAAGTCGTTGACGTAGAACTCGCGCGTCACTTCGTGGCCGGCGAAGGCGAACAGACGGCAGAGCGCGTCGCCCATCGACGCGTAGCGGGCGTGGCCGACGTGCAGCGGACCCGTCGGGTTGACGCTGACGAACTCGATATTGACTTTCTGCCGGCGGTCGGCCGGCAGCACGTCGCGGCCGTGGTCGTCGCCGAGCGCCAGCATGTGCCGGGTCGCGCCGCGGTACCAGCCATCGTTCAGGAAGAGGTTGAGAAACCCCGGACCGGCGACCTCGTAGCGGGCGCAGATGCCGGCGCCGGGCGCCGCGCTCCAGCGCGCGCCGAGCTCGTCGGCCAGCTCGCGCGGGTTGCGGCCCGCCCGGCGCGCGACCGCCAGGGCGACGGGCGTCGAGACATCGCCGAACTCGGGCTTGGGCGGCAGCGTCAGCTCGGCCGCCGCCGGTTCACCGGGAACGATCGTGGCGAGCGTTCGCTCGAGCGACCGTCCGAGACCGGTCAGTCCGTACAGCTCCTCGTGCTCGTCGCGATCGCTCATCTTGAACCGTCTCCCTTGCCTTGCGCGGCGGCCGTGTCGCCCGGCGCGTCGTCGCCCTGATCGTGCGCCCTAGTGATGGTACGTCTCGCCGCGGGCGATCTTCAGCCCGCGGAAGAGCTGTTCGGCCAGCACCACCCGGGCGAGCTGGTGTGGCAGCGTGAGCGGCGACAGCGACAGCAGCTCGTGCGCGGCCGCCTTGACGTCGTCGGCCAGGCCCAGCGAACCGCCCAGCACGAACGTCACCGGCCCCGCCTGCGACCACGCCTGCAAACGGGCCGCGAAGCGCTCGCTGTCGTAGCCGCGGCCGGCCGCGTCGAGCGCCACGACCACGCCGCCCGCCGGCAGGCCCGACAGAAGACGCCGGCCTTCGTCGCGCAGCACCTCACCGGCCGCACGGCCGCGCAGCGGGACCTCGCGCACCTCGCGGACCGAGAGCCGGCAGAGCCCGGCGATCAGCCGCTCGTAGTGCGCGAAGGCCGGCCGCAGGTCGGCGTCGAGACGGCCGACGGCGAGGATCTCGAGACGCTCGGGCACGGCAGGCAACGCTACCACGGGGCTCGCCGCGAGGGCAACGCCAGGCGCCCAGGCGGGCCGTGACGGCCCGTCCTGCCCGCCTCACTCGGGCTGCTGCCGAGGCTCCTGCTGGGGCGGCGAGAAGAAGCCGATCTGGCCGTCGCCGCGGGACTTGGCCACGTACATGGTCGTCGTCGCCTTGGCGACGAGCTCCTCGACGATGGCGCCGTCGTCGGGGAAGGTCGCCACCCCGGCGCTGGCGCTGAGCGTGAAGCTGCGCCCGTCGACTTCGCAGCGCATCTCGCCGAGCGCCGCCCGCAGACGCCCGAGGACGAGGTCGGCCTGGGCGTCGCCGGTCTCGGGCAGCACGAGCAGGAACTCGTCGGCGCCGTAGCGGCAGGTGAGGTCGCACTGGCGCAGCAGGGCGCGCAGCTGGTCGGCCCACTGACGCAGCACGGCGTCGCCGCCGTCCTGGCCGACCGCCTCGTTGACCTTGGCGAAGCCGTCGATGTCGAGCATGACGAAGGCGACCGTGCGCTCGTGGCGGCGCGCCCGGGCGAGCTCGAGCGCCGCGTGCTCACGCAGATGGCGGAAGTTGTACATGCCCGTCAGCGCGTCGCGCGTCTCGGCGTAACGGTGGTCGCCCACCAGCCGCAGGTTCTCGAGGGCGACGTCGGACTGGTCGGCGAGGCCCGACAACAGGCGGCGCTGCACCTCGCGCTGCGAGCCGTCTTCGGCGTAGACGTAGCCGTCGGCGTCGGAGTTGTAGGCCTCGAACTGGCAGACGGTGTCGCCCAGGCCCCAGCAGAGGGTCTCCTTGGTGATGACGGCGGTGCCGGTGATGCGCTCGAGCACGCCGTCGACGAGGCCGCGCTCGAAGTCGCAGAGCGCGCTGCCGGTGGCGGGCAGGCGGTAGCAGGTCATGCACTTGGACAGCTTGACCAGGATCTTCTCTTCGTCGAGCTCGACCTCGAGCTCGCCGAGCATCATCGCCGCGAACCACGACTTGAGGTCCTGGATCGAGCGCAGCTCGAGATTGCGGCTGAAGCGCTTGGCGGCGACGTACATGATCGCGCCCGAGCTGGCGCCGAGCGCTTCGGGCAGCAGCACGAGCTGGACGAGCCGGAACAACGCCGGCGGGACGCACACTTCGTTGTCGGGCGCTTCGAGGATCTGCGCCGCCGTGGGCACGGTGCGCGGCTCTTCGGGGCCGGTGAGGGCGATCAGGTTGCCGAGCGTGTGCGCGAACAGGTCGGCGAGCGTGAGCTCCTCGCGTGAGCGTATGGCCATCGACGCCCCCCCTACGCAACGGACCCTGACCACCGTTGCCTTGCCTTCCGTTCGCCGGGCCGCAAGCGTCGCCGCCCGGCTATACTTCGGTCTGGACCCGAGTATACGACACAAGTAGGGACGCGCGAGCCGTGAACCGACCCACAGACGAGCGCAGCGTTGCCGGAGCTGGCAACGACGATCCCGTCGCGGCCAAACGGGCGCTGCGCGAGCAGGTGCTCGAGCGGCGCGACGCGATGGCGGGCGCAGAGCGCCGCACCTGCGGCGCGGCGCTCTGCGCCCGCCTCACCGCCCTGCCCATGGTGGCCGCCGCCCGCACCGTCCTCTGCTTCGCCTCGTTTCGCAGCGAGGTCGACACGGCGCCGTTCATCGGCTGGTGCCTCGCGCGCGGCATCGCCGTCGCGCTGCCGCGCATCGTCGGTCCCCACCACCTGGAGGCCTTCGCCGTGACCGATCCGCGGCGCGACCTTGTCGCCGGCCGCTGGGACATTCCCGAGCCGCGACCCGGTCTGCCGCTGGTCGACCCCGCCACGATCGATGTCGTCATCGTGCCCGGCTCGGCGTTCGATCGGGAGGGCAGGCGCATGGGGTACGGCGGCGGCTTCTACGACACGTTCCTTTCGCGCACGCGTGCCGACGCCTGCCGGATCGGCATCGGCTTCGATCTGCAGATGGTCGAGCATGTGCCGTGCGAGGCCCACGACTTGTGCGTCGATCTGGTCGTGACCGAGAGCTGCGCGATCGAGACCGTCCCCCGGCGGCCCGCCGCGGAGAGGTAGATGGAGAGGAAGGAGTCCCACATGAGCACGACCGGTCGACGCATCCGGGTCGGCGTCCTTCTGGGCGGAGCCTCAGGCGAACGCGAGATCTCGCTCGCGTCCGGTCGCATGATAGCGGAGTACCTGCCGCGCGACCGCTACGAGGTCGTCCTGTTCGATTCTCTTGCCCTGATGGCGGGCAACCCCGCGCTGCCCGCGGATCTCTCCGAGAAGGCCCGGGCCTTGCTGGCTCACGCCGGCGGGCACGAGGAGCTCGCCGACAGGGACCGCGAGCTGCCGGTCGCCTTCCAGAGGGAGATCCAGAGCGCGGCGGCGGCCGCCGCGCCGGCTACCGAAGCCATGGAGATCGTGGAGGGCAAGCGTCAGATCGACGTGGCCTTCATCGCGCTGCACGGACCCTACGGCGAGGACGGCACGCTTCAGGGGATGCTCGAGATCGTGGGGATCCCGTACGTCGGGTCCGGCGTGCTCGCCTCGGCTCTGGCCATGGACAAAGCGATGGCCGCGAAGATGCTCGCCGCCGCCGGGATCCCGGTCGCGCGCGCGGTCGTGGTCGAGCGGGAGGAGCTCGACGACGAGACGATGCGCCGCGCCGCTGCCATCGGCCCGGCGTTCGTCAAGCCGTCGCGGCAGGGCTCCAGCCTGGGGATGAGCCCGGTGAGCCGCCCGGACGAGCTGCGGCTGGCGCTCGAGAAGGCGTTCGAGTACGACAGCCGCGTGCTCGTCGAAGAGCGGCTCGAGGGTCGGGAGATCACGGTGGGCGTGATCGGCAACCGCCGACTCAAAGCTCTGCCGGTGGTCGAGATCGTCCCCAAGCGAGAGTTCTTCGACTACAGGGCCAAGTACGATCCCGAGCTCTGCGAGGAGATCTGCCCCGCCGAGCTCACCCCCGACGTGGTCCAGACGGCCCAGGACCTGGCGCTGCGGGCGCATCGCGCCCTCGACTGCCGGGGGTACTCGCGGGTGGACATGATCCTCACGCAGGACCGCGGCCCGGTCGTGCTCGAGGTCAACACGCTTCCGGGGATGACGATCAACAGTCTCTTCCCCAAGGCCGCGAGCGCGGCCGGGATACCGTTCGGAGAGCTGCTGGACCGCCTGGTTCGGCTCGCTCTGGGCGAGGAGGAGTAGCCTTAGTCGCGCCCGTCGCCGGCGCTCAGCGCCACCGCCATGGCGCGCGCCATCTCGCGCACCGCCGCGACCAGAGCGGCGTTGCCGGCGGCGTCTCCTTCGCGGTAGGCGAGTCCCGTCGCCGACAGCGGCTTGACCTTCTTGTCGGACGACAGCGCGACGAAGCGCCTGAGGCTGTCGATGGTCTCGTCGAGGCCGGTGCTCTCGGCCACCGCGATCAGCCCCACCGAGCGCGCCCGCAGCCAGATCTCGTGGTAGTTATTGAAGCAGTTGCGGTCGATGAAGATCTTCATCTGACCGGAGACGTCTTCGTAGTAGACCGGCGTCGCCAGGATCAGCCCGTCGGCGCCGTACATGCGCGCGAGGATCGTGCCGGCGTCGTCGTCGAGCGGACACACGGCGAGGTCTTCGCACTCGTCGTGGCCCTCGCAAGGCAGCACGTGGTAGTCGCTCAGCATGATCTTCTCGACGGCGAGGCCGCGACGAGCAAGCTCGTCGAGGGCGACGTCGACCAGGTACGACGTGTTGCCGGCCGCCCGCGGGCTGCCGACGATGGCCACGACGCCGGGTCCGTCGGGCCGATCGGCGCTACGTTCCATATCTCATCTTCTCCCCTACGTGGTCTCGAGCTCGAGCGCAACGGGAGCCGTCAGTCTATCGCTCGGCCCGGCCCGGCGAAACGGCGCGGGCTCGCCGCCGGCGCCGTGGACGGGACGCGCGCGGCGCGAGCGCGGCGAGCGGCGACAATCTTGATTGTCGCCGCTCGAGACCGTACAGTGACGAAGGTGCCAGTTGCGGGCGCGCACGCTGCTCGCGACGGAGCTTCCGCCGCACGCGGAACCCTGTTCTCAGGCTAGCGAAAGAGATTGGACAACATCATGGTCGCCGTGGACCTCAACCCTGTCACCATGGGCATCATCTTCGCGATCGTCGTGTTGCTGTTCGGCGCGTCGCGCATCCCCGGGCTCGGCAAGTCGATCGGGCAGAGCATCCGTGGCTTCAAGACCGGCCTGAGCGGCGACGACGAAGAGAAGCCCAAGGAGCTCGAGAGCAAGCCGCCCGACGACACGATTCCTCCGGCGCCGCCGAGCTCCACGCCGCCGACCGCCTGATCCCCTAGTCCCGCCCCAGCAGACAGACGGCCGTCGCCGAGACGCCCTCGGCGCGGCCCTCGAACCCCATGCCTTCGGTGGTCGTCGCCTTGACCCCCACGGCGTCGCCGGCGACGCCCAGCGCCGCCGCGAGCCGGGCCGCCATCTCGGCGCGATGAGCCGCGAGTCGCGGAGCTTCGGCGACGATCACGAGGTCGACGTTGACGACCTGCCAGCCCGCCGCCGCGACGCGCGCCACGACCTCGCGCAGCAGCGCCACGCTGGAGGCGCCCTCGTAGGCCGGGTCGGTGTCGGGGAACAGGACGCCGATGTCGCCCAGGCCGGCGGCGCCCAGGACGGCGTCGATCACGGCGTGCGTCGCCACGTCGGCGTCGGAGTGACCGGCGAGGCCCAGCTCGTGGTCGATGACAAGACCGCAGAGCACGAGGCGCCGATCCGGCGCGAACCGGTGGGCGTCGAAACCGATGCCGACCCTAGACGTCAGCCTCGGTCTCCCACGAAAGCAGGGCGCCGGCGAGCGGCAGGTCGGCCGGCGTGGTGATCTTGACGTTCGCCGGAGTGGAGGGCACCACGACCACAGAGGCGCCGGCGCGCTCGAGCACGCCGGCGTCGTCGGTCGAGCCGCTCACGTCGGGCCGCGAGTAGGCGGCCCGCAGGACCGCCGCCCTGAACACCTGGGGGGTCTGCACGGCCCACAGCTCGCGACGGTCGACGGTGCGCAGCACGCGGCCGTCGCCGTCGGCTCTCTTGAGCGTGTCGACCACCGCCGCGCCCGGCACGGCGCCGTCGGCGTCGTCGAGCGCCGCAAGACAATCGAGAAAGACGTGCCGGCTGAACAGCGGCCGCGCGCCGTCGTGCACGGCGATCACGCCGGCCTCCACGGGCACCGCCGCCAGGCCGGCCCGCACCGAATCACTGCGCTCACTGCCGCCTTCGGCGATCAGCACCGGTTTGCCCTGCTCGGCCACGACCGGCAGGCCGGCGAAGCGCACGACGTGCGACGGATGCAGCACGACGACGACGCCGGCTACCTCGGCGATCGCCGACAGACGGCGCACGGAGTGGCAGATGATCGGCTCGCCGGCCAGCAGCAGGAACTGCTTGGACTCGCCCTCGGGCAGCCCCATGCGCCGGCTCTCGCCGGCGGCCGCGACGATCACCCAGGCCCCCGTGCCCGCGCCGGGCGTCTTGCTGGCATTGTGTGCGGTCGGGCTCACGCCCTCACCACCTTCGCGAAGATCATCTTGCCCGCCGGGTTCTGCAGGACGCTCGTCACCTGCGCCCTGACGACGCCGCCCACCATCGATCGTCCGTCTTCGACGACGATCATCGCGCCGTCGTCGAGATAGCCTACACCCTGTCCCTGTTCGCGCCTTTCGCGGAGCACCTTCACCTCGATCTCCTCGCCGGGCAGCACGGCCGTCTTCACGGCGCCGGCGAGCACGTTGATGTTGAGGACTCTGACGCCCTTGATCTCGGCCACCTTGCCGAGGTTGAAGTCGGTCGTCAGGATGTCGGCGCCGCGGTCCTGACCGAGGCGCACGAGCTTGCTGTCGACGTCGTGGAGGTCGTCGTAGTCGTCGTCGGCGACCTCGACGTCGTCGCTCACGGCCATCAGCTTGCGGACCATATCGAGCCCCCGCCGGCCGCGGCTGCGCTTCTCGGGGTCGGCCGAGTCGGCGACGCGCTGCAACTCGGCGAGCACGAAGCTCGGGACGACCAGGCCACCGCCGAGAAAGCCGCTTTCGACGATGTCGACGATGCGCCCGTCGATGATCACGCTGGTGTCGACGATGTGGCGCGGACGCTCGCCGGCCGGGCCGTCGCCGCGGGCCGTGTCGAGATCCACCAGCCGCAGGAGCTCGACCGACTTGCGCGCGGCGAGGTAGGCAAAGGCGTAGCCGAGGATGACGAACAGCGGCAACAAAAGGTACTCGCCGTGGGGCAGACGGACGACCGCCAGGCTCGAGAGGGCGGCGATCGCGAGACCGATGACGAGGCCGACCGTGCCCACCACGACCTCGGCGGCCGTGCGCTTGGCCAGAAAGCGCTCCATGCGCTCGACGAGCCGCACGAAGAACCGACCGATCACGCCCCCCAGAACGAAGCCGATGAGCCCACCCAGCAGCGCCAGCAGGCAGTAGGCGACGAAGCCGGAGCCGTGCGGCAGAAAGGCGAGACGGTCGTCGCGCTGGAGGTAAGCGGTGGTCTGGTAGCCGGCGAGCGCGCCGAGCACCGTGAACACGAACCGGACGATCTCGACGAACACGCTTTCTTGCGACGCGACGCCCCGGCCCAGGACTCAGGCGACCGGAGCGACCTCGTGAGCGAGATCGTGGGCGACGAGATGCGCCGCCGGACCGGCCGCGCCGACTTCGTCGAGCACGGCGTCGAGGAACGCGTTGGCCTCGTCTTCGTTCATGTCGCGAGCGTACATCAGCTCGCTCGCGAGGATCTTCTTGGCCTTTGAGAACATCTGCTTCTCGCCGGTCGAAAGGCCCTTGTCGCAGTGCCGGATGGCGAGGTTGCGGACCACTTCGGCGACCTCGAAGATGTCGCCGGTCTTGAGCTTGTCGCGGTTGTGCTTGTAGCGCCGGCTCCAGTTCTTGGGCATCTTCGTGGGGTTGCCGTGCAGCACCGCCAGCACATCATCGACCACATCCGAGGCGACGACCTTGCGCAGGCCCGCACGGTCGGCGGAGTCGACCGGGACCATGACGGTCATGTCGTTGTGCAGGATCTGGATGGTGAGGTACTCGCGCAGCTGACCGCGGACTTCCATGTCCTCGATCTTCATGATCTTGCCCGCGCCATGATGCGGGTAGACGACCTTATCGCCGACTCTGTACAAGATCAGCCACCTCCCGGCCGCTCGTGTTCTGGGTGGCGTCCCCGTTTATGTGTCGGGCGACGACAGGGCCCTGGTGATCGCGTCCCTGAGACTGGCGAGACCCACCACCGGGGCTCCGCTACGCAGTCGCCGGGCGTCGGCTTGCGGCATGAGCACGGTCTCGAAGCCCACCTTTGTGGCTTCGGCGACCCGCCGCTCCGGCTGCCCGGACGACCGCAGCTCCCCGGTGAGGCCGATCTCGCCGAACACCGCGGCGTTGCGCGCCAGCGCGACGCCGCGTTCGGCGGAGGCCACTGCGAGAGCCACGGCCAGATCGGCCGCAGGTTCTTCGATGCGCACCCCGCCGACTATGTTAACAAAAACGTCGGCACTTGCCAAAGTGAGGCGGCCGTGACGACCGAGGACGGCCACGATCATGGCCAGACGGTTGCGATCAAAACCGGTCGCCAGGCGGCGCGGCAAGGCCAGATCGGTGGGGTTGACCAGCGCCTGTACTTCGACGAGAAAGCAGCGCGTGCCTTCGACCGCGACGTGCACGCACGAGCCGGCCGCGCCGCGTTGCGCGAGGAAGATGGCGGAAGGATCGGCGACGGCCTGGAGCCCGCGCTCGCCCATCTCGAAGACTCCGAGCTCGTTCGTGGAGCCGAAGCGGTTCTTGACGGCGCGCAGCAGGCGGAAGAAGCGGTTGCGGTCGCCCTCGAACTGCAGCACGGTGTCGACCATGTGCTCGAGCACCCGCGGTCCGGCGATGGCGCCGTCCTTGGTGACGTGCCCGACCAGGAACACGGCGGTGCCGCTCTGTTTGGCCAGACGCAGGAACCGCGAGGTCGCCTCGCGCACCTGACTGACGCTGCCGGGCGCCGACGAGAGGTCGTCGCTGTAGAGGGTCTGCACCGAGTCGACCACGACCAGCGCCGGGCGACACTCCTCGAGCACCTCGAGGATCGTCTCGAGCTCGGTCTCGGCCAGCACCTGGATGACGCCCGGGGCGGCGCAGATGCGCTCGGCCCGCATCTTGACCTGGGCCGGCGACTCCTCGCCGCAGACGAGCATGACCGGGCGGTCGCCGCCGGCGGCGCCGACCGCGTCGAGCACCTGCAGCAGCAACGTGGACTTGCCGATGCCGGGCTCGCCGCCGACGAGCACGAGCGAGCCCGGGACGATGCCGCCGCCGAGCACGCGGTCGAGCTCGGGGATGCCGCTGGCGAAGCGCTCGTCGGCCGACGAGGAGAAGTCGGAGAGGGGCGCACGGCGGCGGAGCCGCCGTCGCGCCTGGCAACATGGCGGCGGGCGGGGGCGGCTCTGCCGCCCCCGCCCGCCGCCGCGCTCTTCAGGCGTTCTTCGGTGAAGGAGTTCCAGGCCCCGCAGTCGGGGCAGCGTCCGAGCCAGCGCGCCTCTTGGTGGCCACACTGGCCACAGGTGAAGACGACGTGGTCCTTGCGCACCACCCCGGCCGACGGCCCCGGCTAACTCTCGCCGGGGACTTCGGCGAGCGAGGACTCGCCGTCGCCGGCCGTCGCCGCCGAGTTGTCGGGCGCCGACCCGACGAAGGGTTCGTCGACGCCGAGCAATGAGAGGTCGTCGATCGGCGCGCCGATCTCTTCGCCGTTGGCCGTGAGGACGGTGTCGTCGTCGCGGCGGTCGACCATGATGACGGTGCCGGCTTCGAGCTGCCGTTCGAGCAGCACGTCGGCGAGCTTGTCTTCGATGTAGCGCTGGATGGCGCGACGCAGCGGCCGGGCGCCGAGCGCGGGGTCGTAGCCCTTGTCGACCAGCAGGTCGGCGGCGGCGTCGGTGAGCTCGATGGACAGGCCCTTTTCGGCGAGCTGCTTGCCGGTGCGGACGACGAGCAAGCCGACGATGAGGCGGATCTCGTCGCGGGTGAGCTTGTGGAAGACGATGACTTCGTCGACGCGGTTCAAGAACTCGGGACGGAACAGCCGCTTGAGCTCGCCGGTGATGCGCGACTTCATGTCTTCGTAGGTGAGGCCCATCGTGTCGGCCTGGGCGAAGCCGAGGGTCGTGTTCTTGGAGATCATGCCGGCGCCGATGTTGCTCGTCATGATCACGATGATGTGGCGGAAGTCGACGGTGCGCCCCTGGGAGTCGGTGAGGCGGCCGTCTTCGAGGATCTGCAGCAGGATGTTGAAGACGTCGGGGTGCGCCTTTTCGATCTCGTCGAGGAGCACCACGCTGTAGGGCTTGCGGCGCACGATCTCGGTGAGCTGGCCGCCCTCTTCGTGGCCGACGTAGCCCGGCGGCGAACCGACCAGGCGAGATACGGAGTGCTTTTCCATGTACTCGCTCATGTCGAGCTGGACGAGCATGTCTTCGTCGCCGAACAGGAACTCGGCCAGCGTGCGGGCGAGCTCGGTCTTGCCCACCCCGGAGGGCCCGAGGAAGATGAACGAGCCGGCCGGCCGCTTGGGGTCTTTGAGGCCCGAACGCGAACGGCGGATGGATTTGGACACGGCGCGGACGGCGACGTCCTGGCCGATGAGGCGCTTGTGGAGCTCCTCTTCCATGCGCAGGAGCTTCTTGGATTCGGCCTCGGTGAGCTTGAAGACCGGGATGCCCGTCCACATGCTGACGATCTCGGCGACCTCGTCTTCGCCGATGCTGGCCCGCATGCCTTCGTCGGAGGTCTTCCACTGCTCTTCGAGCTCGAGCTTCTTGTGGCAGAGCTTGCGCTCCTTGTCGCGCAGGTTGGCGGCCTTTTCGAACTCCTGAGCTTCGATGGCGGCTTCTTTTTCGGTGCGCACGGTGGCGATCTCGTCTTCGAGCTCGCGGTAGCTCGGCGGCGCGGTCATGGTGCGGATACGCATGCGGCTGGCGGCTTCGTCGATCAGGTCGATCGCCTTGTCGGGCAGGTACCTGTCGGAGATGTAGCGGCTCGAGAGGATGGCCGCGGCGTGCAGCGCGTCGTCGGTGATGCGGATGCGGTGGTGCGCCTCGTAGCGGTCGCGCAGGCCCTTGAGGATCTCCTCGGTCTCGTCGAGGTCGGGCTCTTCGACCTTGATCTGCTGGAAGCGGCGCTCGAGGGCGGCGTCGCGCTCGAGGTACTTGCGGTATTCGTCGAGCGTGGTGGCGCCGATCGTCTGCAGCTCGCCGCGCGCCAGCGCCGGCTTGAGGATGGAGGCCGCGTCGATCGCGCCTTCGGCGGCGCCGGCCCCGACCAGGTTGTGGAGCTCGTCGATGAACAGGATGATGTCGCCCTGCTCGCGGATCTCCTTCATGACTTTCTTGAGGCGCTCTTCGAACTCGCCGCGGTACTTGGAGCCGGCGACCAGGGCCGCGAGGTCGAGCGTGAAGACCTGCTTGCCCTTGAGAAGCTCGGGCACCTCGTTGTTGGCGATGCGCTGGGCGAAGCCTTCGACCACGGCGGTCTTGCCGACGCCGGGTTCGCCGATGAGCACCGGGTTGTTCTTGGTGCGCCGCGAGAGGATCTGCATGACCCGCTCGATCTCGGTGATGCGCCCGATGCAGGGGTCGAGCTTGCCTTCTTCGGCGAGCTTGGTGAGGTTGCGGCCGAACTGGTCGAGCATCTTGGGGTTCTTCTTGGCTTCGGGACCGCCGGTCTGGCCGCGACGGGTCGGGCCCGACAGCGTGCGCATGACCTCGTTGCGGATCTTTTCGGGCTCGGCGTCTAAGTCGAGCAGGATGCGGGCCGCGACACCTTCGTCTTCGCGGATCAGGCCGAGGAGGATGTGCTCGGTGCCGATGTAGTTGTGGCCCAGCGAGAGGGCTTCGCGAAGGGCCAGCTCGAGGACCTTCTTGGCGCGCGGCGTGAACGGGATCTGCCCGGTCGCCACCTCTTCGCCGGTGCCCACGATGCGCACGACGGCCGCGCGCACCTCTTCGGTTGAGATCTGCAGAGAGTCGAGCACGCGTGCCGCCACGCCTTCTTCTTCGCGAAGCAGACCCAGAAGCAGGTGCTCGGTGCCGATGTAGTTGTGCTTGAGTCCGCGCGCCTCTTCCTGGGCGAGCACCACAACCTGTCTGGCACGTTCGGTGAAGCGCTCGAACATGCTTGGTTCCTCCTAGCGGGGTTCCCTTGTATGTTACCCGATTCCCACGGCCATGCGACCCGCCGCCCGACGGGGCCGGTATGACGTTCGCAAGCGGCGGACTGTCTTGTTCCGCGCCACGCTCCCGGCGAAACAGCGTGGTGGGACGGGCGCGGGGCGAGGGACGGACGCCGGGCCGGGGGCGCGGCGACGGGGCGGGGCGCGCGGCGACGGGGCGCGGGCGCGGCGACGGTCGCCGCCGTGCGCCTAGGCCTAGCCGCGCAGCGCCGGAAAGAGGATCACGTCGCGGATCGACGCCGAGTCGGTGAGCACCATGATCAGGCGGTCGATGCCCATGCCCATGCCGCCGGTCGGCGGCATGCCGTGCTCCATGGCTTCGAGGAAGTCCTCGTCTAACTGGTGGGCCTCTTCGTCGCCGGCGTAGAAGGCCGCGAGCTGGCTCATGAAGCGTTCGCGCTGGTCGTCGGCGTCGTTCAACTCGCTGAAGGCGTTGGAGCTCTCCATGCCGCCGATGAAGCCTTCGAAGCGCTCGACGAAGCGCGGGTCGTGCGGGGTCTTCTTGGCGAACGGGCTGATCTCGAGGGGGTACTCGGTGATGAACACCGGCTGGATCAGGTCGGGTTCGACCGTCTCGCTGAAGAGGGCGTCGACCTGCATGCCCCAGGTGGGCTCGAGAGGCACCTCGGCGGCGAGGCCGCGGGCCTTGATCGCGTCCTGCAGGCCGGCGACGTCGCGCGCCTCGTCGGCGGCGATGTCGACGCCCGTGGCGTCGAGGATGGCCTGCCGCATGGTGACTCGCGGCCACGGCGGCCGCAGGTCGATCTCGTGGCCGCGGAAGCTCGTCGTCAGGCTGCCCACGGCCTCGGCGGCGGCGCCCACGAGCTCCTCGACCATGGTCATGACCTGGTTGTAGTCGACGTAGGCTTCGTAGGTCTCGAGCATGGTGAACTCGGGGTTGTGCTTGAAGCTGACGCCCTCGTTGCGAAAGTCGCGGCCGATCTCGTAGACGCGATCGATGCCGCCGATGATGCAGCGCTTGAGGTAGAGCTCGACGGCGATGCGCAGGTAGAGGTCGCGCTTGAGCTCGTTGTGGTGCGTGACGAAGGGCCGCGCCATGGCGCCGCCGTAGAGGGGCTGGAGGATGGGCGTCTCGACCTCGACGAAGCCGCGGTCGTCGAGAAAGCGGCGGATGGCGGTGATGATGCGGGCGCGCTTGACGAACACCGCCCGCGAGTCGTCGTTGACGATCGTGTCGAGATAGCGCCGCCGGTAGCGCGTCTCGACGTCGGTCAGGCCATGGAACTTTTCGGGCAGCGGCCGCAGCGCCTTGGACAGGAACTGCCAGGCGGTCGGCCGCAGCGACAGCTCGCCGCGGCGGGTCTTGAGCACGGTTCCCTCAGCGCCGACGAAGTCGCCGACGTCGACGTCGAGCAGACGCTCGTAGGCCTCGTCGCCGAGCGCTTCGAGGCTGGCGAAGAGCTGCAGGTGGCCGGAACCGTCCTTGATCGTCAGGAAGGCGAGCTTGCCGTGCTCGCGGCGCGACATGACCCGGCCGGCCACGCGGTGGACGCCGGGCGCTTCGGCGCCGGGCTCGAGTGCGTCGAAGCGCTCGTGCAGGGTGGCGATCTCCTCGCGGTCGTCGAACCGCGTGGGAAACGCGACGCCGCCCCGCTCGCGCAGCCGCGCCAGCTTGCGGCGGCGCTCGTCGGCGGTGCCGGCGGGCTGCGCGTCGTCCACGACGACCTCGGGGCCCTACGCCCGCTCGATGTCGATGATCTTGAGCCTGGTCTCGCCGCGCGGCGCGGTCACCGAGATGACCTCGCCCGGCTTGTGCCCCATGATGGCGTGGCCGACCGGCGACTCGTTGGAGAGCTTGTGATCGGTCGGGTCGGCTTCGGCCGAGCCGACGATCGAGTACTGCACGACGTCGCCGCGCGCCACGTCCTGGAGGGTGACCTTGGTGCCCACCCCGACGACGTCGGTCTTGACGTCGCTCGCGTCGATGACGATGGCCGAGCGCAGCTTCTCTTCGAGGGCGAAGATGCGCTGCTCGAGCATGGCCTGCTCGTTCTTGGCATCGTCGTATTCGGAGTTCTCGGTGATGTCGCCGAAGTAGCGCGCTTCCTTGATGCGATCGGCGACCTCCTCACGCTTCTTGGTCGAGAGGTACTCGATCTCGTCCTTCAGGCGCCGGTACCCCCCGGGGGTGAGGATGATCTCTCGTTCCGGCACGTCGACTTCCTTTCCTACGACGAAACGGGCCGCTGCCTGCGGGCCCGAACAAGAGAGGGATTATAGGGCTTTCGCGCCGGCGATGCCACCTCGAGTCGATCGGCGGCCGACTCAGGCCCCCTCGGACCGCACGAGGCTCACGATCGTGGCGACGTCGGTCGCGGCCATGAGCCGCGCGGCCTGCGCGGCGTCGAACACGCCACTTCTGCGAAAGCGCGGCCAGAAGCGGCGCAGATAGCCGACCGCGCGCGGGCCGAGATCGGCCACGGCGTCGTCGACGAAGAGGGCGAGGGCGCGCCGCCGCTCGTCGAGCGGCGGCGCGCCCTCGCCCTCGAGCAGCTCGCCGAACACCCAGGGACGCCCGAGAGCGGCGCGCGCCACCATGACGGCGGCCACGCCGCCGTCGAGCAGCCGTTCGATCCGGCCGCGGTCGGGACGACCGTCGGGCCCGACCGCGCCGATGTCGCCCGAGGCGATCACCGGTACCGGCAGCTCGCGCGCCAGCGCCAGCGTGACGGCGTGGTCGGCGACGCCCCGGTAGAGCTGGGCGGCGGAGCGCGGATGGATGCAGATCGCGGCGGCGCCGGCGGCGACGAGGCGGGGAGCCAGCCGGCTCCCCGCCTCGTCGCCGGCCCGCACCCCGCTGCGGATCTTCACGGTCACCGGGGCCGCGCCGGCGACCGCCTCGACGACGGCCTCCACACAGGCTGCCGCCAGCTCCGGCGTGCCGAGCAGGGCCGCCCCCGCGCCGGTCTTCATCACCTTGCGCACCGGGCAGGCCATGTTCAGGTCGACGAGGTCGGCGCCCGCGGCGAGACAGGCGCGAGCCGCCCGCGCCAGCGCCGCCGGCTCGGCGGCGAAGAGCTGAAAGCCGATCGGGCGCTCATCGGGTGCGCAGGCGAGATAGGCCAGGGTGTGGCGGTTGTCGTGGACGATCCCCTGGGCGGCGATCATCTCGGTGAACACGAGGCCGGCCCCGAAGCGGCGCACGGACCGCCGAAAGGCGGGTCGGCTGATACCGGCCATGGGCGCCATGAACAGCCGCCGGTCGAGGCGCAGGACGCCGATCGAGAGCGGCTGCAGCAGCCTCTCGCGCAGGTCGTCCGTGGGTCCGTCCATACCCGGGCCGAGCCGCCGGCGGCGGCGTCAGCGGGTCTGCTGGCGGCGCAGGATGAGCTCGATGCCGCGCAGCGTGAGTGACGGATCGACCGCCGAGATCGTGTGGCTGTGCGGCGCGATCAGCGCCGCGAGGCCGCCGGTAGCCACCACCGGCGCGTCGGCGCCAAGCTCGGCGCGGATGGCTTCGGCGATGCCATCGACCTGGCCGGCGAAGCCGTAGACGGCGCCGGACTGCATGGCTTCGGTCGTGTCGCGGCCGATGGCGCGGCCGGGCTCGCTCACGTCGACCTTCGTGAGCCGGGCGGCGCGCGTCGTAAGGGCCTCCATCGAGACCTCGACGCCGGGCGCGATCGAGCCTCCGACGTAGTCGCCGCCGGCGTTCACGACGTCGAAGTTGGTCGACGTGCCGAAGTCGACCACGATCACCGGCGCCCCGTAGCTCTCGAGGCCGGCCACCGCGTTGGCGATACGGTCGGCGCCGACCTCGGCCGGGTTCTTGAGCAGGATGCGCATGCCGGTGCGCACGCCGGGGCCCAGCACGAACGGCGTGAGCCCAAGGTGCTTCTGGCTCATTGTCACCCACTGGGCCGTGAGGCGCGGCACCACCGAGGCCACGGCCACCTCGTCGACCGCATCTCTGAGGCGCTCGCCGAGCAGCGAGAAGAAGCCCTGCAGCAGGCCGGCCATCTCGTCGCTCGTGCGATGCCGGACGGTGGCGATGCGCCAGTCGGCAACGAGCGCCCCGCCGTCGGTCAGGCCGATGACGGTCTGCGTGTTGCCGACGTCGACCACGAGCAGCATCTCACTCCACCACCAGACTGAGGTCGACCCAGGGCGCCGCCGTCGTCAGGGCGCCCACCGAGATCACGTCGACGCCGGTCTCGGCGTAGGCGTGCACGCGCTCGAGCGTGACGCCGCCCGAGACCTCGAGCACGGCCCGGCCGGCGGCGCTCGCCACGGCCGCGCGCACGGCGGCGACGTCCATGTTGTCGAGCAGGATCACCGGTACGCCGGTGGCGAGCGCCTCGTCGAGCTGGGCCGGCGTGTCGACTTCGACCTCGAGGAGATGGGCATGAGAGAGGCCGGCTCGCACGGCCGCCACGGCCGGGGTGAGGCCGCCGGCGGCGGCCACGTGGTTGTCCTTGATCATGGCGCCGTCGAAGAGGCCGTAGCGATGCGGACTGCCGCCGCCGTCGACGATGGCCTGCTTTTCGAGGACGCGCAGCCCGGGAGTGGTCTTGCGCGTGCCAGCGATCACGGCCGTCGTGCCGACCGTTTCGGCCACATAGCGTGCCGTGAGCGTGGCGACGCCGGACAGGCGGGCCAGGAAGTTGAGCCCGGTGCGCTCGAGCGCCAGGATGCTCGACTGCCGGCCGGCCAGCGTGGCCAGCGCGGCGCCGGCTGAGAAGCGGTCGCCGGCGTCGAGCGCGAAGGCGACCTCCAGATCGGGGTCGACCAGGCGGGCGGCTTCGAGGAACGGCGCGACACCTGACAGGACGCCGACGGCGCGCGCCTCGACTCGCGCCCGTCCGGGCTCGGTGAAGACGCGGCCCGCCAGATCGCCCGAGCCGGCGAGGTCTTCGGCCAGGGCGCGGCGGGCCGCCGCGCGGGCTGCCGCGCGCAGCGCCGTGTCGCTCAGGCCGGCGGTCACGAGCGTCCCTCGGGCGTCGGCGGCCCGGGCAGGCGCAGAGTGATGTGCCGCTGCCAGTGGTAGTCGTCGCGGGCGCGATGGTCGTCGCGCACGTGCACCCCGCGCGTCTCTTCGCGCAGCAGCGCGCACTTCGTGATCTGCGTTGCCAGGGTCAGGATGTTCAGGAGCTCGAACTCGGGCGGTCCGGCCTCGCTGAGACGCAGCGCCGAATTGGTGGCGCGCAGCCGCTCGAGGGCCGAGACGAGGCCGTCCTCGGTGCGCAGCCAGCCGACCTTCTCGGACATGAACCCGGTCACCGCCCGGCGTACGGCGGCGATGTCGCTGGTCTGCGACGTCGGCCCCGAGGGCGCCGGCAGCTCGAACTGCAGGCGACGCACGTCTTCGCCGAGCCTGCCGATGTAGCGGTCGAGGTGGCGCACGACGCGATCGCCGAAGACGAGGCCCTCGAGCAGCGAGTTCGAGGCGAGGCGATTGGCGCCGTGCACGCCGGTGCTGGCGACCTCGCCGGCGGCGTACAGGCCGGGCACGGTGGTGCGGCCCCACACGTCGGTGACCACGCCGCCGATGAAGTAGTGCGCCACGGGCGCCACCGGGATCAGGTCGCGGCTCAGGTCGAGGTCGTGTTCGGCGAGCAGGGCCGTCACCCGAGGAAAGCGCTCGCGCAGCATGTCGGCGTCGAGGCCGGTCGCGTCGAGATAGACGTGCGACGAGCCCTCGGCGCGCATCTCGCCGAGCATGCCGCGCACGACGACGTCGCGCGCCGCGAGCTCGGCCTTGGGGTCGACCGTGACCATGAAGCGGTGGCCGGCGGCGTTACGTAACACGGCGCCCTCGCCGCGTAGCGCCTCGGTGATCAGCGGCGTCGGCGAACCACCGGCGGCCAGACCGGTCGGGTGGAACTGGACGAACTCGAGGTCGCGGATGGCGGCGCCGGCGCGGTAGGCCATGGCCACGCCGTCGCCGGTGGCGACCTCGGGATTGGTCGTGCGCGCGTAGACCTGCCCCGCCCCGCCCGTGGCGAGGATGGTGACCATCGCCAGGTTCAGCGTGTACTCGCCGTCGGCCAGGTTGAGCGACAGGGCGCCGATGCAGCGGCCGCCGATGGTGAGCAGATCGATGACGAACTCGTCCTCGTAGAGCTGCACGCGGCTGCCCACGCGGGCGGCCTCGGACAACGTGCTCGAGACCTCGCGGCCGGTCGCGTCGCCGCCGGCGTGCAGCACGCGGCGGACCGAGTGCGCGCCCTCCCGGCCGAGCACGATCTCGCCGTCCTGCCGGTCGAAGCGGGGACAGATCTCGATCAGCTCCCGGACCCGGTCGGGGCCCTCGTTGACGAGCACGCGGACGGCGTCGGGGTCGCACAGCCCCGCGCCGGCATCGACGGTGTCCTGGAAGTGCAGCTCGGGCGAGTCGGATTCACCCAGGGCCGCGGCGATGCCGCCTTGGGCGAGGAAGGTGGTCGTGTCGTTCAGGCTGGCCTTGGTCAGCAGGCCGACGCGCCAGCGGCGGGCGGCGGCGATCGCGGCCGTCAGGCCGGCTATGCCGCCGCCGAGGACAAGGACGTCGAACTGGCGGCGCAGCAGCGGCCGCGAAGGCAGGCTGGCGATGTAGGGGCGCGGCACGACCGTCACCTGGCGGCCGGTCGGCCCGGCCGCACCGTGGTCGGGTCGGGGGTGAGGTCGATGGTCGTCGATCAGTCCTCCGCGACGTACAACGTGACGGCCTGGCTTGCGGCGCGCTCGGCGGCGAGCCGGGCCACGTCGACCCGCGGCATGCCGCGCGCGAGCGACCAGAGCTCGGCGAGCGGCACGAGCACGAAGGCCCGTTGCCACAGCCGCGGGTGCGGCAGCGTCAGCTCGGGCTCGGCGCTTTCCACACCTTCGAAGAGGAGTATATCGACATCGAGGGTGCGCGGACCAAACCGCACGTCGCGAACACGGCCGGCGGTGTCCTCGATGCGCTGCGCGGCGGCCAGCAACTGGGGTGGCGAGAGGGCCGTCTCGAGGCAGACCACCTGGTTCAGGAACGCCGGCTGGTCGGGGAGGTCCTGGGGCTCGGTCTCGTAGACGCGCGAGCTCGCCACGACCGTCGTGCCCGGTAAGGCGGCGAGCGCGGTGAGGGCGGCGCGCAGCGCCGCCGCGCGCTCGCCGAGGTTCGCGCCGAGCGACACGAACGCCCGCCGCGCCGCCCGCCCCGCATCCGCTCCCCGCATCGCGCTCATCGCCGGGTCAGCGCGTCGCCGCGCGGCGCGGCGCTCATCGCCGGTAGGTCACCTCGGCGCCGGCGGTCGCCGCCGGCGCACCGACCGGCGGCGCCTGCTTGCGCACCAGGACGTGCAGCTCGGCCAGCTCGTGCGCGGCCCAGAGCCGGTCGGCGATCTCGGTCGCGAGGCGCTCGAGGAGCCGGTAGGGCCGTTCGGCGGCCGTCGCCACGGCGACGGCCGCCACGAGGCCGTAGTCGATGGTGCCCGCGAGGTCATCGTCGCCGTAGTCCGACACGGAGAGCGGCGTGAGCCGCACGTCGAGGAGCAATGTCTGCGCCTCGCGCCGCTCTTCGCCGGTCACCCCGCAATGACACGGCGCCTCGAGAGCCGAGAGCGAGATCTCGAGCGACCGCCGGGGCTCGCTCACAGTGGCCTTCGTCCGCTCGCGCCGGCGCCGGCGCCGGTCTCGTCGCGGCCGGCGGTCCCGGCAGTCGGCGCGTCGCCGGCGTCGAGAATCGCCTGCGTCACGCGCAGGGCCTCGAGATTGGCGCGCACGTCGTGGACCCGGATCACCGCCGCGCCCGCGGCGACCCCGAGCACGGTCGTGGCGACGGTGCCGTAGGCGCGCTCGAGCGGCGCGGCGCCCAGCAGGGCGCCGATGAACCTCTTGCGCGACGCGCCGAGCACCACCGGCCGGCCCAGCGCGGCGATACGGTCGAGGTGGCGCAGGAGCAGCAGGTTGTGGTCGAGCGTCTTGCCGAAACCGATGCCGGGGTCGAGCAGCACCTGCTCTTCGCGCACGCCGGCGGCAAGGGCGTCGGTCAGGCGCCGCTCGAGAAAGGCGATCACCTCGCCGACCACGTCGTCGTAGCGCGGGTCCTCCTGCATGGTCCGGGGCTCGCCGAGCATGTGCATGAGGCATACCGGACAGCCGCGCTCGGCGACGAGTGCGGCCATGGCGGGGTCGCCGCGCAAGGCCGTGACGTCGTTCACGAGGCCGGCGCCGGCGTCGAGCGCGGCCCGCGCCACCGCCGCCTTGGTCGTGTCGATCGAGATGAGGGCCTGCGACGCGGCGGCGAGGCCTTCTATCGCCGGCACCACCCGCGCGAGCTCGTCGCCGACCGCCACCGCCTCGGACCCGGGACGGGTCGATTCGCCGCCGACGTCGATGATCGCCGCCCCCTCGGCGGCGAGCAGCAGGCCGCGAGCCACGGCCGACTCGGTGTCGGCGTACAGACCGCCGTCCGAGAACGAGTCGGGCGTGACGTTCACGATGCCCATGACGCAGGGCAGGGTCACCGGCAGACTGGTGGGCGGGAAGCGCAAGGCGAGCGGAGCGCCGGGCCGCCCTAACGGGGGGCGTTGATGAGCGCCAGGACCTCGGCGCGGGTGGCGTCGTTGGATTCGACGATGCCGCGCACCGCGCTCGTCACCGTCTTGGTCCCCTGGCTGCGCACGCCCCGCATGGACATGCAGAGGTGCTCGGCCTCGATCAGGACGAGAGCGCCCAGGGGATGCAGGGTGTCGACGATGGTGTCCGCGAGCTGACTCGTGATGCGCTCCTGGAGCTGGGGCCGGGCGGCGATCGTGCGCACCACGCGGGCCAGCTTGGAGAGGCCGGCGATGTGGCCGCTCGAACTCGGGATGTAGGCGACGTGGGCCGTGCCCACGAACGGCAGCAGATGGTGCTCGCACACCGAGTAGAAGGCGATGTCGCGCACCAGGACCATCTCGTGATGATGGTCCTCCTCCATGGGCACGAGGAGCTCGCGGGGATCGGCTTCGAGGCCGAAGTAGATGTCGTCCCACATGTCGGCGACCCGGCGGGGCGTGTCGCGCAGGCCGGGTCGCTCGGGATCTTCGCCGATGCCCTCGAGGTAGAGGCGCACCGCCTGTTCTATCTTTGCCTTGTCCATCGGGCCGGCCGGGGCTCGCTCGACGAGACTCAGGTCGGTTCGGGATTGAGCGGGTTGACCGGCGCGGGCTGGCCGACCCGCGGCTGCCGCGGCGTCGGGGCGCGCTTCTCGCCCGGACCCTCGCCGGCGCTGCGCTGGCGGGCCTTCGCGTCTTTCTCGCGGAAGACCTCTTCTTCGGGGGTGCCGGCCAGCAGCGCCTCGAACTCGCCGCGCTCCAGGGTCTCGCGCTCGATCAGGATCTTGGCGGTCGCAGTCGAGCTGCTCGCGGTGGGCGGAGAGCACGCCGCGGGCGCGGTCGTGGGCCTCGTCGATGATGCGCCGGATCTCGTCGTCGATCGAGCGGGCGATCTCCTCTGAGTAGTCGGGCTCCTGGGAGAAGTCACGTCCCAGGAAGGGCATCGCCTGGTTGTGGCCCAGGGTGCGCGGCCCGAGCTTCTCGCTCATGCCCCAGCGCATGATCATCTGCTTGGCGGTGTCGGTGGCCTTCTCCAGGTCGTTGGCGGCCCCGGTCGTGATCTCGCCGAACTGGATCTCCTCGGCGGCCCGGCCGCCGAGGGTCATCGCCAGGGTGTCGTTTAACTCGCCCATGGTCGTGAGGAACTTGTCTTCGGCGGGCAGCGAGATGGTAAAGCCCAGGGCGGCCCCCCGCGACACGATCGAGATCTTGTGGACCGGGTCGGTGTGCGTCAGGTAGTGGCCCACCAGGGCGTGGCCCATCTCGTGGTAGGCGGTCACCGTGCGCTCCTTGTCGGAGAGCAGGCGGCTCTTCTTCTCGGGGCCGGCCAGGACCCGCATGATGCCCTCTTCGAGCTCGGGCATGTCGATGATCTTCTTGCCCGTGGCGGGCGGCCAGCAGGGCGGCCTCGTTCACCAGGTTGGCGAGGTCGGCGCCGGTGAAGCCCGGGGTCTGGGCGGCCAGGGTGTCCAGGTCGATGTGCTTGGCGATCGGCTTGCCCCGGGTGTGGACCTCGAGGATGGCCTCGCGGCCGCTGCGGTCGGGACGGTCGACCACGATCTGGCGGTCGAAGCGGCCCGGGCGCAGAAGCGCCGGGTCTAGATGTCGGGCCGGTTGGTGGCGGCGATCAGGATGATGTTGTCCTTCATCTCGAAGCCGTCCATCTCGACCAGGAGCTGGTTCAAGGTCTGCTCGCGCTCGTCGTGCCCGCCGCCCATGCCCGTGCCGCGATGCCGTCCGACGGCGTCGATCTCGTCCATGAAGATGATGCACGGCGAGTTCTGCTTGGCCTGCGCGAACAGGTCGCGCACCCGTGAGGCCCCCACCCCGACGAACATCTCGACGAAGTCGGAGCCGAGATGCTGAAGAACGGCACCCCGGCCTCGCCGGCCACGGCCCGCGCCAGAAGGGTCTTGCCGGTGCCGGGCGGTCCGAAGAGCAGCACGCCCTTGGGGATGCGCGCCCCGAGCTGCTGGAACTTCTTGGGGTTCTCGAGGAACTCCTTGATCTCTTCGAGCTCCTCGACCGTCTCGTCGATGCCGGCCACGTCCTTGAAGGTGACCTTGGGCGAGTCGACACTGACGCGCTTGGCCCGGCTCTTGCCGAAGCTCATCACCTTGGAGCC
>CAWCWZ010000061.1:0-37540 GCA_963799395.1 uncultured Actinomycetes bacterium
CGACCCGCGGCTCCGCCGCGTTGGGCGCCGCTCTTCGCCTGCACCCTGGCCGCGCTGCGCTGGCGGGCCTTCGCGTCCTTCTCGCGGAAGACCCTGCTCGGGGGTGCCGGCCAAGAGCGCCTCGAACTCGCCGCGCTCCAGGGTCTCGCGCTCGATCAGGATCCTGGCGGTCGCATCGAGCTGCTCGCGGTGGGCGGAGAGCACGCTGCGGGCGCGCTCGTGGGCCTCGGCGATGATGCGCCGGATCTCGTCGTCGATGGCGCGGGCGATCTCCTCTGAGTAGTCGGGCTCCTGGGAGAAGTCCCTTCCCAGGAAGGGCATCGCCTGGTTGTGGCCCAGGGTGCGCGGTCCGAGCTTCTCGCTCATGCCCCAGCGCATGATCATCTGCTTGGCGGTGTCGGTGGCCTTCTCCAGGTCGTTGGCGGCGCCGGTCGTGATCTCGCCGAACTGGATCTCCTCGGCGGCCCGGCCGCCGAGGGTCATGGCCAGGGTGTCGTTCAGTTCGCCCATGGTCGTTAGGAACTTGTCTTCGGCGGGCAGCGAGATGGTAAAGCCCAGGGCGGCCCCCCGCGAGACGATCGAGATCTTGTGGACCGGGTCGGTGTGCGTTAAGTAGTGGCCCACCAGGGCGTGGCCCATCTCGTGGTAGGCGGTGATCGTGCGCTCGGCGGCCGACAGCAGGCGGCTCTTCTTCTCGGGGCCGGCCAGGACCCGCATGATGCCCTCTTCGAGCTCGGGCATGTCGATGATCTTCTTGCCGTGGCGGGCGGCCAGCAGGGCGGCCTCGTTCACCAGGTTGGCGAGGTCGGCGCCGGTAAAGCCCGGGGTCTGGGCGGCCAGGGTGTCTAAGTCGATGTGCTTGGCGATCGGCTTGCCCCGGGTGTGGACCTCCAAGATGGCCTGGCGGCCGCTTCTGTCGGGACGGTCGACCACGATCTGGCGGTCGAAGCGGCCCGGGCGCAAAAGCGCCGGGTCCAGGATGTCGGGACGGTTGGTGGCGGCGATCAGGATGATGTTGTCCTTCATCTCGAAGCCGTCCATCTCGACTAGGAGCTGGTTTAAGGTCTGCTCGCGCTCGTCGTTGCCGCCGCCCATACCCGTGCCGCGATGCCGCCCGACGGCGTCGATCTCGTCCATGAAGATGATGCACGGCGAGTTCTGCTTGGCCTGCGCGAACAGGTCGCGCACCCGTGAGGCGCCCACCCCGACGAACATCTCGACGAAGTCGGAGCCCGAGATCGAAAAGAACGGCACCCCGGCCTCGCCGGCCACGGCCCGCGCCAGAAGCGTCTTGCCGGTGCCGGGCGGGCCGAAGAGCAGCACGCCCTTGGGGATGCGCGCCCCGAGCTGCTGGAACTTCTTGGGGTTCTCGAGGAACTCCTTGATCTCTTCGAGCTCCTCGACCGTCTCGTCGATGCCGGCCACGTCCTTGAAGGTGACCTTGGGCGAGTCGACACTGACGCGCTTGGCCCGGCTCTTGCCGAAGCTCATCACCTTGGAGCCGCCGCCCTGCATCTGGTTCATGATGAAGAACCAGAAGCCGAGGATGAGGACGAACGGCAGCGCCAGCGAGATCAGGCTTCCCCACCAGGCGCCGCCCGGGTTCTTGGGGATCAGCTGGACGTTGAACTGATCGATGAGCTGCGTGGTGGTGGTCGTGTCGGGATAGGACACCTTGTAGGTCGTCTTGTCCTGGAGGGTCACCTGGAGCGTCTGGTCCTTGGTGTTCATCACGACCGACTTGACGCGGCCGTTCTGCAGGTCGTTGACGAAGCTCTGGGGGTTGCTGGTCGTGGTCACTGTGCCGGAGACCGGCGTGACCTTGTACTTGGCCAGGAGCTGCGAGAACGAGGTGGGGTCGGTGAAGACGACACCGTAGACCGTGTTCGTCGCCGCCCCGGTGGCGCTCGAACCGGCGGCCGCGGACGAGCTGGAGGGCGCCGGCGATGGGGCCGGCGAGACCGCGTTGACCGACGAGAGCCCCGCGACGGCGGCCGCCGAGGCCGCGGGGTCGGTCGTGACCTGGGCGGCGAGCGTCTGATCGTCGACCACGACGCTGCGCACCTTGCCGGCGGCGAGGGCGGTGGTGAGCTGCGACAGCGTCCCCTGGGCCGGCACGTTCGCGACCGACGTGGCGCCCTGGTACACCGGCTTGGCCGTTCCACTGGAGCCGCTGGGCTTGTGCAGCATCATGTTCGCCACGATCGCCAGGATGATGACGACGAGGATGGGGAAGAACGCGCTCCGGATGAATCTGCTCACGTCATCTCTCTCGACCGGGAAACCGACATGCCGTGTGGAACGCCCGCCGGGCGCCTGAGACTAGCATACCCCCGTAGCATACCCCCGAGACTGGCGCAAAGAATCCTCAGGCTCCGGCGAGCTCGGGGATCGCCTCGGCCCGGACGCCCGCGACATGGTCGAGCGTACGGTACTGTTCGTCCCAGTCGAGGCCGTAGCCGACGACGAACACGTTGGGGATCTCGAAGCCGATGTAGCGGCACTCGAGGTTGATGCGCCGACGTTCAGGCTTGGTGAGCAGCGCGCACACTTCGAGCGAGGCCGGCTTGCGCGAGCGCAGGTTCTTGAGCAGATAGCTCAGCGTGAGCCCCGAGTCGATGATGTCTTCGACGATCAGGATGTGACGCCCCTCGATGGGATGGTCCAGGTCTTTGAGGATGCGCACCACTCCCGAGGAGTCGGTGGCCGAGCCGTAGCTCGTGACCGCCATGAAGTCGATCGCACAGGGAACGGTCAGCGTGCGGGCTAGGTCGGCCAGGAAGAACACGGCGCCCTTGAGCACGCCCACCAGCACGAGATCCTTGCCGTCGTAATCGTGCGAGATGCGTTCGCCGAGCTCCGCGATCTTGGCCTGCAGCTCGTCGCGGCCCACCAATGTGTCGCCGATCAGATCGGTCACGTGGCCTCCGTCGCCTCTTCGTAGATATGCAGAGTATACGGTGTCCCCGAGGTCACCCGGAACCATTCGGAGCTGCGCCCCGGACACACCCAGGCGAGGCGACCGTCCAGTTCGGCCACCACGGCGCAGGGTCGCCGGGCGCGCGGCACCCGGCCGGCCGCGAACAGGTCGCTCAGGAGGACGTCGGCATCCATGCCGAACGGGCGCAGGCGGTCGCCGCGGCGCGGGTGTCGCAGCACGATCTGCCGCTCGGGCCGCCCGACCCCGAGCCAGGCCTCGGCGGTCGTCGCCTCGAACGCGGCGCCGGCGATGAGATCGGCGCGAAAGCGCCGGCCGCAGAAGAGGACCGACGAGCCGGAGCGAAGGACGATGGGCGGGCACGCGTGCGCACCTCCCCGGGGACGCACCGTGAGCCGATCGTACTCGCGCACGGCCTCGTACCCGCCGCCCAGGGTGACCGCCCGCGATCCCGCCGCGCCGGCGGCGAGCTCCTCCAGGCGCTGCGTGAGCCGGCGGCCGATGAGCGCCTCGTCGCCCAGGACGGTGCGAGCCAGGCGACGCAGACACATCGCCCGCAAGGCCGGAGGCTCGGCGCCGAGCGCGGTCACACTGAGCGCGCACGACGGTTCGCCGCGGGCACCCGCGGCGGGCCGGACCACCCGGGACCACGCCTCGTCGAGCGCCGCGACGATCACGGCGTGCTCTTCGTCGGCCAGCGCCGCCGCGTCGGCCAGCGTCTCAGCGACGCGCGGGTTGATGACCTCGAGTACCGGCAGGACGTCGTGACGCACCAGGTTGCGGCGGTAGTCGACCGTCTCGTTGCTTTCGTCTCGCCCGTAGACGATGCCGAGCTCGCGGCAGTAGGCCCGCAGCTCGCCCGCCCCCAGGCAGAGCAGCGGCCGCACGAGGTCGCCCTCACGCGGCCGCATGCCGCGCAGCGACGACGGCGCAGCGTACTTGGCGAGGCGGTAGAGCACCGTCTCGGCCTGATCGTCGCGGTTGTGGGCGGTGACCACGACGTCGGCCCGGCCGCGGCCGACGATCTCGCGCGCCGCGTCGTAACGGATGCGCCTGGCGTGCTCCTGGAATCCGGCGGCGGCCGGCTTGCGCGAGAGTCGCACGACGTGTAGCGGCACGGCGAGCTCACGACAGGCGTCCTCGACGATGTGCCGGTCGCGCGCCGAAGCCGGGCCGCGGGTCGCGTAGTCGACGTGCAGGGCCGCGAGCTCGAGCCCCAACCCGAGCCGCCGGTCGACGGCGCGCACGATGTCGAGCAGGGCCATGGAGTCGGCGCCGCCGGACAGCATCAGCAGCGCCCGCTCCCCAGGCCGCAAAAGGTCGCCGGCGGCGACGAACTCGGCCGCCCGCCGGCGCAGCGACGCCGCGAGACGGCTCCGGACCGGCCGATCGCCCTGCGGGTCCATGGGCGAGGCGCGGCCTAGAACGACACGACCCGATCGCTGCGCGCGACGAGGTCGGCGAGATCGTGGATCGTGCCGAGACGAGCGCCGTCGACGACGTCGGCGGCGCCGACCCCGCGGGTCTGGCAGCAGGTCCCGCACAGCGTCACCGTGGCGCCTTTGCCGATCAGCTCGGTCAGCATCTCCTCGAGCGAGACCTGGGCGCCGCGCGGGTCCTGGTCGCGGCGCGCCGTGTGCACGCCGTCGCCCAGGAAGAACAGCTCGACCCAGTGCTCCTTGAGGAGCAGTGCGCCGGCCAGACGCAGCGCGTTGTAGGGAAGCTCGCTACCATACGGACTGCCGTTGACGATCACGGTCGCCACCATGCGGTCTCTCCTTCGTGAGCTTCTCGACCAGTGCGCGTGACAGCATAGTACGTCACGACCACGCCGCCGACGACGGCGGGCAACAAAATAGGGCGCCCGAACGGGCGCCCCGGAAGGCTCTGGTAGCGGGGGCAGGATTCGAACCTGCGACCTTCGGGTTATGAGCCCGACGAGCTACCGGACTGCTCCACCCCGCGACGTTTCCCACTGGTGATTCCCTAAGTGGGGATGGCAGTATACCGCCGCCCCCACGGCCTGTAAAGGCTGCAGCCACTCGCCCGGGGGCGCCGTCACGCCGCCGTCGGCGAGGTCACCGGTCAAGGCGCGCGCCGACCGGCCGATAGAGACTGGTGACCGATCTTCATGAGCGCACGATCCGACATGACCGCACGCGGCCGCGACCGCGCCCGGCGGCGGCTCACCCTCGCCGCCGTGCTCGTCTGCGCGTTCCTGGCCTGCCTTGCCGGCCTCGGCGGCGGGCGCGCCGCCGCGAGCCCTACGGCGATCGTCGCCACCCGCCAACCGACCAGCCTCGCCGGCTTGCAGAAGGCCGCCGACAAGGTCGCAGAAGCAGGTCGCCGCGCTCGACGACCGCCTCGAGGTCGTGATCGAGGACTGGGACGAGGCGCAGTCGCAGCTCGCCGCCATCGAGGGCCAGCTCGGCCAGATCCGTCTGCAGCTCGATCAGAGCCAGACCGACCTCGCTCAGCAGCAGGCCATCCTCGGCTCGCATCTCGCCTGGATGTACAAGCTCGGCGACTACGGGCTGCTGAACGAGCTCCTGACCGACGGCAGCCTCACCGACGCCGCCGCCCGCATCGAGCTCTTCAAGCGCGTGAGCCAGCAGGACCGCCAGCTGCGCGACGGCTTTCTTGCCACCGTCCGACAGGTCGCCGCGCTGCAGACCTCGATCGCCGCGAAACGCGATCAGGCGATGGTCGTCCAGCAGCAGATCGACGCGGAACGGGTCACGATCGAGGACAAGCTGGCCGAGCGGCAGGCCATCCTCGACGGGCTGAACGGCCACATCAAGAAGATCCTCGGAGAGCGGGCCCGGGCCGCCGCGCTGGCGTCCGGCCGTCTCGGACGCGCCGCCCTCGCCGAGATCGGCACCATACACGGCACTCCGGCCCAGGTCGGCGTGGTCCGCGACGCGCTGCGGTTCCTCGGCGTCCCGTACGTCTGGGGAGGCGCCGATCCAAGTGGCTTCGACTGCTCGGGACTCGTGCTCTACGTCTACGCCCGGTACGGCGTCAGCTTCCCGCACTTCGCCGCCTACCAGGCGGAGATGGGCACGCCGGTGCCCGAGTCGCAGCTCGAGCCGGCCGACCTCGTGTTCTTCGGCAACCCCATCCACCATGTGGTCATCTACGCCGGCGACGGCCTCGTCGTGGAGGCGCCCCACACCGGCGACGTCGTCAAGGTGGTGCGCCTGTCGGACTTCGAGGCGCCGACCGCCTGCCGGCGCTACCTCCTACGCCTGCCCTGAGGCGCAGCCGTCCGGCGAATCGCCGGAAGCTCCTCCCCGGTTTTCTCAACTGCGCGCCCAGGGGGTAGACTGTCCCCCATGAACGGCACCGTACTTCTCATCCTGCTCGGCGTCGTGGTGATCGGCGCCCTCGTCGCGCTCGTGCCGCTCGGCCGGCGGATCTGGCGCCTGGTGCGCACCGGCCGGCGCGTGCAGCGCGAGCTCGTGCCTCTGGCCGACGGACTCGCCCAGCGCGCCGACCTCGCCGCCCAGAAGGCCGCGGCACTAGGCGACAAGGGCCAGGACCTGAGCGACCGCCTCACCGAGCTGCAGGGGTCGGTCGCCCGCGTGAACGTGCTCGTCGGGGCCATGCGCGAGGCGTCGGAGCGCTGGGGCCGCCTGCGCCGCTACGTGAGGTAGACGCTCCGGGCGGGGTGTCGGACCCGAGCCCGGGCTGACCAAGCCGCTCCGGGCGGGGTGAAGGCCTCAGGTCGGAGCTGTCTCGGTACCTTGCGCGGTTCACCCTGAGGGCCTCCACCTCGCAGGCCGACCTTCGACCCTCACCCCGTCCTGCGCTCACGCCAGCCTGAGCGTCGACGCTCACCGCGCCCTTCGCTCACGCCAGCCGGAGCGCGGCCCTCATCCCGCCCTTCGCTCACGCCAGCCTAAGCGCGGCCCTCACCCCACCCTTCGCTCAGGTCGGCGAACGGCGGTCCACGCCGCGCCCTTCGCTCGCGCCAGCCGGATCGCAACCCACGCCGAAGGCTCCGGCTCCGCGCCGGCGCCGCCCCGCGCGAACTCAGGTCCGTCTTTCGCTCTGGGAAGGCCGGCCGAGCGAGTGGCGTTCGATCCTGTTTCTCGCCGTCGGTCTGTGGATCGTCTCGTTCCTGACGTGGCCGTTCCGCCTTCAGCTCGCGCCGTCGGCGCCTGCGCGATTGCAGGGTTTGGCCGGCGAGCTCTACGTCGTTGCCGGACTCACCTTGGTTGCGACCGCAGGCGTGGCCGCGCTGCGCCTGTCGGTAGCGAACAAGAGAGAGTCCCCTCACGCGGCAGCGGTTGTCCGGGCCGCGGCACAGCCGACCGGCCGGCGACCAGGGTCTGCGACCGGCGAAGCCGTGGCGCCGGCGGCAGAACAGCGTCGGCGCGAGCTGCAGTCACCGCCAGAATCGGCAGAAGCGAAGGGCGGGGTGGGGGTCGAAGGTCGGCCTGCGAGGTGATGGCCTCCGAGGGTGCGCAGCGAACCGGACCGAGTCAGCTCCGACCTGAGGCCCTCACCCCGCCCGGAGCGGCTCCTACAGCGCCGGGGCTCCCCAGCCGCGCAACCGGTAGTACTCGCCGAGCATCTCGTCCATCTCGTCCTGGGTCACGGTCTGCTGCTTGTCGTCGTCGGTCGCTCGCTCCGTGATCCAGGCCGGCAGCTTCTCCTTGGTGCGGGCGGTGAAGCCGCGCAGCTCGTTGAAGCGATGGGTCTCGGTGATGATGCGGTTCGCCACGGCGTGCAGGTCGTCGCTCGAGTAGTCGGTGCCGATCGCGGCGTTCACGACGGAGGCGATGTACGGCCAAGGCACCAGGTCGCGGTAGAAGCGACAGTAGATGAGCGTGTCCATGATGCACAGGCGGTCTTCCCAGTCGATGTACATCGCCGCCTTGCCCTCGGTGGTCTGCGGGTCGATGAACCCCGCGAGCTCGGCCTTGTAGAACGTGGCGCGCAGATGGCAGGCGCCGCGCGGCGTGGCCACGAACGACAGGCCCATGCCTTTGAGCGAGCGCGGATCGTAGCCGGCCGGCTCCATGCCCTTGACGTGCACGGCCACGCCTTCGAGCCCGAGCTCCTTCTCGACCTTGAGGACGCCCTCGGCGAACAGGTCGCCGAGCTCGGTGTCGCGCCGGCACATCGACTCGAGGAAGGCGGCGACGCCTTCGGCGTCGCCGAAGTCGAGCTCGAGGTCGATGAGGCCGCGCCGCGAGGCTTCGATCGCCAGGGCGCAGAGGTTGCCGCCCGTCATCGTGTCGACGCCCAGACGGTCGCAGATGTCGTTCAGGTACATGACCTCGGCGAAGTCGACGATCTGGCACAGGCCGCCGAAGACGTAGATCGTCTCGTACTCGGGGCCGTCGATCTCGAGCCCCTCGTGCGGCCCGTCGGGCACGCGGCAGTGCTTGACGCACTGCATGATGCAGGGCGGACAGACCTCGTTCTTGACCCAGAAGCGGTCGCGCATGGTCTCGGTGGTGAGCGGCTCGATGTCGTCGAGGTGCCCGGTGCGCCAGTAGCGCGAAGGGAAGGAGTTCACGCCGTTCAGCAGCCTCACCATGTTGACGGTGCCCCCGCGCCGGTAGGCCGCCACGCCGGCGTCGTCCTTGCCGCGCTCGGCCATGTCCTTGACCAGCGCCTTGAACTCGTCGGGGCGCGCCGGCTCGACCTTCTTGTCGCCGTGAAAGACGACGCCCTTGAGCTTCTTGGAACCGAAGACGCAACCGACACCGCCACGGCCCAGACTGTGCCACTTGTTGTTCTCGACGCAGGCGAAGCGCACCAGGTTCTCGCCGGCCGGCCCGATGACGCATGCCTGAGCCTTTGGGGCGGTCTCTTTGTGCCTGGCCACCAGGCGCTCTTCGGACTCGAAGGTGTCGAGGCCCCAGAGGTCGTCGGCGGAGTGGATGGCCCCTCCGTCCTCGGAGACCTCGAGGTAGACGGGCGTGTCGGAGGCGCCCTCGACGATGACCACCCTGTAGCCGGTGCGGGCGAACTGTGGGGCGACGTTGCCGCCCGATGTGCACTCGCCGTAGCCGCCGGTCAGGGGCGACAGATAGTGCACGCCGTAGCGGTTGCCGCCGAACATCGTCGTGCCCTGAATGGGCCCGACTACGAAGATGAGCTTGTTGTCGGGGCTCAGCGGTTCGACGTCGGGACCGACCTCGTCGAGCAGATAGTGCGTGCCGATGCCTTTGCCGCCGACGTAGTCGCGGATGGTCTCGGGCGCGATCGTCTCCTCGGTGACGGTGCGCGTGGTGAGGTCGATCCTGAGCAGGTCTCCCATGCCGAGTCCTTTCCGACGCTCCAAAGCTGCATGCGCCTGCGACGCTGGAGATGAAGAAGCGCCGCCCGGCGCCGTGTCCCTGCGTAAGGATTCACCACGACGCCGGGCGGCGCAAGCCCAGCTTGGACGGCGGGCCGGGCCCTGGGGCCCGGCCCAGCTCGACGAACTCTGTCGCTGCTCGGTCCGGTCCTACGCCTTGACGGCGTCGGCCAGCGGCGTGTAGGTGAGGCCGTGGGCCGTGGCGACCGACGGGATGGTGAGCTTGCCACGATACACGTTGACGCCGAGCGCCAGCGCCGGGTCGTCGGCGACGGCCTTCTCGAAGCCCTTGTTGGCGATGGCCAGTCCGAACGGCAGCGTGGCGCCGGCGAGCGCCATCGTCGAGGTGCGGGCCACGGCGCCGGGCATGTTGGCGACGCAGTAGTGGATGACGCCGTCGACCACATAGGTGGGCTCGGTGTGCGTCGTGGGCTTTGAGGTCTCGAAGCAGCCGCCCTGGTCGATGGCGACGTCGACGAGCACGGAGCCCGGCAGCATGCTCTTGAGCATGCTCTTCTTGACGAGGTGCGGAGCCTGCGCGCCACCCGGCAGGAGCACGGCGCCGACGACGAGGTCGGCATCGGCGATCTCGGCCTCGATGGCCGCCTCGGAGCTGAGGACGGTCTCGATGCGGCCGCCGAAGATCTCATCGAGGTACGTGAGACGCTCGGCGCTCTTGTCGATGACGACCGTGCGGGCGCCGATACCGACGGCGACCCTGGCCGCGTTGGTGCCCACGACGCCGCCGCCGATGATGACGACCTTGGCCTGCGGCACGCCGGTGACGCCACCGAGGAGCACGCCGCGGCCGCCGTTGTTCTTCTGCATGTGGGCGGCGCCGGCCTGGATGGCGAGCTTGCCGGCGACCTCGCTCATCGGGAAGAGCAGAGGATGGGCGCCGTTCGGCATCTCGACGGTCTCGAAGGCGATGGCGCGGATGTCGGCCTTGATCATGGCATCGGTGAGCTGGCGGGCGTAAGCGGCGGCCATGTGCAGGTAGGTGTAGAGGATCTGGCCCGGCTTGAAGCTGTCGTACTCGACCGGGATGGGCTCCTTGACCTTGTAGATCATGTCGGCGCGAGCGAACACGTCGGCGACGGGGGCGAGCTCGGCGCCCGCGGCCTTGTACTCATCATCGCTGAAGCCCGAGCCCACGCCCGCGCCGGCCTCGACGATGACGGTGTGACCTGCGCGCACGAAGTCCTTGACACCATTCGGGGTCATGGCGACCCGGTATTCCTCGTTCTTGATCTCCTTTGGCACGCCGACGATCATCGTCGCCCTCCTTGTGGGTCTCCGCAGTTCTCCAACGATCGCGGGCGCAAGCGCGTTGCCGGCGCGTCTCACGCCCCATTGACGTTGGCAGTGTAGCAGAAAACGGGCATCGTTCCTGCCGTCCTCGGAAGATAATCCGTCGCGCGATTACCGATTCGTCAAAGACCGCCGTGGGCGAGTCAGGTCGGGCCGCCGTTGGCCGCCGTCCACGCCTGCGTCATGGCCGGCGGCAGCAGCATCCACTTGTGGCTGGCCTTCATGACGACGAACATCTCGCTCGACTGGACACCGCCCAGCGTCTGCAGGGAGGTGTTGAGAAAGTCGTACAGGCCGTTCATGCCGTCGGCGGTCACGACCTCGGCGATGATGTCGTAGCGGCCCGTCACGACCGCCGCCCAGCTGACCTGGTCGAGCGCCGTCATGCGCTCGACCATCTCGTCGAGGTTGTAGCGCTCGAGGCTGAGCCCGACGATGGCGATCGTGAGCTCGGGCGTCTCTGAGGCGTTGACCAGGGCCGCGATGCGCAGCACCCCGGTCACGACCAGCTGGCGCAGGCGGCCGCGGACGGTCGGGGTCGAGATACCGAGACGGACGGCGATCTCGGATGCGGCCAGCCGGCCGTTGGCGAAGAGCGTGCCGATCAGCGCCTTGTCGAGCGCGTCGAGTCCGCGTTTCATGGCCCCCCCTGAGTCGCACGGCCGCGCGGCGCGGCGGGTCGTCTGCTCTGTGTATCATACTGAAAGCGGAGTCGGCGGCGGAAGGCGTGGTGGACACAGATGCGGGCGGGCGAGGCGACGGTGTGAGGCTCGACGGCGCGCGATGTCTCGTGGTCGGCGGCGCCCGGCGCCTGGGGCGCGTGATCGCCCTCGACCTGGCCGCCCACGGCGCCGATCTCGCCGTCAGCAGCCGGTCGGCCGCGGGCGACGCCGCCGCGACGTGCGCCGCCATCCGCGGCCTCGGCCGGCGCGGCGTGGCCGTCACGGGCGACCCCTCCGCGCCGGCCGCGGCCGCCGCCCTCGTCACCGCGGCCGCCGACGCGCTGGGCGGCCTCGACGTGCTCGTCTACACCGCCGCCGGTCCGTTCAGACCGGCGGCCCCCCAGGACATCGACCTGGGCGACTGGCAGGCGTCGTTCGACGTCGTCGCGAGGGGTTTCTTCGTGGCCGCCTGCACCGCCCGTGGACTCTTCGTCTCTCCCGACGCCCGTCAGAACGGCGCCGCCAGCGCGGGGGCGACCGAGGGACCGTCGCCGTCGACGGCCGGGCCGGCCGCGACGTCGCGCGGCGTGATCGTGGCCCTGACCGACGTCCTCGGCGCGGCGCCGGCCGCAGCCTTCGCCGGCCACGGCGCCGCCAAGGCCGCCCAGATCGCGCTCGTGGCCTCGCTGGCCAAGGCGTGGGCGGCCGACGGGGTGCGCGTGTGCGGCGTGGCGCCCGGGCCCGTCGACCTGCCCGACGACCCGCGCCGCGAGGCGACCTTGAGGGCCGGGGCGCGGGCCGCCAGCGGCCGGCCCGTGGCGGCCGGCGACGTCGCGCGCGCGGTGCGGTTCATGATCGTCTGCGACGCCCTGACCGGTGTGAACCTGCCGGTCGACGGTGGCGCGCTGCTCTAGCCGGGCGGCGCCCCAGTCCGGGGCACGGCGCCGGCGGGCCGACCTCGCCTACGGCTGACGCACGGCCCGCGGCCGCTTGCCCGACTGGGCCACCAGCTCGCGCGCCTTGAGGGCCAGCCAGAACTCCATGCGGTCCTGCGAGCTGCCGAGGTCGCGCCCGGTGATGTCCTCGACGCGCTTCATGCGATAGCGCAGCGTGTGGCGGTGCACGTAGAGCCGCTCGGCGGCCTCTCCCCAGTGACCGTTGGCTTCGAGAAAGCACGAGAGGCTCTTGACCAGGTCGCTCGCGTTCTGCTCGTCGTACTCGCGCAGCTTGCCGAGCACGCTGTCGTAGAAGACCTCGAGTGACACCGTGTCCTGCAGGCCGAGCAGCAGGCCGTACGAGCCGAGGTCGTCGAAGCTCGCGATGACGCTCGTGCTGCCCTTGAGCTTGCGGATCTGGATCGCGTAGAGCGCCTCGTAGTAGCTCTGGCGCAGATCGACGAGCGAACCGTGCGGCCGGCCGATGCCGATCGATACCGTCACCTCGGGGATCATGCCGGCGATCGTGCCCTGGAGCTCGGCGGCGAGCGCCAGGACTTCGTGGGCGCTGCGCTCGCCGAGCTGCACGAGCACGACCACCGAGTCGCTGTGCGAGGCCGAGATGAACAGCAGCTCGCGCTGGGCGAGGAACTCGTCGACCGCCCAGTGCAGGCGTTCCTTGACGTCCTGGACGACCGTCTCCTCGCGTTCGTGCACGCCGTCGACGAAGGCCTTGAAGGCGTCGACGTCGACCAGCATGATGAGTTGCTCGGCGCCCGGCTCGAGCCCGAAGAAGGCGAGACGGCGGGCGATCTCCTCTTCGTAGAGATCGCTGGCGATGAGCTCGTCGAAGAAATCGCCGGCGAGACGTTTCTCGGTCTCGGCGACGGCCTTCTTCTTGACCAGCTCGAGGGCCGTGACGGTGACCACGTGATGGAGGATGATGCGGTCGTAGTCGGAGAACTCGCCGCCGTCCTTGATGACGGCGAGGAAGGCGCCGATGCGGTGCGAGGCCACGACCGGGTAGACCTGCACGCTGCCGCCTGCGCCGTGGGGCACCTCGACCGAAAAGTCCTGGCGCGAGGCCCGCTTGTCGGAGATCTGCTTCCAGAGGTCGGCGATGAGCTCGGCGGGGATGCGCCGCCGGTGGGCGGCCTCGCAGAGCACGAGCCCGTGAAAGTCGTAGAGCACGGCCGAGCAGCCGACCAGGGCCGAGAGCGTCGAGATGATGAACTGCAGCCCCTTTTCTTCGAGGACGATCTTGGTGAGCTTCTCGTGGACCGCGAGCGAGCGCTGCAGGAGCGAGTACTGTTCGTTCACGATCTTCGAGGCGACGGCCTCGGTGATGGCGATGAACGGGATGTTGTAGGGCACCTCGAACAACGGAAAGTCGTGCTTCTCGGCGAGCGCGACCATGGCGTCGGGCACGGTCTTGAAGCCGAAGCCCACGCCGAAGCCGAGGCCCGAGAGGTTGGCGTCGATCAGCCGCTGCAGCATGGCGAGCTGCTCGGCCTCGCGGTCGACGAGCGCGAGGCCCGTGGTGAGCAGCAGCTCACCGCCCTTGAGCCAGCGCGTGGGGTCGGACATCTCGGCGATGTGCACCCAGCGTACCGGGTTGCTGACCGCCTTCTTGCCCGCACAGAGCCTCAGGTTGAGACCGGGGATCTCGAGGATATCCTGAACGGTGATCATGTCGGTTTGTCGCCCTCCCGCCCGCGTGCCGCCGCCGTGCCTCGTGTCCCGTTACTCTACCGTCTGTCCAACCGCAAGGCGAGACTGATGGGCGATTTGTCCAAGGCGTCGCGACTGGCGAGGGCGACGAACGTCGCCCGCATCAAGCGGTGGGGGCGACGGCTTCGACCACGACCGCGCTGCCGTAGGCGAGGACCTCGGTCATGTTCTGGGCGATCTCGGTGGCGTCGTAGCGCACACCGATGATGGCGTTCGCGCCCATCTGCTCGGCGTGAGCGACCATGATCGCAAAGGCTTCGGCGCGGGCCTGCTCGCACATCTCCACATACTCGTCGATGCGGCCGCCGCCGAGCGACCGGAACCCGGCCGCGATCTGGCTGCCGAGATGCGCCGAGCGCACGGTCACGCCGCGCACGACGCCCAGGTTGCGCGCGACCCGGCAGCCGGGCATCTCGAACGTCGTCGAAGTCCATTCGTAGTCCACGACACGATCCTCCTTGCCTTGGCGCGACCGGCGGCGGCGCGCCCCGTTTCGTTTCGATCGTCGACCGGACGGGCGGCGCCGCCCGGGTGTCAGTCCATCTCGAAGACCTGATAGGGGTTGTCGCACGGCGTACCGGCGCAGGCGTACAGGCGCCGTTCGTCCAAGTCGCAGATGATGCTGCCGACGGTCATGCCCTGCTCGCCGAGGGGCTCGCTCTCGTCGGGATGGCCGCAGATGCAGGCGTCGGCCGAGGGTTCGTGGCAACGCAGGATGCGAGCCACGAGCTCGACCGGATCGTCGCCGTGGTCGAGCCCAGCGACGAGCATGGCCTCGGCGGTGTCGAGGCGCGTGCGCGACTCCTCCGCGTCGGAGCCCTCGAACGCCGCCATCGCGGCCGCCACGTAGTGATTGGTGTGCGCCATGTAGCCGAGCCGGCTGTGGTCGGCGAAGTCGCCGGCGGTGGCCGACGACTCGATGTCCCACAGCCGGCCCGCAGTGTCGGCGAAGAACTGGTTCGTGCCCCTGGCCCGGGCCGGCAGCAAGCCCCTGTCGCGCGCCGTCTCGAGCGTCGCGGCCTCCATGGTCGAACGCCGCACGAAGACGTTGGGCACCCCTACCCTGTTGTCGGTGGAGTGCACCGAGTTGCTCAGGTTGCCGATGCCGTGCGAGCTCAGGCCCACGATCGGCAGGTAGGCCGCCCCGGCGAAGGCCAGCAGCCGCGTGCCGTCGGGCCCGGTGAGGTCGAAGAGCACGTTGTTCACCGCGTCGACCACGTACCAGTCCATGTTGTGACCGACGACGTGCCGGCCGGCGGCGACGACCGCCACCGCGGTGCAACCCGGGGCGAGCCGCCCACCGGCCGGCGGCGGCTCGTCCGGAAGCGGCTGCTCGCCGACGGTCGGCTCGCTCGCCGTGAGCTCCTCGGCGCAGTTGGGTACGAGCAGCGCCGAGAGCGGCACGCCGGCCCCCTCGGCCATGCCCTGGAGCTCCTCGAGCTGGTCGGGCGTCCAGGCGCGGGCGTAGCGCAGGTAGGCCGAGGCCTGTCGCTGCGCCTCGGCATACGACAGGCCGCCGCTCATCGCGGCGAAGTTCTCGGCGAAGAAGGCGATCGACGCCTCGATCTGCGGCCGCGCCGCCTCGCCGACCTGGCGACCGATCTCGCGGTACGAGCCGCGGGCGCGGACGTAGACGAAGGGGATCGCCATCTCCAGCTCCTTTCGCGCCGGAGGGGCGGGCGCGGGCGGCGGCTGCGCCGCCGCCCGCGCCCGCTCACGTCATCTCGTGGTCAGGCGGCCTTCGAGCAGCCGCCGCGGATCGGGCCATTCGGGCAGGCCGATCTCGCGCGCGCACGCATCGATCTGGTCGCACATCGCCGTCATTGTATCGGCAGGCAGGCCGACCGGCTCGCGGGCGATGAGCTCGGCCACCCGTTCGCGGGCCGTCGCGGCCAGGCCGTGATCGTGGGGGCGCCCCGACCCAACGCCGCCGCGGCGCCGGAGGAGCGGCGCCGCGAACTCGCTGCGGATGAACCGCCGGGTGTGCCTGGTGCCGAGGAAGCCCTTGCCGCCGAGCACGCCCTCGACGATCGCTGCCACGTCGAGCGCCTCGCCATCCCAGGGGCGCGGCGTCAGTGCGTAGAAGGCGTCGCCCAGGATGTCGTCGTCGATGACGAGGGCTTCGAGACTCGACGAGGCGCCGGCCTGTACGTCGCCGACCCCCGACAGAAACCGCGGCCGGGCCAGCATGCCCAGCAGCGCGTTCAGCGCATGCTCGCTGCCGAACTGGGCGTCGGCCACCCTCGAGTCGGTCGTCGGCCCGTAGCAGTCGCAGGCCATGCCGTACCGCCGGGCGAGCAGCACCGCGGCGATCGACGACACGCCGGTCTCGGGCGTCCCCGACGTGAGGATGCCCGTGCGGGGGTCGACCGCCGACAGGCGCGGACCGTAGTAGGTCGGCGTGCCGGGAGCCACCGTCTGGACGATCACGAGGCCGGCCAGGATCTCGGCGTTCTGCTGGGCGAGAGCGCCGGCGATGGTGGCCGGAGCGGTCGTGGCCGCCGCCGGACACGGCAGGATCTCCACCACGACGTGACCGCGGGCCACCGTGTCGATCAGGGCGTCGGTCACGTCGGCCCCGAGCAGTAGCGGGCTCACCGGCGAGAAGGCCAGGTCGAGGGGGTAGCGACCATCGCCGCCGGTCGCGCCGGTCAGCGCGATGGCCATCTCGTGCAGGTAGCGCGCCTGGAACGGCAGCGAGATGCCGGGGCCGCCGACGTACTTGTCGGTCTCGTAGGCCACCATGACGTACGAGTAGAGGGGCTCGAGCGCGCCGGGCACGTCCTGCGGCTGCAGCAGCGAGCACACGGCGTGCTGGTTCTCGAGCTGGTGCATGACGCGCGTGAAGTCGCCCTGGTCGGCGATCGTCGCCCGCCGGGTGGCGCCGGTGAGGGCATCCGAGACGTCGGCCGCCCCGCCCATGTTGTGCACGAAGATCGCGCCGGGATCGGCGTCGACGGCCAGGGAGCGGTCCCGGTCGCGGGCGGCCAGCACGTAGGCCGGAGGAAGGGCGGCCACGGCTTCGGCGACGACCTCCCGGGGGATGAGCAGCCGGCCGCCGGGAGATGGCCGGCAGCCGGCCCGCGAAAGCAGCGTCCGGGCCGTCTCGGATTCGACGCGCACCCCGGCGCGTTCGAGGAGCTCGAGCGAGGCGAGGTGGATGGCTTCGACGGCCTCGTCGGGCCACAGCGCGCGGATGGCGCTCCTCATGCTCCCTCCCTGCGCAAGGGCCGAACGGCCCGTCGGGCGGTGGCGGGCCGGCGGGCGCCTTGGCGCCCGCCGGCCCGCCCTCTCGTCAGTTGTGACCGTTCAGGCGCAGGCAGGCCGCGTAGTGCGTACCGCGGATCTGCACGTCGACGGGAGATTGCTCGGAACAGATGTCCATGACCTCGGGACAGCGCGGGTGGAACCGGCAACCCGTCGGGATGGCCGCCGGGTTGGGCGTCTCGCCGGTGAGGATCGTGCGCTCGCGCCTGGCCGTCGGGTCGGGCACCGGGATCACCGAGATCAGCGCCTTCGTGTAGGGGTGCTGCGGGTTGGAGACGACCTCTTCGGTCTCGCCGATCTCGACGATCTTGCCCAGGTACATGACCGCGATGCGGTCGGAGATGACCCAGGCGAGCGAGAGGTCGTGGGTGATGAACAGGTAGGTCACCCCGAGCTCTTTCTTGTGCTGCACCATGAGCTTGAGGATGTCGTTGCGGATCGAGACGTCGAGGCTGGCCACCGGCTCGTCGGCGACGATCATGTCGGGCTCGAGCACGATCGCCCCGGCGATACAGACGCGCTGGCGCTGGCCGCCGGAGAGCTCGTGCGGATAGCGGTAGAGGTAGTCGCGGGCCGGCCGCAGGCCGGCCTCTTCGAGCGCGCGGATCACCCGCTCCTCTTTTTCGCGCTCGTTCGAGGTGAGATGGTTGACGAGCAGCGGCTCGGCGACGATGTCGAAGATCGTGTGCTTGGGGTTGATGGCGTTGTAGGGGTCCTGGAAGATGATCTGGCAGTGGCGCCGGTAGTCGCGGATGGCGCCCGGCGTGAACTTGCCGACCTCGAGGCCCTTGTAGATGATCTGGCCACCGGTCTGGCCTTCGAGGCCCAGGAGGGTGCGGCCGGTCGTGGTCTTGCCGCAGCCCGACTCGCCGACCAGGGCGAGGATCTCGCCGGCGCCGATGGTGAAGCTCACTCCATCGACGGCCCGCACCCAGTGCTTCTCGGTCGAGATCATCGCCTTGAAGAACGACTGGCGCACCGGGAAGAAGACCTCGAGGCCGCGGATGTCGTAGAGGTCCTTTCCCGAGACCGAGGCGTTGCGCAGCTCCTTGCGGCCGATCGAGCCGGACTTGACCTTCTCTTTTTCGAGGGCGACGTCGGGCTCGAGGGTGGCGCTTGTGCGGGGCTCGTCCATCTAGGCCACCTTCCAGCAACGGGCGAAGTGCCCGGGTTCGACCTCGACCATGTCCTGATCGGCCTCGATGCAGGCGGGCTCGCCCTCGGAGCAGCGTGGATAGAAGCGGCAGCCCGGTGGCGGGTTCAACAGGTTGGGCGGGTCGCCGGCGATCGAGCTCACCATCTCGCGGGTCTCGTGGATGTTGGGAAAGGCGCGGATGAGCTGTTTGGTGTAGGGATGCTGGGCGTTGTTGAAGATGTTGGTCGTGGTGCCGGCCTCGACGACCTTGCCGGCATACATGATGACGCCCGTGTCGCAGGTCTCGGCCATGACCGACAGGTCGTGGCTGATGAGGATGAACGAGAGGTCCAGTTCGTGACGCAGGCGCTCGATCAGGTCGAGGATCTGGGCCTGGACCATGACGTCGAGCGCCGTCGTGGGCTCGTCGCCGATGACGAGCTTGGGGTTGCAGGCCAGGGCCATGGCGATCATGGCCCGCTGGCGCATGCCGCCACTCATCTCGTGGGGGAACTCGGTGACCCGCTTGGGGTTGATGCCGACGAGGTCGAAGAGCTCGCGGGCCCGGACCATGGCCTTGCTCTCGGAGAGGCCCTCGTGGATGCAGATCGGTTCGGCGATCTGCTTGCCGACCGGCTGCACGGGGTTCAAGGCGTTCATGGCGCCCTGGAAGATGATCGAGATGTCCTTCCAGCGCACCTTGCTCATGCCGTACTCGGTGCGCTTGGCCAGGTTCTTGCCGTCGAACAGGATCTCGCCCGAGACGATGCGGCCGTTTTCGGGCAGCAGCTTGAGGATGGCCAGGGCGGCGGTGGTCTTGCCGCAGCCCGATTCGCCGGCGAGGCCCAGGCTCTTGCCCTCGGCGACCATGAAGCTGACACCGTCGACCGCCTTGACATCGCCGTCGCGCAGCTTGAAGTAGGCCTTGAGGTCGCGGACGTCGAGGATGCCGTCGTGCTCGATACGCTGACCCTTCTCGGCCGCGGCGGCGGTCGGGACGGCGTCGGATTTGACGGTGGTCATGCCCGCCCTCCCGTGTCGTTGTGAGGATCCCAGTCGTCGGCCGGGCCCGCCCAGATGCCGCCGCCCGTGACCTCGGCGAGACCCTCGGAACCGCCGACCCCGCCGCCGAGCGGCAAGAGGCGGTCCGTGCCCTCGTCGGGCCGTCCGCCGCTTTCTTCACGCTTGCGCAGCTTGGGGTCGAGGACCTCGTCGAACGCCGTGCCCATGAACGTGAAGGCGAGCACGACGAAGACGATGGCGATGCCCGGCGGCATGAGGTACCACCAGGCCGGCAGGCCGGCGGCGCCCGAGTCCCAGGCGTAGTGGAGCATGGTGCCCCAGCTGAAGTTGAGCGGGTCGCCGAGGCCCAGGAACGACAGGGTGGTCTCGGCAAGGATGGCGATGGCCACCACCAGGATGGTGTTGGCGAAGACCAGCGGGAAGACGTTGGGCAGGATGTGCTTCTGCATGATGTGCCAGTTGCTCGAGCCGATGGCTCGCCCGCGTTCGATGAATTGCAGCTCGCGCACACGCAAGGCGTCGGCGCGCACCACGCGGGCGGTGCCGGGCCAGCTCGTGATGCCGATGATCAGCACGATGATCATGTAGTTCTGGCCCCAGGCGGCGACCAGGACCATGGCGAGCGGCAGCCAGGGGATCACGAGGAAGGCGTCGGTCAACCGCATCAGCACCTCGCTGAACCAGCCGTGATAGTAGCCGGCCATGATGCCGACGCCGGCCCCGAGGACGGTCGAGATGACGGTCGCAAAGAGGCCGACGGCGAGCGAGATGCGGGCGCTCCAGATGAACTCGGCGAGCACCGACATGCCCTGCTCGGTGGTGCCGAACCAGTGGTAGTACGAGAGGGTCGGCGGCGCGAAGGGCGGGCCGATCTGGGCGGTCGGGTCGAGGAGCGCGTGGTCGGCGAGGAACGGCGCCAGCAGGGCCATGCCCGCGAAGAAGACCATGATGTAGAGGCCGAGCATGCCCTGCCAGCTCGAGCGGTACAGGCGCCAGGTCTGGCGCGTGTTCCACACGATGAGCTCGGCGCGTTCGGGATTGGCGGCGCCCCACGCGTAGACGGCGGCGGCGATGAGCACGATCAGCACAGTCTGGAACAGCCACGACAGGCTGCCGTTCTTGCCGCTCACCGAGAAGTGCCCCTGAAGCAGCCCGCTGGCAGAGACGAACCAGACCGCCGACTCAGCGGCGGCGGCGATGAGCACCCAGGGGAACGGACTCGGCTTTGCCTGGCGGACGAGCTTGGTCACGCCGTAGGCGCCCAGGCCGATCGCGAACACCAGCGGCACCCAGGCCGCGTAGTTGGCGACGCTGGGCGTCGTGAAGAAGCCGCCGAGCACGTGGAGCGAGCCCGGTGCGCCAGCGGCCGGTTCTTGGGGTAGGTGATGAGCGTGACGACGAGCCAGGCGATCGGCGTCCATATGAAGATCCAGGTTCTGAGGCGCGCGGGGATCATGCCTTCACCCGTGGGTCGAGGTAGTAGTACATGATGTCGGCGATCAGGTTCGCCACGATCACCGCGATGCTGCCCAGCAGGAACACCGCCTGCATCACCGGGTAGTCACGCTGGACCATCGAATCGTACGACAGCAGGCCCAGCCCCGGCCAGTTGAACACGGCCTCGGTGAGGATGGCGCCCGACAGCACGAAGCCGATGTTCATCATGACCAGCGTGACGGTCGGCAGCATGGCGTTGGGCACGACGTGCTTCCAGAGCACGTTGCTGTCGGACAGTCCCTTGGCCCGGGCGGTGAGGACGTAGTCCTCGCGCATCACGCCGGTCAGCGAGCTGCGCACGATCAGGTGGTACTCGCCCATGTAGGTGATGGCGAAGGTGAAGGCCGGCAGAAAGAGATGGTGCATCAGGGCGGTGAACTGGTTGAACCAGCTCGTGTAGACCACGCCCGGGTCGTACATGCGTCCGACGGGGAACCAGCGTAACCAGGTGGCGAAGATCATGATGAAGATGAGGCAGACCCAGAAGGTCGGCATGGAGTACAGCACCATGCCCGTGTTCGTCGTGATCACGTCGAACTTGCTGTTGCGCCGCCAGCCGGCGATCACGCCGGTGACGAGTCCGATTGCCGTGGCGATGATGGTGCCGGTGCCCACGAGGAGGACGGTCGGCCAGATGCGCTCGCCGACCACCTGGGCCACGGGGCGCTTCTGGGCGAAGGAGTCGCCGAACTTGAGCTGGACGGTGTCCTTCCAGTAGTAGACGAACTGCTCCCACATGGGCTTGTTCAGGTGGAAGTTCGCCCGCTGCTTGGCCATGGCGTCCATGGAGAACCGCCCCTTGGGCACCAGGAGCCGGGCGGGGTCGCCGGGCAGGATGCGGAAGAGCACGAAGTTGAACGACGCGATGAGAGCGATCGTCAGCAGCGCGTTCAGGATCTTGCGGGTGAAGTAGCGCCGCTTATCCACGGCCCCAGCGGCTGCAACGGGACGACTGCCCTGATCATCACGCCCATCTCCCTCCTCTCACGGTCTCTCGATGCCTCACTGCGGCCGCCGGCCGCGACGACGGGTGAACGTCCCCCGCGCACGGGGGGCGACGGCGGCTGAATGACTTGCGGGGGGTAGGAACGGTCCGAGCGCCCGTCGGCCGGCCGCTCCGCGCCACCCCGCATCGAACGAATCTGCGCTGCATTCTACTCCTTTTCCCGTGCCCCACCAGCTCTGGCCGAGGCGGGCGACCTACCCCGCGACCGGCAGCCGCGCGGGCCGCCCGTGGCGGCTCATGATCTCGCAGAGACGGTCGAGCGGCAGAGCGTAGGCGATATTGCCGTTGCGCCCCTCGACCGTGACCGCCACGCACAGCGAGTTGACGACCGCCTCGGCGGTGGCGTCGACGGCGGCCTCGAAGAGCTCGGTCATGACCTCGTCGGGCAGCGTCTCTCGTGGCAGCGGCCGCGTGGCGTCGCGCGGCACGCGGTCGGCCGTGGTGAAGGCGACGATGATCTCGCCGCTGCCGTCGGCGGCGTATGACCCGGTCTGACCCAGGCCGAGAGCGCCGCGGCGGGCGAGGCGCGCGCATTGCCGCGAGCTCAGGGGAGCGTTCGTGGCGAGCACCACGATGCACGACCCCTCACGGTGCTCGAGCGGCATGAGGTCGGTGATCTCGCGGCCCACCGGCACGCCGTCGATCGTGAGCCGCTCCCGCCCGCCGTAGTTGGTGAGGACGAGCACGCCCACCACGAACGTGGCCTCGCCGGCGACGGCGAGACGTGACGAGGTGCCGATCCCCCCCTTGAAGTCGTGGCAGGTCATGCCGACGCCGGCCCCGACGGCGCCCTCGTCGACGGAGCCGGTAGCGGCGGCGTCGAGCGCGGCCTGCACGTGCTCCGGCAGCACGTGCATGCCGCGCGCGTCGTTCAGAAAGCCGTCGTCGCATTCGCCCACGACCGGCATGACGACGTCGTCGATGCCCAGACGGGAGTCGCGGGCCATGAGCCAGCGCACCGTCGCGTCGTAGGCGACGCCGATCCCCTGTGAGTTGGCCAGCACGATCGGCGTCTCGAGGAGACCCCATTCGCGGATCGCCGTGCTGCCGATCACCTCGCCGGCGCCGTTCAGGACGAAGACGCCCGCCCGGGGGCGGTCGTGGAAGAGGTCGCCCGAGTGGGGCAGGATGGCGGTGACGCCGGTGCGGGCGGGCCCGTGCCCGACAGGCAGGCCGGGCTCGCCCCACCATACGGAGCAGTGGCCGACGGTCACGTCGGGAACGTCGGTGATCGCGTTGAGCGGACCGGTCGGCAGCGTTCCTATGGAGATGCCGAGCGCCCGCGCCCGGCAGCGGATGCCCTGCTCCGGCACCTGCCCTACTCCAGAAGCCCGGCGCGGTGCGCCTTGAGGTACCTGCCGCAGAAGGTGTCTTCGTTGCGCAGCGCCTCGATCGCCTTGATCGTCGCCATCATCTGCCTGTTGCGCACGTCGAGGACGGCGCCGTCGATGCCGATGCCGGCGCACATGGCGACGAAGGTACGGTTGAGCAGCGGGCGGTTGGGCAGCCCGAAGCTGACGTTGCTGAGACCGCCGGTCGAGCGCACCCCGGGCAGATTGGCCTTGATGAGCGCCAGCGTCTGCATGGTCACGAGCGCCGCGGTGGAGTCGGCGGAGACGGTCATGACCAGCGGGTCGAACCACATGTCGGCGGCCGGCAGACCGGCGGCCGAGAGCTTGCCGTGCAGCGACTCGGCGACGGCGAAGCGGTCGTCGGGGGTGGCCGGGATGCCCTCGTCGTTCAGGCACAGGGCGACCACCGGACACTTGTACTTTTCGACGAGCGGCAGCACCGCGTCGATGCGGCTCTGCTCGCCGCTGATGGAGTTGATGTGCGGGATGGCGCCGCCGTCCTTGATGGCCGCTTCGACACCGGCCTGCAGCGCCGTCGGGCTGGCCGAGTCGATCATGAGCTGGTTGTCGGTGACCGCGCGCACGGTGGCGATGAGCCACAGCAGGTCGTCGACCTCGTTGCCCCCGGCGACGCCGCCGTTGACGTCCAGGATGTTCGCGCCGGCCGCGACCTGCTCGGTCGCCAGAGCCTTGATGAAGTCGGCGTCGCGCGCCTGGATGGCCTCGCCGACCTGCTTGCGAGTCCCGTTGATCGATTCGCCTACCAACAGCATGACCACTACCTCCACTACGATGTGACGCGAGACCGGCCTGGGACCTTCGGATCTTCTGTGCCGGGGCACCGTATCTTACAGAGCGCGTGGAGGGGTTGCCAACCATGAGCACGGCGCCGGGGCGGCGTCGCGGCGCACGGACGATCGGGTCAGTCGTCGGCGCCCGGCGTGTCGAGCGGTCTCGCGTCGGCGCCGAGGGTGCCGAGCGGGGCGTCCCGGGTCGCCGGCGGCGACGCGACGGTCGCTCCCGAGGACAGACAGCGGTCGAGGAACAGCCGAGCCAGCGCCGGGTCGAACTGCACGCCCGCTCCGCGCCTGATCTCGGCGCGGGCTTCGTCGAGCGTCAGGGCCGCGCGGTAGGGACGGTCGGACAGCATCGCCTGGAAGGAGTCGCAGATGGAGATCAGGCGCGCGCCCAGGGGGATCTCGTCGCCGTGCAGGCCGTCAGGGTAGCCGCTTCCGTCCCAGCGCTCGTGATGATGGCGCACGATCTCGATGAGCTCGCGGGGCGCCTCGGCGTTGGTGAAGATGTCGACGCCGAGCTCGACGTGCCGCTCGAGCTCGCGGCGGTCGTCGCCGGTGAGCCGGTCGCTCTTTTCGAGGATCTCGGCGGAGATGCCCACTTTGCCCACGTCGTGCAGGCGGGCGGCGACCCCGTAGATGGCGCGGTCGCCGGCCGGAAAGCCGGCCGTCTCGGCGAGCTCGCGCACCATCTCGGTGACGGCCTCGCCGTGGCGCTCGCGGAAGCTCGCCTTGGCGTCGACGGCGGCGGCCAGCACCTCGAGACCGTTGCGCCAGGAGCGCTCGTCCGCTTCGTCGGTCGGCAGGGCCGTCATCATCTCGCGCACGTCGCGGTAGTAGAGCACGCAGTTGCGCCCGCGGCGCTTGGCCCACAGCAGCGCCGTGTCGGCCGCGCCCAGGATGGTCTTGGCGTCGAGGCCGCAAACGGGGAAGTCGGCGACGCCGATCGACGCCGATACGCGAAACTCGTCGCCGGCCTCTACCACGATATCGCGGACCTGCTTGCGGATGCGTTCGGCCAGCAGGCGGGCGTCGACGGGTGATGTCTCGGGCAGCAGGATGGCGAACTCCTCGCCGCCGTAGCGGGCCACGAAGTCGGCTTCGCGGGAGCCGTCGGAGAGGATCGCCGCCACCCGGCGCAGGACATGGTCGCCCCGGGGGTGGCCGAAGCGGTCGTTGACCCGCTTGAAGTGGTCGAGGTCCATCATCAGGAGCGAGAACGTGTCGCCGTAGCGCTCGCAGCGCCGCACCTCGCGCTCGAGGGTGTCCTGGAAGTGACCGTGGTTGTAGAGGCCGGTGAGCTGGTCGGTGACGGCGCGCAACTGGCTCTTCTCGTAGAGCGAGGCGTTCTCGATGGCGATGGCGGCGAGGTTGGCGAACGGCTTGACGAGCTCGAACTCCTCCTCGCTGTAGGTCTTGCCGCCGAGCCGGTCGAGTGTGAGCACCCCGATCACCTTGTTCATCACATGCAGGGGCAGCACGATGGACGCCTGCGGTTCGACCGGCGTGTCGGGCACCAGCGTGGCCCGGGGATCGGCGTGAGCGGCGTTGCACAGCAGCGCCTCGTCGTGGGTCACGGCCCAGCCCCAGAGACCCTGCTCGACGCTGATCGGGTTGTCCATCAGCTCTTCCGCGTACTCGTCGCGGGCGAAGACCGTGTCGATGCGGCGCGCCTGCCAGTCGACCTTGCTGATCGCCAGGGTGTCGTATTCGACGAGCAGACGGAGCTTGTCGGCGATCGACTCGAACACGACCTTCTCGTCGAGGGTCGCGACGATCGATTCGCTCACCCGCATGAGGTCCTGCTGCGACTGCAGCTGGCGCTCGAGCCGCAGCTCCTGCACTTCGAGGGCGGCGTACTGCTGGGCGTTCTCGATGGCGACCGCGGCCTGGTTGGCGAAGATCTCGACGCCGCGGATCGACTCCATCGTCGGCGGCCGGCGGTCGAGCGTGTCGTACACGTCGAGCACGCCGAGCGTGCGGCCCGCGCGCGACAGCAGCGGCACGAGCAGGGAGTCGCCTGTCTGCCACTCGTCGTCGCCACGCGCGCCCAGGTCGGTGACCGGCAGCAGACGCCGCTCCTCGTCGGTCGCGGCGGCACGCCGGCGCTGGCGGTAGTAGGAGTTGCCCAGGCGAAACTCGGGACGCATGGCGAGCTCGAAGAGCGCTCGCGGGATGGGGCTGGTCAGGTAGTACGCGTCGAGCTCTTCGGAGACGCCGAGCGACACCCGGGCCTGGTAGGTCTGCGTCGCCTCGTCGTACAGGAACAACGTGACCTCGCGGTAGTCGAGGGCGCCGCGCACGGTCTCGGCGACGCGCTCGAGCACCTGGTCGAGTCCGAGCGTGGCGCGCAGCTCGTAGCCGAGGCGCAACAGCGCCTCCATGGTGGTCGACCGCTCGGCGAGCTGGGCCACGAGCTGCGACTGGCGCTCGTAGAGGCTCGCGTTGTTGATCATGAGGGCGGCAAAGCCGGCGACCGCCTGCCCCACGCCGATGCGCTCCTCGTCGAAGTCGGCCTCGCGGCCGGGCTCGTCGAGCACCGCCACGCCGAAGAGCTCGCCCTGCGTCACGAACGGCAGCACCAGGATCTTGCGCGCCCCGAGCTCTTCGAACTCGGCGCGGTCGACCCCCTCGGTCTCGGGCGTCATCACCAGGGGCTCGCGCAGGTCGCGCAGCCGGGCGCTAACCCGGCCCCGCCCGTCGCCGAACGGCGTCACCAGCACCGCGCCCGTCGAGGCGGCGAGTCGCAGATGGTCGTCCTCGACCAGAAGGATGGCACAGCGCGACACGCCGACCGCGATCGTGAGCTGCTGGGCCATCGACCCGAGCAGGTGATGAAGATCGGGCGAAGCCGCGAGGTCGGCGGCCACGCGTCCGAGCATGCCGGCCGCCGGCGTGAAGCGCGGCAGGCTGTTCCGGACGCCAGGGGCCGGACGGTGGCGCACCGCGAGCAGCAAGGCGAGCGCGCAGACCGCCGCCAGCGCGAGCACGGTCGGATACAGGTGGACGCGACTGTCCAGTGTGAGAAGACCCAGGAACAGCAGAAAGCCGCCGACGGCCGTGACGACGGCCTCCTGCCACGTCAGCAGCAGGGCCGCGACCAGGACCGGCAACGCGTAGAGAAAGACGGCCGCCGAGTCGTGGGGCAGGCGCCAGCAGATGAGGGCGGCCAGCCCGAGCGCGCACGCGGCTGCCGCTGTCTGTGGTCCGCGAATCGATCTTCGCACGCAGCCGCCTTTCTGGCGCCGCCTGGCCACGCGCGGCGCCCCTCTCATTGTCGAGTGCTGGCGCCGATTCCTTGAGCCGTTTTGTTGCCAGACCTGGCAACGACGGCCGGCGATCTGCCCCGCGCGCGCGTCGCGCCGCCGGCAAGGCGGTGACCGGGCGGAGAGACGATGTGGTCGACGGCTGTCGCCAGGCGGCCGCCGGCCGCGCGCCTGGCGCTAGTCGGGCGGAGGGAAGACCCAGGTCGGCGGGCGGCGGCGGCGATCGGCGCCACGGCCAGCGGGCGCCGCCGGTGCGACTCGCTGGGAGCCGGCGTCCTGGCGGCGGTCCATGACCACGCGCACGTCGTGGCGCCCCGCGTAGACCTGCGTGAACAGGTCGAACAGCCGCTCCTTGAGCGGACCGGTGACGACCAACTCGTTGACGACCGGCTTCTCCATGCCCTCGCGTGCCTCGCCGCGCGGGGTCGGACCGAAAGCCCGGCGCCCGTCGTGCCCGAAAGGCCTCCAGAACGTATGCCCGTCAGCGGTCGACCGGCAAGTGTCGAGCACGGCCGGCGAGCGTGGCCTAGACGAATGTTCCAGGCGCCGGCCCAATTAATGGGAAGTGGAAAAAAAGCGGCGGGCGGGCCCGGATGGGCCCGCCCGCCGCCGACGCGAAAGGGACTGACGCTTACGCCAGCTTCAGTCTCACATCATGCCGGGAGGCATGCCGCCGCCCGGCATGCCGCCGCCCTGGCCCGCGGGCTCAGGCTTGTCGGCGACGATGCACTCGGTGGTGAGGATGTTCTTGGCGATCGAGGCCGCGTTCTGCAGGGCCGAACGGGTGACCATGGCCGGGTCGATGATGCCGGCCTTGACCATGTCCTCGTACTCGCCGGTCTCGGCGTTCAGGCCCTGACCCACGGGCAGGCCCTTGACCTTGTTGACCACGACCGAGCCCTCGAGCCCGGCGTTCTCGGCGATCTGGCGCAGCGGCTCTTCGAGCGCCCGCACGATGATCTGCTTGCCCGTGCGGAAGTCGATGTCGTCGGACTTCTTGTCGACCTTGATCGACGACATGGCGTTGACGAGCACGACGCCGCCGCCCGGCACGATGCCCTCTTCGAGGGCGGCGCGGGTGGCGTTCAGGGCGTCCTCGACGCGGTGCTTGGTCTCCTTCATCTCGACCTCGGTGGCCGCGCCGACCTTGACGACGGCGACGCCGCCGGCCAGCTTGGCGAGACGCTCCTGGAGCTTCTCACGGTCGAAGTCGGAGTCGGTGGTCTCGATCTCGCTCTTGATCTGCTTGATGCGACCCTTGATCTGGTCCGTGTCGCCGGCGCCGTCGATGATCGTCGTGTTGTCTTTGGTGACGACGACCTTGCGGGCGCGACCGAGCTGCGAGACGTCGGTGTTCTCGAGCTTGAGGCCCATCTCTTCGGTGATGACCTCGCCGCCGGTGAGGATGGCGATGTCTTCGAGCATGCGCTTGCGACGGTCGCCGAAGCCGGGAGCCTTGACGGCGACGCAGGTGAAGGTGCCGCGCAGCTTGTTGACGATGATGGTCGCCAGGGCCTCGCCCTCGACGTCCTCGGAGACGATGAGGAGCTGCTTGCCCTGCTGGATGACCTTCTCGAGCACGGGCAGGAGGTCCTGGACGGCGCCGATCTTCTGGTTGGCGATGAGGATGTACGGGTCGGTGAGGACCGACTCCATGCGCTCGGGGTCGGTGATCAGATAGGGGCTGAGATAGCCCTTGTCGAACTGCATGCCCTCGGTGAACTCGAGGTCGAGCCCGAACGTGTTGGACTCCTCGACGTTGACCACGCCGTCCTTGCCGACCTTCTCGATGGCGTCGGCGATGACGTCGCCGACGGCGCGGTCGCGCGCCGAGATGGTGGCGACCCGGGCGATGTCTTCTTTGCCCGAGATCTCCTTGGAGGCCTTCTTGATGGCCTCGACGGCCTCGTCGACGGCGGCTTCGATGCCGCGCTTGATGGCCATCGGGTTGGCGCCGGCGGCTACGTTGCGCAGGCCCTCGCGCACGATCGCCTGGGCCAGCAGGGTGGCGGTGGTGGTGCCGTCGCCGGCGATGTCGTTGGTCTTGGTGGCGACTTCGCGCACGAGCTGGGCGCCCTGGTTTTCGAAGACGTCCTCGAGCTCGATCTCGCGGGCGATGGTCACACCGTCGTTGGTGATCGTCGGGGCGCCGAACTTCTTGTCGAGCACGACGTAACGGCCCTTGGGGCCGAGGGTGATCTTGACGGCGTCGGCGAGCGCGTTGACTCCGCGCTCCAGGGCGCGACGCGCCTCGTCCTGATACTTGAGTTCCTTAGCCACGCTTCCTCAGCCTCCTTTCTATTTGACCGTGGCGAGGATCTCGCTCACCCGCAGGATGAGAAGCTCTTCGCCGTCGCTCGTTTTGTACTCGGTGCCCGAGTACTTGCCGTAGATGACCTTCTCGCCGACCTTGACGTCCATGGGGATGCGCTTGGTGCCGGCTTCGTCCCACTTGCCGTCGCCGACGGCTACTACCTCGCCGAGCATGGGCTTCTCTTTGGCCGTGTCGGGAAGCACGATGCCGCTGGCCGTCTTCTCCTCACCTGTGACCGCCTTGATGATGACGCGGTCCTCGAGCGGCTTCAGCTTCATACAGCCCTCCTTCTCTGTCGTGATTCTGGCACTCCCAACGTAGGAGTGCTAACGGTTCGGTGCCGTCATGCTAGGGCGCGGTGAGAAGCCTGTCAAACGATGGATGCGCCCTGAGAGGTGCGCTTATCCCGATTCACGCTGCGGTTCGGCTGATGGTCGTGAATCAGCCCGCCAAGTCGATCGACGCGGACGACTACACCGTCATCCCGACTGCGGGCAGCTTTCGGCCCAGGCGTTTGAAGGAACATTCCACGGTACGGCGAGAAGAGTTGGCGATTGCTGTCGTGGATCGCCGCTACCCGGACGGCTTGCGCTTCTCTTCTCTGAACCTGCGGGAGGCTACGACCCTCGCGCACTGGACGGTACAGTAGAGGCTCCCGCTCCTCTTGTGCTGGTCGTACTTGGCGCTCCCTGCTGGCGCACGAACAGACGCCCGCAGTCCGGCCGTCGGCACACCCGATAAGGTGTCTGCTTCGGCAATATGGTTCCACATCTGCAGGCACAGCACGGCATACAGGCTCGGGACGGCGGGGCGAGCAGGTCGTGCTGCAGCCACGGCTCCTCACGGATCTCAAGGCGCGCGTGGAAGTCGCGGCAGCGGCTGGTGCAGGCGCTTTGGCCATGAAGGCCAGCGCCTCGCGCAGCCCCGCGCTTCGCCACTGCTCCGCTGTGACCCAGCGGCTTTCCCACTGCGCTTCGACGTCATAGGTGATCGGCGGTAAGGCCGCCGCCGCGGGCGACATCAAGTTCATCGACGTGACGAAGGAATATCCGTCCAGCGCAGCGACCGGAGATGCGGGCGCCAAGGACGCCAGCAGCCAAGACGCCACCAGCAAGGACGCCACCACCCAGGACGCCACCACCAGTCAAGACACCACCAGCAAGGACGCCACCACCCAAGACGACACCACCACCAGCCAAGACACCACCACCACCCAAGACACCACCACCACCCAGGACACCGGCACCACCCAGGACACCGGCACCACCCAGGACACCGGCACCACCCAGGACACCGGCACCACCCAGGGCACCCTGGCACCACCCAGGACACCGGCACCACCCAGGACACCGGCGCCACCCAGGACACCGGCGCCACCCAGGACACCGGCGCCAGCCAGGACACCGGCGCCACCGATCAGGGCGGTGCCGCCGGCCAGCAGGACACCTCCGCCGGGCAGTCGGAGCCCTCGGATGCGGGGGTGGGGGGCGAACCCCTACGCCACACCCGGCGAACTGCCAGAGGGCGGAACCCCGCAGCGGGCCGCCGAACCTGGGAGCGGCGACTGGGGACTGGACGACGCCCAAGCGGCGGTCGTGGCTGCCCCCATTGCCGCAGCGGCCGTGATCGGGCTAGGCGCGGCGGCCGATGTGGTTGTACCACCCGTCCTCGGGGCGGTTGCCGGGTTCACTGGGGGCTTGATCGGGGGCGGCGAGGTAGCAGTTGGCGAGGCCGCGGGGCGGCCGCCCGTGCAGGCTGGCGACTCGCCCCCCACTCAGGCCGCCAACGAACCACCCGGCCAGGCCGCCGACTCGCCTCCGGTGCAGTGCGGCGACGCGCCGCCCGCCCAGGCCGCGGACGCGCCTCCTGCTCAGTCGCCGGCGACGCACCGCCCGTGCGACCCATCGATCCGCAACCCGTCCAGGCCGGGGACGAACTCCCGCTGGCTGCCTCCGTCACACCCGTCGTGGCGCAGGCATCGGCGCCCGCCGGGCAGCAGTCGTCCGGCGCCACCGAATCTGCCCCGCTCTCCTCCCCAGGCAGCCAGCAGGCGCTCTACACACCTGCGGAGCCCCAGGTAAGTTCGCCGGCAGGCCGCCGGCGGACCTCCCCGCACCCACCGGTGACCAGGCCAGGGCGCCCGCATCCGGCGACCTCCCTGCGCCGAGCGCCGAATGCGCCGGCCCGGTGTCGACGCCAGGCGCCCCGCAAGCGTCCTACTCATCGGCGGATCAGCAGGTATGTACGGCGGCCGGGCAACCCGGGGACCTTCCCGTACCCACCGCCGGCCGGACCGGCCGACCTCCCGCACCCACCGACCAGGCCGCGCCGGCCACACCCGCCGACCTCCCCGCACCCACCGATCAAGCCGGGCACACCACGCCCCAGGACGGGCAAACGACCACCGACCAGCCGCATAACATCCCGGGACAGGATGGCCCGTCGGCGAACGTGAGTGGGCCGGGCGACCAGTCGCAGGACACGTCCCAGGCGCAGAACCCGCCTGGCGATCAAGCGGTGCTGTCCGCGACCGTGACGCCGTAGCGGCGTCCCGTCAGGAGCCCGCGGCCAACCGGGCAAGCCCGCCCGCGGCGCGACATCGCGGGACGCCATGCTGCTCGGGCAGCCCGCGGTATGGAGCGTGCCCCTGGCGTTGACTGTGATGATCGACCGGCTGCCGTGAAAGCCGGGACGGGCTTCGGTGAAGTACCGGGTGACAGGGCCGGCGGGAACCGGTGAAGGGCAGGCCATGACGGAGTCCGCGCGATGAGGGCACAGCCGGGTACCGGCGGCCGTCTCCGGCCCCGGCGTCATGCCGTAACCGGCTCCCCTCCGGGCGCCGCCCCGGCATCCGGCCGGGCGGATCGGGCCCGCCGGATGTCGGAGCCCCGTGGTTGAGTGGGCCGGTGCAGTTGATCAAGCCACGGGCACTGCGGCCCGGTGACTGTATCGGCATCGTGTCCACATCGTCGCCCGTGTCGGCGGCCGACCTGGACCGGCTGACCGCCTGCCTGGCAGGCCGGGGCTACGGGGTGAAGCTGGCTGATGGCCTGCTCGACCGGGACGGCTACCTTGCGGGCAGCCCGGAGCGGCGGGCCGCGGGCGTGCTGGCCGCCTTCGCCGATCCGGCGGTCTCGTGGTCCTGCCGGCCAGCGGCGGTACCGGCGCCGGTCACCTGGTCGATCTGCTGGACTACGACCTGATCCGGGCCAACCCGAAGCTGCTCGCCACCTTCAGCGACCCGTCGGTGCTGGGCAACTCGGTGCTGGCTGCGGCCGGCCTGCCGAGCGTGCACGGGATCAGCGGGTTCCAGTTCTTCGGCTGGGACGACGCGGACGAGCCGACCGAAGCGGCGTTCTGGCGGATGGTCTGCGGACCGATCACCGGGCAGGAGGTGACCGGCGCGGCCTGGCGCTGCTACCGGGCCGGCGGAACCCCGGTATCCGGCCCGGCCGTGGGCGGCAACCTGTTGGCGATGTCGGCGCTGGCGGGGTCGCGCTGGATGCCGCCCACGGCGGGCGCCATCCTGCTGCTCGAGGCGGTGGAGGCAGATTTCGAGGTGGTGGACCGCCAGCTCACGCAGTTGCGGCTGGCCGGGGCGTTCGAGGACATCGCGGCCCTGGTGATCGGCGCGCCGACCGACTGGCCCACGGCAGGCGCCCCGGACGCCAGCACCGACGATCTGGTGCTGCGCTGCGTCAGGGGGCGGTTCCCCGTCATCACCGGGGTCGAGTTCGGCCACCAGCAACACAAGATCATGTTCCCGCTCGGCTGCCGGGTGGAGTTCGCCCTGGACGGCGAGCACCCGGTGCTGCGCTACCTGGAAGACCTCGTCCGCGTCTGAGCCTTGGGCTGCCTATCTCCGTCCAGCTACGTAGGTGCCCCGGCCGGTGACCGACTTGACCAGGCCAGCGTTCCGCAGGTCAGCTATCGCACGCTTGACCGTGCCGTCGCTGACTCCGTAGGTCTGCATCAGTGTGCGGATAGAAGGGAGCAGTTTCCCCGGCGCGATATCGCCGCGCTCGATCTGTGCTCGCAAGATGTCCGCAAGCTGCTGCCAGACCGGCGTGCCCGCTTCGTGATCAATCTCCGCCACAGGATCACGGTAAACAGGTCTCACCAGGTACAACGCGGCAACCCTGGGTAAACCTAGGTGTACCTAGGTATCATGCGGCTATGGAACTGTCGGACCTGGATCAGCTCCGCGGAGAGTTTCCTGACTGGCAGATCGGCTCGATATGGGCCACTGCTGCCACGGGGCCAGACGCGAGGCGGCTTTACGCACAACGAGGAAATGTCCTGCTTACGGCCTGGGAGGCTGCCAAGTTAGCCGCAATCATCCGGTACGAGCAGGGAGACGGCACCTGAACCGGGCGGCACACCTGCGGTGCGGACCGCCCCGCGGGTTACCCCCCGGCCCTGGTCGGTTGGTAGACGTGGATGACCGTGCCGTCGGGAAAGCTCTTGGCCTCGGCGAGGTCCAGCCGGAGCGGCTTGGCCAGGTCCTTGAAGAGCGGCAGCCCGTTCCCCAGGGCGACCGGGAGGATGACCAGGCGGTACTCGTCGATCAGGCCGTGCCTGGAGAGCGCCTGGACGAACGCGGCGCCGCCGTGGGCCATGATGATCTCGCCGCCGGATTCGTCCTTGAGTGCGGCGATCTCCCCGGCGAGGTCGCCGCGGGCGATCCGGAAGCCAGCCCATCCGGCGGCCGGCAATGTCTTGGAGAAGACGACCTTGGGCAGCTTGTTCATGAAGTCCGCGTAGTCGCCGGACGCGGTCGGCCAGTGCCCGGCCATCTGCTCGTAGGTGACGCGCCCCATGATGTGGGTGCCGACCTGGCGCAGGGATGCGACCTTCCAGGCACGCACGTCCGGATGCTCGGCCGGAAGGCCCCAGTCACCCTTCGCCGCCCGGCCGGGAGACGTACCCGTCCACGGTGACGCCCATCTGCAAAACCACTCGCCTCATCAGTACTCCCTATCCTCTGCGTGCGTAGGCACGGCGTTCCTCAGCACCTGTCCGGTCCGGATCTCGGTGCGCTCGTTCATGGCCGCGTTCCTGCCGGCTGCCTGCGCAAGTTGGCCACGCACCGAGGCGCCGATGGTTTCCGCGCGCCGCCAGCCGGGGATGGACCGGGGCGCAGCCCGGGCGCCCAGGATTTCGGGCGGGCTGGCGCGCGCGCCGAGCGTAGCGGCTTCACGACCCGCCCAGCCCGTGAACGATTCAAACCAGCCTGAACTTAGCTCCGAGGAACTTGCCCGCCGCTCGGCGCAAGGCAGCCTGGCGTCTTTCGAGCAGATCGTGTTGCGCTTTCAATCGCAGGTATTCAACTTCCTCCACCTCTGCACCCGCCATCGCCAGGACGCCGAAGACCTGACCCAGGAAACCTTCTGCAAGGCCTGGCTGGGCCTGCGCCGCTACAACCCCGCCCTCTCCTTCGCGCCCTGGCTCTTTGGCATCGCTCGCCACACCGCCGCCAGCCATTTTCGCTCCGCAGAACCATTCGACCCGCTGCCGGCCGAGGCCGGCATCGTTGAGGAAGACCCGGCTAACCTGCTCGCAACCAAGGACGATGCCGAGGCCCTCTGGCGGCTGGCGCGCACCCTCAAACCAAGGCACTGGGAAGTCCTCTGGTTCCGATACGGCGAGGGATTTTGCGTCGCCGAAACCGCCCGCGCCATGGGGATCACCCAAATCCACGTCAAGGTGCTCCTTCACCGCGCGCGCGCGGGATTGGAAAAGCTCCTGGCCGCCCACGGCTACGGTCCGGCCGGGGCGAGCCAACCTCCGGAACCGGCCAACCCAACCGTCCCGGCATCGAAACCATGAGAGGCCCTTTATGATCAATTGCTGGCGCTATCGCAGAATCATTTCCCGCAGTGCCGATGAAAATGCGCCGCTCCCGCCCGCCGCGCAGGCCCACGTCGCTCAGTGCGGCCGTTGCCACCGCCTCTACGTCACTGAACACCAAATCGTGCGGCGCCTCCGCGTTGGGGCCGCCGCGCAGAAACGGCAGCAGCCTGCCCCCTTCCTCCATGCCAGAATCATGGCCCGAATCGCATCCTGCCAACCCGGCGCCCGCCGCGCGTCCAAACCCTCCGGTGTCGGCTGGCCCGTGGCCCTGGCAACCGCGTGCATAGTCCTGACAACCAGTCTCCTCTGGCCTGGGCGGCCCGGGCCCAAGCCTAAACCCTCTCCCGGCCAAATCGTCCGGGTTCAGCCGCCGCACCCAATGGAAACCCCGTCTGTAATTGTCTGGCCGGACGCCAAACTGCTGACCCAATGGGCCACGAACCTCGACCAACCCCTCCGGACCGAAATGCAAGCCGTCTTCCACGACGCGCAGGGCGCGGTGACCGCCCTGGCCGACAATTTCTTTCCCCAAAGACTCCGCCAAACTCTCCTCGAGGAAACGCCTTCCCGGAACTGAGCTGGCCTGCGCTTATTCAGGGTCTCCAGCCCCCGCTTCCCAACGGCGCCAGCGCGTTCATTGGCAAGCGGTCTCCCGCTGATTGCGGCACACCGCCTGGATCGGGTGCTTTCGTACCACCCGCAGCGTGCGCCAAGCGCCCCCCATGATGCGCCGAAACAATCCCAAAACCGGCAAAGCTTTCCGCTTGACCCTCTGGTCCTCCTCTGGCAGAGTCCAGCCGCGATGAGTGAGACAGAAAACCAATTCTCCCTCACCCGCGCGGTGTCAAAAACCGCCGGCGCGGCAAAAAACGGCTCGGTGGCAGAATCTGTGGGTCAAAATGGCCCTCTGGCCTGGGTATCCCATGCTCCGGCGAGGCGTCTCATTAACACCGTGGCTTCAGCCCGGTGTAAAGAGGCGCCCGGGGTGCTGCAACCGTTTCAACGGTTTGCTTCGGTGGCGGAAAGCCGTTAAAACGGCTGGGACGGCTCGCCGCATGCATACACCGCGCTGAAGCGGCGGTGTTAATGAGATGAGCCCCTGGGATGGCCCTGCCCACGGGTCCGCGGGGCGTGGATGATGATGAGTTTTTCGCTTTGGACCATGGATTGCAGCGGCATCCCCGAGAGCGGGATCGAGAGGTCACCGAATGTCGGCACGCATTTCCAGGCGCCTCTTGGCCGAAAACCGGGTTTTTTCGAGTTCTGCAGCCATGGTTCACCCACGAATTCTGCTCAGGAGGCAAAAAAAACAAAATTCCTATCGGTTTCAGTAAGACCGGGCGGAGGATCAGGATGAGAGAGTACGAGGTTGTCGATACCAATGCGGACAACATCGGCGCGTGCAGTTTGTGCGGCTACAAGGCTGGTAAGAACGAGGGACATCGTCGCAAGTCTGATTGGCTCAAGAAGCGCTGCGCGGAAGGCCTGAGGTACAAGGTGCTCCGCTCACGCGAATTCGGTGATATCGGGATGATCGAGTATGCCCTTGGCAGTCATGCGTGGAGACCCGTCGAGGCGGAGGGTTATCTTGTCATCCATTGCTTGTGGGTCACTCGCGAGCACAAAGGGAAAGGACTCGGCGCTGTCCTGCTGGAAGATTGTTTGAGGGACGCGAGGAAGAGCAAGTGCCGAGGGGTCGCAGTTGTCACAAGTTCAGATAGTTTCATGGCAGGAAGCGGTTTGTTCATCAAGGCGGGTTTTGTCTCGGTGGAGAGCAACCCTCCTTATGAGCTGCTCGTCAAGAAACTCAAGGCAACAGCGCCTGATCCTCGTTTCACCGTCGACCGGGAGCGAGTATTGAGGAGGCACACAAAGGGCCTCACGATCCTGGCTGCCGATCAGTGCCCTTATGTCACAAAGTGCGTGGAGGGGATTTCGCAGGCGGCCCAAGCCCTGGGGCTGAAGCCGAAAGTGGTTCAAATCAGGAGCGCCAAGGCATCAAGGGAGCTTCCGACGCCCTATGGCATGTTCAGCATTATCTGCGATGGCAGGCTGATTGTGGAGCGTCCGGTTAGCGCAACGAGATTCACGAACATCATGCTCAAGCGGGGGACACAAAGGGGTATGCCGATTGGCGTCC
>CAWCWZ010000062.1:0-89869 GCA_963799395.1 uncultured Actinomycetes bacterium
CTGACCACGCCACCCAGGCACGTCTGATCCGCCGTTACATCGCCTGGCGTAACCGCAACACCGACAACCCCTGCCTGCGTGCCCTCATCACCACGGCGAACGTTGCCTGATCCTCCACTAGGCCGACCCAGGAAGGTCAGAGATACGAGGCAAGGAGCGGTCTCATGAGAGAGCTGAGCTTCGCCGAAGTGCGTGCCGCTGGTCTGCCTGCTCGTGTCGAGCTGGCCGAGGTGAGCTACGAGTACCGGCCCCTCCTGGACGGTGTCGCCGTACGCGTCACCTCGGCGCGCCCCTCGTATGCAGCCACCACCCATCGCATGCCCCAGATGGGCTGGCTGCACAAGAGGGGCTGTCCTTGCCCCTACTGTCAGACGGGCAAGGAGGCCCTGAGGTGAGAAACAGGGTCGGCTGCGGCCGCCAAGAGGGCAGACGCGCAAGACGTCATTGCGAGATGCCTTGTGGCAGACGCCGAGAGCGGAGTAGACAGGCAGCCTAGGCCGGCCTGTCGGGGATGCACAGGTTCGGTAAGGTCCCTACCAGATGCGCTGGCGCTCCCAGAATCGATCAGGCTTCGGCGGCTCCCAGTCATCAACCGCCGACTGCGGCAGGTTGACGAGCAGGTAGCGCAGCGCATCGAGGGGGTGCGAGAAGATCTCGTGGTCGGTGTCGTAGACCTCAGGAGAGCTGCGGTGCGGCTTGACCTGTGAGAGGGCACGAATGAGCCCCACGCAGCGCTCGGCGACGACCAGCGGCTGGACCTCGTCGGCCAGCAGATCCATGATGCGCACGCAGCCGTCGCGCACCGAGGAACTCTTTCCTGAGGGCCGCAGCCCCTCTCTGGCAAAGACGGCAAACTCGCTCTCGGCGGTCTGCACGTTGGCCGCCTTGCCGGCCGGGTCGCAGTAGCTTGCGATCACCGGCACGGCCAGGCCGTAAGCTGCCCTCGCGTGCCTTGATGGCTGCCACGAACTCGGGTGTCGTCGCTGTTCTCGGGCAGAAGCTCATCGACGATGAACAGTTGTCCGGCCGGTGAGCGCTGCGCCCACAGACAGGCGGGGTGGCGGTAGCCGAAGTCGATCGCCCGCTAGGTCTGCCAGTTGGCGACGATCGCCACCGCCATGACGTGGCGCTCGGCCCGGAAGCGCTTGAAGAAGGCGCCCTGCGGTGAGCGGAAGGCATCGGCCGCGCAGCGGGCGTGCTCACGGCGGGCGCTCTCGGGATCGGCCGCCTCTTCGACGTTCGTCCGGTACCAGTCCTCATTGCGTCGGGGTCGGCATCGGAGCCGATGAAGAGCGTGCGGTAGGCGCCGCGGCCGGCGGCGGCGTTCTCATAGAGGGCCGCGAAGGCGTCGTCGTCGCCGTTGCCCGTACTGACGACGTGCAACCGCGCACAGCCCGACTCCATGGCCGCCAGCTGGCGCGCCGGCCAGGGCCAGAAGGCGAACTCGTCGGCCAGCCCCCAGTAGGCCGCCAGGCCACGGGCGATGGGCTGGGTGGCGGTCAGGGCACGAAAGATCGAGCCGTTGGCCAACCGCAGCTCGCGCTCGCGTCTTGCCGACGATCTTGCGGCCGCCACTGCCGTGGCAGCGGCGACTCGGGCAGCAGGCGCAGGTTGCCCGGCTCCGAGGTCGGGTCGTAGCCCGCCAGGATGAGCAGACGGCGTGATGGCCTCGCGAGCGTACTCATCGCTTTGTCGGGCGATGGGGAAGAGGCGGTGGCCCCAGAAGGTCCCGGCCCAGAGCTGCGCCGCAAGCTCAAGCCAGGTGATGCCCACCTGCCTGCCCTTCGGAATGATCAACTTGTCGGTATGTTCGATCATCTCCAGGGCCTCCTCCTGGGCCGGCCAGAGCAGCGAAGGGGATGAGGCTCCCCGCTCTCCTTCTCGACGATCAGGCAGTGGCGCACGAACTCAGGCAAGGGCGGTGCCTTGAGCGGGCGCCAGTTGCCGGCCAGGGCGACCACCTGGCGTCGTCTGAGAGCCTGTGCGCCATGGCCCTCGCGCGCGCGAGATGGTCAGCTTTCGGTTTCATGGCCCACCTTGAGCTCTCTCTTCACGATCTGCCAGCTCCTGCGGCGATCTCGTCCTCGAGTTGCCTGCGGGCGGCGACGATATCGACGTCGTCCTGGCGTGCCGACCCTCGGGCAGCGCCAGGCTCAGCAGCTCACTCAACTGGCGGTGGGCGGCAAGCTCGGTGCGCAGGTCGCCCTTGGCCGCCGAACGGGCGATGATGCGTTCCAGACGGCGCTTGGCGACGCCGCGCTCCCGGCGCGGTCGAGGCGGCCGCCTCGCCTCTCATCTGCGTCGCGAGCAGCGCTTCATGTAGTACTTGAGCGTCGAGTCGGAGACGCTCGGCACCCCAGGCCGTCTTGGCATCGACCCAGGCGCGCACCTCGCGCAGGGTCATGCAGTCGCAGACCAGGGGCGCGACCTCGGCGCAGGCGGCGTTCGATCTCGGCCTTAGTCGAGCGCGCCATCACGGACTGGCCGTCTTGCCGGTGAAGGTCTCCCAGCGTTTCACGGCGACGTCGCAGAAGGCCGGCGAGATCTCAAGGGCGCGTAGCAGCGCCGGCCGCTCATCTCGGCGGCGATGATCGCCGTGCCCGAGCCGCTGAAGGGCTCGTAGATGAGCTCGCCGGGCTTGGTGTGGTAGTCGATCGGGCGGCGGATGAGCTCGACCGGCTTGCAGGTGGGATGTTCCTGGGGTCCGTCCTCGATCGCCGAGGAGACCTCCCAGACCGCCGTCGCGTTGGCCGGCGGGCGGCGCGCTGCCGGCGGCCGGCTGCCCTTGACCCAGCCGTAGGCGAGCGGCTCGTAGTTCCAGCAGTAGTCGCAGCGCGACAGCACGATGCGGCTCTTGTGCCAGACCAGCACCTGGTGGAGCAGCAGGCCGGCCTGCTCCCAGGCCTCAAAGACGAGCGGCGCGCGCATCATGCCAAAGAACATGTAGATGACCGGCGCTGCTCGGTGAGCGCGCTCTCGAGGGCGGTGCTGCAGGAACTCCTCGTAGAAGGCCACCGACGTCTCGTGGTCGACGTAGCTGTCCCAGTGCTGGGTGGCGCTGTCGGCTCGGCGCGCCGGGCTTCTTGCCGCCGTTGGCCCAGGTCGGCGGGTGGTTGCCGCCGTCGTAGTTGACCAGGTACGGCGGATCGGTGGCCATCAGGGTGGCGCGCTTGCCGTCCATGAGCCGCTCCACGTCGTCGACGTTGGTCGCAGTCGCCGCAGAGCAGGCGATGGTCGCCCAAGACCCAGAGGTCACCGGGCCTGGTGATCGGCTCCGCGGGCAGCTCGGGCACCTCGTCGGGATCGACCAGGCCGACCGGTGGGCTGGGCGAGCAGCTCGGCGAGCTCGTCGCCTCAAAGCCCAGCACGTCGATGTCGTAGTCAAGCGAGGCGAGCTCGGCGATCTCGACGGAGAGCAGCTCCTCGTCCCAGGAGGTCTCCTGTTGGTGCGGTTGTCGGCGATGCGGTAGGCCCGCGGCCTGGGCGGGGGAGAGGTCGGCGGCGACGTGCACCGGCACCTGCTTGAGGCCGAGCTGCTTGGCGGCCAGCAGGCGGGTGTGGCCGACCACGACGACGCCCTCGCTGTCGACCACGATCGCCTGGCGAAAGCCGAACTGCTCGAGCGATGCGGCCACCTTGGCGATCGCGCTCCGGCGGACAGAGGCGCGGGTTCTTGCGTAGGGGATCGGCCGCTCGATCGGCCAGAGCTCGATTGCCAGACCTGACTCTGCATGTCCTGCTATCCTCTTCATGTCTTACCCATGACCACGGTGTCGTCACGCCCGCGAGGGCGCGCTGTCATCCCGGTTATGCAGGCTCGCCTTGCCCGCGGCTTAGGCCGAGCCTTGCGGACAGAAGGAGGAGCTCGTGAAAGACGGACGGCCGCGCATGGGCGCGGCCGAGGAAGACCTTCTTCTCGCGCACGCGGCCCATGGTGACCGACACGCCAAGGAACGCTTGGTGGTCGCTCTCACGGGCAGTGTCGCGGCCGCCGCCTGGCGCTACGCGCGCCGCAGTGGTCTGCCCTACGACGACCTCTTCGACGAAGGCATGGTCGGTCTTCTTATCGCCATCGAGAGGTTCGACCGCAGCCGCCCGACACGGCTGATCACCTACGCGACCTACTGGATCGAGGGACAGATGAAGCGCCTGATCGGTGGGCCTGTCCGAGAGGAGCTCTATCCCGACATGGACGTGTTGAGCGTTCCCGACTCCGATGACGAAGACGAGGAGTGCTGCGACCACCTTGGAGACGAACAGGTTCCGTCCACGTCGCTAGACGATGATGGCGCCGCCGGACCGGCCCGCAGCCACAAGAAGAGTAAGGAGCCCCGCGGCGAGGCGACCGGCGCCACTGACGGACGCTCCGTGGCCTGGCGGCCGTCGTGGCCCTGGCGGCCGTCGTGGCCCACGCCGTCGAGTATGGCTCGCTTGGCGAACAGCTCTACTATGCGAACCTCGCTTCTCGCCAGATCCACCCGCAGCGCGGCCCGGGCTTTAACGAGATCGGCGAGTTCCGCAGCAGCCATCTCCCCGACGGTCTGATCAGCCGCGAGGAGGTCGGTGTCTGGATCGAGCGTCACCTCTCAGACGAGGGCCCTGCCGCCGCGGGCTACCTGCGCGCAGCGCTTGGCGAAGCAGAGCTCGGGGAGCTCGGCGAGCTGCCCATGAGCCAGTCACGAGAGGCCTACGCCCGCTGGCTTGAAGGCCAGGCGCGGCGTGTCCGCACAGACCCGACCGCTGAGCTGCCCTTCGGCTACGCCGAGGGCGCACGGCGACTGACCTACAGCGTACCCGGCGACAGCCGGCCGCATCGTGTGAGGATCCGCGGCGACGGTGTGCTCGCCGAACTGCATGCCATCGCCCGCAATCTCTGCGGCCACTTCGACGCCTGGACCTTCGAAGACGCCGTCAGCTTCATCGTAAGCGGCGCCATCCCGCCGCTCGCCGAGGTGCGGGCCTTCACACGCTCCAGCCATCTCTACCCGGCCGCCTCGCGCGTCTTCCTAGACATCGATCCGCGCACGAGCCTCGAGGAGGTCAGCGCGTGGTACGGCCGCCTGCGCCAGCGTCACGATGTCACTCGCCAGCAGCAGCCGATGTCACCCAGAAACCTTGCCTTGGCGGTCTTTGTCGAGTGCAACTGGCATCCGGGGGTGACCTGGGTGCAGCTCCTTGCCGCCTGGAACGTGGCTCACCCCGACGGCGACGATCTGCACTCCGAGCAGAGCTCGAGGCAGTTCAAGGTGGACTGTCAGCGGGCTTGGCAAGGTCTCACCGGCGCACTGTGGCCCGGGGGCCCGAACGCTGCCAAGCGCCTTCGCAGTCAGATCGCGCGGGCACACGCCAAGCGACGAGCGGCCCAGCTAGTGTAGTGCGTCATAAGTTCATTGACAGTTGGATGGAGATGAGCCATGATGAGCCATGGTCACTGTGCCGTCCCTGCTGGCGGTCCGCACTGAGGACCGCGTCACCCTTGAGGCCTGGACGCGCGCGCAGTCGGTGAGTGCTGCGGCGGCCTTGCGCGCCCGTATCGTGCTCGCCTCGGCTGCCGGCGAGGGTACCTCCCGGCTGGCGCGACGACTGGGCGTCTCGCGTCCCACCGTGATCGCCTGGCGGGAGCGCTACCGGGCCGGCGGCATCGCGGCGCTGGCCGACGCGCCGCGCGCGGGCCGACCCAAGACCATCGATGAGGCGGCCATCCTGGCCGCCACCCTGGAGCCGCCGCCGACCACGCTGGGCGTCACTCACTGGTCGAGTCGCCTGCTGGCCGCCGAGCTTCGCGTCGGCGATGCCACCATCGCCCGCTGCTGGCGACGCTATGGCCTGCAGCCCTGGCGGCGCGAGAGCTTCAAGTTCTCCACCGACCCCGCCCTTGAGGCCAAGCTCCGCGACGTCGTCGGCCTCTACCTCGACCCGCCCGAGAAGGCGGTCGTGCTCTGTGTCGATGAGAAGAGCCAGATCCAGGCCCTCGATCGCACCGCGCCGATCCTGCCGCTGCGCCCCGGCTTGCCGGAGCGGGCGACGCACGACTACGTGCGCCACGGCACCACCACCCTGTTCGCCGCCCTGGAGGTGGCCAACGGTCGCGTCACCCAGGCCTGCTATGGGCAGCACCGCCACGAGGAGTTCCTCGCTTTCCTGAAGAAGGTGGCGCGCGCTTACCCTCGGCGCGAGCTGCACGTGGTGGTCGACAACTACGCCACCCACAAGCACACCGACGTCGAGGCCTGGCTCGCCAAGCACCGACGCATCACGCTGCACTTCACGCCCACCTCGGCTTCGTGGCTGAACCTGGTCGAGGTCTTCTTCAGCATCATCAGCCGGCAGGCCATCCGCCGCGGCAGCTTCGCCAGCGTCAAGGAGCTCGTAGAGGCCATTCGCCGTTTCATCGACGGCTGGAACGATCGCTGCCACCCGTTCGTGTGGACGAAGACCCCCGATGAGCTGCTCAGCCACGTGCGCCCGTAAGAGAACTTGACGCGGGACACTAGTACCGGTTAACGTAATTACGAGCACGTAACTTGATTGCTTTCGTGGTACCCTTCTCTCGGCGAAGGAGGAGGGAGAGGTGTCGAGGAGAAGCCCGTACGTCATCGACCTCGAGGCAGAGGAGCGTCGGGTCTTGGAGGAGCGGGCAGCCAAGTATACGTTACCGTATCGCGATGTCGTGCGAGCCCGGATCGTACTCATGGCGGCGGCCGGGCTGCGCAACGACGAGATCGCCGCGCGGCTCTCGATGCGCCGGGAGGTGGTCAGCAAGTGGCGCCGGCGCTTCTGCGAAGCGCGGCTCGACGGCCTTGAGGAGCAGCCTCGCCGCGGCCGCCCGCCGGTCTTTCCCCCCGAGGTGGTCGTCGAGATCAAGGCGATCGCCTGTGAGCTGCCGGCCGCCCTGGGCCTGCCCTTCTCGCGCCTGAGCTGCGCCGACATCCGCGCTGTAGCCCTCGAACGCGGCGTGGTGGCGCAGATCTCGGGGACCACCATCTGGCGTTGGCTTTGCGCCGACGCTATCCGGCCCTGGTGTGTGCGCAGCTGGATCTTCCCCCGCGACCCCGACTTCGAGGCCAAGGCGGGCCGCGTGCTTGACCTCTACGCGCGTCGCTGGCAGGGCAGGCGCCTGCGGCTGGACGAGCACGTCATCTGCGCCGACGAGAAGACCGGGCTGCAGGTGCTCGCTCGCTGCCATCCCCGGCACGCCACCCGGGCCGGGCAGGGCGCGCCGCGTGGAACACGAGTACGAGCGCCGCGGCACGCTCGCCTACCTGGCGGCCTGGGACGTGCACCGCGCCCGCCTGTTCGGGCGCACCGAGCCCACCACCGGCCTGGCGCCCTTCGGCCGGCTGGTCGATCAGGTCATGGCGGCCGCGCCCTACCGCAAAGCGCGGCGCGTCTTCTGGGTGGTCGACAACGGCTCCTCGCACCGCGGGCAGGCATCGGTCGAGCGCCTCGCGGCCGCCTACCCCAACCTCGTGCTCGTGCACCTGCCGATCCATGCCAGCTGGCTCAATCAGGTGGAAGTCTACTTCTCGGTCGTGCAGCGCAAGCTGCTCACGCCTGCCGACTTCGCTTCCCCCGAGGAGCTTGCCGAGCGCCTGCTCGCCTTCCAGGCTCGCTACGAGCAGGTCGCCGCTCCCTTCGACTGGCGCTTTACTAGAGACGATCTGCGCGAGCTGATGGCGCGCCTGGCGGGGCAGGCAAGCGACTCGCAGATCGCTGCATGAAGAAGAGTCTTACGTGAGCGAACTTACGAGCCAGAGCACTAGGTTCGAGCGGACGTCCTAAGGTCTGCGCTGCATCGCCCGGCACGGGTTCGACCGCGGCGGGAGTCTGGTCCGGGAGCTGCGCATGCCTTCGGCGATCAGCCAGGCCAGCCCGATGGCGATGAGGATGTCGCCGATGCTGAAGACGTTGGCCAGCGGCAGCCCGTGCGGCAGAGCGAAGACGTCGCCCAGGAGCCGCAGGTGGTCGCCCGAGGTGGCGAGCTCGGAGTTGTCGGTGCGGAATAGCCGACACCGGCAGACCGGCGAGGCGCAGGGCGGCGCGGCTGGCCGGCATGTAGCCGCCGTTCAGGACGATGGTGACGGCGTTGCTCAGCACGCCGAGGCCGAAGCACATGACCGGCGGCCGCCTGATGTTCGCCGCCACGCAGACCAGAAACAGCAGGTACGAGCCGATGTGCAGGGCGATGACCGCGTCGTGTGACAGGCGCGCCCCCACCAGCGAAAGGCTGATCTGCAGCAGCAACGCCAGTACGACGAGCGACGCAAGACGCAGCGACAGACGCTCGAGGTTGGCGAGGGAGCCGCCTAGCAGGGCGCCGGCGAGCAGGCCGCCGGCGACGGCTACGACGAGGACGAGCACGGCTCCTCGGAGACCGCCGGCAGCGCGACGAGGCGCGGTTGGGCGACACCCCGGTAGCAGGCGATGAACGCTTCGACCAGGTCGGGGTCGAACTGGTGGCCGGCGCCCCTGCGCAGCTCGGCCAGGGCGATCTCCGGTGAGAGCGCCGCCCGGTAAGGCCTGTCGGACGTCATCGCGTCGTAGGCGTCGGCGACGGTGATGATGCGGGCGCCGTAAGGGATGTGGGTGCCGGCCAGGCCGTCGGGGTAGCCGCGGCCGTCCCAGCGCTCGTGGTGGTGGCGGATGTAGTCGCAGCCCTTGCGATACATGCTGAACTGTCCGGCGAGCTCACTGCCGTCGGCCGGGTGGGCGATGATCGCCTTGCGCTCTTCGTCGGTGAGCGAGGCCTGCTTGTACAGGATGCGGTTGTCGGTCGCGATCTTGCCCAGGTCGTGCACGCGCGCCGCCGAGACGATGAGGTCGATCTCTTTGCGGGGCAGGTCGAGGGACCGGGCGATCTCGCCGGCGTACTCGGAGACGCGCTGCGAATGGGCGTAGGTGTACTCGTCGCGCTTGTCGACGGTGTCGGCGAGCAGCACGAGGGCGTGGTCGGTCTCGTTCTGCAGGTTCGCGTACAGCTTGAAGCCGTTGTAGATGACGAGGATCAGGAACGGAAAGTAGAGGACGTTCCAGCGACTGTCCTGGTAGGCGAAGGCGAGCAGCGCGCCAAGGGGCGCCATCGACACGTAGAGGATGCCCATCTCGCGAAACGAGGCCGCCCACTCGTGCAGGAACGACCGTCCCGAGAGGCTGATGACGACGGTGACCAGCGTGTCGTTGACGAGCAGAAAGACGACCGCGGCGACGGCGATGGCCAGGGCGTCTTTGCTCAGGTCGACCGTCCGCCCGGGCACCACGACCCGCAGCTGGGTGTAGACGATGGCTGCCAGCCCCGCCGACAGGGTGAGCTGGCTCGCGTTGAACACGACTCGCGTCCAGTTGCGGCGCGAGATGAGGAGGTCGCTGATGACGACGCCGCCGATGGCGACGACGCCGGCAAAGGCGGGACCGAAGAGGATCGCCGCCGCAAAGCCGACCGTGAGCGAGAGCGACATGCTGCCTTCGAGGCTCGACGATACGGCCCAGCGCTCGCTGGTGACGGCGGCGGCGAGGAAGACGAGCAGGTCTATCCAGTGGTCCCGGGGAACGTGTGCGCCGTCGCGACCATGAGCACGGCGGCGGCCACGGCCACGAGGCCGATGTATGTTGCCACGGCTGGCGACACGCGCGGTGCGACTACAGGCGCCGCCGAGGTTGGCTGCTCGCTCACCGGTCTCTAAGGGACGGCTACGGTGACGATATCGTTACGTACGCTGCGGGGCCGGCCGCTCAGTCCCACTTCCACCAGGCGCCGCTGGCGACGGCCAAGGCGACCACGAGCGCAAGTGCGATGGCGACTCTGCTGTAGAGCAGTGATTTCATCTTCCCTCTCTCTCGCTGATCAGACGGACAGGCGTCGGCATGATGCGGGCGCTGCTAGGCCCACTTCTTGGCGGCGCCGCTCGCCAACGCGATGCACACGATCAGCACCACCATCGCGAGTTTCGGGTACTTGCCGTTGAGAACGCTCATCTGGACATCCCTTCTTGCGTGATCCCCACCCGATCGACCAGTGTGCTCGGCGCAGGCAATCGTGCGCCGGCGAACACTACTGATCCCAGTGTAGGACGGTATCGGCATCGCGACGAACGGACTTGAGCTTGAGGCCTGGAGCCCTCAGGCTCGAAACCGGTCCTCTGTTGCCTGACCGGCGAACGCAATTCCGGATTGGCAACACTTATTGACGCTTCCGGGAGTGCGCAGAAGGCGCGGACCGGCGCCGGGCGCACGACGAGACGCGCGCAGCCTCGCGTCGTCGTCCTCACGCCGACCATGCGCGACCAGACGAACAGACGTTCGTTCACGGAGCAAGGCCCGGTGCGCCGGCCGGTCCGGGCCGTCTCCCAGACGGCGCAGACGGCGGACCGGCAGTGACAAGTTGGCGAGCGAACGCCTGTGGCATGCGCTGGCGTCGTGTGATATCACTCTCAAGGCTCCGGAGGGCGCCGTGACCGATCCGGCGAGCCGCCGACCCGAACATCAGTTCTTGGCAAAGGCAAAGGCCGTCGATGCGCGCCGCCGCGCGCCGGCCGCCGACAAGGGAGGAACCGCCAGATGACCGATCAGCCTCACGAGGTGCTCGCCACACTAAAGGACAAGGTGGCCAACCCGGCGCCGCTCGGGCTCATGGCGTTCGGCGTGACCACGGTGCTTCTGAACCTGCACAACGCCGGTCTGTTCGGCATGAACAGCATGATCCTCGCCATGGCGGTGTTCTACGGCGGCTTGGCCCAGGTCATCGTGGCCCTCCAGGAGTACAAGAAGAACAACGTGTTCGGGACCGTGGCCTTTGCGTCGTACGGCCTGTTCTGGCTGTCGTTCGTCGCCATGATCGCGTTCCCCAAGTGGATGGGCGTCGACGCCCCGAGCACGACGGCGGTCGGCTGGTATCTGATCTCGTGGGGCGTGTTCACCGGACTCATGTTCATCGCCACGCTGCGCATCAACGTCTCGCTGCAGGTCGTGTTCGGCAGCCTGACTATCCTCTACGTGTTGCTGGCCGTGTCTACCTGGTCGGGCAACGCCACGCTCGGTAAGGTCGCCGGCTGGGAGGGCGTCTTCGTCGGCCTGTCGGCGATGTACGGCTCCATCGCCCAGATCTGGAACGAGGTCTACGGGCACGTCGTGCTGCCCCTGGGGCAGGTCCAGCGCTCGCGCGCGGTCAAGGTCATGCCGTCGACCGCGGCCGCTAGGGCGGTTCGCGGGAACGGCCGACGGGGGCGGGCCGCTCGCGAGCGGCCCGCCCCCGTCGGCGTCTTCAGGGGCCGCGGTCGCCCCCTCGCAACAGGCAGGCCGTCCTTCGTCCCAGGTATATCCTTAGCGCAGGATGGAATCGAGCGCGCGCCGCGTCCCTCGCGCGCCTGCTCTTGGAACGGAGTGGAGGTCGCCATGAGCGCCGTCGGATCTGATCGGATAGTGCGTGCCCCCCGAGGCACGCAGCTCTCCTGCAAGGGCTGGCAGCAAGAGGCCGCCCTGCGCATGCTCATGAACAACCTCGACCCCGAGGTCGCCGAGCGGCCCCAGGACCTCGTGGTCTACGGCGGCGCCGGCAAGGCGGCCCGCGACTGGCAGGCCTTCGACGCCATCGTGGCCACGCTGCGCAAGCTCGGAGAACGACGAGACGCTGCTCGTGCAGTCGGGCAAGCCGGTCGGTGTGTTCCAGACTCACGAGTGGGCGCCGCGCGTGCTCATCGCCAACGCCAACCTGGTCGGCGACTGGGACAACTGGGACGAGTTTCGCCGCCTCGACGCCCTGGGGCTGACCATGTACGGCCAGATGACGGCCGGCTCCTGGATCTACATCGGCACCCAGGGCATCCTGCAGGGCACCTACCAGACCTTCGCCGCCGCCGGCGAGAAGCACTACGGCAAGCGACCTCGGCGGCCGCCTCGTGCTCACCGCCGGCCTCGGCGGCATGGGCGGCGCCCAGCCGCTGGCGGTGACCATGGCGGGCGGCGTCGCCCTCTGCGTCGAGGTCGACCCGGTGCGCATCGCCCGGCGTCTCGAGACCGGCTACGTCGACTGCTCGACCGCCTCGACAGACGAGGCCCTGCGCTGGGCGGCGGCGGCCGCAAACGCCCGCCAGCCGCTGTCGATCGGCCTGCTGGGCAACGCCGCCGACGTCTACCCCGAGCTCGTGCGCCGTGGCGTGACCCCCGATCTCGTCACCGACCAGACCTCGGCCCACGACACCTTAAACGGCTACGTGCCCAACGGCATGAGCCTAGACGAGGCGCTCGAGCTGCGCCGCCGCGACCCCGGCGAGTACACGCGGCGCGCCGTGGCGGCGATCGTCACCCACGTGCGAGGCGATGGTCGCCCTGCAGAAGGCCGGCTCGCACGTCTTCGACTACGGCAACAACATCCGCGGCGAGGCCCAGGCCGCCGGCTACGCCGAGGCCTTCGCCTTCCAGGGCTTCGTGCCGCTCTACATCAGGCCGCTGTTCTGCCGCGGCAACGGGCCCTTCCGCTGGGCGGCGCTGTCGGGCGACCCGGCCGACATCGCCCGCACCGACCGGGCCGTGCTCGAGACCTTCCCCGACAACGAGATGGTCACCCGCTGGATCCGCATGGCCGCCGAGAAGGTCCACTTCCAGGGCCTGCCCTGCCGCATCTGCTGGCTCGAGTACGGCGAGCGCGCCCGCATGGGCGAGGTCTTCAACTCACTGGTGGCGCGCGGCGAGGTCAAGGCGCCGATCGTGATCGGCCGCGACCACCTCGACTCGGGCTCGGTGGCCTCGCCCTACCGCGAGACCGAGTCGATGCGCGACGGCTCCGACGCGATCGCCGACTGGCCGATCCTCAACGCCCTCCTGAACACGGCGGCCGGCGCCTCGTGGGTGAGCTTCCACAACGGCGGCGGCGTGGGCATCGGCAAGAGCCTGCACGCCGGCATGGTGGTGGTGGCCGACGGCACCGAGATGATGGCCGAGCGCGTGCGTCGCGTGCTCACCACCGACCCCGGCACCGGCGTCATGCGCCACGCCGACGCCGGCTACCCCGAGGCGCATCGCCGCCGCTGCCGAGCTGGACGTCGACCTGCCCATGGCGGGGTCGTGAGCGAGGCGGCCGACTTCGTCCTGCGTCACGCGGGCGAGCTCGTGACGCTCTCGCCGACGACCGTGGCGGCCGCCGGCGGCGACGCGCCGGCCGACGACGACGGCCTCGGTGTCCTGCGCGACGGCGCCCTGGCGGCGCGCGACGGTCGTGTCGTCTGGGTCGGGCGCGAGGCGGAGCTCGGCGGCGCCGTCGAGGTGCTCGACGGCGCCGCCGAGCTCGACGCGGCCGGCGCCTGCGTGTTGCCCGGCCTCGTCGACGCCCACACCCACGCCGTCTTCGCCGGCTCGCGGGCCGACGAGTACGCGGCGCGCCTCGGCGGCGTGAGCTACGCCGAGATCCTCGCCTCGGGCGGCGGCATCAACGCGACCGTGACGGAGACCCGGTCGGCGAGCCTCCAGGAGCTCACGGCGATCACCCGCAAACGGCTCGACTCGTTCCTCGCCCACGGCACGACCACCCTCGAGGTCAAGAGCGGTTACGGTCTCACGACCGAGCACGAGGCGAAGATGCTGGCGGCGGCGGCGGCGGGTCATCCGACCCGCCGCCGCCTCAGCCTCCTCGGGGCCCATTTCACGCCGGCGGAGCTGGATGGCCGCGACGACGAGTTCATCGACCTCGTCTGCGACGAGATGCTACCGGCGCTGCAGGGCCGGGCCGACTTCGTCGACGTCTTCTGCGACGAGGGAGCCTTCACCGTGCCGCAGTCGCGCCGGGTGCTCGAAGCGGGGAAGAGGCTGGGGTACGGCCTCAAGATCCACGCCGACGAGCTGGCGCGCTCGGGCGGCGGCCTGCTGGCCGCCGAGCTCGGCTGCGTCTCGGCCGATCACCTAGTGCACGCCACCTTCGAAGAGGTGGCGGCGCTCGCCGCCGCCGGCGTGGTGGCCGTCGTGCTGCCGGGCACCAGCTTCACGCTCCATCAGGCTTACGCGCCGGCCCGCGAGATGCTCGACGGCGGACTCGTGGTCGCCCTGGCCACCGACTTCAACCCGGGCACCTGCTACTGCGAGAACATGCAGCAGATGATCGCTCTCGCCTGTCAGGAGATGCGCCTGACGCCGGCTCAGGCGCTGCGTGCGGCCACCCTGGGCGGGGCGGCCGCGGTCGGTCTGGGCGACGAGGTCGGCAGCCTCGAAGCGGGCAAGTCGTGCGACCTCGTCGTGCTCGACGCCGCGAGCCGTCACGAGCTGCCCTATCACTTCGGCGTCAACCTGGCGGCGCTGGTCGTGGCGGGCGGCCGGGTCGTGGTCCGCGGCGGCGTGCCCTGCTACGAAAGCAAGGAGGCGCGGTGACGCTGATCGAGTGCGTCCCCAACTTCTCCGAGGGTCGCCGGCCCGAGGTCGTCGACGAGATCGCCGCCGCCATCGCCGGCACGCCGGGCGTGACGCTCCTCGACCGTCAGAGCGACGGCCACCACAATCGCAGCGTGCTCACCTTCGTCGGCGAGACCGCGGCGGCCGAGGAGGGCGCCTTTCGCGCCGTCGCGACCGCCGCCCGGCTGATCGACCTCAGCCGGCACGAGGGCGCTCATCCACGCTTCGGGGCCACCGACGTCGTGCCCTTCGTCCCGGTCGGGGCCGACGACATGCCGGTCTGCGTAGAGGCCGCGCACAGGCTCGGGGCCCGTGTCGGCGCCGAGCTCGCCATCCCCGTCTACTTCTACGAGGACGCCGCCCGGCGCCCTGAGCGGCGCAACCTGGCCGACGTGCGACGCGGCGAGTTCGAGGGTCTGCGCGACGAGATCGGCCGCGACCCGGCGCGCGCTCCCGACGAAGGGCCGGCGGTCGTGCACCCCCAGGCCGGCGCGGTGGCGATCGGCGCTCGTCCACCCTTGATCGCCTATAACGTCAACCTCGAGTCGACCGATCTCGAGCTGGCGCGACGCATCGCCCGCGAGATCCGCGAGCGCGACGGCGGCCTGCCCTGCCTCAAGGCGATGGGCCTGGCGCTCGACGACGGCGTGCAGGTCTCGATGAACCTGACCGACTTCCGCCGCACGTCGGTGCTCACGGCCTTTGAAGCGGTGCGCAGCCGGGCCGCGGCCGCGGGGGCGGCCGTGCGCGAGAGCGAGGTCGTGGGGCTGCTCCCGGAGGATGCCCTGACCGGGCTGGCTCGCGAGGTGCTGGCCGCTCCGCGGCTCACCCGTGCTCAGGTGCTGGAGGCTAGGATCCTGGACGGTCTTCTGTCGTAGGACGCTGGCGCGCCGGGGGCTCGGTCGGCCTCTGTCCACCGCGTTCGTCCGGATGCTGAGCGTCCGTCTGGCGGCTGCGTCCGGCGCGACTGCGGCCGGCCGGCGACTTTTCCGTCCGGGCCCGTCTGTACCATGCCTCTTGACACGAACATGTGTTCTGACTTACAGTCGACACGAACATATGTTCGAGACAAGGGAGAGAGGCGTGACTGGTCTGACGGCACGACAGGAGCAGGTGCTTCGCTTCATCCGCGAGTTCACGCACGCGAACGGCTATCCGCCCACGGTGCGCGAGATCGGCAGCCAGCTCGAGCTGTCATCGCCCTCCACGGTGCACGTGCACCTCGGCAACCTCGAACGACTCGGCTTCATCCGTCGCGACCCCAGCAAGCCGCGGGCGCTCGAGCTCGTCGACGAACCGCGGCCGCTCAGGCCGCTGCCGCTCATCGGCCAGGTCGCCGCCGGCATGCCCATCCTCGCCGAGCAGAACATCGAAGACTACGTCGAGGTGCCGTCGTTGCTGCGCCGCAGCGACGACGACTTCCTGCTGCGCGTCGAAGGCGACTCCATGATCGACGCCGGCATCCACAACGACGACCTCATCGTCGTGCATCGCCAGGCGACCGCCGACAACGGCGACATCGTCGTGGCGCTGGTCGGCGACGAGGCCACGACCAAGCGCTTCTTCCGCGAGGCCGGCCGCATCCGGCTGCAGCCGGCCAACGACCTCTACGAACCGATCGTCCTCGACGATGTCGAGCTCGTCGGCAAGGTCGTGGGGGTGCTGCGCCGGCTATGAGCCTCGTCGCCGTCGCCGAACCCGCCCGCACGCTCGCCGACTGCGTCGACGAGCTGGTCGTGCTCGTCCGCAACCAGGCGGGTGGCTCGTGCCTGTGGTGCGGCTCGCGCGACCTCTGGGTGGCGGCGCCTCACGGCGGCGTCCCCGGCAGCGGCGACTGCCTCGTGGTCACCTGTGGCGACTGCGGCGCCGAACTGGTCACCGAACAGCTTTCACAGACGAGGGGCCGGTGGGCATGACCGACGCACCGAGCCGCAATGGCCGTGCCGCCGGCCCCTCGAACCGCGCCGTCGCTCCCGCCCGGGGGCAGGCGGCCCAGGCGCGCAGACGGTACCCCCCCGAACGGCGGCGGCGCGCGGCCGCGCGCCGCCGCCGTCTGCGCGGTCTCAGCCGGCTGGCGCTGCTCGTGCTCGTCGTGGTCGTCTCGGTCTGGGTCGGCGTGCGCGTGGCCAACGGCGCCAGCAACGGTCCCGCCTACTCCGAGCACACCTACATGGTGCGCGCGGGCGACACGCTGTGGTCGGTGGCGAACGGGGCCTACGCGGGCAGCCACGATCCGCGGCAGCTCGTCTACCGCATCGAGCAGCGTAACCACCTGGTCGGCGCCGACATCCAGCCCGGGCGAAGTGCTGGTCCTGCCGATCCTCTCCGAGTAGCCGTGAGGCCGGCGGCCAGACGAGCTCAGTCCGGATCGGTCTCTCCGAGGCCAGTGGTATACTGCGCCGCAGGCGCGGGACGTGGCGCAGCCTGGTAGCGCACCTGCTTTGGGAGCAGGGGGCCGGCGGTTCGAATCCGCCCGTCCCGACCAGCTCGTTGCCGCGTGCGGGCGGGAGTAGCTCAGTTGGCTAGAGCGTCAGCCTTCCAAGCTGAATGTCGCGGGTTCGAGACCCGTCTCCCGCTCCACCTCCCCTGGTCGTCCTGGCGCCGTGCGTGCGCCCGTAGCTCAGCTGGATAGAGCGGGAGCCTTCTAAGCTCTAGGTCGCAGGTTCGAATCCTGCCGGGCGCGCCAGCACGTCGGGAAACTCGCTGCAAACGCGCCAAATGCGCCCGGAGGGCAGCGGGGCTCGACATCGTGACCAACGGCGCGCGTGGCTGCATGGCGTAGCGGAAGGAGGTGAGAGGAGATGAGCGAGCACTTCGACAGGTACATCGAGGGTTGGATCAAGGGCGATCTCGAGATGGTCCTGAGCGCCTGCGCCGACGACTTCGTTTTCGACGATCCCATCGACGGGCGCATGACCGAGGCCGAGTTCCCGCCTACTTCGAGACCCAGTCCGAGGGCGTTCTCAAAGTCACGGACGTCGTCGTCGAGGAGATCGGCGGTCTGGAGAAAGCCTGGTGCTGGTGGGCGTGGAGAGGCCAGGAAGGCGCCGCTTTGGCCAAGGTGGGGCGCGACGGCGTACACTCACAGAAGGTGACCTACTACGCGCGCGAGCCGCAGATCGTGCCCGGCAAGAGCAGGGGCGGAGACGTCTGCGCGCAGCGGCGGCTGACGCATACCGGCAGGGCACGCGCGGGTTTGGTGCCGACGACTCGGCCGTGGCGGTCGGACGCCCCGGCACGCGCGATCAAGCGGTGGCGCACTGGCACTCGACGCGACGCGAGTGCGCCACCGCCGACTATCGGAGGGGGCGAGACTCGTGAGCTGTCACGCGGAGAAGTTCATGAAGGGCTGGGACATCGACGACCTCGACATGATCCTGAACGCCTGTGCCGACGACTTCGTCTACGACGACCCGTACGACGGACGCATGACCAAGGGGGAGTTCGCCGACTACTACCGTGCACTGCCCGACGGCGAAGGGGTGTTCAGCGACGCGATCGCGCAGGAGGCAGATGGCGAGGAGACGCATTGGGTCTGGTGGGCCTGGAAACCCAAAGGGGCGGCCGAGTGGAAGAACGAAGGCTGCTCGCTGACCAAAGCGGGTCCGGACGGTGTCCATCTGTCGAGGCAGGCCTACTACAAGGGGGCAGGCTTCCGAGCCTGACGGGATCCAGCGCCGCGACCGTCCCCCGTTGAACGGCACGAAGCGGCCCTTGCCGGATTTCGCAGGGCCTTCTTCGACCGCTGAAGACAAGGACGGGGGAGACAGTGCCGGGTCTCCCCCGTAGAGCTGGCTCGCCGACTTGCACCTGCGGAGGTTGCCTCGGCGTAAAAACCGTGGGGTCGCTCGGCAAGCGATCTCTTTATGGACGATGCCGACACGCGTCGGCATCGTCCACCCCCCTCCTAACCCCACGAACGTCTTGTACGTCGTCACACCGTGCCAGGTCAACGGTTCTGGGTCGACTTGTGTCTCCCGTCGGGGCTACGTCCTTCCGGGGCCATAGGGGTTGATCTCCTCGACCAGGGAAGGCTCGCCCATAGAGACAGACAGCGGGGGAGGCACATGCTCACCCGCCTCCCCCGCCTACCGGCTCGCCGACCTCGGTGGGAGAGGAAGCCTCGGCGTGGCCAGCGACGCCGCTCGCCGGAGGAGGGGGATCCTGAGCGAGCGACCCTTGAAATCGGATGTCCGCAGACCAGGGACGCTTTCGGCGCAACACCCTGTGAGGTGAAGCGTTGCGGACCGTCTTTGTGTCTCCTGCCCTGGCGACGCCTATCTTCGGGAACGCTTGCAGGGACAACGATGCGGACGTACAAGGACGGGCATACGACGACTGTGAGGGGCAGTTCGTCGTACGGGGGCTCCAGATTCGCTGGGGGCGTGGCTTCATAGTACGTGGCCGATCGCGGCCGCTGGGGGGACTATGAAAAGCACGGTTGAAAGATCGCACAGCCCTTTTGGCCAGACAAAGGATTGGAGAGACTGCCGACACGAGGAGACAACGACACTGGGAGTGCACGTCGTCTTGTGTCGTGACTGCTGGTCGTATCTGCGGGACACGGGGGAACTGTTGTTCGTGCAGCATCGAGGACGACCGGTTCCCTGGCTAACGCACTCGAGACGTGAGGCGGCCCCTCGCCGGCCAGCCTAGGTCGCTGTCCTTCGCCGCAGTCAGCTCCCCGCCGGACCCTGGCGCCCCCAGGCCACGCCGGCAAGGCACGATGGCCGGGCAAGGGGTTGGCACCCTCGAACGTGCGTGAGCCGATCACCTCCGTCTGCCTGTGGGCGTAGACTTCCGGCGCGGGCGAAGACGGGGAGGGTGCGATGACGAAAGAAGACGGCAGGGCGGCCCCGAAGACATGCCACTCGTGCGGCTACTACTGCCCCATGGACCAAATCGAGGGCGAAGAGGGCACGTGTCGGCGTCACACTCCGACCGTCATGCCCTACTCACAGAACTACGAGGTCCCCCGTAACGAGATAGGGGCGCTCAGCGCGCCAAAGTCTCCCTATGTGACGGTGTTCCCGGTGGTCGGCGCCGACGATTGGTGCGGCGAGTGGGGCGAGTACAGCCTCTCCAAGCCGGTCGCCCGATAGTCAGGTGGCCGGCAACACAGAGGCCCGCCACCTGTTCACGGTGGCAGGCCCGTTTGTCTATGTCCTGCAAGTGCGCCTTCTTCAGGGCGACGAGCGCGGCGTGACTGTGCGGGGTAGAGGTGACCGCGACGGGGCAGGACGAAGCTCCAGGTCGCAGGTTCGAATCCTGCCGGGCTCGCCACTTATCGGCGTGGCGGTAGGGCAGTCGACTGTCCTTCGCCGACGTCGGGTGGGTGCGACGTGATCCCGGGCGGCTGGGAGTGAGGTTTCGTGGAGATACGGCAGTTTCGAGCATCCGACTTCGAGCGCGTCCGGCGCCTCTGGTTGCACTGCGGCCTGATCCCGAGTGCCGGAGACTCCCTCGAGAACCTGACCACGCTGATCTATCCGGAGCTCTTCGTTGTCGTCGCGCAGGACGACCGACTCGTTGGCAGCCTCATGGCGACCTTCGACGGCCGGCGCGGCTGGCTGCATCATCTGGCCGTCGACCACGCATACCGGCACACTCCGCGGCCCGCCATGACGCCGTGTTGTCGACGTGCTATCCTTACTCGCCGCTTCCTTGGGAGCGGTCGCCACGTGAGTCAGCGGACATCGTGGTGGGGGTAGCTCAGCTGGTAGAGCTCCAGGTTGTGGCCCTGGCGGCCGCGGGTTCGAATCCCGTCCCTCACCCCAGCACCTCCTCGCCGACAACGCCTGCGGGTGTGGCGGAACTGGTAGACGCGCTAGACTTAGGATCTGGTGGGCCCTGCCCGTGGAGGTTCAAGTCCTCTCACCCGCACCAGTCGCCTTCAGTCCCATCTGTCCGCGGCCCGCGAACGGGGTTCGCCGGTCGTGGGGCGAGGGCAATAACCACAGCAGACGGAGACTCCAAAGTGAAGACAGAGGTCAAGCCGGTCGCAGAGAACGAAGTCGAGCTCGCGGTCGAGGTACCGCGCGACGACGTCGAAGCCAAGGTCGAGCGCACCATCTCCCGCCTCGCGCGCGAGACGGCCATCCCCGGCTTTCGCAAAGGCAAGGTGCCGCGCCAGATCGTCCTGAGCCGGCTCGGCGAAGAGTACGTCCTGAGCCAGACGCTCAACGATTTCCTGCCCGAGTGGTACGACAGCGCGGTCGACGAAGCCGAGCTCGACCCGGTATCGATGCCCGAGATCGACTTCGGCGACTTCACAGGCAAGGAGCCGTTCGCCTTTACCGCCAAGGTGCAGGTGCGTCCCGAGCCGGTGCTCGGCAAGTACACGGGGCTCGAGGTCGAGAAGGACACGGCCGAGGTCAGCGAGGCCCAGGTCGACGCCCAGCTCGCCATGCTTCAGGAGCGCTTCGCCAGCCTCAAGCCGGTCGAAGGCAGGGCGGCCGTCAAGGGCGACTTCGTGCAGATCGACTTTGCCGGTACCGTCGACGACAAGCCACTCGAGGGCGCCCAGGCCGACGACTACATGCTCGAGGTCGGCCAGGGCAACCTCATCCCGGGGTTCGAGGAGCATCTCGAAGGCCTGGCCGCCGGCGACACCACGACCTTCGATCTGCGATTCCCCGACGACTACCAGGCCGAGGACCTCCAGGGCAGGCCGGTGACCTTTGCGGTGACCATGAAGGAGATCAAAGAGAAGATCGTGCCGCCGCTCGACGACGACTTCGCCCAGCAGGCCAGCGAGTTCGACACGCTCGCCGCGCTGCGCGACGACGTGCGCGTTCGGCTGACCACGGCGCGCGAGTCGATGGTCGAGCGCGAGTACCGCAACCGGGTCGTCGAGGCGGCCGTCGCCAACGCCACCGTGACGGTGCCGCCGGCCATGGTCGACCGGCAGGCGCACGCCCTCTATCACGAGCTCGAATCGACCGTCGGCGAACGGGGACTCGAGATGGCCCAGTACCTCGAAGCGCTGGGCAAGACCGAAGAGGAGATCGAGGCCGAGCTGCGTCCGCGGGCCGAGACCGAGGTCAGGCGCGGCCTGGTGCTGGCGGCCATCCGCGACGCCGAAAAGGTCGAAGTAAGCGACGACGAGCTGCGGGCGCGCATAATGGAAGATGCCGAGCTCCTGCAGCGCGACCCCAACCAGCTCGTGCTCGACGTCTATGCGTCCGGAAGGCAAACCATGCTGCGCGACGAATTGGTCATCGCCAAGACGGTCGACTTTCTCGTCGAGCACGCCACGGCGGTGAACCCTGCGACGGTCGCGGGCGAGCCTGCGGCGACAGCGGCGACAGCGAGCAACGATGAGCCGGGTGACACCACCGGCAAGGCCGGCAAGAAGGCCGGCAAGTCCGCGGCGCCCAAACGGGCCGCGAAGAAGTAAGACAGACGAGTAGCGGCGATGCCCCGGCGTAGCGCGCGGGCCGGGCGCCGAAAGGAGAGGATCGAGACGTGAGTCCACTGGTCCCGATGGTGATCGAGCAGACGAGCCGCGGCGAGCGGGCCTTCGACATCTACTCGCGGCTGTTGAACGAGCGCGTCATCTTTCTTGGCACGCCCATCAACGACGACATCGCCAACCTCGTGGTGGCGCAGCTCATCCATCTCGAATCCGACGACCCCGACAAGGACATCAGCATCTACATCAACAGTCCGGGCGGCTCGGTGTACTCCGGCCTGGCCATCTACGACACGATGCAGTTCATCAAGCCCGACGTGTCGACCATCTGCGTCGGCATCGGCATGAGCATGGGCGCCCTGATCCTCGCCGGCGGCGCCAAGGGCAAGCGCTTCGCCCTGCCCAACGCGAAGATTCTGATCCACCAGCTCATCGGCGGGTTCGAAGGCCAGGCGGCCGACATCGAGATCCACGCGCGCGAGGTCATCCAGGTACGCCAGACCCTCGACGAGATCCTTGCTAATCATACCGGCCAGACTGTCGAGAAAGTCTCCAAGGACACCGATCGCGACTACTTCATGACCGCTCTCGAGGCCAAGGAGTACGGCATTATCGACGACGTCATCTCGCATCGATAGGAGGGAGGTTCCCGAGTGGCAGGACCTATCGACAGCAACGACCAGCTGCTCTGCAGCTTCTGCGGTAAGTCGCAGCGCCAGGTCAAGAAGCTCATCGCCGGCCCGGGCGTCTACATCTGTGACGAGTGCATCGATCTCTGCAACGAGATCATCGACGAAGAGCTGGCCGTGCCGGCCACGCTCGACCTCGACACGCTGCCCAAGCCGCGCGACATCCACGCCATCCTGAACGACTACGTGGTCGGCCAGGACGAGGCCAAGCGCATCCTCGCCGTGGCCGTCTACAACCACTACAAGCGCATCCAGGCGATGAGCGCGACCGACGGCGAGGTCGAGCTGCAGAAGTCGAACATCCTGCTGCTCGGGCCGACGGGCTGCGGCAAGACGCTGCTGGCCCAGACCCTCGCCCGCATCTTGAACGTGCCCTTTGCGATCGCCGACGCGACGGCGCTCACCGAGGCCGGCTACGTTGGCGAGGACGTCGAGAACATCCTCCTCAAGCTCATCCAGGCCGCCGACTTCGACGTCAAGAAGGCCGAGACCGGCATCATCTACATCGACGAGGTCGACAAGATCGCCCGCAAGGCCGACAACCCCTCGATCACCCGCGACGTGTCGGGCGAGGGCGTCCAGCAGGCGCTGCTGAAGATCCTCGAAGGAACCGTGGCGAGCGTACCGCCGCAGGGCGGCCGCAAGCATCCCCATCAGGAGTTCCTGAACATCGACACGACCAACGTGCTCTTCATCTGCGGCGGCGCCTTCGCCGGTCTCGAGCGCATCATCGAACGCCGCGTCGGGCGCCAGGGCGTGGGCTTCATGGCCGACATCGTCACGGCCGAGCAGCGCGACGTGGGCAACATCTTCGCCAAGGTGCGCCCCGAGGACCTGCTCAACTATGGTCTGATCCCCGAGTTCGTCGGCCGCCTGCCCGTGATCTCGGCGGTGCACTACCTCGACAAGGACGCGCTCGTGCGCATCCTCACCGAGCCCAAGAACGCCCTGGTGCGCCAGTACCAGAAGTTCTTCAGCCTCGACGAGATCGAGCTGGTGTTCGCCGACGACGCGCTCGTGTCGATCGCCGAGAAGGCCCAGGAGCGCCAGACCGGCGCTCGCGGCCTGCGCACCATCATCGAAGAGGCCCTGCTCAACGTCATGTTCGAGCTGCCCTCGCGTCACGACGTGCGCAAGTGCGTGATCACCAAGGAGACGATCGAGAAGGGTCTCGACCCGACGCTCGTCACCGAGGCCGACAACACCATCCTCCAGCTCGGCGAAGAATCGGCGTAGCGGGCAGCCTGCAGCCAGAACCGAGGGGGGGCCGGGCGGCAAAGCCGCCCGGCCCCCTTCTTTGTCGCTCGAGCGCGGCGCGTCGTCGCCAGGGAGCCTCTCCGGGTATACTGACCCGGCGCGTCCGGGCTGGGCGCGCACCCGGCAACGGCGACACGCCAAGCGATCCAGGGCAGACCTCATGACCGATCAGAGCCAAGACCTGCAGGCTACGACCAGGTTCGACCCGGGCCCAGTCGAGCGGCGCTGGATGGCCCGCTGGCTCGACGATCGCCTGTTCCACGCGCAGGCCGACCCCTCGCGGCCGCCCTACTCGATCGTCATCCCGCCGCCCAACGTCACCGGCACCCTGCACGTCGGCCATGCACTGAACGATGCCGTGCAGGATGCGCTCACGCGGTACCACCGCATGCTCGGCGACAACGCCTGCTGGCTGCTCGGCACCGACCACGCCGGCATCGCCACGCAGAACGTGCTCGAGAAGCTGCTGCGCAGCGAGGGCCTGAGCAAAGAGGACCTGGGCCGCGACGAGTTCGTCAGGCGCGTCTGGGAATGGCGCCGCCAGTACGGCGGCGCCATCGTCGAGCAGATCAAGCGCCTGGGCTGCGCCTGCGACTACGAGCGCGAGCGCTTCACCTTCGACGACGACTACGTGGGCGCCGTCGTCAAGGTCTTCGTGGCCCTGTACGACAAGGGCTACATCTACAGGGACCACTACATCGTCAACTGGTGCCCCCGCTGCGGCACGGCGATCAGCGACCTCGAGGTGGCCTACGTCGAGGAGGCCGGCCACCTCTACCACGTCCGCTACGAGCTGCAGGGCAGCGGCGCGATCACCATCGCCACCACCCGGCCCGAGACGATGCTGGGCGACACGGCCGTGGCCGTGAATCCCGCAGACGAGCGCTATCGCGAGGTCGTGGGGCACACCGCCGTGTTGCCGCTGCTCGACCGCGAGCTGCCCATCGTCGCCGACGAGCGGGTCGATCCCGGCTTCGGCACCGGCGCCCTGAAGATCACCCCCGCCCACGACCTCACCGACTTCGACATCGGCCGCGACCACAAGCTGCCGACCATCCAGGCGATCGGTCCCAACGGCCGCATCACCGACGCGGGCGGACCCTACGCCGGCCTCGACATGGCCGACGCTCGCGAGCGCGTGATCGCCGACCTGCGGGCGGCCGGCGCGCTCGAGAAGGTCGAGGACTACACGCACAGCGTCGCCACCTGCGACCGCTGCGGCACGCACATCGAGCCGCTCATCTCGCTGCAGTGGTTCATGCGCATGGACGAGCTCAAGGCGCCGGCCACCGAGGCGGTGCGCGACGGGCGCGTGCGTTTCGTCCCCGCCCGCTGGGGCCGCGTCTACGTCGACTGGATGGAGAAGCTGCGGCCCTGGTGCATCTCGCGCCAGCTCTGGTGGGGTCACCAGCTCCCGGTGTGGTACTGCGAGGCCGAGGGCTGCGGCGAGACCATCGTCGCCGAAGAGGAGCCGCGGGTCTGCCCGCACTGCGGCGCCGCGGCCCTGCGCCGCGAGACCGACGTCCTCGACACCTGGTTCAGCTCGGCGCTGTGGCCCTTTGCCACCTGGGGTTGGCCCGAGCGGAACGCCGACCTCGAGTACTTCTACCCGACGAACCTGCTGAGCACGGCCCGCGAGATCATCTTCCTGTGGGTGGCGCGCATGGTGATGATGGGCCTCGAGTTCGTCGGCGAGGTGCCCTTCCACGAGGTCTACATCCACTCGGTGATCCAGGCCGCCGACGGTCGCCGCATGAGCAAGTCGCTGGGCAACGGCATCGACCCTCTCGAGATGATCGACAAGTACGGCGCCGACGCCACGCGGTTCGGCCTGCTGCTCATGTCGAGCAGCCAGGACGTGCGCTTCTCCGAAGAGAAGATCGCCATGGGCCGCAACTTCGCCAACAAGCTCTGGAACGCCGGCCGACTCGTGCTGCTGGCGGCCGACGGGGCGCCGCCGGCGAGGTCCGACGCCGAGCTCGTCGATCGCTGGATCACGAGTCGCCTGGCGCGCGCGACCGCGGCCGTGGGTGAGGCGCTCGCCGCCTGCGACTTCTCCGACGCGGTCGAGAAGCTCTACCACTTCGTCTGGGACGAGGTCTGCGACTGGTACCTCGAGCTCGTCAAGGCGCGACTGTACAGCGACGATGCCGCGACCCGCGCGGCGGCGGTCGGTCACGCCATGTTCGTGCTCGACGGCGTCGTGCGCCTGGCGCACCCGTTCCTGCCCTTCGTGACCGAGGAGATCGCCTCGCATTACGGCGCCGCTCCGTTGCTCGGGCGCGCCTTCGCGGTGGCGGAGTCCGACGACCTGCGGCCCGACGACGAAGCCGCGCTCGCCCAGGTCCAGGCTGCCATCCAGGCGCTGCGCACGTACCGCGCCGACCAGCGCGTGCCGCCGGCCCAGATCATGAGCGCGACCTTCGTGGCCGACGACGGCGACGGCGGCGTCGCCGCGCGCCTGCTCTACGAGTCGTTCGGCGGCGCCTTTCGCGCCCTGTCGCGCATCGAGGTCGGCGCGTCCGCGCCCGCCGGCGAGGCCGAGACGGTCGTCCTGGCGCCGGGCGGGCGCTTCGAGATCGCCGCGCCGAGCATCGACCGCGGCGAAGAGCTCGCCCGGTTGCGCGCCCAGGTCGACAAGCTCGAGGCCGAGGTGCGCCGCGCGCAAGAGAAGCTGGCCAACGCCGGCTTCGTCGAGCGGGCGCCGCAGGCCGTGGTCGACAAGGAACGGGCCAAGCTGGCCGGCTACCTCGCCGACCGCGACGAGCTCGCCGGCCGCCTGCGCAGCCTCTCGTAGGTGACGGTCCTTGCCTGCCCGCGGCGGCGAGGGACCGCCCGACGACTGGCGGCGGTACCTGCTCTCGCTGGCCGCGTTCGGCATGCGACCGGGGCTCGAGCGCGTCGCGGAGCTGCTCGCCAGGCTCGGTCACCCCGAACGGTCGTTTCGCGCCATCCACGTGGTGGGCACCAACGGCAAGTCCTCGACGACGCGCTACGCGGCGGCCGTCCTTGCCGCGATGGGGTTGCGTGGCGGCGCGTATTTGTCGCCGCACATCGCTGACTTCAACGAACGCGTGCTGGTCGACGGCGTGCCGGTCGCGCCCGCGGCGTTCGGGGCGGCGGTCGAGCGCGTCCGCGGGGAAAGTCGCGGGCTGCCTGCCGAGCTCGGGCCGGTCACCCAGTTCGAAGTACTGACGGTGGCGGCCTTCGTCGCCCTGCGGGCGGCCGACGTCGAGGCGGCCGCCATCGAAGCCGGCCTCGGCGGCCGTCTCGACGCCACCAACGTGCTGGCCGCGCCGGTCGTCGTTCTGACCACGATCGGCCTGGAGCACACCGAGGTCCTGGGCGAGACGCGGGAGCTCATCTTCGCCGAGAAGGCCGCCGTGATCGGCCCTGGCGCCGCCGCCGTGTTCGGGCCGCTCGACGGGCTCGAGGCGGCTGCCCAGGAGATCTGTGCGCTGGTCGGGGCTCGCGCCCACCTTCTCGGCCGCGACGTCGAGATCGCCGGTGGACCGGCGGACTTCTCGGTGGAGCTTGGCGGCGAGCGCTTCGCCGGCCTGACCGTGCCCAGCCCGGCGCGTTACCAGACGGTGAATGCCGGCCTCGCGGTCGCCGCCTGCCGGCTCCTGCTGGGCCGCCTCGACGCCGGCGCGGTGCGGCGGGCGCTCGCCGCCACGGCCGTGCCCGGCCGTCTGCAGATCGCCGGCCGGGAGCCGCTGCTCGTGGCAGACGGCGCCCACAACCCCCACGGCGTCGCCGCCCTCGCCGAGGCGCTGACGGTGCTCGACCGTCCCGCGCCGCGGGTGGGGGTGTTCGCCATCATGGCCGACAAGGCCGTCGACGAGATGCTGGCGAGCCTGGTGCCGTTGGTCGACACGGTCGTCTGCACGCAGGCCGGCGAGGCGCGCAGTCTGCCGGCCGCGGCACTGGGCGAGCGCGTCGCCCGGACGGACCGCGGCGGGGCGCCGCCCGCGGGCGGCGCCGCCGTCCACGTCGAGCCCGATCCGCGGGCCGCGGTCGCCCTGGCGCGGCGCCTGGCCGGCCGGCGGGGGTCCGTCCTCGTGGCCGGTTCGCTCTACCTGCTCTCGGACCTCGCCGAGCTGCTCGCAGGCGGCGGGGCGGCAGGTGGTGGAGTATACTAGCGCGCGATTCGCGACTCGGGAGGCGCTGGCTGTGGCGCGAGGGTCCTCAAGCCTCATCGTACGACTGCTGTTCTGGCTGCTGTTCCTGGTGGCCGCGGCGGTCGTCGCCTTCTTCGTGGGGTATCTGATCGGACCCTACGTAGTCGCCCACGTGCTGTAGCGGGAGCGCCCCGCTCGGTAGGGGTTGCCTTCTCGGGTATGATGCTCGGTAGCGCTGCGCCGGGCGACCGACCTTCGCCGGCGGCGGTCTGGAGCGGCTCGGCCGTGGGGCCGCCCGGGGGCAGCAAGGGGATCAAGCGACCGTCGCAGCCGACCGCCGCTAGAGCGGGTCGTCCGTGGCAGGAGGAGAGCACGTGCTAGACCGTCTGCTCGTCGCCGCTTCCGACTCGACCGACCCGTTCGGGTCGATCAAGAACTTCTTCCACTCGTCGACCTGGCACTTTCTGGTGCTGATGTTCTGGTTCTTCCTCGTGGTCGTCTGGCTGTCGTGCGCCTACTGGGTCTTCAAAGACGCCCGGCGCCGCATCGACGACCGCGTCGTGATCGTCGTGGCCGTGCTCACCGGCCTCGTCTTTGGCCCGTTCGGGCTGTTCATCTACGCGATCCTGCGCCCGCCCGAGTACCTAGACGACGCCCGCGAGCGCGAGCTCGAGCTGCGCATGCTCGAGCAACGGCTCGACGGCGACGGTCGCTGCCCGTTCTGCAAGACGCCGGTCAAGGACGATTTTCTCGTGTGCCCGCACTGCATGCGGCGTCTGCGCGAGGTGTGTACGAGCTGCCACAGGCCGGTCGAGCCGGCCTGGCGGATCTGCCCGTACTGCGAGAAGCAGATCCCGCAGGCGCAGACGTTCGGTCTGGAGATGGGATAAGGGCGGCGCGGGCGGGGCAGCTTCGCCGCCCCGCCCGCGCCGCTGTGATCGTCGGGCGCCGGCGACGGGCCGCAAGGCCCGTCGCCGGCGCCCGCGCCCGCGACGGAAGGACCCCCACGTGGAGCAGACGTTCATCATGGTCAAGCCCGACGGCGTGCGCCTGCGCCTGGTCGGCGAGGTCGTCGGCCGCTTCGAGCGGCGCGGCTTCGTGCTGCGCGGCCTGAAGACCCTGCGGATCGACCGCGCGCTCGCCGAGCGCCACTACGCCGAGCACGTCGGCAAGCCCTTCTTCGAAGCGCTCGTCGAGTTCATCACCTCGGGTCCGGTGGTGGCGATGGTCTGGGAGGGCCGCGACGCCATCGCCGTGGCCCGCGCCATGCTGGGCCTGACCGACGCGGCCCAGGCGGCTCCCGGCACCATCCGCGGCGACTTCTCGCTGTCGAAGGAGCAGAACATCGTGCACGGCTCCGACGGTCCCGAAAGCGCCGTCCGCGAGATCGGCCTGTTCTTCGGTGAGGACGAGCTCGTCTGAGACTGCGGCGTCGGTCCGGCCGGCGCTGTTCGTGGTGCTGGCCTCGCGCTCTCCGCAGCGCGAGGCAGTCCTGCGCCAGCTGGGCGTGCCCTTCCGGGTGGCCCCCAGTCGCCACGACGAAGCGCTCGTGCCCGGCGATCCCGTGGCCACCGTGATCGAGAACGCCCAGGGCAAGGCGCGCGAGGTCGCCGGGCGCGAGGCCGCAGGCCTCGCGCCCGGCGACCTCGTCCTGGGCGTTGACACCGTCGTCGTGCTCGACGAGCGGGTGCTGGGCAAGGCCGCGACGAGCGCCGAGGCGGCCGCCTTCGTGAGCGCGCTCGCCGGTCGCCGCCACGAGGTCGAGAGCGGCCTCTGCCTGCTCGATGCCGAAGGGCGCGCCTGGACCGGCCACGCGCGGACCGCGGTCACCTTCCGGGCGCTCGACCCCGCGGCCGTCGCGGCGTACCTCGCGACCGGCGAGTGGCGCGAGCGCGCCGGCGCCTACGCCATCCAGGGCGTGGGCTCGGCGCTCGTGACGGCCGTCGCGGGCGACTACTGGAACGTGGTGGGCCTGCCGGTGGCGCTCCTCCTGGACGGTCTGCGGCACTTCGGCGTGACCCCGTTCTCGTGGCTCGCGGGTGTCGCGCCGGACGGTCGCCGGTAGGCATTTCGCCTGCTCACCCGTTTGGCTCCGCTTGGGGCGGCGTGTAATATGGGGGACTGAACCGGATCGAAAGGAGCAGGTCATCGGTTTCTTCGACTTCCTCACGGGGTTCGGCGCGCGCGACGTCGCCGTCGACCTCGGTACCGCCAACACCCTCGTCTACGTTCGCGGCCGCGGCATCGTGCTCTCACGAGCCGTCCGTCGTCGCTATCGACCACCGGACCGGCGAAGTCCACGCGGTCGGCGCCGAAGCCAAGCGCATGCTCGGGCGCACGCCCGGCTCGATCAGCGCCATCCGTCCGCTCAAAGACGGCGTCATCGCCGACTTCGATGTCACCGAGCAGATGCTGCGCCACTTCATCCGCAAGGTGAACCAGAACAAGTGGGCCCACCCGCGGGTCGTGATCTGCGTGCCCTCGGGGGTGACCGGGGTCGAAAAGCGCGCCGTCGAAGAGGCCACCTACTCGGCCGGGGCGCGCTGGACGGGGCTGATCGAAGAGCCCATGGCGGCCGCGATCGGCGCCGGCCTGCCGGTGGCCGAGCCCACCGGCAACATGATCGTCGACATCGGCGGCGGCACGAGCGAGGTCGCCGTCATCTCGCTCGGCGGGATCGTCGTGAGCCAGTCGATCCGCGTCGGCGGCGACGAGCTCGACGAAGCGATCATCAGTTACGTGAAGAAGGAGTACAAGCTGCTGATCGGCAGCCAGACGGCCGAAGAGATAAAGCTCGAGATCGGCTCGGCCCACCCGCTGCCGCAAGAGGAGCAGGCCGAGATCCGGGGCCGCGACCTGGTGACGGGTCTGCCCAAGACCATCGTGCTGTCGTCCGAAGAGGTCCGCGCGGCGCTCGAAGAGCCCGTCCAGGCCATCATGGACGCCATCAAGGCCACGCTCGACAAGACGCCCCCGGAGCTCGCCAGCGACATCATGGACCGCGGCATCATGCTGGCCGGCGGCGGTTCGCTCCTGCAGGGGCTGCCCGAGCGTCTGCGCCAGGAGACACAGATGCCGGTCCACCTCGCCGAATCGCCGCTCACCTGCGTTGCCGTAGGGTCCGGCAAGTACCTCGAGGAGTTCGATGCCATTGCCCGCAGCAAGCGCAACTCGAGGCCCAGAGGCCGGTACTAGGCCCCCACGCTCCTAGTGGCTCGCAAGCGCGCACTGCGGCGGCGCATCGTCGTCGCCACCCTGGTCGTGCTGTCCGTCGCTCTGCTCACGGTCTACTTCCGCGAGCCGTCGAACGGGCCGGTGCACCGTGCCGAGGCCTCGGCCATGCACGTCGTCGCCCCGCTGCAGTCGGGCACCGCCACGGTGATCAAGCCGTTTCGCGACGGCTGGAACTGGTTCGCCGGGCTGTTCAGCGCCCAGTCGCAGAACCGCAGCCTGCGCGCCGAGGTCGAGCAACTGCGCTCGCAGATCGCCCAGCAGCTCGTCGCCCAGCAGCAGGACGGCGAGCTCAAGAGCATGCAACATGTGCCGGCGGTGTTTCCCAAAGGCACGCGTTTCGCCCAGGCGCGCGTGATCGCAAGCTCGACGACCGCCTGGTACTCCACGGTGACGATCGATGCGGGCAGTGCGCAAGGCGTGGGCATGAACGATGCCGTGGTGAACGGCCAGGGCCTCGTGGGACGCGTCACGGCCGTCACGCCCGACGCCAGCCAGGTGACCCTGATCACCGACCAGGACAGCTACATCGACGCCATGGTCGTGCCCAACGGCGCCGAGGGTCTCGTGGCCGGCAGCGTCACCGGCGACGTGACCCTGCAGTACGTCGACCGGTCGGAGAAGGTGGTGACCGGGCAGGTCGTGGTGACGAGCGGCATGAAGAACTCGATCTTCACGAGAGGCATCCCCATCGGCTATGTCTCGGCCGTCGCCCAGCAGGACGTCGAGCTGTACCAGAGTATCTCCGTGACGCCCTACGTCGACTTCCACACGCTCGATCTCGTGATGGTGGCGCTCTGATGGCGCAGCGCGTGCCGGCCATCGAGAACCCGGGCGCCGGGCCCCACATCGCGGCCGAGATCAGCCGGCTGTTCGTGCTGCTGATCGTGGCCACGCTCGCTGCAGACGGCCGTGGCCGCCAACTTCCGCATCCTCGGGGCCAATCCCGACTTCGTGCTCGTCTTCGTGGTCGCGGTGGCGCTGTTGCGCGGCGCCGAGATCGGCGCCGCCTTCGGCTTCGTCGCCGGAGCCCTCGTCTCGATCGCCCTGTTCGAACCGCCCGGCGTGCGCTCGCTGGCGCTCGTCGCCGTGGGCTACCTGGTGGGGCGCTACGCCGAGACCGCCGACCTGTCTCCCAGCGTGGCGCCGATCGTCTCGGTGTTCGTGGCGACCCTGATCGCCGAGTCCATCGAGCTCCTCGCCCAGTTCCTGTTCGGGCGCCAGGTGCCCCTCCTCTACCTGCTGGGCCGCTGGGTCATCCCGCTGCTCGTGCTCGACTCCCTGCTCGCCGTGCCCCTCTACCTGGTGGCGCGCTGGTGGCTCAGAGGTGAACGACATGTCCGCATATCCGAGACGTAGTCAGCCGGCCGGCCGGCGTCGCTGGATCCGCACCGGCCGCGGCGACCAGATCGTGCAGCCGCCGTCGGTCGCCCTGCGCGTCGTGCTGCTCGCCGTCGTCGCCGTCGGGCTGATCGGCGTGATCGTCTTTCGTCTGTGGTTCCTGCAGATCCTGTCGGCCCAGCAGTACGTCGCCCAGGCCAACGACAACCGCCTGCGCAGCATCGCCGTGCTGGCCCCCCGCGGCACGATCCTCGACCGCAACGGCACGGTCATGGTCGACAACCGGCCGGGCCTCGCGGTCGGCATCCGGCCGATGGACGTACCCAGCGGGCAGCTCGACCATCTCGTCAAGCGGCTCGCCTCAGAGCTGCGCATGAAGCCCGCCGTGATCAGGCAGGAGATGGTGCGCCAGGTGGGTGTGCCCTGGAGCCAGATCAGGCAGGGTCTCGGGCTGCAGTACGACTTCGTGACGATCAAGCAGGACACCGACCGGCTCACCGTGTCGTACCTGCTCGAGCACACCGAGTCCTACCCCGGGGTCGAGGTGCGTCAGAACTACCTGCGCGACTATCCCCTGGGCGATCTCGGCGCCCACTTCCTCGGTCAGCTCGGGGAGATCAGCCAGCAGGAGCTCGACCAGACGCGCTTCCGTGGCTACAAGGCCGGCGACATCGTCGGCCAGTCGGGCGTGGAGTACACGTACGACAAGTGGCTGCGCGGCGTCGACGGCTCGGTGCGCGTCGAGGTCGACGCGAGCGGCCGCCCCAAGCAGGTCGTGCCCGGCGGCACGCTGCCGCAGGCCGGCGACAACCTCCAGCTTTCGATCGACACCAAGGTGCAGCGGGCCGCCGAGAACGCCGTCAACTACGGCATCGATCTGGCCCACGCCAACAGCGAGCCGCGGGCCGACGGCGGCGCCGCGGTCGTGCTCGACGCGCACACGGGCGAGGTCATCGCCATGGCGAGCGAGCCGACATTCGATCCCACGTGGTTCGTCGGGGGGCTGTCGGCCAAACACTGGAAGAAGCTCAACATCGCGACCACGCCGCTGCTCGACCGCACGACCCAGGGCGTCTACCCGATGGGTTCGACCTTCAAGGTCGTCGACTCGATCGCGGCTCTGGAGAGCGGCGTGATCAGCCCGTCCACGACGCTCGAAGCCGGCCCGACCTGCACACAAACCACGGCCTGCTGTGGCACGACTGGAACCCGAACGGCCACGGCGCCATCGATCTGACCCAGGCGATCGTGCAGTCGGCCGACACGTACTTCTACCAGATCGGCTACGACTTCTATACGCGCAAGGGTGAAGGCCTCGAGGACTGGGCGAAGCGCCTTGGACTGGGCCGTCTGACCGGCATCGATCTGCCCGGCGAGGTGGCCGGCCTCGTGCCCACTCCGGAGTGGAAGAACCTGACCTACACCAAGAAGACCGATCCGAAGGGCTGGCAGATCGATCGCCTCTGGAAGCCCGGCGACTCGATCAACCTCGCCATCGGCCAGGGCAATCTCGAGGCGACGCCGCTGCAGGCCGCCGTGACCTACGCCGCCATCGCCAACGGCGGCTACCTCGTGACCCCCCATCTCGGCGTCAAGATCGTCGATTCGCAGGGCAAGCTCGTGCGGCGCCTGCCCTACACCCAGCCGCGGCGGCTCGGCATCTCGTCGTCGACCATCGACGTGGTGCAGAACGCCTTGCACGAGGCCGCGACGACGCCGCTCGGCACGTCGTATCCGGTGTTCGGCGACTACCCGGTGCAGGTGGCCGGCAAGACCGGCACGGCCCAGGTCTTCGGGCAGAGCGACTACGCCTGGTACTGCAGCTACGCGCCGGCCAACGACCCCCAGTACGTGGTCGTCGTGATGATCCAGCAGGGCGGCCACGGCGGCACGAGCGCCGCCCCGGCCGCCCGCATGATCTACGACTCGCTGTTCCACGTGAAGGGCGGCCAGGTGACCGGCGCCGTGCACAGCGACTAGAGGCCGATGGAGCTTCGCACCTATCTGCGCCACCTCGACTACGTCGTGCTGACGGCGGCGGCGGGACTGCTCGTCTACGGCGTCGCCATGGTCTACTTCGCGACGCGTCATGACGCGCTGCCGAGCCCGACCTACTACGCTCGCAACCAGGTCATCTACGCCGCGGTCGGCATCGCGGCGCTCGTGGTGCTGTCGCTGCTCGACTATGAGCACTTCCGGCGCTGGCAGTGGCCGCTCTTCGGATTCGTGCTCGTCTCGATCGCCGCGGTGTTCGCTCTTGGACCGGTGGTCCGCGGGTCGCGACGCTGGATCTCGCTGTCGTTCATCAGCTTCCAGCCCTCGGAGCTCGCGCTCGTCATCATCACGGTCACCCTGGCCGCGTTTCTGGCCGACCGCCTGCAGCTCATCGGCTCGCGCCGCATGACCATCCTCGCGCTGCTCTACGTGGCCGTGCCGGCGACCCTCGTGTTCGCCCAGCCCGACCTGGGCACGGCCATGGTCTTCGTCGTGCTGACGCTCACGCTGCTTTTGTTCTACGGCACGCCCTGGACGCACTTCGCCGTGCTCGTCGCCGGGGCGGTCGGCCTCGCGGTCGTCGTGCTGAAGGTGCTGCCTCTGGCCGGCATCAGGATCGTGCACTCCTACCAGATGGAGCGCCTCTTCGTCTTTCTGCACCCCGGTCACGACCCGCAGTCGACGGGCTACAACCTCACCCAGTCGCTGATCGCGGTCGGCTCGGGGGCCTTCAGCGGTCGCGGCAACCAGGCCACGCAGACGGTGCTCGACTTTCTGCCCGAGCACCACACCGACTTCATCTTCGCCGTGATCGGCGAGCGCTACGGGTTCGTCGGCGCCGCCGTGCTCCTCGCCTTGTTCGTGGTGCTGATCTGGCGCGCCCTGCGCATCGCCACGATCTCGCGCGACCTGTACGGCAGCATGATCGCCGGCTGCATCGCGGCCATCTTCCTGTTTGAGGTATTCGTGAACATTGGTATGACTATTGGTATCATGCCGATCACCGGCATCCCGCTGCCGTTCATCAGCTACGGCGGCGCGGCCCTGATCACAGACCTGATGCTGGTCGGCCTGCTCGAGAGCGTTCACGTGCGAGGCCGGCTGGCGGGAAGTGGCGACTGAGCCATGGCGAGCTACAACGTGCGCAAGATCCTCAAGGCCGTCGCCGATGTGCGCAAGCACACGCCGGCGACTGCCCGCGTCTGCCTGGTCGGCTCGCCCGGCCTGCTGGCCGACGCGGCCCGGATGCTGTCGGCGGGCGCCGACGACACCGCCGCCGGCGGCGTCAGCCGCGCCCTCGACGTCCTCGGCCCCGCCGACGTCCCGACCCATCCCGAGGCCCTGTCGCGGTGGTCGGTCATCGTGTTCCTCGAAGACGGTCAGGCGCCGGTCAGGCCCGAGCTCGGGCCCACCATCGCCTACTGTCGCGCCGCCCATCTGCCGGCGATCGTAGCCGCGGTGCGCGACACACAGGCCGTGCCCGTCGATCGGCACTCCTGGATCACCCTCGCGGGCCTCTCCGGCCGGGAGTTCGTGCTGCACACCCGCGGCACGCCGGCCGCCAAGTCGGCGCTCGCGCGGCGCATCGCCCAGGTCGCCGGCCACGGCGGTTTTGCCCTGGCGGCCGCGCTGCCGGCGCTGCGGGGCGCTGTGATCGACCACACGATCGCCGCCACGGCGCGCCAGAACGCGCTGGTGGGCGCGGTGGTCATCCTGCCCGGCGCCGACATGCCGGTCATGACCATGAACCAGCTCAAGATGGTGCTGCGCATCGGCGCCGCCTACGGCTACCGGTCCGATCTTCAGCGCACGGTCGAGATGCTCGGCGTGATCCTCTCGGGCCTCGGCATGAGGACCCTCGCCCGGCGGCGCCGTCGAGTACGTGCCCGGCCTCGGCTGGGCCATGAAGGCGAGCTTCGGGTACGTGGGCACCGAAGCGATCGGCAGATCGGCGGTGGCCTACTTCGAAAGCGGCGCACCGCTTACGGCCAGTCGGTTCCCCCGGCTGTCCAGCCAACTGGGAAAGTTTGAGAACCTTGCCAAAGGAATCGCACGGTGAGGACCGGCTCCGACACGACCTGACCGATCTCCTGGCGCGAGTCGCGCGGCCCGGGCGCTACGTCGGCGGAGAGTTCCACGTCCGACACAAGCCCGGCGTCTCGCCGCGCGATCGTGCTGTCCTACCCGGACGTCTACGAGATCGGGATCGCCAACTCCGGTCTGCAGATCCTCTATGCCGACGTCAACGACGCTACGCCGGCGGTCGCCGAACGCGCCTACTGCCCGTGGCCCGACATGGCCGACCTGATGCGCGCTCGCGACGTGCCGCTGTGGAGCCTCGAAAGCGGCGCGCCGGTGCGCGAGGCCGCCCTCTGGGGCTTCACGCTGCAGCACGAGCTGACCTACAGCAACGTCCTCGAGATGCTCGACCTGGCCGGCGTGCCGCTGCAGGCCGCGCGAGCGCGGCGATGCCGACCCGATCGTCCTGGGCGGCGGTCCGGCCGGCCAACCCGCTGCCCCTGGCGCCGTTCTTCGACGCCTTCTTCGTGGGCGAGGCCGAGGGTCGGCTCGCCGCGCTCGCGGCGGCGCTCGACGAGCCGACGCGAGCGCGACGCCTGCGCCGGCTCGGCGCCGTACCCGGCGTCTTTCTGCCGCACGACCCGGGCGGCGGGGCGGCGGCCGCCGGCGAACCCGGCGAGCCCGGCGCGACCAGCGGCCGCCGCGTCAGCCGCCAGGTGTTCACGGACTTCTCGAGCACCCGCGCCGGTGACCGAGCCGCCTGGTGCCGCTGCTCGAGGGGGTCCACGACCGCGCGGTGATCGAGGTCATGCGGGGCTGCGCGGCCGGCTGCCGGTTTTGTCAGGCCGGCATGTGGTACCGGCCGGTGCGCGAGCGGCCGGTCGACATGGTCGTGGACGCCGCCGAGCGCGCCCTGCGGTAGACCGGCTGCGACGAGGTCTCCCTGATCTCGCTCTCCTCGTGCGACTACGGCGGCATCGCGAGGCGATCGCCGGCATCCGCGAACGGTTGCCTCACGTGCGCGTGTCATTGCCCTCGCTGCGCGTCGATTCGGCGGCGCTCGTCCTGGCGCGGCTCGGCGACGAGCAGCGCGGCTCGGTCACGCTGGCGCCCGAAGCGGGCACGCAGTCGCTGCGCGACGCCATCAACAAGCGCGTCGACGACGGCAGGGCTTCGCCGACGGCCGTGCGGAGTGTCTTTCGGGCCGGCTTCAGAGGGCTCAAGCTGTACTTCATGGTCGGCCTGCCGGGCGAGCACGACGACGACGTGGCGGCCATCGCCGCCATGGCGTCGTCGGCGCTCGACAACGCTCGCGCCGCGGCGCCGGGGCGGGCGCGCGTCTCGATCGCCGTCTCGTCGTTCGTGCCCAAGGCGCACACGCCCTTCGAACGCGTCGGCTTCGTCGGCGAGACGGTGATCCGTCGCCGCCAGGATCTGTTGCGGGAGCGGCTGTCGCGGCAGATCAGGGTGCGGTTCGCACGACGTCGAGACCTCGCTCGTCGAGGCGACCATCGCCATGGGCGGCCGTGAGGTCGGCGAGCTGATCGAAGCGGCCTGGCGCGGCGGCGCCCGGTTCGACGGTTGGAGCGAGTCGTTCGACGCCGGCATCTGGCGGCGCGCCGCCGCCGAGGTAGGGGTCGAGCTCGGCGGTCCGCGCTGGAGCGCCGACGACGAGCCGCCCTGGCTCTCTGTCGACTCGCTCGTCGACGGCGCCTTCCTGCGCGACGAGGCGGAGCGCGCCGTGCGCGCCGAGACCACCGCCGACTGTCGCAATGGCGCCTGTACGTCGTGCGGTGTGTGCGGCGGCGAGCTCGCGCTGGACCTCGTGCGATGAGCTGGTGGCTCGTGGGCTTCGCGCGCGGCGGCCCCGCGCGCTACATCTCGCACCTCGACACGATGCGGGTGATGCAGCGCACCTTCGGTCGCGCCGGTATCGAGCTCGCGCTCTCGCAGGGCATGCGGCCCAAGCCCCGACTGTCGCTGCCGTTGCCGCTGCCGACGGGAGCGGCGGGGCTCGACGAGCTCGCGGTCGTCGAGGTGGCCGAACAGACGGCCGCCGGGCAGGAGGGCGCCCGGCTCGCGGCGCTGCGGACCGCTGCCGCCGACGGCCTGTCGGTCGAAGGGTTGGTCGTGACCGCGGAGCGGCCGCGGCCGCAGGCGGCCGCGGCCGCCTACCGGTGCCGCCTGCCGGCGCCGTGCGCCGCCGTCGAAGAGGCGCTCGCCTGGTTCGACGGCGAGCCTCGCGTGACCGTCGTGCGGGAGTCGCCCAAAGGTCGGCGGGCCATCGAGTTGAAAGAGTATGTGTGCGAGCTCTCGGCGTCGCCCGGCGACGCCGGAACAAGGCTCGCCTTCACGCTGCGCTACGGGCCGGCGGGCTCGGCGCGCGTCGACGAGGTCGTCGCCGCGCTCTCCGCGCGCCTCGGGATCGAGCCGGTCGTGCTCGACCTCACGCGTGTGCGCGTGACCTGGAAAGGTTTGAACGGATTGGCGTCGCGGCCCACCGCCGCGACCGACAAGATAGCGCCCGGCGGCCATGCCCCGGGCAAAGGAGATGACCTGGAGTGAGCGATCAACCAAGGCGCCGCGCGGAGGCGCGCCGCGAGTCGTCGTCAGACGCAAGGCCGCAGAGCACTACCGAAGAGCCCGCCGAACAGTCCGCCGCCGGGCAGTCCGGCGAAGCAACGGGGGCCGTCGAAGCGCCGCGCGTGGAGGCGCCGGCGCCGGTCGAACAGGGTGGGGAGCAGCCCGCGGCCGCCGAGACCGAGATCGAAAGAGCCACCGAGCCGGGCGCCTGGTCGGCGCTGCACGCGCGCCAGGTGCGGGCCCGGCGTCCCGGCCGGCGGGGGCGTCGTCCGGCGCCGCCCGCCGAGGGCGCGCCCGAGCCGGCCGACGATGAACGACAGAGCGTGATCGTGGCGGCGGCGGCGCCCGCGGAGGCGCTGCTTGAGCGCTCCCCGGCGCCCGTGTCAGACGAGGCGATGGCGGCCGCCGCCGCCGACGAAGAGGTCGCGCCGGCGCGCCGCCGCCGGCGCGGGCGCCGGGGCCGCGGCGGCCGGGCGGCGTCGGCGGCGGCGCCCGACGAGCGTGCGGCGGACGAGCTGCCGCTCCAGCGGGGCCCGGATGACGAGGCTCCGACGGCCATGGCCGACGTCGCGCCCGATGCGCGGGCGCCGAAGTCAGAGGAGCGGGGCGACGGCCGGCCGGTCGGGGTGCCCGGCGAGGGCGAGAGCGGCGGGGGCGAGACCGGCGACGTCTCCGGCGAGGCGGCCGACGACGAGGCCGGCGGCGACGGCCGCAAGCGACGGCATCGCGGTCACCGCGGCGGACGCCGGCACCGCCGTAAGAACGACGAGCCCGCCACCGACGACGGCGCGGCCGCCGGCGAGGTTGCGACGGCAGACACTGACGAGCGGAGCGCGGCCGCCGGCGAGGTTGCGACGGCGGCCGGACAGACAGCGGTCGTCGAGGCGGCCGGCGCGGCGGTCGCCGAGCGCGACGTGACGGCCGCCGCGGCGGTTGGCGACGAGACCCCGACGGCGACGGTCGCGGCGGGCGCCGAGACGGAGCCCGCCCCAGCGCGCCGCTCGCGGCGTCGTGGACGGCGGCGCGGTGGCGACGACGGCGCCGCGAACGCCGACAAGGCGGCCGAGGAGCCCCGGCCGGCGACCGCTCCTCCCGCCGACAAGGCGGGCAGCGCCGAAGGCGAGCCGACCGAGGCCGTGGGGCGCCGTCGCGGCGGCCGCCTGCGCCGTCCCAAGGAAACGGGGGTGACCGCCGATCTGCCGGGCTACAAGGAGATCCTCGTGAGCGAGGGCGCCGGCGAGATGCGGGTGGCGCTCGTCGAGGACGGCCGGCTGGCCGAGATCTACATCGAGCGTCCCGGCAAGCGCTCGTACGCCGGCAACATCTACCGCGGCAAGGTCGACAACGTGCTGCCGGGCATGGACGCGGCCTTCGTCGACATCGGCCTCGAGCGCAACGGCTTTCTCTACGTCGACGACATCGCCGACCCCGAAGACGGCGAGAAGCGCCCCCGCAAGATCACCCAGATGATCAAACCGGGCCAGGAGCTCCTCGTGCAGGTCTCCAAAGACCCGATGGGCAGCAAGGGAGCGCGCCTCACCGGCCAGCTCTCGCTGGCCGGCCGCTACCTCGTCTACGTGCCCGGTGGTTCTGGCGTGGGCGTCTCGCGGCGGCTACCATCCGACGAGCGCGACCGGCTGCGGGACCTGTGCAAGTCGCTCAAGGCCAAGGACGCCGGGCTGATCGTACGCACCGTGGCCGAGGGCAAGAGCGTCGAGGAGATGAAGAACGACCTGCAGTTCCTGTCGCGGCTATGGACGCGCCTCAGGACGAAGGCGGCGAAGGTCAAGGCTCCGGGGCTGGTCTACGCCGAAGCCGACGTGTCGCTGCAGGTCGCGCCGCGACCTGTACAACGAGTCGTTCTCGACGGTCTGGTCGACGACGCAGAAGCGTCGCAAGGAGCTCGTCGCCTACCTCGAGAAGGTCGCTCCCGAGCTCGCCACCAGGGTCAAGCTCTACGAAGGCGACGAGCCCCTGTTCGAGGCGCACGGCATCGAGGAGCAGATCTCCAGGCAGCTCGAACGGCGGGTGCCGCTGCCCAGCGGCGGCAATCTGGTGATCGATCACGCCGAGGCGCTCACGGTGATCGACGTCAACACCGGCCGCTTCACCGGCGGCAAGGGCCTCGAGGACACGATCACCGCAACAACCTCGAGGCCGCCCGCGAGGTCGTCCGCCAGCTCCGTCTGCGCGACATCGGCGGCATCATCATCATCGACTTCATCGACATGGAGTTCGCCCGCAACCGCGAGACGGTGCTGGCCAAGCTCCAGGCGGAGCTCGAGACCGACCGCACCAAGACCTACGTCGTCGAGATCTCGCCGCTCGGCCTCGTCGAGATGACGCGCCAGAACATCACCGACGGCGCCCGCGGCATCCTCACCCAGACCTGTCCGTTCTGCGAAGGCAAGGCGCGCATCCTGTCGCCTGAGACCATGGCCATCGCGGTCGAGCGCCGGCTCGGTGACCATGCCGCCGTGACCTCGGCCCGGGCGCTGCTCGTCGAGGTCAACACCTCGGTGGCGGAGCGGCTCGTGGCCGGCGGGCGCATCAAGCGCCTCGAGAAGGACACCGCCAAGCGCTTCTTCCTCGAGGGCTCGAAGCTCCTGCCGGTCGAGACCTTCCGCATCGTGGCCGAAGGCTCGCTCGAGGCGGTCGAGTCGCACCGCATCCCGATCCACGAGGACCAGGAGGTGACGGTCGAGCTGGAGTACGCCCTGACCTACAGCCCGGGCGACGCGGTGGCCCACGTCGACGGCTTCCAGCTCATCGTGCTGAACGGGCGCCGGGCGCTCGGCGAGAAGCGCAAGGTGCGCGTCACTTCGCTCACCCGGGCCGGGGCGATGGGCGTGCTGCTGTCGTAGCCTCGCGTTGACAGCCCTGAGCCTATCGTCTAGCATCGAGGGCCGTTGTCTTACGGGAGAAGGCATGACTGATTCCACCACGCCGTACGCGATCGTGCGCGTCGGCGGCAAGCAGTACAAAGTGGCCAAGGGCGACTCGATCGTCGTCGACCGGATCGCCGCCGACGAGGGCGCCCACATCGACCTGGTGCCGCTCGCCGTGCGCGACGACAGCGGCGCGATGCGCGCCGGCAAGGCGGCTCACGCCAAGGTCAAGGCGATCGTCGCCGAGCATCTGCTCGGCGACAAGATCGACGTGTTCACCTACCGGCCCAAGACGACCTTCAAGAAGTCGCGGGGCCATCGCAGCCGCCTCACGCGGCTCGACATCGACGCGATCGACATCGCGGGCCAGAAGGAGAAGAAGAGTGGCTCATAAGAAGGGCGCCGGCACCAGCCGCAACGGTCGCGACTCCGAATCCAAGCGTCTCGGCGTCAAGGCCTACGCGGGGCAGGTGGTCCCGGCCGGCTCGATCATCGTCCGTCAGCGCGGCACGCGGTTCCGTCCGGGCGCCGGCGCCGGCATCGGCGTCGACCACACCATCTTCGCCCGCACCAGCGGTCGCATCGAGTTCGCGCGCGGCGGTCAGGGCCGCATCGTCTCGATCGTCCCCGAGGCCTAGCGCGCGCGTCCGGCCGGTGCGGCCGGACCCTCTTGCATGCTGAGCGACCACGCCTCCATCAACGTGTGCGGCGGTAGCGGCGGGGCCGGCTCCGTCAGCTTCCGTCGCGAAAAGCACGTGCCCCGCGGCGGGCCCGACGGCGGTAACGGTGGTGCCGGCGGCGACGTCGTGATCGTCGCCACGCGGCAGTTCCGCGATCTCGCCTACTTCCGCCACAAGGTCCACTTCAAGGGTCAGCGCGGCGGTCACGGCGCCGGCCAGAACCGCCACGGCAAGGCCGGCGAAGAGACGCTGATCGAGGTGCCGATCGGCACCGAGATCCGCGACGCCGAAGGGCGTCCTCGTGGCCGACCTCACCGCCGAAGGCCAGCGCGTGGTCGTGGCTCGCGGCGCCGAGGGCGGCCGCGGCAATGTGTGCTTCGTCTCGTCGACGCGGCGCGTGCCGCAGGTTCGCCGAGAAGGGCCTGCCGGGCGAGGAGCGCTGGCTCGACCTGCAGCTCAAGCTGCTCGCCGACATCGGTCTCGTGGGCCTGCCCAACGCCGGCAAGTCGTCGCTGCTCGCGGCCCTGACCCGGGCTCATCCCAAGGTCGCGGCTTACCCGTTCACGACACTCGAGCCGAACCTCGGCACGCTGACCCTCGGCGAGCGTCTCATCGTGCTCGCCGACATCCCCGGACTGATCGAGGGAGCAAGCTCCGGCACGGGTCTCGGCGACCGCTTCCTGGCCCACATCGAACGCACCGTCGTGCTCGTGTTCGTGGTCGACGGGTCGCTGGGCGCCGGCGCGGCGCTGGCCGCCGTCGAGACGGTGCGCGGCGAGCTCGGCGCCTTCAGCGCCGAGCTCGCCGCGCACCCGGGGCTCATCGCCGTGAACAAGGTCGACCTCATCGACGAGGCCGCCGCCGCCGAGGTCGCCGCTACGCTCGCACCGGCGGCGCGCGAGATGGGGGGGAGCGTCGTCCTTGTGTCCGCCGCTGGGCACAGCGGTCTCGCGAGCCTCTTGCGCGAGCTCGAGACCGTTATTGGGGACTCGGCGACGGCGCCTCGAGGCGGGCGCCGCGCCCGAACCCGTCGTGCTGCGCCCGGGCGAGGAGCGCCTCGGCGACTACACGGTGGAGCGAGACAATGAGGCCTGGCGGGTGCGGGGCCGGGTGCTCGAGCGCCTGGTCGCCAAGGCCGACCTGGGCAACGACGAAGCCATGCGCTACCTGCAGGACGTGATGGAGCGGGCCCACGTGTCCGACTCGGTGCGCAAGGCGGGCGGCGTCGACGGCGACACGGTGGTGATCGGCGATGCCGAGTTCGAACTGGCCTAGCGCTACAATGGCAGGATGAAGACCATCGTCGTCAAATTGGGCTCGACGACCGTCGCCGACCGGCGCGGCCGCCTGCGGCGGGCGGTGCTCGGAGCCCGTCTCGCCGAGGTCGCCGCCCTGACCGAGGCGGGGAACCGCGTGGTGGTGGTCTCGAGCGGAGCCATCGCCTGCGGCCAGAGCGCGCTGGGCCTGCGAGAGCGGCCCGAGCGCATGGCCGACCTGCAGGCGGCGTCGGCCGTCGGCCAGGGACGCCTGTTCGCGGAGTATGCGCGGCTGTGCGCCCGGCACGGGCGCACAGCCGCGCAGGTCCTGCTCACGAGCGCCGACTTTGCCCAGCGCCGCAGCTACGTGAACGCGCGCGCCACCCTGCGTCGGCTGCTGGCCTGGCGCATCGTGCCGATCGTAAACGAGAACGACACGACGGCCACCGACGAGATCGGCTTCGGCGACAACGACGTGCTCGCCGCCCAGGTGGCGATCCTGCTGCGCGCCGACCTGCTCCTGCTGCTGACCGACCGCGACGGCCTCTACACGTCCGACCCGGAGCGCGACCCCGCGGCGAGACCGATCGCCCAGGTCACCTCGGCCGACGATCTCGCGGGCGTCCGCTGGGGCTCGTCGGGACGGGGCGCCGGCGGCATGAGCGGCAAGACGGCGGCCGCGCTCATGGCGGCGGGGGCCGGCGTGCGCACGGTGATCGCCCACGGTTCGCGGCCGGGGGTGATCGCCGACGCCACCGCGGGCCATCCGGTCGGCACCTCGGTACCCGGTCGTCGCGGCGGCGGCTCGGCCTTCAAGCTCTGGCTGCGCTACGCCAAGCCCGTGCGGGGCACGCTCGAAGTCGACGAGGGCGCGGCGCGCGCCCTGGCGCAAGCCGGCGGCAGCCTGCTGCCGGTGGGGGTCACGGCGGTACACGGCAGCTTCGCGGCGGGCGACGCGGTCTCGGTCGTCGGCCCCGGTCGCGGCGAGATCGCTCGCGGTCTCGCGGCCATCGGCGCCCGCGACCTGCGCCGCGTCGCGGGCCTGCGCAGCGCCGAAGCGCGGCAGGTGGTGCCGCAGCTGGACGAGGAGGTCGTGCATCGCGACCACCTCGTGCTGATCGAGGAGGAGGCGCGATGACGGTCGAGGAACAGGTCCGCAGAGCCCGCCTCGCGTCGCGCACGCTGGCGTCGCTGCCGCGCGCCCGTAAGGACGAGGCTCTGGAGCTGATCGCCGAAGCCCTGCGGCGGCGCGCCGGCGAGATCTTGGCCGAGAACGCCGAAGACGTGGCGCTCGCCCGGGCGAGCAAGCTGAGCGCCGCAATGGTCGATCGCCTGTACTTAGACGAGGACCGGCTCATGGAGACGGCGCGCAGCGTCCGCGAGGTCGCCGCGCTGCCCGACCCGGTGGGCGAGATCGAGGACGGCCGGCGCCTTCCCAACGGTCTCGAGCTCACCCGCATGCGCGTGCCGCTGGGCGTGGTCGCGGTCGTCTACGAGGCGCGGCCCAACGTGACCGTCGACGCCGCCGCGCTCTGCCTGAAGTCCGGCAACGCCGTGGTGCTGCGCGGCGGCAGCGCCGCCAAGCACTCCAACCGCATGCTGGCCGAAGTCGTTCAGGGGGCGATCCTCGAAGCCGGCCTGCCGGCCGAGGCGGTCACCTTCGTCGCCGGTCCTCGCGAGGTGCTGCTCGAGCTGGTCAGGCTCGAGGGCCTGATCGACGTGGTCATCCCGCGCGGCGGCGAGGAGCTCAAGAAGCTACCTCGCCGACGAAAGCAGGGTGCCGGTGATCGCCGCGGCCGGCGGCAACTGCCACGTGTACGTCGATGCGGCCGCCGATCTCGAGATGGCCCTGGCGATCACGATCAACGCCAAGTGCCAGCGGCCCGGCGTCTGCAACTCGGCCGAGACGCTGCTCGTCCATCGCGACGTCGCCGCCGAGCTCCTGCCGGTCGCGGTCGCCGAGCTCACGCGCCGTGGCGTGGAGCTGGTCGTCGACCGGGCCGACGGCCGAGCTCGCGCCCGACCCGCGTCTCAAGCGCGCCAACCGGACGCACTACGAGACCGAGTTTCTCGACCTCAAGATGGCCGTGCGTGTGGTCGAGTCGCTCGACGAGGCGCTCGACCACATCGCCACGTTCGGCAGCGGGCACTCCGAAACGATCGTCACCGGCGATCTCGAGGCCGCCCGGCGCTTCACCCGGGAGGTCGACGCCGCCGCCGTGTACGTGAACGCCTCGACCCGGTTCACCGACGGCAACCAGTTCGGCCTGGGCGCCGAGATGGGCATCTCCACCCAGAAGCTCCACGTCCGCGGACCGATCTCACTGCGCGAGCTCACCTGCCTCAAGTACGTCGCCTGGGGCGACGGGCAGGTGCGCTCCTAGCGCGGCGGTCGGCGCGTGGCGGCATCGCGGGCGATCGGCGTGCTGGGCGGCAGCTTCGACCCGCCGCATCTCGGACACCTGGCCATCGCCTCGATCGCCTGTTAGCAGCTCGGCCTCGACGAGGTCGTGTTCGTGCCGGCGGCCGCGCCCCCGCACAAGGACATCGCCGACGACGTGCCGGCTCGGCGTGCGCCTCGAGATGACGCGCCTCGCGGTGCAGGGCGATGAGCGCTTCGGTGTCCCCGGATCGAGAGTCGACCTGCGGGCTGCGCTTCACGAGCGACACCCTGGCGGACTCACCGTCGCCTCCGCCGGACACGACCTGGCCTTCATCGCCGGGTCCGACTCGCTGCTGCAGTTCGCGACCTGGCACGACCCGACGACGATCCTCGACCTCGCCCTGCTGGCCGTGGCGCCGCGCCCCGGCGACGATCCCGCCGCCGTCGAGGGGGCGGCGGCGAGGTGGGGAGCCGGCCGGGTCGTCGTTCTGTCCAGCGTGGCCATCGGCGTCTCGTCGAGCGCGATCCGCGAACGGATCCGGGCCGGACGGCCGGTCCGGTACCTGGTCCCGGGGCCGGTCGAGCGCTTCATCGCCGACCACGGTCTCTATCGCCTGTGAAGCGCTCATGACGGAGCGCCAACGTGCCGAACGAATGCTCATGGAACGCGGTCTTTCGTCTGGCCTCGAGGAGCACTGCCCGGGCACGGCCCTGCAGGCCGAGCTGCTGGCCCGGCGCTGGGGAGCGGCGCCCGACGACGCCGCGGTCGCCGGTCTGCTGCACGACGTGTGCCGCGAGCTCAGCCGGCAGGAAGTGCTGGACCTGGCGCGAAAGCACGGACTCGAGACCGATCCGATCGAGGAGGAGTTCGCGGTGCAGCTCCTGCACGCGCGCGTGGCGGCCGAAGAGGTCGCCCGGGCGGGCTTTTCGCCGCCGGTGGCCGAAGCGATCCGCCGGCACACCCTGGGCGGCCCCGGCCTGAGCGTGCTCGACGCCTGCCTGTTCGTGGCCGACGCCACCGAGCCGGGGCGCACGTGGCAGGGCGTCGACGAGGTGCGCCGCCAGGCGCTGGAGTCGCTCGACGGCGCCGTCCTGACGCTCGCTCGGCGCGACGTCGAGCGACTGCGCTCCCGCGGCCGCGAGCCGCATCCGCTCATGCTGGCGCTCCTCGAGGAGAAGCATGGCGCGCAAGGCTGAGGGGTACCGCGCCCGCCGCCTCGCGGCGCGTCGCAGCCAGCGCTGGGGCGCCTACCAGAACCTGGCGCTCTACGTGCTGGCGGCCGTGGTCGCCTTTGGCGCGGTGCTGGGCGCGGTGCACATCGCCCACGATCTGCGCCATCACCACGCGTTGCCCAGCAGTGGCAGCTACCTCGCCCTCGTCACGGTCGGCCTCGGCGAGTCGGGGACCAGGCCGACGGCGGGGCTGCTCGTCCACAACGCGAACCTCGCGACGACGACCCTCTACACGATCCCCTCGGACCTGCTGCTCACCGAGCCCGGCGGCGAGTACGTCATGGCGAGCGACGCCCTCGCCGAGCGACAGCTCACGCCGTTTCTCGCGCGTCTCGTGCACGCGCCGCTCAGCTACAAGCTCGATCTGACGTACGCCGACCTGCAGCGGCTGAGCGGCGGCGGCGCGCTCTGGGTCACCACCGCCACCCCCTTCAGCCTGCAGACGGGCGGTACCGTCCGTCTCTACAACGGCCGCTTCTCGCTGCCGGCGAGCCAGCTGAGCATCGTGCTCGGCGCCCTCGGCAAGGGCGACACCGACCAGGCGAACGCCCAGGACGCGTTCCTGTCGGCGGCGCTGTCGGCCGCCGCGCTGGTGCCCGGCAAGCAGCAGTCCGCCACGATCAAGACGATCGCCGCCCGGCAGAAGGGCATCGCCGCGGTCGACGCCCGCGACCTCATGGCGACCCTGGTCTCGGGGCGGGTGACCGTGGCCCGGCTGCCGTCGGTCGGCCAGACCTCCGAGGGCCAGTTCGCCTGGCGGCCCGACCCCGCGGCCATCACCGCCCAGATCACGCGCAACGCCCGGGACTTCGACGCGCCGTACACGGTCGCCGTCGAGAACGGGTCGGGCGCCCTGGGGATCGGCACCATGGTGGTGAACCGTCTGGCCGGGCTCGACGTCAACTTGCCGGCGGTGCGCAACGCCGCGTCGTTCAACTACGACGTGACGCAGATCCTCGCCGGCGCCCAGGCCTTCGGGGTGGCGAACCAGGTGCGTGGTATACTCGGCCGCGGCGTCGTCCTGACGGGCAGCGGGCTGCCCGCCACGACAGTGGTCGTCATCGTCGGCAAAGACCTCAAGGCAAAGGACCTGCAGTAGCCGCGAGCCAGCAGAACGAGCGAGCGCTGAGCCTGGTACGCGAGGCCGTGCGGCTCGCCGCCGCCAAGAAGGCTCTCGACGCCGTCGTCCTCGACATGGCCGAGGCCGTCGGGTACACCGACTACTTCGTCATCCTGAGCGGCGGCAGCACCCGCCAGACCAAGGCCATCGCCGACGCCGTGAGCGAGGGGCTGCGGGCGCGGGGCGTGCGCGCCACCCGCACCGAAGGCCAGCGCGAAGCGGAATGGATCCTCCTCGACTACCTCGACATGGTCGTGCACGTCTTCACGCCCGGCGCGCGCGACTTCTACCGGCTCGAAGCCTTGTGGCGTGACGTACCCCGGGTGATCGTCGATCCCGGCGAGACGGACGCGAGCGAAGTGTCGCGGACCGGTTGAAAGGCGGCGGCCGTCATCCCCGCGATGATGGCCGGCGCCCGACGAACTGGTCACTGTCGCCGTGTCCGACGACTGGAGGGAGTGGCCGGGAAGACGATCGTCCTGTGTTGCGTCGTGCTCGTGGCGGCGGCGGGCTGGGCCGCCGGGTCGGCCCAGCCCGCCGCCGCCAGCGATCGTCTCACCGCGCCCGAAAAGGCCATGCTCGTGCTCATCAACCACGCCCGTGCGAGCCGCGGCCTGCAGACCCTCCGGGTCGTCACCGCGCTCGAGCGCGCCTCGCGGTCGCACTCGCGCGACATGCTCAAGCGCGACTACTTCTCGCATTCCTCCTACAGCGGGGCGTCGTATTCGGCGAGGCTGCTCTCGTTCGGCTACTCCCGCTCGGGCTGCACCTGCTGGAAGGTCGGCGAGATCATCGGCTGGGGTCACGGTAGCGCGGCCGCCGCGGGCAGCGTTCCGCCACTGGATGAAGAGCCGATCCACCGTGCCGTCATCCTGCAGCGCAGCTTCCGCGATGTCGGCGTGGGCGCCGCCGGAGGGTCGCTTCGGGGCGTGACCGGGGTGCGCATGTTCACGATCGATTTCGGGCACCGGGTGAAGTAGCGGGTCCGGCCGACGCGGCGTCGCCCAGCGCGGCGCCGTCGTCCGCCCTCGGCGCCGCTCCGTCCGCCTCCGGCGCCGCTCCGTCCGCCGATCGTCACCCGTTGACGATGCTCAGCCACTGTCGGTACGGCCGGGGGGGCGAGTATACTGCGAACATATGTTCGCTTCAGCGCCCTCCATCATCCACATCGACATGGACGCCTTCTTCGCGTCGGTCGAACAGGCGCGCCATCCCGAACTGCGCGGCCGGCCCGTAGTGGTCGGCGGCCGGGCCGAACGCCGCAGCGTGGTGGCCACGGCCTCCTACGAAGCGCGCGCCTGCGGCGTGCGTACGGCCATGCCCGTGGCGCAGGCGCGGCGGCTGTGTCCGCAGGCGGTGTTCCTGCCGACCGACATGCCCGCCTACTCCGCCGTCCACCGCGAGCTGCTCGAGCTCTTCGGACGGTTCACCGACCTGGTCGAGCCGGTGTCGATCGACGAAGCCGTTCTCGACGTCGCCGGCAGCCGCCGGCTCTTCGGGCCGCCACGGGCCATCGCCGGCCGCATCCAGGAACTGGTCTACGACGAACACGGTCTCACCTGCACGCTGGGCGTCGCTCCCAACAAGCTGCTCGCCAAGCTGGCCGCCGATCTGAGCAAACCGGCCGGCGTCGGCGTGCTCGACGAAGCCGACGTCCACGGCCGGCTGCGGGCGCTGCCCGTCGGCGAGCTGCACGGCATCGGGCCGGTCACCCAGGAGCGCCTGCACGCCCTCGGCCTCACCACCGTCGGCATGCTGCAAGACGTCCCCCTGCCGTTTCTCGCGGCGGCGTTCGGCCGTTCCGCGCAGGCGCTCAAGCAGCTCGCCTTCGGCCGCAGCCTGTCGCCCGTGCGGCCCGTCGCCGCGGCGCCCTCTTCCATGAGCCACGAAACGACCTTCGCCACCGACACGGCCGAGCCGCTCGCCCTGCGCGCCGCGCTGCTCTCGCTGGCCGACGAGCTCATGGCGCGGCTGCGCGGCGGTCGCTACGCGGCGCGCACCGTGGCGCTCAAGGTCCGCGACAGCACCTTCCACACGCTCGAGCGCCACACCACGCTGCTGCGCGCCACCACGAGCACGCGGGTCGTCTACACGGCCGCGACCGGCCTGCTCGACGCCGTCGACCTCGGCCCCCGGCGCGTCCGCCTGCTGGGCATCACCGTGAGCGGCCTCGTGAGCGGCGCCTACCAGCTCACGTTCGACGACGGCTGGAAAGACCTCGCTCTAGACGAAGCGATCGACGGCGTGCGCGCCCGCTACGGACGGCACGCCGTGCGCCCGGCGGCCACCTGCGCCAACCGCGTGAGCTTGTGCTAGACTCCACCGATCGCGGGCACGAGTGTCCCGAGGCCGCCGCCTGACCGACTGTCGCCAGCGCCAACGCGAGCCTGAAGGTGCGGCCTCGGGCGGCGTGCCGTCACGTCAGCCAGGACGAACGGACCCATGACGCACGGCGGATCGACACGGAGGTACGCTCCCCACGGGGGCTTGGTCGGCTGCCATCGGGCTTGTGCCTCGTCGCGCGCGACGGTCGACCGTCGCGCGCGTTTGCGCTGTGCCACCCGGTCCGCACGCTAACGACCCGAGGAGACCAGCATGAACGAACCGGGCAAGATCAGGAACGTCGCTCTCGTCGGTCACCGCGGCACCGGCAAGACGTCCCTCCTCGAAGCGCTCCTGTTTCGCGCCGGGGTGATCAATCGCCTGGGCAAGATCGAAGACGGCGGCACGGTCGGCGACTGGGACGACGACGAAAAGCGCCGGCAGCTCAGCCTCGCGTCGTCGCTCGCCCACGTGGAGCGCGACGGCCTCACCTACAACCTGATCGATACGCCCGGCGACCCCAGCTTTCAGGCCGACACCATCGGCGCCCTGCGGGTCGTCGAGACCGCGGTCGTCGTGGTCAACACGGTGATGGGCGTCGAGGTCCAGACCGAGCGGCTCTGGGCGCGCGCGGCCGGCGCCGGTCGCGCCCGCATCCTGTTCTGCAACATGCTCGACCGCGAGCGCGCCGACTTCGACCGTTGCCTCGCCGGCCTGCGCGAGGCCTTCGGCCACGAGGTCGTCGCCGTGCAGCTGCCGATCGGCGCCGAGCACGAGTTCGCTGGCGTGGTCGACGTGCTCAAGATGAAGGCCTACACGCTCGACGGTCAGAAGGTCGTCGAGGGCGACGTGCCGGCCGCCCTCGCCGAGCGTGCCGGGGAGCTGCGCGACGCCCTCACCGAGGTCGTCGCCGAGTCCAGCGACGAGCTCACCGAGAAGTTCCTGATGGAAGAGGAGCTCACCGACGACGAGCTCCAGCGGGGCTTCGCCGAAGCCGTGCGCGACGCCAAGATCTTCCCGGTGGCGGTCGGTTCGGCGACGCGCCTGATCGGCGTCGATCTGCTGCTCGACCTGCTGGCGCTGTCACCGTCGCCGGCGGCCGCGCCGCCGGTCATCGGCTACAAGCCCGACGAGACCGAAGTCGAGTTCGTCTGCGACGCGGCCAAGGCGGCGGCGGCGTTCGTCTTCAAGACGGTCGCCGACCCGTTCAGCGGCCGCATCAACATCTTCCGCGTCTTCCAGGGCACGGTCGGCAGCGACTCCAACTTGACCGACGCGCGCGACGCCCACAAGGAACGCCTGGGCGCGCTGCTCAAACAGCAGGGCAAAGAGACCAAGCCCGTCGAGCAACTCGGCGCCGGCGACATCGGCGCGGTCGCCAAGCTCAAAGAGGTCGTCACCGGCGACACGCTGTCGGCCGACGGCGGCCGCCGCCTTCCCGCCGATCGACTACCCGGCGCCCCTCATGTCGTTCGCCGTCAAGGCCAAGGCCAAGGGCGACGAAGACAAGGTCATCAGCGCTTTGCGCCGGCTCGCCGAAGAAGACCCCATGGTGCATGTCGCGCGCGACGCGCAGACCGGCGAGATGATCGTCTCGGGCATGAGCCAGGTCCACGTCGAGGTGACGGTCGAGCGCATGAAGCGCCGCTTCAACGCCGACGTCGAGCTCAAGCCGCCCCGTGTGCCGTACCGCGAGACCATCCGCGGTAGCGCCAAGGCCGAAGGCAAGCACAAGAAGCAGACCGGCGGCCGCGGCCAGTTCGCCGACACCTGGATGGAAGTCGCCCCGCTGCCGGGCGGCGACGGCTTCGAGTTCGTCGACAAGATCGTCGGCGGCGCCATCCCGCGCAACTACATCCCCGCCGTCGAAAAGGGCGTGCGGGCGGCGATGTCCGAAGGCTTCCTCGCCGGTTACCCGCTGGTCGACGTCCAGGTCACCCTCTACGACGGCAAGTATCACCCCGTCGACTCGTCCGACATGGCCTTCCAGATCGCCGGCTCGATCGGCTTCAAGGCGGCCGTCGAAAAGGCGCAGCCGGTGCTGCTAGAGCCCATCATGAACGTCGAGGTCACGGTGCCCGAAGAAAGCGTGGGCGACATCATCGGCGACATGAACTCACGGCGCGGTCGGGTGCTGGGCACGACGCCGCGCGGGCACAACAGCGCGATCGCCGTCGAGGTGCCGCTCGCCGAGATGGTGAGCTACGCGCCCGACCTCACCTCCATGACCGGCGGGCGCGGCGACTACCACATGGAGTTCCTGCGCTACGACGAAGTGCCGCCCCACATGGCCCAGAAGGTGATCGACGAGGCCCGCAAGGCTCGCGAAGAGGCCCAGAAGAGCTGACCACGCCGCGGTACGACGGGCGCTCGTGCGCACGGCTCGCCCGACCCGGTCGACGGGGCCGCGCCGCTCTGCCGCTTTGGCGGGGTTTGCGGGTATTTTAGACAGGAGCGGCCGTTGGAAGCCGTTCCGGGCCTGCGATAGAATCGTGTTCTGAGGCAAACGACGGAGGTATCCCGTGAGTGACATCGGGACGATGCGGGTGAAGAGCGGTCTCGCCGACATGCTCAAGGGCGGCGTGATCATGGACGTCACCAACGCCGAGCAGGCCCGGATCGCCGAAGAGGCGGGCGCCGTGGCGGTCATGGCCCTCGAGCGCGTACCGGCCGACATCCGCCGCGACGGCGGCGTGGCGCGCATGGCCGACCCCCTCAAGGTCAAAGAGATCCAGGAAGCCGTGAGTATCCCCGTCATGGCCAAGGCGCGCATCGGGCACTTCGTCGAGGCGCAGATCCTCGAAGCGCTCGAAGTCGACTACATCGACGAATCCGAAGTCCTCACGCCGGCCGACGAAGCCCACCACATCGACAAGTTCAAGTTCACCGTGCCCTTCGTCTGCGGTGCCATCGACCTCGGGCAGGCGCTGCGCCGGGTGAGCGAGGGCGCCGCCATGATCCGCACAAAGGGCGAGGCCGGCACCGGCGACGTGGTCGAAGCCGTGCGCCACATGCGCACCATCATGGGCCAGATCCGCGAGCTCACCGCCATGGACGAAGACGAGCTCTACAACGCCGCCGCCAAAGACCTGAGGGCCCCATACGCTCTGGTCCGCTGGGTGGCCGAGAACGGCAAGCTGCCGGTCGTCAACTTCTCGGCCGGCGGCATCGCCACTCCGGCCGACGCCGCGCTCATGATGCAGCTCGGCGCCGAGGGCGTGTTCGTGGGCTCGGGCATCTTCAAGAGCGAAGACCCGGCCAGCCGCGCGGTGGCGATCGTGCGGGCCACGACCAACTACAACGACGCCGCCGTGCTCGCCGAGGTGTCGATGGGTCTTGGCGACGCCATGTTCGGCATCGAGGCGGCCAAGATGACCGCCGACGAGAAGATCCAGTTCCGCGGTTGACGCGAACCCCGACCGACATCGGCGTGACGAGCCGCGCGGCGCATCGTCGTCGTCGCGACGCCATCCTGTCGCCTGAGTTCGAGTCGCGGGACCGCGGCGCGGGTGCACGCCTGCGCATCGGCGTCCTCGCGCTGCAAGGCGACTTTCGTGAGCATCGCGCCATGTTCGACCGCCTGGGCGTCGCCACCACCGAGATCAGGCATCCGGCCGAGCTCGATGCCGTCGACGGGCTCGTCATCCCCGGTGGCGAGAGCACCACGATCGGCAAGCTCATGGGCCACTACGGCCTGATCGCGCCGATCAAAGAGCGAGCCGCCGGCGGCCTGCCGGTGTTCGGCACGTGCGCCGGTCTCATCACGCTGGCTCGCAAGATCGTCGAAGGCGACCAGCCGCTGCTCGGCCTGATCGACATCGTGGCCCGGCGCAACGCCTTCGGCCGGCAGGTGCACAGCTCCGAGGCCGACCTCGACGTGCCGCTCCTGGGGCCGCCCCCGATGCGGGCCGTCTTCATCCGGGCGCCGTGGATCGAAAGCGCCGGTTCGGGGGTCGAGGTCCTGGCGAGTCACCAGGGCCACGGCGTGGCGGCGCGCGAAGGTCGGGTGCTGGTGACGGCCTTTCACCCGGAGCTGACCGGTGATACAAGGATGCATGACGCGTTCCTCGTCATGGTGCGCGCCGCATCGAGCAGAGCGGGGGCGACCGGCGCGCGCGCCGGGGCGCCGACCGAGGAGGTGGTCTCGTAGTGTCCGGGCATTCCAAGTGGTCGACGATCAAGCACAAGAAGGGCGCGGCCGATGCCAAGCGGGGTCAGCTCTTCTCCAAGCTGGCGCGGGCCATCATGGTCGCGGCCAAGGAGGGCGGCGCCGACCCGGCCGCCAACGCCACTCTCGCGGCAGCCGTCGAAAAGGCGCGCTCCTACAGCATGCCCAAAGACAACATCGATCGCGCCATCGAACGCGGCGCCGGCAAAGAGGGCGGCGCCAACTTCGAAGCGATCCTCTACGAGGGCTACGGTCCGAACGGGGTGGCCGTCATCGTCGAGGTCCTCACCGACAACCGCAACCGCTCGGCCGCCGACGTGCGCAACATCTTCACCAAGCACAACGGCAGCCTCGGCGGTCCGGGCTCGGTCGCCTGGATCTTCGAGCGGCGCGGCTCGGTCACGGTCGACGCCACGCGCTTCAGCGAAGACGACGTCATGGAAGCGGCCATCGAGGGCGGCGCCGACGACGTCACGCTCGACGGCGAGACCATCGAGGTGGTCACCGAGCCCTCGGCGCTGTCGGCCGTTCGCCAGGCGCTCGAAGCCGCCGGCGTCGAGTGCGAGCAGGTCGAGCTCACCATGATCCCCAAGACGACCGTCAAGCTCGACGAAAGCGACGCCCGCAAGACCCTCAGGCTGATCGACGCCCTCGAAGCAAGCGACGACGTGCAAGAGGTGTATGCCAACTTCGATATCTCCGACGAGGTCCTCGAGGCCGTCGCCGGGTAGCTGAAACGACACGGCACGGCGACCAGGGCTGTCCGTCCGTGCACGGCGAACGCGAGCCCGAGGGGAGTGGCCATGCGAGACCAGCGGCACGATGGAGGAGCGACGACCGTCCTGGGGATCGACCCCGGCACGGCCAGCACCGGCTGGGGCGCGGTCGAGCACCAGGGCAACCACTTGCGGTCGCTCGGCCACGGCTGCATCGTGACCTCCGCCAAGACCGAAACGCCGCTACGGCTGCGTCAGATCCACGATGAGATCCTCAGCCTGATCGACCGCTTCCACCCCGCTGTGGTGGCCCTCGAGGAGCTCTTCGTGAACGTCAACGTCAAGACGGCGCTGGCCGTGGGCCAGGCGCGAGGCGCGATCATCCTGGCCGCCGGCGAGCGCGACCTGCCGTGCGTCGATTACACGCCGCTCGCCATCAAGCAGGCGGTGACCGGCTACGGCAGGGCCAACAAGGTGCAGGTGCAGGAGATGACCAAGGTGCTGCTGGCGCTGCCGCGGATCGTGCAGCCCGACCACGCCTCCGACGCTCTCGCTGTCGCCATCACCCACATCCACACGAACGCGCTGCTGCGGGCGCTCAACACGACGTGACGCCGCTCCTTCCTGCGGGGCAGGCGCCGGGCGCGAGCACGGCCGGGGGCGGGGTCGCGTGATCGTCTCGCTGCGCGGCGTGGTCGCCGACGCCGACGCCGACCGCGTGGTGATCGAGGCCGGCGGGCTCGGCTACGGCGTGCTCGTGCCCGGCCGCCTGGCGTCGGCGCTGTCTCAGCGCGTGGGCGACGAGGTCTTCGTCCACACGTACCTGCACGTCCGCGACGACGCCCTGCAGCTCTTCGGCTTCGAAAGCGCACGCGAGCGCCGCTTCTTCGTCACCCTGATCGGCGTGAGCGGCGTCGGCCCCAAGGTCGCCCTGGCGATCCTCTCGGCGTACTCGGTCGCCGACCTCGAGACCGCCGTCGTGCGCGACGACGACAAGCGCTTCGAGTCGATCCCGGGCATCGGCCGCAAGCTCGCCCAGCGTCTCGTGATCGAGCTCAAAGACAAGGTCGGGGTCGAGCTCGACTCGTCGCCGACGGCCGGCAGCGCCACCGTCGCCGGGGCCGACCCGTTCCTGCAGGCACGGGTGGCCTTGCAGAACCTCGGTCTGCCGCTGCGCGAAGCCGAAGCGGCCCTCCAGGGCGCTCCCGAGGGAGCCCCGCTCGAGGAGCTCGTGCGCTACGCGCTCACCAGGAAGGGAACGGACGTGAGGCCATGACCGACGACAGCAGCCGCATCGCCGACCCGGCCGAGCTGCCCGACGAGCGCGACTTCGACAAGTCGCTGCGACCAAAGCAGTTCGCCGACTTCGTCGGCCAGACGAGCGTCAAAGAGCAGCTCGAGATCTTCGTGCAGGCCGCCCGCAACCGCGGCGAGACCCTCGACCACGTGTTGCTCGCCGGGCCGCCGGGCCTCGGCAAGACGACCCTCGCCGGCATCATCGCCACCGAGCTGCAGGTCAGCGTCCACACCACCTCCGGTCCGGCGCTCGAACGCAAGGTCGACGTCGCCGGCATCCTGACCAACCTGCAGCAGGGCGATGTGCTGTTCGTCGACGAGATCCACCGGCTCAACTCGGCGATCGAAGAGGTGCTCTACCCGGCGATGGAGGACTTCGAGATCGATATCATGATCGGCGAGGGCCCCGCGGCGCGCAGCATCCGGCTCTCGGTGCCGCCGTTCACCCTGATCGGCGCGACCACACGCACCGGACTGCTCACGACCCCGCTGCGCGACCGCTTCGGTGTCTGGCAGCGGCTCGAGTACTACACCGAGGACGAGCTCACCGCGATCGTGCGGCGTTCGGCCGGCATCCTCGGGGTCGCGATCGACGACGAGTCGGCGGCCCAGCTCGCGGCCCGTTCGCGGGGCACTCCGCGGGTCGCCAACCGCCTGCTGCGCCGCGTGCGCGACTACGCCGAGGTGCGCCATCAGGGCGTGATCACGCGCGACATCTGTCTGGCCGCGCTCGACCTCTTCCAGGTCGATCACGAGGGGCTCGACAAGCTCGACCGCGACATCCTCCTCGCCATCTGCGACAAGTTCGACGGCGGACCTGTGGGGCTCGACACGCTGGCGGTCGCGCTCGGCGAAGAGGCCGACACGATCATGGACGTCTACGAGCCCTACCTCATCATGCGCGGATTCCTCAAGCGCACGCCGCGCGGCCGCATGGTCACCTCGGCCGGCTACCGCCACTGCGGCATCAGGCCGCCCGCCGAGTCGGGCACGCTCTTCGACTGAAACGACGCCGCTGTCGGCGCCTCGCCAGGCCCGGCGCGTATAATCCGACAGCATGGAGACGATCCTGCTGCACACCTGCTGCGGGCCGTGCAGCACGGTCGCGGTCCCGCACTTTCGCGCCGAGGGGCTCGAACCCCTCGCCTTCTTCGCCAACCCCAACATCCAGCCGCCCGAAGAGCACGAACGACGCCTGCAGACGATGCGCCGCTACGCCGAGGCGGCCGGTCTCGACCTGGTCGTCGACCTCCAGGCCGGCGTCGCCGAGTGGGCGGCCGGGCCGGGAAGGGCGGCCGCCCTTCCCGGCCCGGCCGCCGGCCACACCGACCCCCGTGAGCGCTGCCGGCAGTGTCTCGACGTGCGCCTCGCCGAGGCCGCCCACGCGGCCGCCGCGCGTCGCCTCGAGCTGTTCTCGACCTCGCTCACGGTCAGTCCCTGGCAGCATCACGACCTCATCGCCCGGGCCGGTCTCGCGGCGGCCGAGGCCGCCGGCGTCGAGTTCGTCTACGCCGACCTGCGGCGCTGGTATCCGCGCAGCATCGACGAAAGTCGGCGGCTCGGGCTGTATCGGCAGCGCTCCTGCGGTTGCGTGGTCGGCAAGTGGCAGGACTGGCACGAGCGCCGCGCGCGCCGCGCGCGGCCGGCGACGGCGTGAGGCCCCGCAGGCGGGGGCGCACGACCGGGCGGCGGCCGCGATGAACCTCGAAGAGCTCGACTACGAGCTGCCCGCCGAGCTGATCGCCCAGACCCCGGCCGAGCCGCGCGACGGGTCGCGGCTGCTCGTGGCGAGCGGCGCCGGCGCGCGCCTGCGGCTCGACGACCGGCGCTTCAGCGAGCTTCCTCGCCTGCTGCGGCCAGGCGATGTGCTGGTCCGCAACGACACCCGCGTCATCCCCGCCCGGGCGCGCTTCCGCAAGCAGTCCGGCGGGCGGATCGAGTTGCTGTTCCTCGAACGCCTGGCGTCGGCCGCGGCCGAGGAGCGCTCCGCGCCCGACGAGCGCGTCGAGACCTGGGAGGTGCTGGCCCGCGGCCGTCTTCACGGCGGCGAGACGCTACGCTGCGAGCTGGCGCCCGAGTCGTTCGCGGTCGAGGTGGGCGAGCGGCTGGGCGACGGTCGCTGGCAGGTGCGGCCGGCCGGGGGGCTCCGCGAGCCGATCGCCGGTCTCCTTGCGCGCTTCGGCGAGGCGCCCCTGCCGCCCTACATCAGGACGGCGCTCACCGACCCCGAACGCTACCAGACGGTCTACGCCCGGCGGCAGGGCTCCGCCGCGGCGCCGACCGCCGGGCTGCACTTCACCCCGGCGCTCGACGTCGCGCTGCGCGCCGCCGGAGTCGCGATCGAGCACCTCACGCTGCACGTCGGCCTGGCGACCTTCAAGCCGATCACGGTCGACCGCATCGAGGACCACCCGCTGCACGAGGAGCCGTTCGTCGTGGAGCGCGCCGTTCTCGCGCGGGTCGCGGCGGCTCGCGCGGCGGGTCGCCGCATCGTTGCCGTCGGCACGACCATGGTGCGGCTCCTCGAGGAGCTCGGCCCCGGCCCGGCCGGCCTGGCCGCGCCGCTCGACGGCGGCGCCTTCGCGGGGCGCACCGGTCTGTTCATCATGCCGGGCCACGCGTTCACCACGGTCGACGGCCTGATCACCAACTTCCATCTGCCGCGCACGAGCCTGCTGGCCCTGGTCATGGCCTTCTGTGGGGTCGAGGAGACCAGGCGTGTGTACGCCCATGCGATCGCTCGCCGCTACCGCTTCTACAGCTTCGGCGACGCCATGCTGGCCTGGGGCGGGGGAGAGGCGGCGTGACGGCCGCCGGCGCCTTTGGCTTCGAGCTCGAAGCCACGAGCGGGCGGGCTCGCGCCGGCCGCCTGCAGACGCCCCACGGCGAGGTGCTCACGCCGTGCTTCATGCCCGTCGGCACCAAGGCCACCGTCAAGGCCGTCCTGCCGCCGGCCCTGCGGGCGCTCGGCGCCCAGCTCGTGCTGGCCAACACCTACCACCTCTACCTGCGCCCCGGGGTCGAGCTCGTGCGCGCTCACGGCGGGCTCCACCGGTTCATGGGCTGGCCCGGGCCGATCCTCACCGACTCGGGCGGCTTCCAGGTCTTCAGCCTCTCCGACACGCGGGTGGTCGGCGACGACGGCGTCGAGTTCACCTCGGTCTACGACGGCTCGCGCCACCTGTTCACGCCGCGGCTTGCGGTCGCCGCGCAGGAAGCCCTGGGAGCTGACATCGTGATGTGCCTCGACGAGTGCGCCCCCGGCACCCTGAGCCGCGTCGAGATCGAACGCGCGGTGGCGCGCACCACGCGCTGGGCGGCCGAGTGCCGCGCCGCGCAGAGCCGCGGCGACCAGCTCCTGGTGGGCATCGTTCAGGGCGGCACCGATGCCGCCCTTCGCCGCCGCTCGGCCGCCGAACTGCTCGCCCTCGACTTCGGCGCCTACGCGATCGGCGGTCTCTCGGTCGGCGAGCGCGGCGACGAGATGCTCTCCACGGTGAGTCTCATGGACGAGCTGCTGCCGGCCGACCGGTTCCGCTACTTCATGGGCATCGGCGACCCCGAGGGCGTGCTCGACGTGATCGCCCGCGGGGTCGACCTGTTCGACTGCGTCCTGCCGACGCGCCTCGCCCGTACCGGCGCGGCCTTCACCTCGCGGGGCCGTGTCAATCTGCGCAACGCCCGCTACGCCGACGACCTCGGCCCGCTCGACCCCGACTGCGACTGCGCCTGCTGCCGCGGCTACACGCGCGCCTATCTGCGGCATCTCGTCAACCAGAAGGAGATCGCCGGCATGCAGTTGCTCTCTGAACACAACCTGCGGGTTCTGGTACGATTGTGCGAGCGTGCGCGCGTCGCCATCATGGCCGGCGCGTTCGACGAGTTCGTCGATGAGGTGGGCGCGCGCCGCACCGCGACCGACGACGAGAGGAGAACACACCCGTGAACGGTGGCATCATCTATCTGCTGGTCTTCGCAGTCATCGCCTTCATGCTGTACACGACCTACAGTCAGCAGCGGCGCACCAAGAAGGCCCAGGAACAGCTGCAGCGCATGGTCAAGAAGGGCGACGAGGTCCTCACCGTCGGAGGGCTGTTCGGCACCGTCCGCAAGGTCGGCGACGACTACGTGGTGCTCGAGATCGCCGACCGCACCAAGGTCCGCTTTCTGCGCCGCGCCATCCGCGAGATCGTGAGCGAAGAAGAAGACGTCGAGGAAGACGAGGACGAGTACGTCGACGAGGACTACGACGAGGCCGAGTACGACGACGAGACCGACGCCGAGGCCGACGAAGAAGAGGGCGAGGAGACCGCCGACGAAGAGGGCGACGAGGGCGACGACGAAGAGGGCGACGAGACCGCCGCGAGTGACGAGAGCGACGAAGCCGCCGCCGACGAGGCGGTCGACGAGCCCGCCGACGACGTCCAGGCGCCCAAGCCCCCGAAGCCGCCGAAGGGCGGCTGAGGCCGAACATCACGAGGAACGGCCGGCCGGTGTGTGGAGGGGCGCGGCGGGAGGGCATCTGCGTCGCCCTCCCGCCGCGCCCCTCGCCGCTTGATGCCGGAGCCGGCAGGAGCGCCACGGCGGGCGCGGGGTGGCGGCCGTCCCACGCTCGCCGCGAGCCTTGGCTTTGCAGGGTTTGGCGAGCCCGGAAAGAATGCTAGCGAGAACCGGTCTCGAGACAGGAGCATGACCCATGGCTCAGGTTCTGGCTTTCGCAAACCAGAAGGGTGGCGTAGCCAAGACGACCTCCACCGTCAATCTCGGCGTCGCGCTCGTCGAGCTGGGCAAGCGCGTGCTGGCGGTCGACATGGACCCACAGGGCAACCTGACCATGAGCCAGGGCATCGACCCCGAGAACCTCGAGAAGAGCATGTACGATGTGCTCGTCCACCGCTTGCCGATCGACGAGGTGATCGTGTCGAATGAGATCGACGTCGCCGCCTCGACCATTGATCTGGCCGGCGCCGAGATGGCCCTCTCCACGCAGATCGGTCGCGAGCGCGCCCTCGAAAAGGCCCTGCGGCCCGTCCAGGAGCGCTACGACTACGTGTTGATCGACACGCCGCCGTCGCTCGGCCTGCTCACGATCAACGCCCTGGCGGCCTCGGACGGGGTCATCGTGCCGGTGCAGTGCGAGTACCTGTCGCTGCGCGGCCTGCTGCAACTCGAGCGCACGCTCGAGATGATCCGCGAGAACATCAACCCCAGGGTGAAGATCAAGGGCATCCTGCCGACGCTGTTCGACGCGCGCACGCTGCACGGCCGCGAAGCCGTCGAGATCCTGAAGGAGAACTTCGGGCCGCTCGTCTTCAAGACCGTGGTGCGCAAGACGATCAAGTTCGCCGAGGCGCCCGTGCAGGGCTCCTCGGTCCTGAAGTACGATCCCAGAGGCAAGGGTGCCGAGGCGTACCGCAGCCTCGCTCGGGAGGTGCTGAATGGGAAGTCGGCCTAGCATGCGCGACGGTCTGTCCGAACTGTTCCGTCGCACCGACGCCGGCGGCGAACCGGCGCCCCCCGGCGCCGACGCCGGCGACCAGGTCGTGACCGGCCGGGCCTACGTGACCACGATCAAGGTCGTGGGCGTGGGCGGCGGCGGAACGAACGCGGTCAACCGCATGGTCGACTCCGGCATCCGCGGGGTCGAGTTCATTGCGGTCAACACCGACTCCCAGGCGCTGCAGGCCTGCGATGCCGACGTCAAGATCCACGTCGGTCAGGAGATCACGCATGGCCTGGGCGGCGGGGCCGTCCCCGACGTCGGCCGGCAGGCAGTCGAGGTGTCGCGCGACCAGATCAAGCAGGCGCTGAAGGGTTCCGACATGGTGTTCGTGACGGCGGGCGAGGGGGGCGGCACCGGCACCGGCGCCGCGCCGGTGATCGCGGCCGTCGCCCGCGAGCTGGGCGCGCTGACGGTGGCGATCGTCACGCGGCCGTTCTCGTTCGAGGGCCGCAAACGCGAAGCCCAGGCCCAGGCCGGCATCGTCGAGCTCAGAGCGGCCGTCGACACGGTCATCGTGATCCCCAACGACCGCCTGCTGCAGGTCGTCGATCGCGCCACCACCATCGTCGAAGCGTTCCGCTACGCCGACGACATCCTGCGCCAGGGCGTGCAGGGTATCTGCGACCTCATCACCGTACCCGGTCTCATCAACCTCGACTTCGCCGACGTGCGCACGATCATGAAAGAGGCCGGCACGGCGCTCATGGGCATCGGCACCGGCCGGGGCGAGGCGCGCGCGAGCGAAGCCGCCCGCATGGCCATCACGTCGCCGCTGCTCGAGACCTCGATCAGCGGCGCCCGCGGCATCCTGCTCAACATCACCGGCGGCAGCGACCTGTCGCTCTACGAGGTCAACGAGGCGGCCGGCGAGATCGCCCAGGCCGCCGACGACGACGCCAACATCATCTTCGGCGCGGTGGTCGACGAGCGTCTCGAGGGGCTGATGAGCGTGACGGTGATCGCCACCGGCTTCGGTCCCGACGTGGCGCAGCGGCCGGGCCCGGCGGTCGGGGCCCGGCGGCCGGCGGCCCCCGAACCCGAGGGCACGCCATTCGAGCGGCCTCCGAGCTTCGACAGCGGCGATCTCGACATCCCGAAGTTCATCCGGCAGGGCGACGAGTGACGACAGTCGCGTGTGGCACCCAGTGAAGGCCGCCCAGTGAACGACCCCACAGCCGGGCGCGTCGGACCGGCGGGGTCGCTCGACGACCTTCACCTCGACCTCGACGTCTTCGACGGCCCGTTCGACCTTCTCGTCACGCTCATCCTGCGCGACGAAGTCGATCTGTGGGAGATCCGCGTCTCACGCATCGTCGCCGAATACATCCTGCGCCTGGCCGAGTCCGAGGAGTTCGACCTCGAGGCCACGTCGCACTTCATCGTGCTCGTCGCGGCGCTGCTCGAGATGAAATCGCGCCGTCTGCTGGACGCCGGCAGCCCGTTCGCCGACGAGCTCGCCGAGCTCGACGAGCAGGCCGCGGGCGAGGAGCTGCTCGATACCCTGCTGCGCTTCGCCAGATTCAAGGGCGCCGCCGGGCGGCTCGGCGGCCTCTTTGCCGAGCATGCCGGCCGGTTGTACCGCAGCGCGCCGGTGCCGCAGCGGTTCCTGCGGACGGCGAGCGCCGGGCCGGCTCTGCCGGCCGCCGCGCTCGCCGGCGCCCTCGGCGTGCTGCTCGCCGAACCACCGGCGCCCGACATGAGCCACATCACCGACATCGCCGTCACGCTGGTGGCCGAGCTGCGGCGTCTGCGCGACCTGCTGGCCGCCGAAGAGAGCTTCACCTTCTCGGCGGTGGCGCCCCGAGACCGGCTGCAGAAGGCCGTGACCTTCTTCGCGCTCCTCGAGCTGCACACTTGCGGCGAGGTGAGCCTGCGTCAGCCGCGCCCCTTCGCCGAGATCACCGTCACCCGTGCCCGCACAGCGAGCACCGGCGACGGGCCGAGTGATGACGCGCTCGCGGCCGTAGGGTAGGATGCTCGACAGGCGCGTCTGACCCACACTCTCCCCGAACCCCGAGTCTCGATGGACGACATTACCCGCCGCCTCGAAGCGGTCATCTTCATCTCCCCGCGACCCGTCGCGACCGATGAGCTCATCGCCGCGTGCGACGAGAGCGGCGAGCACGTGGCGGCCGGACTGAGCGCGCTGGCGGCCGAGTACTCGGACCGGCGCCACGGCATCGAGCTCGCCGAGGTGGCCGGCGGACATGCGTTCCGGGTCGTGTCCGACTGCGAGGCGGCGGTCGAGCGCTTCGCCGGCGCGCGGCGTCCCGACGACCTCTCGCCGGCGTTGCTCGAGACGCTGGCGGTCGTGGCCTACCTCCAGCCCACGACGCGCGCCGAAGTCGCCCAGATCCGCGGCGTGTCGTCGGAGTGGGCGCTCACGTCGCTCCTCGAGCGCGGCCTCGTCGAGGAGAGCGGCCGCGCCGATACTCCCGGGGCGCCGATCCTTTACGCCACGAGCGCGCGCTTCCTCCAGCTCTTCGGCCTGCGCAGCCTCGGCGATCTGGACGATCTCGAGTCGTTCGCGTTGTCGGCCGCCGAAACCGACGAGCTGCGGGCGCGTCTGCTGTTGAACGCCGAACGGAGACGGCCGTGAACGAACGACGCGGCCGGCGCAACGGCGAGCGCGACGAGCGCGGCGGCGGGGAGACCGACGAACGCCGCGGCGGCGGGGGCGAGCAGCGCGGCGAGATGACGCTGGTCGTCTACCTGGCGCGCTCCGGCGTTGGCTCCCGGCGGCGCTGCGACGAGCTCATCCGCGAGGGCAAGGTGACCATCGACGGCACGGTGGTGACATTCCCGCGCGAGAAGGTGGGCTTGCAGGCCGAGGTGGCCGTCGAGGGCGAGGTCGCGAGCCCGCGCGAGTACCGCTACGTGCTCGTCAACAAGCCGCGGGGAGTGGCTTCAACGCGTCACGACCCCCACGCCGATCGCGTCCTCGTCGACATGGTGCCCGACGGGCGCATCCTGTTCCCCGTGGGTCGCCTCGACCTCGACACCACGGGGTTGATCATCCTGACCAACGACGGCGTGCTGGCCAACCGGCTCATGCACCCCCGCTACGGCGTCACGAAGACCTACAGTGCGCGGGTGCGCGGCCATGCGGGCAAACGGGCGCTCGCCGAGCTGCGCGCCGGCGTCGAGCTCGAAGACGGCCGCACGGCTCCGGCCGAAGCGAGGGTCGAAAAGCAGAGCAACAAGACCGCGCTCGTCGAGCTGACCATCCACGAGGGTCGCAAGCACCAGGTGCGCCGCATGCTGGCCGCTCTCGGCCTGCCGGTCGAAGAGCTCCACCGTCGCCGCTACGGGCCGCTGTCCGACAGGAACCTGAAGATCGGCGCCTGGCGCGCGCTGTCCGGGGACGAGGTCGAGGCGCTGCGGAGGGCCTGCGAAGAGGTCGAGCGCCGCCTTGCCGGCGACGACCCGGGCGAGCCCGTCGACCTGGCGGCCCCGGGTACGGAGCCGGCGCGCGACCATGACGCGCTGCCGCCAGCCGACGATGCGCCGCCGGCCGCCGCCGACGACGGGCCGGCCGCCGACGAGGTTCCGACGGCTGCTGCTGACGCCGTGTTGCCGGCCGACGACGGGCCGTCTGCCGCCGCCGACGATACGCCGGTCGACGGCGACGACGAGTCGCCGGCCGCACTGGCGCCTGAGGCGTAGGGCGTCCGCTATACTGGCTGTCCGCTTCACTTCGCGCGAACGGAGGCGCCCGTGACCGACGATCAGAGACCCAGGCTGATCGCCCTGCGGGGCGCGACGACCGTCGACGCCGACACGCGGGACGACATCAGGCTGCGCACTGAGGAGCTGCTAACCGAACTCCTGAGCAGGAACAGTCTCGCCGTCGACGACATCGTGAGCATCCTGTTCACGGCGACGCCCGACCTGCGGTCGGACTTCCCGGCCGCGGCGGCCCGGACCCTGGGCCTGTCGCACACGCCGCTGCTGTGCGCGCAGGAGATCCCCGTCGAGGGCTCGATGTCCCGTTGTGTCCGCGTCCTCGTGCACTGCTACGGAAGACCAGACGAGGCGCGGCACCACGTCTATCTGCACCAGGCGAGGCAGTTGCGCCTCGACCTGCCGTCGTGAGCGCCGGGTCGCCGGCCGCCGCACGAGGCCGACGAAGGGAGGACCACTGAGCATGATGATCATCATGCAGGAGGGCGCGACCGACGAGCAGATCGCTCACGTCGTCGCCCGTATCGAGGAGGTCGGCGCGAGCGCCCACGTCTCGATGGGTGAGCGGGTAGCGGTGATCGGCGCCATCGGCGACCGCGAAGAGCTTGCGGGCGCGCCCCTGGAGGCGTGTCCGGGGGTCGATCGGGTGGTCGCCATCCTCAAGCCGTACAAGCTGGTGGGCCGCGAGTTCCACCCGCACGACACGGTCGTCGACGTGCGCGGCCGAAAGCTCGGTGGCGGACACTTCGCCATCATCGCCGGACCGTGCTCGGTCGAGACCGAGGAACAGGTCATGGCGGCCGCCCGCGGCGTCGCGGCGGCGGGCGGCTCCATGCTGCGCGGCGGCGCCTTCAAGCCGCGGTCGTCGCCGTATGCCTTCCAGGGACTGGGCGTCGAAGGGCTCAAGCTCCTGGCCGCGGCCCGAGACGAGACCGGCCTGCCGATCGTCACGGAGCTCATGGACCCGCGCGACCTCGACGCCCTGCTGGAGTACGCCGACATCGTGCAGATCGGCGCCCGCAACATGCAGAACTTCCAGCTGCTCTCCGAGGTGGGCCGGGCCGACAAACCGGTGCTGCTCAAGCGTGGGCTGTCGGCCACGATCGAAGAGTGGCTGATGGCCGCCGAGTACATCGTGAAGGAGGGTAACCGCCAGGTGATCCTCTGCGAGCGTGGTATCCGCACCTTCGAGACGGCCACCCGCAACACGCTCGACGTGAGCGCCGTGCCGGTCGTGCAGCTCCTCAGCCACCTGCCCGTGATCGTCGACCCGAGTCACGCGACCGGGCGTCCCGACCTCGTGTTGCCGCTGTCGCTGGCCGGCATCGCCGCCGGCGCCGACGGGGTGCTGGTCGAGATGCATCCGAACCCCGAGCACGCTCTGAGCGACGGTCCGCAGTCCCTGTCGCCGGCGGCCTTTGCCGAGTACGCGGAGCGCGTGCGCGACCTGGTCGTCTGGACCGGCAAGACGGTCTCGTAGCGGTCGTGACGGCACCTCCGGGGCAAGAGCGCACGGTCGCTGTCATCGGGGTCGGCCTGATGGGAGGCTCGCTGGGGCTCGCGGCTCGCGAGCTCGCCGGCGTGCAGCGTGTCGTCGGCTACAGTCGCAGCCCCGCGACCATCGCCGCCGCCCTCGAGCGAGGCGCCATCACCGAGGCGGCGGACAGCCTCGAAGAGGCCGCCGCCGCCGCCGATCTCGTCTTTGTGTGCACGCCGGTGCGGCTCGTCGTCGCCCATGTGCGCAGGGCTCACGCCGTGGCCGCGCCCGAGGCGGTCGTGAGCGACGTCGGCAGCACCAAGGCCATGCTCATGGACGCGCTCACCGCAGACGAGCAGAGGCGCTGCGTGGGCGGCCATCCGCTGTGCGGCTCCGAGACGGCGGGCGTCGGCAACGCCCGGGCCTCGCTCTACGAGGGCGCCACCTACTTCCTCACTCCGGGCGCGCACGTGCGGCCGGCCGCCTTCCAGAAGCTCTACGACTTCCTCATGCAGATCGGCGCCCGGCCCGTGGCTGTGGAGCCGCACGAGCACGACCGCGTGCTGGCCCTCATGAGTCACCTGCCGCACGTGCTGGCCAACGTGCTCATGACCCAGGCCGGCGAGCACCAGGGAACGCGCGACGCGCTGCTCAGCGCCGGCCCCAGCTTTCGCGACATGACGCGCATCGCCGGCAGCAACGCGCGTGTCTGGGCCGACATCTTCCTCGAGAACCGCGAGGCGCTGCTCGCTTCGCTCGAGCGCTATCGCAACGGCCTGGACGAGATGGCGCTGGCGCTCGAGGCGGGCGACGAGGAGCGCCTCGTGGCCCTCGTCGCCCGCGCGGCGCGCCAGCGCGAGCGCCTGCTGGCCGCAGAAAGCCTGGCGGCCGACAAACTCTTCCGCGTGATGGTGAAGATCCCCGACCGACCGGGCGTGCTCCAGCAGATCATGGTGGCGCTGGGCGACGCCGCCATCAACGTCGAGGACCTCGCCCTGCACCATATGAGCGCCGAGCTCGGCGGCGAGCTGACGGTCTACGTCCTCGGCGGGGCGGTGTGCGAGCGGGCGGCCGAGCTATTGGGCGTCCTCGGCTACCAGGTGACGACCGGCCGGGGCGTCGAATGAGCGCCCCGCGGGTACAGCCGTCGGCCAGTGGGCCCTGGATGACGGCATGAGCGCCGCCTCCGACACGGTGACGTTCCGGCCGTCCGGCCCGCTCCGCGGTCGCGTGCGGGTGCCGGGCGACAAGTCGATCACCCAGCGCGCCCTGCTGATCGGCGCGGTCTGCGACGGACCGGTCGAGATCGTCGAGCCCGTCTGGGCCGGCGATCCCCTGGCCACTGCCGGCATGGTCACCGCCCTGGGCGTCGCCATCGACGGCCTTGCCGGGCGCGAGTCGCGCGCCGTGGTGCGCGGCGCCGGGCTGCGCGGTCTGCGCGCCCCCGGCCGTCCTCTCGATGCCGGTAACTCGGGCACCGGCATGCGTCTGCTCACCGGCCTCCTGGCGGGCCAGGGCGGTACGTTCGTGGTCGACGGCGACGCCTCGCTGCGCGTCCGTCCCATGAGTCGCATCGTCGCCCCGCTGCGCGCCATGGGCGCTCGCATCGAAGCGCGCGACGGCGACTTCGCGCCGCTCTCGATCGAAGGCGGCGCGCTGCGCGGCATCCGCTACGAGCCGCCCGTGGCCAGCGCCCAGGTCAAGTCGTGCCTGCTGCTCGCCGGACTGCTGGCCGAAGGCGAGACGGTCGTGGTCGAGCGGGCCGGCAGCCGCGACCACACCGAGCTCATGCTCGAGGCGGCGGGCGCGCCGCTCCGGCGCGGCGGCGCCGAGACGGGCGTGCGCGCCGCCGAGCGTCTCGAGCTCGGGCGGGTCGTGGTGCCCGGCGATCTCTCCTCGGCGGCGTTCCTGATCGCGGCGGCGCTGCTCGTGCCCGGCTCCCGCCTGAGCATCCAGGGCGTCGGGCTGAACCCGACGAGGCTCGGCTTCTGTCAGGCCGTATGCCGCATGGGCGGCCTCGTCGAGTGGACGGTCACCGGGCAGGACGGCGGCGAACCCCGCGGCGATCTCGAGGTCAGCGCGTCGACCCTGCACGGCACGACTGTGGCCGCCGCCGATGTCCCCTCGTTGATCGACGAGGTCACGCTGCTCGCGCTTCTCGGTTGCTACGCCGAGGGCGAGACGGTGATCGAGGGCGTGGCCGACCTGCGCGCCAAGGAGAGCGACCGCCTGGCGGCCATCGTCGAGATCGTCACCGGCCTCGGCGGCGAGGCCGAAGCGGGCGCCGACACCCTTCGCGTCACGCATCGTCCCTTGCGCGGCGGCGCGTTCTCGAGCCGTGGCGACCACCGCCTCGCCATGCTGGGCGCGGTCGCCGGCCTCGCCTGTCCCGCCGGGGTGACCGTGAGCGGGTTCGGGGCCGCCGCCGTCACGTTCCCCCGCTTCGGCGACGTCCTCGCGGAGGTGCTGCCCTCATGACCGTGATCGCCATCGACGGCCCGGCCGGGTCGGGCAAGAGCACGCTCGCGAAGCTGCTCGCCGCCCGCCTCGGCTTTGCCTACCTGGATACCGGCGCGATGTACCGGGCGGTGGCCTACCTCGCTCTCCACGAAGGCGTGGCGGCCGACGACGGCGCCTCGCTCGCCGCCCTGGCCCGGGAGGCGCGCATCTCGTTCGCCCTCGACGGTCGCATCGTGGCCGCCGACCGCGACTTGAGCGAGGAGATCCGACGACCGGCCGTGTCGGCCGCGGTCTCCGAGGTGTCGGCACACGCCGAGGTACGCTCGGTGCTGCTCGATGAGCAACGCCGCATCGGCGCCGCCCAGGACGTCGTGATCGAAGGTCGCGACATCGGCACCGTCGTGTTCCCCGAGGCGCCGGTGAAGCTCTTCCTCACGGCCACACCCGAAGTGCGCGCCGAGCGTCGCCGCAAGGAGTTGATCGCCGGCGGCGAGCACGTCGGCGCCGACGAGACGCTGCAGGCCATCGTCGCCCGCGACGCCTACGACTCGCAGCGCGCCGTGGCGCCGCTGTGCCGCGCCGCCGACGCGATCGAGCTCGACACGTCGGGTCTCGACGTCGACCAGGTGGTCGAAGCCGCGCGCGCGATCGTCCTGGCCCGGGTCGGAGCACGCTCGTGAGGAACGTCCCCCTCTACGCGCCCGGCGATCGCTGGTTCTACCGCACCGTACGGGTCGTCTCGGGCCTGACGCTGGCGGCCACCTACCGGCTGTCCTGTGACGGCGCCGAGAACCTGCCCCGCACCGGCGCCGCGCTCATCGCCGCCAATCACAAGAGCGAGCTCGACCCGTTCTTCGTCGGCCACGCCTTCCGCCGGCCCGTGCGCTACTTCGCCAAGTCCGAGCTCTTCGCCAATGGCGCGCTGCGCTGGGCGGTCACGGAGCTCGGCGCCATCCCCGTGCGCCGCGGCGAGAGCGACCGCGCGGCCCTCGAAGCGGCTCTCGCCTCGCTCGCCGGCGGCGAGGCGCTCATCATCTATCCCGAGGGCACGCGCATGCGCGACGACGCCGTGCACGAGTTTCAGCCCGGTGTCGGCATGCTGGCGCTGCGCAGCGGCGCGCCGGTCATCCCCGTCGGCCTGAAGGGCAGCGACAAGGTCATCCACGACCGCCGGCCGGGGCTGCCGGTCGTGCGGGTCAAGGCGGGGCCCGCTGTCGACCTCTCTGGTCTCGAGGGTAAGAAGAGTGTGATGTACGCACAAGCCGCGGCCCGCATACGAGAGGCGGTCGAGGCGCTCTATGAGTCCCTCTGACGAGCGCGCCGGCGCCGGCGTAGCGGGCGACGACGATCGTGGCGCCGCCACGATCGTCGTCGCCCGCTACGCCGGCTACTGCTACGGCGTCGAGCGGGCCCTGCGCATCGCCGAGGAGGCGGGTGTCGCCCTGGCGCCGCCGATCTACACTCTCGGCCCGCTGATCCACAACCCCTCAGTCGTCGAGCGCCTGGCCCGGCGCGGCATCGCCGCGATCGACGACCTGAACGAGGTCGAGAGCGGCACCGTGATCGTGCGCACTCACGGCGTCGATCCCGAGGTCGTGGCCGCCGCGCGGGCCCGCGGGCTCGAGGTGATCGACGCCACCTGTCCGTTCGTCAACGTGGCCCACCAGAAGGCGGAGGTGCTACGCGAGCAGGGCTACACCCCCGTCATCCTAGGCGAGAGGGACCACCCCGAGGTCGTCGGCCTCGTCGCCTGGGCCGGGCCGAGCGCCCTGGTGGTCGAAGACGCCGACGAGCTGCGTCTGGGCGACGTATGGGGCAAGCGTGTCGGGGTGATCGTGCAGACCACCCAGACGCGCGACAACCTGGCGCGTCTCGTCTCGCGGCTTGCCCCGGCGGCCCGCGAGACTCTCGTCTTCAACACGATCTGCGACGCCACCGGCAAGCGCCAGGCCGCCGCTCAGGAGCTCGCTCGCTCGGTCGACGTCGTGATCGTGGTCGGCGGCCGCAACAGCGCCAACACGACCCGTCTCGCGAGCCTCTGCCGCGTCATCCAGGAGCGCACCTGGCACATCGAGACGGCCGCCGAGCTCGAGAGCGCGTGGCTCTCCGGAGCGCGGCGCGTCGGGGTGACCGCCGGCGCCTCCACGCCCGAGGACGAGATCGACGCCGCGGTCCGGCGCATCCGTGAGCTGATCGGCCCATGAGCCTCATCGCCTCGCTGCGGTGAGCGGCGATCCCGCGCCCGGCGCGCGCGGACGGGGCCTCGCGGTCGACGGGGTGTCGGGGGCGGCGGTGCGAGCGGGCGTGGAGCCCGGCGACCGCATCGTGGCGATCGACGGGCGACCGCCAGAGGACGTGCTCGACCTCGCCCTGGCCGCCGCCGACGGCCGCTTCAGTCTCGAGCTTGCCCGAGGTGTCCGCCGTCTTTTCGTGTCCGTCGTGCTGCGGCGCGGCGAAGAGCACGGCCTGTCGCTGCAGGATGGGCTCGGCGTCGCGGTCCGGCGCTGCGCGAACGACTGCGCGTTCTGCTTCGTCGATCAGCTGCCGCCCGGCCTGCGCCCGTCGCTGTACGTGCGTGACGACGACTACCGACTCTCATTCCTGCAGGGCACGTTCATCACGCTCAGCAACGTCGACGACCACGACCTCGAGCGCATCGCGGCCCTGCGGCTGTCGCCGCTCTACGTCTCGCTGCACGCCTGGGACGACGACGTGCGCGCGCGGCTGATGGGGGCCGGCGCCCGCGGCGCCCGCGACCGCCTCGTCTGGCTCGCCCGCCACGGCATCGAGACCCACGTGCAGGTGGTGCTGTGTCCGGGCGTGAACGACGGCGCCGTGCTGCGCGAGACGGTGGAGCAGCTCGCCGTCCTGGCCGGCGGGCCGTCCTGGGACGCCGGCGCTGATGAGGAGGCGGGCGATACGCGCCGTGCGACCGATGGGGAGGCGAGCGATCCGGGGTCGTGACGAACGCTGGCGAGGGCGGGAGCGGGGGAGTGGTCGACGTGGGCGTCGTGCCCGTGTCGCTCTCGCGCGAGTCGCTCGGCCTGCGGCGCGTGACCGCAAGCGACGCCGACGCGACGCTGGCGCTGATCGCCGAGCTGCAGGTCGCTCTTGCCGCCCGCCTGGGGCGGCGCTTCGTGCACGCCGCCGACGAGCTCTACCTGCTGGCCGGCACGCTGCCGCCGGCCGCCGACGCTCCCCGCCAGTACGAGAACGGCATCGGCATCTGCGCCGCCCTGCTCGCCGAGGCCGAGGCGGTGGAGATCGCCGCGGGCGCCCCGCGCCTCGCGCTGCTCGGCGGCGCCGCGGCGGCGCCGGTGCTCGACGCCGCCGCCCTCAGGCTTGTGGCACGCGGCGCGGTGGCGGCACGCCCGTACATCGTCGCCAACCGTCTCTTCGGAGCGCACGTGACCGTCACCGGGTTGCTGGGCGGCCGTGAGGTCGTCGCCGCCCTGCGCGAGCAGCCGCTCGCCGACGGCGAGTGGCTGCTCGCGCCCCGCACGTTCCTGCCCGAAGACCTGGGCCGCACCCTCGACGACGTCAGCGAGACCGAGATCGCGGCCGCCTGCGGCGGCCGTCTGGCGCTGGGCGACGATCTCGCCGCGGCGATGACCGCCGCGGCGAGGTAGGACCGGCCGATGCGTGTCTCGGGCGGTGCGACCGTGCGGTGGGCAGCGGCCGGCGAACGCCGGCGTGAAGACGACTTGCAGTCAACCGCTCGATAACGTACGTTCTCCAACACAGTCGCACTTGACGGCGGCCGAGCGGAGCCTATGATCGGTTTCGATTCTGTTCGATTCGTCGAGCAGCTCGTGACAAGGGGTGTCGTGGTCAACGCCATTCCGGCGTTCGGACTTCGCGGATGATCCGCGTTGCTCGACTACGGCGCCTCACACTGCGGCGCCTCACCCCGCACGGATCCTCGCCCCACCCCGAGCGGTCGGTGGCTGTCGCCGGAGGCCGCAGGATACCGCCATCGCAGCCGCGCTTCGGTGCGCCGTCGGGCGTCCTGTGCAACGCCGGAGCTGGGCAAGCAAATCGTCTGGGATTAAGCTAGGTGTAGGCGCGGCCGCGGGGTCAGTGTCCTTTGCCGACGGGGTGGCATGAAAGGAGCGGGTGGACAGATGAACGCGGACACCACGAGGTTCGAAGGGGGTGCTCGGTGAAGGTACGGCTCTTCTTCGCCACCGACGTACACGGGTCCGAGGTCTGCTGGCGCAAGTTCATCAACTCGGCCAAGCACTACGAGGTCGACGTCCTCATCCTGGGCGGCGACATGACGGGCAAGGCGATCGTACCGATCGTCGAGGCCGGGACCGACCGCTGGCAGTATCACATGCAGGACCAGCAGCACGACCTTCAGGGCACCGACGAGCTGGCGCAAAACGAGCGCCTCATCCGCGACCACGGCTACTACCCGGTCGCCATGAGCCACGACGAGGTCCAGGACTACTCGACTCATCCCGAGAAGCTCGACGAGGTCTTCAAGCGTGAGATGCGGCGCACGGTCGAGCAGTGGGTCGCCTGGGCCGACGAGCGCCTTGCCGGCAGCGGCATCCAGTGCATCGTATGTCCGGGTAACGACGACCAGCCCGACATCGACGAGATCCTCGCCACCTCCAAGGAGATCGTCGTGGGCGAGGGCAACGTCCTCGATATGCCCGGCGACTATCAGCTCGTCTCCAGCGGCTGGACCAACCTGACGCCGTGGGACACGCCGCGCGAAGAAGACGAATCCGCCCTGCACACGCGTATCGAGACTATCGTCAAGCAGGCGACGGTGCCGCCCGAGCGCCTCGTGCTCGGCCTGCACGCGCCGCCCTACGATACCCAGCTCGACGTCGCCCCGAAGATCGACTGGGACTCGCTCACTGTGCAAGGCCAGGACACGGCCCACGTGGGTTCCACCGCGGTGCGAGAGATCATCGACGAAGTCCAGCCCCTGCTCTCGTTGCACGGTCACATCCACGAGAGCCGCGCGGCCGTACGCATCGGCCGCACGCTCGCGATCAACCCGGGGAGCTCGTACGTCGAGGGCACGCTGTCGGGCTGCGTCGTCGAGCTCGACGGCAAGAGCAAGGTCAAACGCTACCGACTGACCATGGGATGAGCGCGCCCGGGTACGTCGCAAGGGGTAGACGGCGCGCCGCGTCGTCCACGAAGGGTCTGTCACGGGAGGTTCAGTAGATGGCGACAAACTCCGAAGCACCGCGGCCGGCGGAGCAGACGCTCTTCGTCCGCAAGGCCAGCGGCCTGGTGAAGGGCTGGTCCACGACCGACGGCTTCCGCTATTCGTTCTTCTCCACCAACATCTTCCTGGGGATCTGGGGGTTCCTGTACGCGGTCTTCATCCCGGGCGGCAGCGTGTTCTGGGCCGTCATCATCACCACGGTCCTGGTACTGCTCGAAGTGGTGGTCTACGCCGGTCTGATCTCGGCGATGCCACGGGCCGGCGGCGACTACGTCTGGCAATCACGCGTGTTCCACAGCTCGGTCGGCTTCGTGCTGGGGGCCACCGGCTGGTGGTTCATCCTCTGGCTCTGGATCCCGATCTACGGGGCCTTGTGCGTCAACTCGTTCATCAATCCGGTCCTCAGGATCGTCGGGGCCGGCGGCAGCGCCGACTGGCTGCTCACCCACAACGGCGTGTTCGTGGCGTCGCTCGCCACCATCGCTCTCGCCACCTACCTGGTCGCCATCGGCATGAAGGCCTATGCGACCTTCCAGAAGTGGGCCCTGTGGATCGGTCTGGCCGGCATCCTCGTGGCCGGCATCATCCTGCTCGTCACGTCGAAGACTGGCTTCATCAGCGCCTTCAACCGTGAGAACCTCCATCTGTACGGGGTCCACAACGCCTATGGTGCGACGGTGGCCAACAGCGGCTCGGGCATGCCGTCATCGATGTTCAGCGGCTCGGTGTGGCAGACCTTCAAGCTGATCCCGTTCATGTGCTTCTGGCTGCTGTGGCCGAACTGGGGCGCGACCCTCTACGGCGAGGTCCGCGGCGCCAAGGACTTCCGCAAGAACATCTACCAGATGGGCGGCGGTCTGCTGTCGGCGGCCGTCATCGGCGTCATCTTCCTCACACTGGTCACCAAGACGATGGGCTACAAGTTCTTCATGGCCACGGCCAACGGCTACGAGGGCGTCATCTACGCGTACATCAAGGGCACGCCGCAGCACGGCGACTACCTCTCGCCGACTGCCATGATCGCCTGGGTCGTCAACAACTCGGCCTTCCAGGTCATCCTCATCGCCGCCATCTCGTTGCTCGTCTTCGGGTGGTGGGGCACCGTGTTCCTCTCCTCGACGCGCATGATCTTCGCCTCGGCCTTCGACCGCATTCTGCCCGAAGGCGTGGCCAAGGTGACCTCGGGCGGCGTGCCGGTCGTGGCGCTCCTGTGCATGGTGATTCCGTCTATCATCGTCTCGGCCTTCTACGCCTACCAGCCTTCGTTCATCAAGCTCACCTACGACGCCACGCTGGTGATCGCCGTCATGTTCCTCGGCTCAGGCCTGGCCTTCATGGTCATGCCGTGGCGCGCGAAGAGCATCTGGGAGAACTCGGCGCTGCCCAAGGCCAAGATCCTGGGCATCCCGTGGATGGTGATTGTCGCCGCCGGCTACTCTGCGTTCCTGGTCTTCAACCTGTACCTGTGGATCTACGACCCGACCAACACCTACGGCGTCGGGTACAAGAACGGCAGCTCGATGATCTTCATGGGCATCCTGTACGTCGCCGCGATCGTCATCTGGATCGTCGCCTGGGCGGTGCGCAAGCGCCAGGGCATGGCTCTCGAGGCGGTCGCCAAGGAGATCCCGGTCGAATAGCGTTCGCATTCTGCGAAAACCAGTGTCGCTCGGCGTGACCGTGGCGGCGGTCCGGCTTTGAGCCGGACCGCCGCCCACGTCGCGTCAGGCGGTGAGCCGAAGAAGGAGGTCGATACATGGCACAGCCGTTCATCCTGCCCAAGGACATCCCGATCGAGCGCTACCCCAAGCCCGAGGTCTTCCTGGCCGAGGGCAAGCGTCTGACGGAGGAGGCCCAGAAGCGCGGCATCATCATGCGGGTCATGGGCCCGCTCGCGCTGCACTACTACTTCCCGGACCAGATAGACCTCTACGCCAGGCTCGAGCGCCTCGGCGAGCGCTACTTCACCGACATCGACTACGCCGCCTACAGCAAGACCGGCGGCAAGATGCGTGACTTCATGAAGGACATGGGCTACGAGTGCGACCTGCAGACCATGGCGATGTCGGGCAAGACGCGGCACATCTACTACGCCGGTCCGGTGCCCATGATCGACGTGTTCTTCGACAAGCTCGACTACTGCCACGAGATCCTCTACAAGGACCGTCTCGAGCTCGACCCGTACTGCGTCACCCTGACCGACATCCTCCTGCAGAAGCTGCAGATCGTCGAGATCAACGACAAGGACCTGAAGGACATCGAATACCTGTTCATCACGTGCGAGATCGGCGACGACGACAACAAGAAGATCAACCAGAACTACCTCGCCAAGCGCTTCGCCGACGACTGGGGCTTCTGGTACACGGCGACTCAGCTCAACCTCGATCGCGTCAAGAAGCACTGCGACACGGTGCCGGCCCTGACGCCCGAGATGCGCGAGCGCGTCAAGGCGCAGGCCGACAAGGTCATCGCCCGGGTCGACGCCGAGCCCAAGACCAAGGCCTGGAACAAGCGCGCCAAGAAAGGTGCGTCCAAGATCTGGTACAACGAGGGCTTCTCCGACTGGTGAGCCCCGCGTGGTCTCGACCCCAAGCAGCAGGAAGGTCTAAGCGTCTATGAAGATCCTGACGAGAATGGGCGACAGCTCGAGCGTCGAGATGACGCGCGACGAGCTGCGCCACGACCTCGAGGAGGGCACCGAGGCGGCCGCCACCAAGGCCAAGATCCCTCCGCTTACCGAGAACGAGATCGATTACCTGGACGACATGTTCGCCTGCCCGAGCCGCATCTGGGGCGTCGAGCGCGGTCACGAGGTGGTCATGACGAAGGACGGGTGCGTGAACGCCCTGAACTCGTCGCGCATGTCGAGCGGCGTCGTGGCGCCGGTCAACCGCGAGGTCGGCGTGCGCCTCTTCGAGTCGATGCTCGGCTTCGACTCGATGGAGGTCTCGCACAACGACTACTCGGTCAAGCCGCAGCGCTTTCTCAAGGCGCTCGAGCAGCTCCACATGGAGCTCCTCCAGGAGACGACCATCTTCCCGCTCCTGTACGGCTTCATGCCCAACCTCGGCCTCTACTACCGGCCCGACGGCTCGTTTCCAGAACCCGTCCGACCTGCTGCCGCTGGGCAAGATCGACGAGGCCCGCAAGACCCAGGAAGAGGCTCTGCAGGCCTGCCAGGACGACTGCATCCTGATGAGCGACTGCATGCTCGAGATGGGCGCCGACGGTATCGACTACGACACCGTCGCCTCCACCGGCGACGCCGAGTTCCTGGCCGTGCTGAGGACCACCGAGCATGTCGCCGACGAGACCGGCCTGCCGGTCGAGATCGGCATGTCGTCCGAGATGGTGCTCGGCTTCCACGGTCAGCTCGAATACGACGGCACTCGCCTGGCCGGCCTGTGGCCGCACCAGCAGCTGGAGCTCTGCGAGAAGGCCGGCACGGCCATCTTCGGGCCGGTCGTCAACACCAACACCGAAAGTCGACGCCGTGGAACCTGTCGCGGGCCGTCACCTTCGTCAAGGCCTGCAGCGAGATCGCCAAGATCCCGATCCACGCCAACGTGGGCATGGGCGTCGGCGGCGTGCCGATGTTCGAGACACCCGCCGTCGACGCCGTGACCCGGGCGAGCGCCGCGATGGTCGAGATCGGCCGCTGCGACGGGTTGTAGGTGGGTACAGGCGATCCAGCCGGCATGCACATGGCGCATCTGCTGGCCTCGTCGATGGGTGGCATCAGGGCTGCTGGAGATCTGGTAGCACGGATGCAACTCAAGAAGATGAGGATCACGGAAGCCAAGCAGTACGTGGCCGACAAGCTGCACGTGAGCCCGCTCGAGCTCTCCGACCCGCACGTCATGCGCGGCCTTCGCGAGGAGCTCGACATCGGCGTGGTCACCGGTGTGCCGGGCGTAGCCAAGGGCATGGCGGCCAAGATCCGCATCGCCGAGCTTCTCGACATCGAGATCAACTCGGTGGAGCAGTTCAAGAAGAAGACCGGGCTGCACGCGTAGCGGCCCGCTGAGGCGAGCCCGCAGGGTTCGCCTCAGACGATGCGACAAGGGCCGCGGCCGCCAGATGGCGGCCGCGGCCCTCGCTGTGGGCGTTGCCGGCGCGGACTCGACCGGCGCCTGCGCGGCACCAAGCGCTGGGGAAGAGCGCAGCTACACCCGCGCGAGCCACTCCTCGTAGTCGGGGTCCGCGGCGTTGTCGCAGAACCGCCTGATGCGGTTCATGCCGTACTCGTGGAAGTCGAAGTCGATCTTGGAAAGCCGACACTGGATCATGGCCCAGATGCTCCACCAGAGGTCGGCGACCAGCTTGTGGAGCATCATGCGGCTGTAGCGCTGTTCGTCCATGGAGCCGCAGTACCAGGTGAGGAAGGCTCTCTCCTCGGCGCCCGACAGTGGGTGCTCGACGCAGAAGTCGCCGAGGTCGAAGTAGGGGTCGGTCATGCCGCCGTACTCCCAGTCGATGACCCACATCTTGCCGTCGCCGTCGAGGATGAAGTTCTCGGAGAGCAGGTCGCAGTGGCAGGCGGTGGGCGTGGGCTCGTCGCGTTCCATGGCCACCTCGATCGCGGCGACGACCGCGTACATCTGCTCGAGCTCCTCCGGCCGCGGCGCTTCCACGTCGCGGGCCATCGCCGTGTAGTCGCGGATCATGTCGAACACATGGATCTCGTTGTCGAAGACCGCTTTGTCGTGATAGGTCCTCACGGCCCTGGCGATCTTCTCGAGGCGGTCCGAGTGTCCCGCGATGGACTCGGGGTGCATGGTCTCGCCGACGATGAAGGGCACGATCGTACAGTGCCCCGGTTCGATCCGGTGAAGGAGCGGCGGGGTCACGCCGGCCGCGGCGGCGGCCACGTGGTTCCGCAGCTCGCGCTCGCGATCGATGAAGGTGTCCGTGCCCAGGCCCGGGATGCGCAGCACGTACCTCTGCCGGTCCCCGGCGCTCCGGCCTCGCCCACGACGGTCACGAGGTAGTTGAAGTTGGTGATGCCGCCGCCGAGCACCTCCCAGCGGACGTCCTTGCCCTTCCAGTCTGCGATCTGGCCGATGACCTCGTCGGGCGTGATGGTAGCGCCGGTCATGCTCGATCCCCTCGTCGGTTTGTCGAAGTGCCGGCGCGCGGCGGCAGGCCGCGGGCGGCGGTGGCGTGAAGGTCGTTCAGGGGCGATGGGCGGCGAGCGCCGAGCCCGCAGGGCCCGGCGCTCGCCGCCACATGCGCCGATGTCGCTAGGAACAGCTCACTCGGGCGGCACCTCGAGGAAGGCATAGGAGATGTCGATGCCCTTGCCGCGCTGGTAGTAGCGGCTGATCCAGTAGATGACCACGCTGAAGACGATGATGCCGCCCGCAATCCCGTACGTCAGGCCCGGCGAGGTGCCGGTCAGGCCGTAGCCCTTCTTCACCAGGAAGGCGACCACGGCGGCCCCGCCGAAGATGGCGCCGATGAAGCCGAAGATGGTCACCAGCGGTATGCCCAAGAACTGGTACTGGGCTCCCGGCGAGGCCTCGTACAGCGCTTTAGCGCGGTAGGGCAGTAGGGCGGCCGCCAGAGCGCTGAACACGAAGACGTAGCCGCAGGCGAAGGTGACGCCGAGCGTAAGGGTTGCCCACTTGGTCACGTAGCTGTAGCCGACGATCGCCCCCGCCCCTAGGATGAAGTAGATGAGGTGGGCGTTGACCGGGGTGCGGAAGCGTGCGTTGACCTTCGAGAACCAGGCCGGCAGGGTACGGTCGAGCGACATGCCGACCATGATACGGGTGACGCCGATGTAGCAGTTGCAGAGGATCTGCAGCGAGGCCAGCATGAAGCTGACCGCCGCCAGCACCGTGATAATCGGGTTGGGCGAGATGATGATGGCGAACATGCCGGGGAAGGGCAGTACCTTGCCGATGCCGGTGCCCGAAGCACTGATGGCACCGTAGTAGGAGGCCGAGACGGCGTTGAAGAAGCCGGTGCCCACGGCGCGCTGCTCGGTCCAGGCGATGAGGGCCAGCACGACACCAACGGCGATCAGCGAACCGACGATGATGAACATCTGGTTCTTAAAGACGCGGGCGCCCTTGATCTCGCCGCCCTGCTCCACGCTGTAGGTGGCCCACTGCGTGCTGGTCCAGGCGATCGGAGCGGCGAGTAGTGTGGCCCCGAGTGCGAACTTCGGGAAGAGGTTGTAGCCGCCCTTGACCGAGCTCACGTCGTGCTGCAGCCAGGTGTAGTAGGCCGGGTTCTTGTCGACGATCCCGTTGAAGTGGTTGATCGCCACGGCGAAGTGGGCGGGGTTCGTGCGCAGGAACTGGGCCAGCATGATCACCACGAGGATGCCGGTGCCAGCGAACATGGCGTACTGCAGGCGCACGTAGTTCTTGAAGCCGGTCACGAGCAGGATCGCCATGGCGGCCGCGCCGATGATGCTGATGACGACGACCCCCTGGTGGGACTCGGCCCAGACGCCGGCGTTGATCAGGCCGGTGCTGTTGTAGTGCACGCCGAGGCCCAGGAACAGCGGTGCGAGGCCGAGGTTGGCGAGCAGCCAGCCGGCCAGGGCGACCCACTCCAGGATCCAGATGACGAAGCCGCTCATCACGACCGGGAAGCCGATGGCGCCGCCGAGCACGCGGCTCTGGAAGACGTAGTCGCCGCCGCTGCGGGGCATCGCCGTCGCCATCCATACATAGGCCAGGGCGATGGGCAGCTCGAGCAGTGTCGCGAACAGGCAGGCAGCCCAGACCGACACGCCGGGGAACGCCTCGGGCGCCCACACAAACGTCCACGGGAAGATGACGCCCATGGTGAGGAAGTTGTAGATGAAGGCCGACCAGGGCGACATGACCCGGGACAGCCCCGACGCCTTGCGAGAAAAGACTTCGGGCTTTGCTGCGGCAGATGCTTCCATCTCTACCCCCATGTCAGTTGAAAGACCAGATGACAGGATCGGTGCATGGAGAGCCGGGGATCTAGCCCGACGTCATCTGATAGCCGACCACCTTGCCGGGCTGGAGCGTGAAGATGCAGCCCCGGATGATGCCCTCGCCGTACTCGCTGCCCGGGTTGATGACCGTCGTGCGGCCGATGGTGACCAGGCCGCGCGACTCGTGGATGTGACCGGTCAGGGCCAGGAGGGGCTTGTACTTCTCGATGACCTTGCGCACGGCGGTGCTGCCTGCCGGCGCGGATTGCGGTACGCCGCCGATGACGATCGGCGAAGGCGGGTCGGTCGACCAGTCGAGCTTGGGACAGTCGTCCAGGGTGCAGTCGTAGGGCGGCACGTGAAAGTTGAAGATGGCGCTCGTGTAGTCGTCGATGCCCTGCACGGCCTGTTCAAGGATCTCCTCTAGCACCGCCTCCTCGACCTCGCGTGGTGTGTCCCACGGGGTAGGGTTGGAATAGCCGCAGTTGGCCGTCGGGTAGAAGTCATCGATCATGACGATCCGGCCCTCGCAGTTCACAACGTGTTCGCTTTTCACCTCGTCGAAGACCGTGAGCACCTCGGGCTGGTCGTCGTTGCCCCCCGTGACGTACCACTTGACGTTGGTCCCCTCGAGCCGTTCGTCGGCCAGCGCGATCCAGCGCTCGATGCGCTCGCGGGCCAGTTGCCGGAACTTGGCGTCGATCACCTCCTGGTCGGCCTGCATGGCGTGCAGCTCGTCCTCGTGCACGGTGACGTGGTAGAAGCCGAGCGTCTCGATGCGCTCCTTGATGGCCGCCAGGGCGTCGGCGCCCTCGATGGGCTCGGTCGTGCCCTGCAGCGTCACGCGGTAGTGGCTGTCGTGCTCATGGACGATGGGCACGAGGAACTTGCCCATGATGTCGCCGCCCATGATGATGTGGTCGACCTTGTAGAACTTGGCGCAGTTCAGAAACTTGCGAAAGGTGCGCTCCGAGCCGTGCACGTCGGTCGCAAAGAAGAGTCGCGATTGCTTGGTTTCTGCGCCGTCTTTCTTCTTGAAGAGTGCCATCCTGCCATCCTGTCCGTGAATCGTACCGTGGCCTAGTCGATCTCTTTGTACCATCTGACTTTGTCGCCGACCCTGGCCCGCAGGCGCCATTTCGTGCCCTTCGGGTAGTCGTTCATGGCGGCGAGCAGCTCGGCGACGCGCTGCGCGACGATGGTCCGATCCTCGTCGGACAGGTCGAAGTGGGGAAGGTAGTCGCGCACCTTCTCGAGGTTCATCGAGGTCGTGCGCCAGAGCCCCACTCGCCGGCGCACAGCTCGGCGATGCGGGTGGCGTTCACGTGGTCGTTGTCGTCGCTCGCGATTGCGTGCTCGCGCAGCAGCATGATCGTGTCGATGATGTCCTTCTCGTTGATCTTGACGATCTGCATCTTCTCGAGGACGAGCTCGGCGAGGGGGATGGTGGGATCGTCGACCTCGAGCCTGTTCTTCCAGGGGATGGGGTGGCAGAAGTCGAGCCTGTCCATGAAGACGTCGACGTGGATGTGGCTGGTCGGGTTGTTGAAGATCAGCCTGCCGCCCTCGGCGTGGAAGGCGTTGATCTCGAGGTCCTCGTCGTAGCCCAGCGAGACGAAGAGGTCGCGGATCTGCTTCGACTGCTTGCCGTACGCGGCGAAGTCGATGTCCGTGTAGACGCGGTTCAGCTTGGCCTGGATCCAGCCGAACTGCGGGCAGTGGTGGTGGAAGGCGAGGGCGCCGATGATGCGCAGCGGGATGCCGTGCTGCTCGGCCGGCCGTCGACCACGCGCAGCGCTTCGTCTTCGAACAGCTTGGCCAAGTCAGCGTCGGGGTGACCAAGCCCGACTTCTTCGCCGACCTCGCCGGCCGGACGCGTTGCTTCGTCGCTCATGCGGTGCTCCCGATTCGCCGATTTGCCTGTCTCAAGACGTCGTTAAGCATGTGGCTCCTAGATCACCTCGCAGCGCGGCCCGGCCCGCTCGACGCGTTCACAGACCTCGGCGTCGACCCCGCCATCGACCAGCACCACGTCGATCTGGTCGAGGGGGCAGATGACGACGGCGCCGACGAGGCCGAACTTGCTGCTGTCGGCCAGCACCACGACCTCGCCGCGCGTGCGGCGGATCATGGCGAGCTCGATGGCGGCCACGGCGATGCTCGGCGTTGTGAGACCCGCCCGCGAGTCGAGGCAGTCGGCCCCGAGGAAGGTCTTGTCGGCATAGAAGTGGGCGATCATGTCGAGCGGCCACGAGCCTTCGACGGCGTCGAGCCCGGGGCGGTAGAGGCCGCCGAGGAAGACGAGCTCGAGTCGCAGCCCCCTGGCCTCGGATGCCGCCGCCAGGCTGTGAGTGACGACGCGGGCCTCGAGATCGGGGTCGATGTGGCGCAGCATGTGCACGACCGTCGTGCCCGACCCCAGAAAGACGGTGTCGCGCGGCTCGATCATGGCGGCGGCGGCCCTGGCGATCCGTTCCTTCTCGGCCGCGTGGGAAACGGCGTTCTCTTCGTGCCACGGCTCGTCGCTCAGGTCCTGTCTGCGCACCGCGCCCCCGTGCGTGCGGGCGAGCACGCCCTCCTGTTCGAGGAGCCTGAGATCGCGGCGGATGGTTATCTCTGAGACGCCGAGGTCGCCGCTGAGCGTGGTGACCCGGACGGCGCGCTGAGCCCTGAGAGCGGCGACGATCCGCGCCCGCCGCTCGGCGGGGAGCATCTCACGCACGTCTGAAGTGGACAATCGACCCTTTCGCCCGAAGGCTTATCGATCATGACTGGGCACAATCGTTCAGAGATGATCGGATTGTAGGATCGCTTTGCCGCTTGTCAAGGGTTGGTCGCAGCCTGATCAGATAGCCGGCCATCGAGCGGCGGAAGGCTAGCGGAACGGAAGCGGCGGGGGCGGCGTTTCGAGCGCCACCCGAGGTCACTGCTAGCGCCCTCCACGTGACCAGGTGAAGGTTGGGCCGTGCGCGCATCTACCGGCGGGTGTAGAACAGACACGATGAAGCGTGTCATCTCCATTGTCTTTGCGGTGGCGGTACTGGTAGGCCTGGAGCTGTTCTTCGGGTCTCTGGTTCGGGGCCTCACCACAGGCGTGCTGGTGATCGGGCTGATGTGGTGGGGACTCGTCGGCCCGTATTTCAGGAGCCGCAAGGCCACCAGTGAGATGACCGACTGGTCCCGCGACGGCGAGCACGGGGTCAACGAGCAGACCTGGCTCGTTGCTGTCGGACTGAGCAACGACGCCTCGTTTCACGATGACGTCTGCGGCTTCGCCCGCCAGGAAAGCGACGCCCACGACCTCGGACTGCGCATCTCCGCCTATGTCGGCGAGCATTTCAAGCCGGGGCAGATCGACAACCTGAGCCTGGTGGACTGGGACGCGATAGGCGCTTTCTGGTTGCAGAAGGCGGACGAGGCCAACCGCAGTCACCGCTGAGGGCTGCCCACCCGCACCCGTCGTCGAGATTCAAAGTGCCAAGTCACGCCACTCAGCGCCAGCTCACGCCATCACCGTTTGCGCCCTCCGCGCCGCTGCCGGGCCCGGGAGCGCCGCTCCGGCCGCGGAGCAGGCGGAGCCGAGTGTTCCGTAGGCTGAGCAACGGGCTGCGCAGACTGGGCCGCACGAGCCCGGGCCAGCCGGGCGTTCTGTATCGTGATGAAGGTGAACGCGATGCCGGCGAGGACGAAGCGCGTCACAAACGGGCTGGCCGCCCGCCCGAGCGTCAGCAGACCGGTGACGATGCCGGTGAGGCCCATCGCCCACATGACCAGGTAAAAGTTGGGTGCCCGTTCGCGCGATATGAACGGCAGGAACGAGGCGTTCAGCGCCATGACGAACATGAGCAGCGCGGCGCCTGTGGTGAGCGTCAGCGTCACGTACATCGGAACCGCCTTCACCGCCGGATCGGGCTTGAGCACGAACTGGACGAGTGAGACGACCATAAGCAGGGCCACGACGAAGACCACGCCCACGAGCAGCAGGAGGCTGCTGGTGCGGATCGATCGGGCGCCCGCCGTGGGAGGCGGTGTCCGGGCGGGACCCTGCCGGGCCAGTTGGCGCTTGTTCGACCTGCCGCGATTCATCCTCTCTCCTATTCTGACTCAAGGGCCTCGCAGGCGACAGAGCGGCCCGCACTCGCCCCGCCGAGCTGGAGGCGCGGCATTGGCGGGCACGACGGTGCCGCCACAGCAGAAGCAGGCGAAGACCGCCTCCGGAGAGGTCAACCCGACACTGGGTCCGTGCTGCTGTCGTTCAGCGCTTGCGATGCCCGCGGCGCCGATGCTGCGACGCTCCCGGGGCCGGAGGTCGCGCAGCAGCAGCGGCGGGGGGGCGTCGGCTCGACGTTGCGCTGAGCGCCGGTCCCGCGAAGCGCACGAGCAGCACACTCAGCACGAACGCGACGGCCGGGATCACCACGATAACAATCGCGACTCCTCCCAGCTTCGCGCTGCCGAGATATCCGACGAGCGACGCTGCCGACCGCGAGAACAAAGACCGTCGCGGTCAGATAGGCCGCGACACGGCGCGAGAACAGGCGACCGACGAGAAAGGCCGCATTCAGCGTCAAGGCGACCATAAGTACCGTCGAGGCCGCGGCCATGATCAGCGCAATGAAGGTCACACCCGATGGCGCGCCGACCGTGCGACTCACACTGGCGCCATGGAAGACGTTCGCCAGGGCGTTGAGCGTGCCGGCGAAGATGATCGCCAGAAGACCGAGGCGCGTGATGGCGACGAGCCCCGAGAAGAAGCCCGGACCCGGCCGCCGCCGACCGGGCGGGAGGCCGGCTCGACTGCCCGTCGGGAGGACGCTGGTCATGACGGTCCGTGGTGACCCCAGACAGCCACGACAGGACGGCCGATCAGTGAGGCGGGGGAGCTCGCCGGTGGGCGACTCAAGGATCACGACGGTATGGTTGTTCTCGACGTCTGCGTCAGGCGCCGGCCAGCCAGGCGGGATAGTCGGGATCGGCGAAGCCGCGCTCGGCGCGTCCGACGCGTTCCATGGCCCATGCCATGTAGTCGAACTCGATCTTGGACACCGTGTGCTGGATCATCGCCCACACGTCCCACCAGATCGGCCGAGACGATCTTGTAGAGCATCATGCGGCCGAAGAGGCGCTCGTCCATGTGACCGAGGTAGGCCTCGATGACCAGCCGCTCCTCCTCGCGCGAGTAGGGGTGCTCCATGACGTGGTCGCCGAGGTCGAAGTAGGGGTCGGTCATGCCGCCGTACTCCCAGTCGATGATCCACATCTTGCCGTCGGCGTCGATGATGAAGTTCTCCGAGAGCAGGTCGTTCTGGCAGGCGACGTAGGGGACGGGGTTGCGAGCCGTCGCCTCTTCGATCTCGTCCATCCGCGGCAGCAGCGCCGCGAGACGGTCCGGCATGGGGGTGTTGATCTCGCGCGAGACCTTGGTGTAGCGGCGCAGCATGTCGAAGATCTCGATCTTGTTGCCGAAGACGGCGTTGTCGTGGTACACGCGGACCGCCTCGATGGCCTGCTTGATGCGCTCCGGGTGCCCGGCCATCGTCTCGGGGTGCATGACCTCGCCGTCGATGAAGTCGATGACCATGGCCTTCTCGGGCTCGATGACGTGAGCGACCTGAGGGGCCGTCCCGATCCTGGCCGCCTCGATCATGCACTGGCGCTCGATGTCGCGGTCGATGAACATGTCGGTGCCGGCGCCGGGCACGCGCAGCACGTACTTGCCGCCGCCGGGGTTGCCCCAGCCGCCGTTCACCCAGACGATGTAGTTGTGGTTGGTGATGCCGCCGCCGAGCTCCTCCCAGCGCACGTCCTTGCCCTGCCAGTCGGCGATGCGCGCGATGGCCTCGTCGGGGGTCAACCCATGTGCCATGGCCTCTTCCTTTGCTCGAACTGTGCAACGGGGGTGGGACGCGGGTGGGCGGCGCTGTTGCGCCGCCCGCCCGCGCTGTCTATCTCGCGATCGTCGTGTGAGAACCGCCTCACACGACCGTTCGGCTCACAGTCAGTCGAACTGCTTGAGCTCGGCCTCGATCGCGGCGAGCTCCTCCGCCGAACCCTGGATCTTCGGGCCCTTGAACCACTTGCGGGCCGAGACCGCCCACCAGATGCCGGCGAAGCCGATGACCGCGAGCACCGCCACCGGCGTGAAGTTGAAGTCGTGCGACGTCAGCATCGGTTCGTAGTACGGCAGCATGAAGACGATGCAGATGAAGACGACCCAGACGATCGCGATCCAGCCGATCACCGCGCTCCACGTCTTGTTCAGCTTCTAGGGGCCGGGCACGAACGCCTTGGAGTTGATGCGACGCAGGAACACCGGCGTCAGGTAGGCGATGTACAGGCCGATGACCGCGACCGAGACCACCGCGCTGTAGGCGTAGTAGTTGATCATGTAGGTCGAGGACAGGATGAACGCCCCGACGGCGCCGAACCAGGCCGAGTGCACCGGCACGCGGCGCTTCGGGCTGACGTGGTGCCAGTAGTTCGAGAACGGCACGGCGCCGTCGCGCGAGAAGGCGAAGATCATGCGCGAGTTGGCGGTGACCGACGACATGCCGCAGTAGAACTGCGCGCCGATGACGATCAGGATGAGCAGCAGCGCGAGCGTCCTGCCGGCGGCGAACTTGAAGGCGACCGCCCACGGGACGAGCACTCAGGCTGAGGTCGGAATAGCTCTTGATGGGGGTCCCTGCGAAGACGACGGGGTGCACGAAGTGCGGGATCGCGTAGCTCACCCCGACCAGCAGGATGAAGCCGGCGATCAGCGAGACCCAGATCGACCGGACGATGCCCTTCGCCGCCTGCACGTTGGCGTCTCGCGTCTCCTCGGAGACGTGGGCCGAGGCGTCGTAGCCCGTGAAGGTGTACTGCGCGTTCAGCAGGCCCAGGGCCATGACGTAGAGCGGCGCCGCGAACCCCGACAGGCCCTTGAACGCGTCCCACCCCGCCTTCCGAACATGAACGACACGCTCTGATGGGCGTGCGAGCTGGGCGCCCAGAACAGGATGATGACGATAACTGCCACGCCGATCAGATGCCAGTAGACCGAGATGTCGTTGAGCAGGGCGACGAGGCGGATGCTGTAGGTGTTCAGCAGGCCCTGCACGAAGAGGATGATGGCCAGGAGGGCGATGGTGTGCCCCGGCGACAGCCAGTAGGACTTGTTGGTCCACTCCGCCAGGAAGGCCGAGACCGAGTAGGCGCAGCCGAAACTGATGCCGGCCGTCACGGCGACCTGCCCGAGCAGGTTGAACCAGCCGGTGAACCACGACCAGATCGGGGCGCTGTTGCCGGGCGCGCACTTGGCCGCCCAGTAGTACAGGCCGCCGGCCGTCGGGTAGGCCGAGCAGATCTCGCCCATCGACAGGCCGACGAAGATCACGATCACGCCGACGAACAGCCAGCCCCAGTTCATGACCGGCGGGCCGCCGTGGAGCAGGCCGAACTCGTAGACGGTCAGGCAGCCCGACAGGATCGAGATGATCGTGAAGGAGATGGCGAAGTTGTTGAAGCCGCTCATGCGGCGGTCGAGCTCCTGGGCGTAGCCCAGCTGG